>CAYWDH010000006.1:0-91135 GCA_964456985.1 uncultured Eubacteriales bacterium
TGAAGCGACATTGAAGATTTAGCCTTCGGATGAGGCTTTTCGAGGGCATCCGGCGCAGCCGGGCTCCGAGTATGTCTGACCCACGGACGGGGGGAGTTACGCAGGAGCCGAGAAAAACGAAGGAGAATGGCGTTAAAAATCTTTAGCGAGCGACAGCCACACCTGAATGAAATCTTATTTTTTTATGACTTTCCTTGTTTTATTGTGGGGGTATTCCGGTATGAGAGGGGAAGGTTGGGCAGTGCTTTTGTGTTTCTCAATGGCCCATTCTATTAAATACAGAACAGCTGGAAGATTTTCCTGAAAAATGGGTATGATATCCTCTTCGCTGTTGTAAAATCCTCCTGCGAATATGTCTACGGGAGGAAGTTCTATGGTAAAGGAAGGGACTCCGAAGACTCCGAGCATCCAGTCTGTGGTATCTCCGTTAGTGAGATAGAGCGAATCTCCGGCACCACCGAATTCATAAGTGGTCCCGTTGACTTTTTCCATTTCAGCAGCCATGTACTCGGCCATGTCGTGCATCAGTTCATCCAGAGGGGAAGGATCCTCAGTATATCCCCATGGGTAGAGGATGACCTGGGAGTAATTATGATAAGTGATAAGGACCTGAAAATTTTTTCCTGTGATAAAATCTCTCACAGCCTGTGTTTCAGGTTCAGAAAACGGAGCCGGCCCTCTGTATACGGCAGAGTGAGTATCCGGGCTGGAGCCAATATTATCATAGCCCCATTTGTAGCCGTAGTTCCTGTTCGGATCGACTCCATAACTCCCGTCCCCATTATTGCGCCTGTTTTTGCGCCAGTATCTATAGTAATAGATGCTGTAGACAAGCCCGTCCGGATTGACAAGGGGGATTATCCAGACTTCGCTTTGATTGACAAGACTTCTGATCTCAGAGTCAGATGCATAATTTTCTAAAAGATGCTTTCCGACCAGATAAGGGACCTCAACAGAGATCCATTCTCTGGCATGGTGGCATCCGAGGAGAATGACTTTTGCTTCGTTTTCTTCCTGATACACGTGGTCGCTTATTTTCAGCGCATAAAGTTGGCGCTGTTCATGAGACGTTCCGATAGTCTCGACCTTTGCAAGCCCGGGAAATGAGCTTTCAAGGAGAAAAAGATCTTGTTCAAGCTCCAGGTAAGAGTGATAATCTCCGTTGATGCCTCCCTGAGCTGCGGGGCTCTGCGCGGCCTGAGCAGCAAACCTGTAAGTCTCAAGAGAATAGGAAATCCCTGCTTCCTCTAATTTAATAAGGTCCAAGAAGTCTGCGACAATGTAGATTTCATCTTTTTTTTCTAAAAGGACATCCAGGTTCATGCCTCTTAGTGCCTTTATGACGTCAGGCGTCTTTTGGATGCTTATGATGTCCTTTTCTCCTGAAAACTGAGCTGTCAGAGGAGAAAAAGCTATGGCCATTGCTAACCATACCATCGCAATCCTTTTCATAATCTTACCTCTCTCCTTAATTCTTTACTTCCTGCTCCTGTACCCTATAGTCAGTGCAATCCGTCTCCCTCTCAGATGATCGCCCGAACCGTTTTCATATCCCAGTGAAGCTCCTGCATGGAGATAAAAGCGGTCTAATTCCAGACCGGTTCCAAATGTGACAGAGAAGTAACGGGAGGCTGGATTTTTCATTGGCTGAGGGTCGTAATAAAAACCCAGCCACAAAGGCATATCAAAGGAAAGTCCGAAGATCCGAGTAGCGCTCATATATTCGATGCCGGTTCCAAAACAGATAATATCCTTGAATTCTCTCTCTTGTTCTTCTCCGAAGAGGGTGACTTTATATTGTGACCAGTTGAAAAAAGTGGTATCTGCAGCCGCTCTGAATTTTTCTGAGAATTGGTAATTTATGCCGGCTCCGATTATCAAAGGCTGCATAAAACTTGAATCATCCTGGGATTCTATCTGGATGTCTGTATCAGTAATAGCCGCTTCATACCGGAGAAGGCTTTCACTGGTACTTGTTTTTTCATAGGGAGTCCTGAAAACAGCTGCAGCCTGAAAAGCTTCGGATATTTTTAGTGTCAGGCCTCCGTTTAGATAAAATCCCTGCAGTTTGTGGGATTTTTCATCTGTCATGATAATCGTACTTCCGTAATAGTCTTCTCTCAAAGCCTTATTGATATTCCCTGTTACAAAGTTAAATCCCAATCCAATGAAAATCCGATTTCCCAGATTTTTGGATACAGCCAGGTTTATATTTCTCAAAAGCCCGGTTTGTTCAAAGTCTAATCTATAAAAAACTGAGCCACTCTCCGTATACTCGGAGTAGGCGGGGGGTCTATCATAATTCTCAAGTATGGATGTGCTTAATGCCAGGCCCCATCCGTTTATATTCACTGAGATCCCACCAAAATCCAGAGAATAAAGGACAAGAGAAGGATTTTCATATGTGTGTGTCGGACCTGTATTGATTATGGAGTATTTAAAAAGTGAGGCGCTGTTTAGAGAGCCGTTTGTAAGAACAGTGAAGCCGGGCATCCGGCTTAACTGGGAAGGGTTGGTCAGAGCTGTGGAGATGTCGGATGCATAAGCATAATGAGCGCCTCCCATGCTCAACGTCCCTCCGGTGAGAAGCCCGAAAGTATTCCATGTTCTCAAAGGGGCTTCATCCTCATACTGTCCTATGACAAGCTGTGATCGGGATATTGCGGGAAAGAGCATGAGAGTGCCTATAAGGAAAGCAGATAGAAATTTGAACGAAGACTTGGGCATTTTTTTGAATTTTATAATTCTTTTTTATTATTTGCAAATTGAATGTATTTTGAATAGACTATATTATTTATAAACGTCATTTGGAGTCAAAATGAAGACTGAAGAAGCAGAGCGAATAAAGATAACTGGGACAGGCATGTATGTTCCGGAAAAGGTCTTAACAAATAAAGACCTTGAGAAAATGGTGGATACTTCTGACGAATGGATAACCACAAGGACAGGGATAAAGGAAAGGCATATAGTCGCTCCTGATGAAACCACAGCTGATATGGCTGTTGTAGCAGGGAAGAGAGCGGTTGAAGACGCAGGACTTACCATCAAAGACATTGATATGATCCTCGTTGCGACATCCTCTCCTGATACGATTTTTCCTTCCACTGCTACCTGGGTTCAGAAAGGATTGAAAGCCGATCATGTGCCTGCTTTTGATTTATCCGCAGGATGCACTGGCTTTTTATACGGGATGATCGTGGCCGAAGGACTCATTCTGGCGGGCTCAGCGAAGAGGGTCCTGCTTATAGGTGCCGAGTGCCTTTCCAAAATAACCAACTGGAAAGACCGCAATACCTGCGTTTTGTTCGGAGACGGAGGTGCTGCCGCTGTTCTAGAAAAGTCTGAAGATGAGAGGGGTATGCTGTCGTCTTACTGGAAAGCAGACGGGAATCTGGGCGAACTTCTTATCCTTCCCGGAGGCGGAATTTTAAATCTGGCTTCTCACAAAACCGTTGATGAGGGGCTTCATTACATACAAATGAAAGGCAATGAGGTGTTCAAATATGCTGTTAAGTGCATGGGAGAAGCCGCGCTCATGGCCTTAAAGAAAGCCGGGATAAAGAAAGAAGACATTGATTATCTGATTCCTCATCAGGCTAATATCCGCATCATCCAGGCAACAGGAAGAAGATTAAAGCTTCCCGAGGAGAAAGTGTTTTCCAATATACATAAGTACGGGAACATGTCTGTGGCCACCATACCCATAGGGCTTCACGAACTCAAAGAAGAAGGGAAGCTCAAGAAAGGTGCTGATCTTGTCATGGTCGCATTTGGGGCAGGCTTCACCTGGGCCGCGATTGTGTATAAGTGGTAACTGACCTTACAGGCAAGTCGATATAAAATTCAGATATGGCTTTTGCTCGCTAAACACAGCACTCCGAAGGCTAAATCTTCAATGTCGCTTCAGCCACACCTGAATTTCATTAAGCTCTCTTCAATCTCAGCTTGTTCATCATCCAGGCAAGCTGTAAATGGATGATAGTAAATTTTATGAGTTGATTTTCTTATAAATATATCCTATAATTAATATCGTAATTATATAGTATTAAGTTTTTCCGGGAGATACACATGAAAACAAGGATTTCTTTAGCAGTGCTGGTGGTTGTTTTATTTTTAGCTGTTGTTCCTACAAAGCTTGTCATGAGCAGAGATGACGGATTTCCGGATGCACCGGATTTTTTTCTCAAAGACCTCAACGGCAATGAAATCACTCTGGATGATTTCGAAGGCAAGGTATTGTTTGTCAATTTCTGGGCTACCTGGTGCCCTCCCTGCAGGCAAGAGATACCCGGTTTTGTGGAAACTTATGCCCTCTATCATGAAAAGGGAATGGAGATATTGGGCATCTCTTTAGACAGGCAGGGAGACGAGGTTGTTAAGAAGTTTGCTGAGAAATACGAAGTAAACTATCCAGTAGCCATGGGAACATCCCAGTTGATCCAGGACTTTCAGCCGGGTCAATATATTCCTGTCACTTTTATTATTGACCGGGAAGGAAAGATCCGGCACAGACACGTCGGATATATGGACAAAACTGTTATGGAAAAATATTTTCTGCAGTTATCCCAATAGACAAATTTGCCGTTTCTGATTCACGGCTCACTTTGTTTTGATGATATCCATACCCATATCCAGGGCTTCTCTGTTTAGAGGAAGAAGGTGATGGTATCTTACCGGCAGCGTTCCTTCTAGGGCGGTCAAAACAGACTCTTTTTTAACGATCTGGGTAATTTTGAGAAGAGCCCCCATTGCTACCATATTCATGACTTTTGTGTTTTTAAGTTTCTCTGATGCGATCTTTATAGCTGGGATCGCATAAGCATGGATGTCTTTTCGAGTGGGTCCTTTTTTTATAACACTGCTTTCCCAGATCAGGATCCCGCCTTTTTTAACCCGTGGCTCGAACTTTTCCAAAGAAGGTATATTAAAGACAACAGCAATATCAAATTCCGTATCAATGGGGGATGAGATGTCCTCATCACTGATATTGACCATGCAGTTGGCTGTCCCGCCTCTCATCTCAGGTCCGTAAGATGGAAACCAGCTCACTTCTTTTCCTTCTTTCATGGCCGCATATGCAACTAATGTTCCCATAGAAAGCACTCCCTGTCCTCCGAATCCAGCAAACACCATTTCCTTTAACATCAGTCTATACCTCCTTCTTCTTGTCAGGTTTCTTAAAGACTTTTAACGGGTAGTAGGGGAAGACTCTCTCTTTCAGCCATTTTAATGAATCCTCAGGGGTCATTTTCCAGCCGGAGGGGCAGTTTGATGCCACCTCAATAAAGGTCGTTCCCAGCTTTTTTTCTTGATATTCAAAAGCATTGCGCAGGGCCTTTTTCGCTTTTCTTGTATTTGCGGGTGTGTTGCAGCTCACCCTTTCCACATACGCCACCCTTTCGAATTGAGACACGATCTCTGCCATTTTTAAGGGAAGGCCGATTTTTTCCGGATCCCTTCCATAGGGGGAAGTGGTGGTCTTCTGCCCTTCCAGAGTGGTAGGCGCCATCTGACCTCCTGTCATTCCGTAAATGCCGTTGTTTATGAAAATAAAAGTGAAGTTTTCGCCCCGGTTGCAGGCATGCAGAGTCTCGGCTGTTCCTATGGCAGCCAGGTCACCGTCTCCCTGGTAGGAAAAAACATATCTGTCAGGAAGCATCCGTTTGATCCCTGTGGCTACAGCAGCGGCTCTGCCGTGAGCCGCTTCTTGCATGTCCACATCCATATAGTTATAGGCAAAAACTGAACATCCGACAGGGCAGACTCCTATTGTTTTTTCCTGGATGCCCATCTCCTCTATGACCTCCATAAGAAGCTTGTGTATGGTGGAGTGAAAACATCCCGGGCAGTAGTTGATTCGAGTTTTTGTCAAAGTTTGTGGCCTTTTATAAATAAGTTTGTATCCTTTTTTCATGATATCACTCCTTGATCTTCTTAATTTGCTCGATGACTTCGTAAGAATCGGGAACAATACCTCCCATGCGCCCGTAGAAATGAACCGGCTTTTTACCGCATACAGCCAGCCTGACATCTTCCACCATCTGTCCTGCGTTCATCTCAATAGAGATGAAAAATTTCACCCTGTCCTTATCCGCATATTCGGTCAGTTTTTCATACGGGAAAGGCCATAGAGTTTGAGGCCTGAAAAGCCCTATCTTCATTCCCTGAGCACGGCCGATATCCACAGATTTTCTTATGACTCTGGAAGTGAGCCCAAAGGAGACAACGATGATTTCCGCATCTTCTGTTTTGTATTCGTCAAAGCGGACTTCGTTCTGTTTGATTTTTTCATATTTTTTTTGGAGCTTCTGGTTCTTTTTTTCCATATCTTCAGATTGGATATAAAGGGATGTGAGGATATTGCGTTCCCTGTCTTTTGTTTTTCCTGTGGTGGCCCAAGGTTTGTCGGGTTTGTATTCGATGGGATCAGGAAGTTCGACTTTCTCCATCATCTGGCCTATGGCTCCGTCAGATAGAATGGTCACAGGTGTTCTGTACTTATCTGCCAGCTCAAATCCCAGGTACACGAAATCTACCATCTCCTGAACAGAATTCGGAGCAAGCACTATGGTGTGGTAATCACCATGACCGCCGCCTTTGGTAGACTGGAAATAATCACTCTGGCTGGGCTGTATGGTTCCCAGTCCAGGGCCTCCGCGCACCACATTACAGAAGAGACAGGGGATCTCAGCACAGGCTATATAAGATATGCCTTCCTGCATTAAGGAGAATCCCGGGGAAGATGTGGTGGTCAGGATCCGGGCTCCGGCTCCTCCAGCTCCATACATCATATTGACGGCCGCCACTTCACTTTCTGCTTGAAGAAGAACATAATTATGATGGGGCTCCTGCTGGGCCAGATACTCCATGACTTCTGACTGAGGTGTTATCGGGTAGCCGAAATAGCCCTGAAGGCCGGCCCTGATGGCTGCTTCGCCAAGGGCTTCATTACCTTTCATTAATCTTAGTTCACCCATTTTTAACTCCTCTGTTTAGGTTGGTCTTCTTTTTTGTAAACTGTGATGGCTGCATCAGGACAGATCACAGAACAGTTCATACAGGCGATACAGTCTTCCTCTTCTTTAAGATAAGCATAATGAAGACCATAACTGTTGGTGTCAGATGTGTTTAAAGCCAGACAGTTTGTTGGACAGCTGGGGACGCACAAATCACATCCCTTACACCTTTCAATATCGATCTCAACATAACCTTTTGCAGGCATAGTGTCCTCCATATATGAATTTATAAATGTTATTATTTCGGGAAAAAATCATATATCCTCTCTTATTGGGACTTCGGGGTGTTCGAACATGGAAACAAATCTCACTTTTCACCTTTATTTACAATTCAAACGACAGCACTCTGTGCGAATGACACTGGACGTTAACAGCAGCTGGCATGGAAGCGATGTGGCAGGGAAACGCCTCTATGTGAACTGCCAGCGATGTGATCCTTCCTCCCATTCCCTGAGGCCCGATTCCAAGATTGTTGATTCTTTCTAATAGCCTCTTTTCCATGTCTGCATAGAATGGATCAGAATTATGAGAGCCGAGCGGTTTTCTCAGTAAAGCCTTTTTTGCTAAAAGAGCCGAGTATTCGAAATTTCCACCCAAGCCCACTCCCACTATGGTGGGGGGACAGGGATTTGATCCTCCTCTCTCTATGGTTTCCACAACAAAGTCTTCGATCCCTTCTTTTCCTGCGGCCGGAGCGAACATTCTGACCCGGCTCATATTCTCAGCGCCGCCTCCTTTAGCCACGAACTGGACTTTGAAATGATCTCCTTTGTCAAGCTCCCAGTGAATATAGGTTGGAGTGTTGTCGCCGGTGTTTTTCCTGCGGATTGGGTCAGCGACCACAGATTTTCTCAAATATCCTTCTTCATATCCCTCTCTGGTGCCCTGGGTGATGGCATCTCTCAGGCTTTCCAGCCCTTCATCCCGGTTGAAGCGGACGTCTTCACCGAGCTCCACAAAAAACACAGCCAATCCCGTATCCTGGCACAGGCCTAACTTTTCATCTTTAGCGATCTGAGCGTTTTGTTTGATCTGCTGGAAAACAGCTTTTCCGGCGGGGGATTCCTCTTTTTTTTCCATCTCCTCAATGACTTTCATCACATCATCTTGAAGCTCGAAATTAGCTTTTTGTACGATGTCTTTGACCTTGTCTCTTACTTCAGATAGATTAATAGTTTTCATATAATACCTCCGGCTCGGATAATAATAATGATATATTTATGAAGTTTATTAAAAAGTTGAATTTATTTGATTTGAACACTCTTGACATGAATTATCAGTGTATGATTCTACAAAAATCCTGTCAAGTAAAAACCGCCAGCTTAGTAATTTAGGGGACGGACCATGGGTTTTTGTTTATTTTCATATATATAGGCTGATATTTCCCTCTTATTTTAAGCTTAGGAGGACAATTTTAATATAAAAATCATCCGTCTAAGAAGTTACCTTTCTTTTTTCGCTTACGAATTGAATAATCAATGGAGAGGTTCTCTATACGCTCAATGGGCTCTTCCATGCTTCCTTACATCCGATTCATCTTGAGTTTAAATGAGTGATTTTTTATATGAATGTCGTCTATTTAAGCAGAAAGCAGAAGTCAAAGGTTTGATATTTCCGAATCGAACTGAATATCGAGTAGAAAGGAATAAACACATGGCGAGAGCAAGTCGTCATTATATGTCAAATTTGATTTGGCATATTACACAACGTTGCCATAACCGAGATTTTTTGCTTAAATTTGTGCGCGATAGAAAACGATGGTTGTATTGGCTGTTCCAGGCAAAGAAGAGATTTAAAATCCATGTATTGAATTATATGGTCACTTCAAACCATATTCATTTATTGATACGTGATAATTTGCAAGCAAGTTCAATTGCGAATAGCATGAACCTGGTTGCCGGTCGAACTGCATGGGAATATAATCACAGAAAAAAACGGAAAGGTGCATTTTGGGAGGATCGTTATCATGCAACAGCTGTAGAATCGGACACTCATCTACTCAATTGCATGGTTTATATCGACTTAAATATGCTGAGAGCAGGAGTCGTCGAACATCCATCTGAATGGCCGCACAGCGGCTATAATGAAATAATCGCTCACAGGGAAAGATATAAAATTATTGATTTTCCTTGTTTAATTAGGATGTTAGGCCTAAAAAACCAAGAGTTACTCATATATACATATAAAGAAATTATTGATGAAATGGTTGCTTCAAGATGCTATCAAAGAGAGCCAAAGTGGACAGAGAGTATAGCTGTGGGAGGTCAAGATTTTTTAAAAAAGATAAATCACCGATTGCCTCTAAAATTTAAAAAGAGAAGAATAATCGAACACGAAGGAGGATTTGAGTTGTCTGAAGGATAAATTCCTTAGAACAATTATTATAGCACTAAAATTAACTGTCTAAGCGAAAAATTAGGGGTATTATTTCTGTTAACTTGTTGATATAAAAGAAAATACTATGGTCCGTCCCCTTTTTACTTTTTTATCTTTTTATTATTATATTTTTAGGTTAAGGGCCATGAGTTTCCTCTCTGTCATCTCTTCGATGGCGTACTTCAGACCTTCCCTTCCAAATCCGCTTTCTTTGATCCCTCCGTACGGCATATGGTCAATACGAAACGTGGGAATATCATTGACAATGACTCCTCCCACATCCAGTGCTTCATATGCGCGGAAAGCTTTGTTGAGATCGTTCGTGAAAACGCCTGCCTGAAGTCCGTATATGGAGTTGTTGACATGCTCCAGTGCTTTCTCAAAATCACCATACCTGTACACCACGGCCACCGGGGCAAAGGCTTCCAGCCATGATATTCTCAAGTCCGGTTTGCACTCGGTGATCACTGTCGGTTCAAACATAGACCCATCCCTCTTTCCTCCGCAAACGATGTGCGCCCCGTCATTAATGGCTTCTTCAAGCCATTCTTCGGTCTGCTCTGCGGCCGCCTCATTGATCATAGGACCCACATCAGTGGTCTCTTTCATAGGGTCTCCCATTTTAAGATTTTTAACGGAATCTATGAAATCCGACAGGAACCGATCGTATATTTTTTCGTGGATATAAACACGCTGTATGGAAATGCAGACCTGTCCCGAATAAGCGTAAGCACCAAGCACAGTACGCGGTAGGGCATAATCCAGGTTGGCATCAGGTTCGATCACCACAGCCGCATTCCCGCCAAGTTCTAAAGTCACGATTTTTTTATGCGCTCTTTTCTTGAGATTCCACCCTATATCCGGACTTCCCGTGAATGTGATCATTTTAACCTTTTTATCTTCTGTAAAGGCATCTGCAGCCTTGTAACTGCAGGGAACCGCATTGAATCCGCCCGCAGGATAATCCGTTCCGTTGATGATGTCCGCCAGTATCATATCTGTTATGGAGACCTGGGAGGCCGGCCTTGATATGAATGTGTTCCCTGAAGCCAGGGCCGGGGCGACTTTATGCGCCACCAGATTAAGAGGGAAATTGAAAGGAGTGATCCCGGATATGACACCGATAGGGAAGCGGCGCACAAATCCCCAGCGGTTTTCAGTCTGGGGCGTGAGGTCGAGTGGAATGATCTCTCCGTTTATGCGTTTAGCCTCTTCGGCAGCGATCTTGAATGTATTGACAGCTCTTAAGACTTCTACCCGTGAAGATTTGATAGGCTTTCCTGCGCCCAGAACGATAGATTCAGCCAGCTCCTTTTCCCTTTTTTTTATTTCATTCGATATCTTCTCAAGCGCTTCCGCACGTTCCCGGCTTGAGAGGAGTTTTGTCTTTTGAAAAGCTGCATGAGCTTTTTCAATGGATTTTTCAACCTGTGGCTTATCGGCAAAGTGGACTTTTCCCACCACTTTTTCGTCATAAGGGGATTTGATATCCCGCACTTCGGCACCCTGTTCCCAATTTCCATTGATCAATAGTTTGTATTCTTTCATTTTTCCTCCTTATCTGTTAGTCTGAATAGTTCAGTTCATCTAGCTTAAAAGGAAAGTATAATGTTTCGACCAAAAAGTTTAAAGTTAAAAAGCGGAGCTGCACAATTCCCCGCTGAGCCAGTCAACGGTTTTCTCCACAATAAAATTTGACCAGATAGTATCAGCAAGAAAATACCCGGTGAGTTTTCCCATCATATAGTTGCACACAGTGTCCCATATGCATTTGGCAACGGCCAGTTTATGCTCCGCTGTTGTATCTCCTCCGGCAAGCGCAACCGCGGCTGTGTTCATGATGCAGGTGAAGATGCCCATATAAGACTCGATTTGAAGTTTGAGCTGGATCATGGTCTGAGCCACTTCCACATATTCCGCTATGGCCTGGCCTTGGCCGTATGTTCCTATGCCAAGGGTATGACCTGTTTCAGGATCAACCCTCCACCAAGTGGTGTATTCTTCACCGTTGATTTTGAAAGCGTTTGTTGGCGCAATGACCAGAAAGCCGTTCTCAAGGTCCTGCTTTATGCGTTCATGCGAATCTCTGTCAAGCTCCAGATTTTTGAATCCTTTATCTTCCGGACCAGTGAGTGCTATCCACCCAGAACCTTCATTGAAGACCTCACTGGTGTTAAGGATTTTGTCTCCGGGAGGCATAATAAGGGCTTCGATGTTCGTATCAAGGACCCCCTGGCCTAGCCGGATGAAAAAATCTTGTTCCTGGAGCAATGATATATCATTTTCAATGATGTCCATACTTCTGTATTTTACAAGTTCCCCCTCAGGATTTAGATTTAATTGAGAATGGAAGCTGATGAGATTGGGGTGATCGAGAAAAACTCCTTTTCCTTTCCAACCGAATCGGGCCCTTGCCAGAGCCATATCATAGAGCTTTCCCGGAGGGGAAGTTGTTTCCGCTATTTGGTTGAGCACCTGCTGAGGATCAGGATCTTTAAGTCCTTCAAAAAGTTCAAGCACTGTCTCTTGATTGGACAATAAATTTTCAATGGTCAGGTATTCCATGAATTCCGCAGAAAACCGGCCTTTAATAACAAGAATTTCAGTCTCACCGAGTATGCTGAGGCAGCGTTTCATTCGATCTTTGTCCTTTATGTCAGGGGAGGGAATGGTGTCCTCAGCCCTTTGAGCTGGCCCCAGAAGGTCAAAGACCTCACGCCGCATGATACGGCCGGGTTGACCCGGGGAGCAGAGTTCGTATTCGATCCACTCTGCAGTGAGATAGGCATCTTTTTCCGGTTCCTCCTTTTTTGCCTGACCGCTAAAGGCTTTGAACAAGCTCCTGTTAAATCCCCCGATCCCTCCTGAGCTTTTTTTCTTTTCAATCAGCTCGCCGGTTTGGTTGAATAGGCTCCCTTGTATTTCGTCCGAATCAACCGTCAATGTGGGGGCCCATGATTTCTGTTCGAGGAGGACATTCTTCAGGTTTGAGATGAGGTCCTCGGCATTAAAAAGATCCTCATCCGTGGGCCAGTCCAGAGGATAATGGCGGATCAGGAGTCGGCCGGCAGAGAGTTCATCCGGACGGACTGTATGCTCAAGGACTGTCTTTTTCTCCACCTTTCCGCCTTTCCACTGCTCGATAATAAGACGGATGTGCACAAGATGAAATTCATCCTCATCCAGGTCATCCGCATCATAAAAGTCATCAGGTTCCACAAGGGTCTCGCCTGGCTCGAGATCTGGAGAAGAGGGATCCAGATCCATCCATCCCCCGTCTTCACGGTACTGCACCCACCAGTGCTCCTTCAGGACTTCCCTGTAGTGAGCGTTACGGTCAGAACTTTTCGCAGCTCCTGAAGTCTTTACAACCGAGGTCAGGGCTTCCGTCTGTCTTTCCGCTCTGGCTTGTATTTTCTTTTCCAGCTGTTCCCGTGCCTTTATCTGATCGCTTAACTCCTTTTTAAGCTTGTTTTTATCCATGCCAAATTTTAAAGCAAACGTTTCCGTACGCTCGTTTCCGGATGCAGCTTCCTCCCCCGTATCATAAAAAGGGAAAGAGACAGCCCGCTGCCGCAGCTTCTGCAAAAGGCTGTCCGCCTCTTCATCCGAAAGAACGCCTTTTGCCAGGTGCACTTCATAGCCGGCTTCATAGAGAAGCTCATAAAGGAGGAGCGCCCGGTCCAGACTGTTTCCAAGCCTGTCCATGAGCACGCCTCTTGACCCCCGGAAAGTGCCCTTGTAAGGAACGAGCAGGGTGTTGTCTCTGACCCACTCATAGAGTGCTTCCACTCGGTTTCCCACCTCGTCCACAAGGGCCTCAGGACTGAAGCTCTTTTTATCCAGTTCGTCCTCCCATTCCTCAAGCTGTCCGTACATGTTTTCCAGCTCACCCAGAGCTGCACTGATCTCTTCCGCACCGGGAAGGTCTTGTTTTTTATTCTGTCCGTTCGAGGAGCTGTAAAACACAATACAAAAGATAAGAAAGAGGATTAAAAAGCCTCTTGTTTGAGTTTTTCTCATAAAGCCTCCTGATGTGATTCCTTAAGGACCCATTTGTTCTCTTCCTTGACCAGTATAAAAGTAAGCATCTTGTCAGCTTTTATGGTGATTTTTTGCTCTATGATTTCGGGTGCCAGCATCAATCTTAACGTATAGGAACCTTCGGTAAGTTCAACAGGATTTCCTCCCACAAAACCGCTTCCGACCGTCTCTCCTTTATCATCCGTAACCGTGAATTCGACCTGAAGCGTCTCTTCAAGAGAAGAGAAGAGCTCGTTCGCATTTTTTGCATCCAGATAATTTCCGTTTGTGGACCGGGCGATTGATTCCAGCTGTCCGCGGTGTTCAGCTTCCTGTATACCGAATCCTATGATATGAAGGTTGAGATCCACTTCCATCTCTTTTATGTGCGCAGCAATGGAGTGAATGTCTCCTCCGCAGCTTTCAATACCGTCGCTTATAAGGATAATGGTCCCTTTATCTGTGTTCTGGAAGTCCCGGGTTGCCTGGAGCACAGAGTACACAAGAGGTGTTTTTCCTCGGGGTTTGATGGACTGGATGATGTCGATTATCTTCTGCTTTTGAACCGGCCCCATAGGCATGACCAGTTCTGTATCTTCGCAGGCGCGGCTGTCTCTTAAAGAATAACGGTGTCCGTACAGACGCAGGCCTACATTCATGTCCTCGGGAAGGCCGTTGATGATCTGCTCCAGCACTTCTTTGGCGATGGAGATTTTACTTTTTCCCTGAATCTGTCCCCACATCGAGTTGGAAGCGTCCACGATCAGCTCTACGTTATTGATGGTCGCTTTTTCTTCTCCTTCCTGAAACAAGATTTGAAGGGAGCCCTGTTTTTTCACTTTTTTCTCCACTTTGGGTTTTTCCGGTTTTTTCAGTTCAGCCCGGACAAGGTAGGGGATGGCTGAGGTAAACTGTTCAAAGATGGTTTTAGCGCTTTGTTCGATCATCTCATCCGAAGGCGAATGATAGAACTGACCTCCGGTGGAGTAGGCGATCTCACTAAAGATCTGATTCAAAGTGTTATCAAAATAATCTGATTTGCTGTGCCAACCTGGCTGTACCCCGATGGTAGAGAATATGACGCCTGTATCAAGGATGGCGTCCCAGAGCTCTATGTATGCGAGCTTCCAGTCATCCTCCTGGCAGACGAGTTCATCCAGCACAGCGATCACAGCCCGGTTACCATCTTTGACTTTGACCTCATCGATGGCTGTGTGCAGCCCGTTAAAGGTGTCTGTATTTCCGGCCCCAAGGACCTCACTCTCTGCTGCTTTTGTGAGCTGGGCGGGGTCCCGTGTGAAATCGGACAACATAAACACTTTATCTGTATATTTCATCAGCTTCAGCTCTAACCCTTCTTTAAGGTTGGTTAAATATCCTCGGAGGACCTTTTTCACTGTAGGGACACTAACCTTCATAGAACCGCTGTCATCATAGACAAGAACCACATAGATCTCTGGCTGTGTGATTTGGAGGAAATAGTCACCAGGTTTCAAACTGTAGATCATGACCTGAGTGTTCCCTGTGGTCCTGATGTCAGAAGGAGAAATGTCTTCCCCTTCACTTGTCTGAAGCACGGCTCTTGCATTCACTATGCCGAATTTTCGAAACGATATCTCCAGTTTCTCATCTTTGATATCAGAAAGGGGGATTTTATAAACATCCTGATTGTTTTTTGATACTTCTCCTCCCAGAAGTGTTTTAATAGGAAGGAGCTGGGCCTCCTGGATGGAGTTGTTGGATTCTTTTTCTCTGAGTTCGGATTCTTCCATCATTTCCTTTGCGGTCATCTGCTCCCCACTTTGTTTGAAATACCCGCTGACGAATATCTCCGGGATCTCGATCTCTTCATCAATGTAGGCCTCAGTGATCTGGATTTTCAGGTATTTGGCTGTTGTTGGGGTCACCTCAAATTCCTGCAGGCTATCCGGCCTCTCTTTGATATTGATTTCAGTCAGAGGCTCGAATCCTGTTTTCGGCGTGTTGTTTGACACGGAGAATTTTATTTTTTTGGGAAAGTCCTCTTCTCCCACCTGGATCCCGATTTTATGGATCTCCGCAAATCTGCCCTGGGGAAAGCAGAACACAGCTTCTCTGGGAAGATCTCCGTCCTCAAAGTCAAAATAAAAGGTCTCTTCTTTGTAGTCTTTTTGATCCAGGCTGTGGTCGATCATTCGTTTCCATTCATAATAAACCGGAGGGGATGACCTGTAGATCACAGCTGCCCCTCTTCTTGAGGATAAAAGGTCCTGCATGGTTTTCTCAGGCGGATTATTAGGATCAATCGGTGTGACTTTGATGTCAGAGAACAAATAGCTTCCTGAGTCGAGCGGAGAGACGCCAGAAGCTTCCAGCCCGATTTTCCCTTTCTTTGAGCGGCTGTCCTCTATGTCAAAGACAACCTGGCTGTCGATAAGATACAGGATACGGTTTCCTACTGATTTCAGCTCGATATCCATGGGTTTTCCGACTTTTTCTTCCGGGATATCCATCTCGGCAAAGGACAGAAGTTCGAGTCCCTGTGGAGAGAAAAGAGATATCTCATACCGGTCGTTTCGTTTGTTGTATCCGACACGGTAATAATGCTGTGGATTTTTATAGCCAAAAACAAGACCGAAATATCGGCCGTATCCGCCTTTTTGGGTGGTAGGCATCACTTGAAAAGAAGCGGAGAAATTTTCCCAATCGTCTTTTTCAGTAATAAGAAGCGTAGCTGATTCTTCAGTCGTGTTCTGGCATGAGATCCCGGAAAATTCAGTAAGCACAGGTTTCCAGATGCTCTTCTGAGGTTCAGCCTCAGGATCGTCCCATGTTTCCCATCCATCAAGATTTTCTGTTTTGAAGTTGCTGGTAAAGGATATTTCCTGAGCTGAAGGGGGAGCCTCAGCCTGGTTTTTTCCAGCCTCACCCGAAGTTTTTAAGAAGCGGCCGTAGGCATAGACCTCGCTGATAGCGACCTGTTTTCCCATGCTTTCAATGATCATTTTTTCCAGATCCGGGGTCATACCGCTGGGTCCGGAGGTCAATATCTTCATCTTCAAATATTTAGCTTTTGTGGGTTTGACCGCAAACTCCTGATATTCTTTTTTGTCAGGATCTATCTCAAAGGTTCCGATGGACTCAAAGCCTTCACTGCTTTTCTGGGAGACAAGGAACTCAATATTTCCGGGAAGCCATGAATCAGTGAGCTGGATGCCGATTTTTTGTATTTCCGCTTCTCCTCTGTCAGTTGGAAAAGAAAAAACGACCTCATAAGGGAGCTCATTTTCTTTAAGGGACAGAAGAAAGAGACCCTTTGGGTCTGTTTTTTTTATTGTTTTTTCGTGGTCTATCAATGCCAGGTGGATCTCGTCTTCAGGTGTTACCACACGGGCTCCTTTGTTTAAGGAGAGCAAGTCCTCAAGCCCTATTTCCGGCAGGTCTTCAGGGGCGGATGACTGCACGCTTATACTGCTGAAAAGGACTTTTTCCATTCCCAGCCCGGACACGGCCAAGCCGCATTGGCCCCTCTGGTAACGGCTATCACTGACATCGAACAGAATGCTTTTATCAACCAGAAACCGCATGCGCTGACCTGTGAAATCAACCTGTACAGGGATATTCTTATATTTGGGACATTCGGTTTTAGTGGATTCCATGATATCGAATCCCTCGGGAGTCCGGCACACAAGCTCGAAACTTTCCTCTCCGGAATTATATCCTGCCCAGTAGTAATGTTCAGGGTCCTGGAATCCGAATACCAGGCCGAAGGACATCCCTTCCTCGCTTCCATCACCGAATCGGATAAAATTTGTGCGTATGGAATAGTTGCCCCACGATTTTTCGCCGGTAAGCAGCAGGGAAGCGCACTTGTTCGCATCATTTTTTATGCCTGAGGTTTCGGTGAGCATGGTATCCCATTGGCTCGGCCCATCTCTGGCTTCAGGATTATCCCAGACCTCCCATTTCATCTGCCGGGTCAGCATGTTTTCATCCGAAGAAAGGGGAATGAACTGTAAGTCATTGTTTGAATAGGTATTTGAGGTAAAGGGAAGGAAACAGAGGATTAGAAATAAAGAGGCTATGGATACAAATGATTTCTTCATAATTTTATCTCCTGCAAAATAGGTTATTTTTTGATGTATGGTATGTCTATGTTTTTTTCGCTTTCAAAACCCCTGAAATACAAAACAGGTGGCAGAGAATCTGTTTGGTAAGCCAGCTCGAAGCGAACAAAGGTTTCCGGGGGGATGATAAAAGGAGAGGGAGGTCTGTAAAAAAGGGAATCAGTAAGGTCTTCATCCATATAAATCTTCCGGCCTTCATCCACAAGGATGAACTGCTGGTCTCTCATGATTTCTATCCCGGAACTCACCAAGGATTGAATGCCAAGATCGAGGATTACGGAAGAACCCTTCTTTTGCGCAGAGAAAACCATGACCTTCATAGTGCTGCCGTCTTGATGAGAGATGGCAGGCTCTGGAATCCGGATTTCTTTTTCAGGATCAAAAGGAAGGGAAAGGACCTGGTTCCGGATACGGATCCCGAGGGAATCGATCCGGGAAGAGTCGGGCACAAGAAAAAACACTTCCTGGCTCTGGAAAAATTCAGGTGTGAAGCGGATAAAGCCTTCCTCCGTTGTGGTGCCTCCCACAGCATAATAAAGGTATCCTCCGTCCGCAGTGAGCCAGATGTATTCCTCGGGCTCTATCTGGATGATATTTTTTATACTGTCTCCTGATAAGCTTTTACCGCTCAAGCTGACTTTAGCAAACCGCCATCCTTGGGGAGCTTGTTCCTCCTGAAATTCGTTTGAAAAGGATAGGGAATGCACTGCTTCTTCCATAAGGCTGCCTTTTGCATAACTCAGTGCTCCTTTAGGAGGTCCCTCCTTCCCGCATGCATCCTGAAGGTTGCCTTTTATAGGGACACATATATTTCCGTATTCATAGTCAAAGAACTGAAAAGCCATGTTTTGCGCTTCTTTCGGAACAGAGAACACAAAGCTTACTGTGCGGACATCTCCTTTTTTGGGAATAACGAAGGGTTCGGAGAGGCTGGCACCTTCCTGTATTTGCTCGGTAAGAGCGCTGAAAGAATAGGCCAGTCCGTCAGCCAGACAGTACACATGGTCCAACAGTTTTTCGACCATGTACGCCACATCGGCGAGTACATATTCCTGCTCGCCTTTCTTTTTTTCGGTCAGGAGTTTCACGCCCATTGTGTGGTCTGTTTTCTTTTCCAGCTTTTCCTTTTCGATCTTTTGCTTTGGATGGATGTTTTCCCACTGAGTGGTGAGTAATAGAAATGTTTTCTGTATCGGAGCCGGCTCTTCCACCAGTTCTGTGTGAAAAGAACTGCTTTTAATGGTGATCCTGACGGCTTTGTTCGCCTTCGGATCCTTAGAAGCAGCGTACATGCAGACAAGATTCAATAAGATAATGAAGGAAACCCATATTTTTGTTTGGTTCTTTTTCAATGTAACTTTTTGCTTATCATATTACATATAACAACTTTTTTTTCTCCTGTCAATGGAAAGAAGTCTCTATTCGGTTTCTCACATTGACCATTCACCTAGATTGTCGTAAAATAAAGTTGAAAAACTCAAAATAAAGAATGTAAGACGCAGGTCACAATAAACTTATGAAACGGCATTCATATGATAATGACTCAAATCGAACAAGCCAAAAAAGGAAATATAACCAATGCCCTCAAACAGGTGGCTGAGGAGGAGGCTCTCTCTGTAGAAGAGGTCCAAAAGCTTGTCGCCTCTGGAAAAGTGGTGATTCCCTTAAACCCGAATCACGGGGATATCCATCCAGTGGGGATCGGCAGCCGGCTCCGCACAAAAGTCAATGTCAACATCGGGAGTTCCATGGATTTTCCTGATCTAGAGAGTGAACTTGAAAAAACAGAGGTCGCCCTCAGATTCAAGACAGATACCATAATGGACCTGAGTACAGGAGGGGATATCAATCAAATCCGGCGGAATATCCTTGATAAAGCACATATCCCCCTGGGGACAGTACCGCTCTATCAGGTGGGAATACAGGCCATGGAAAAAAGAGGCGCTATTGTGGATATGACAGAGGAGGATATCTTTTCAGTCATTGAGCAGCAGGCTGAAGAGGGGGTCGACTTTATGACGGTCCATGCGGGACTCACATCAAAAGCCATAGAGAGGCTGAAAAAGCAGGGCCGTGTGGCAGATATTGTCTCAAGGGGCGGAGCATTTCATCTGGCCTGGATCCTGCATAATGAAAAAGAGAACCCTCTGTATGAGCATTTTGACCGGCTTCTTGAGATCGCCCACAAGTATGATGTGACGCTGAGCCTTGGCGACGGCCTCAGGCCGGGAGCTGTGGCTGACGCGTCAGATAGGCCTCAGTTCGAGGAGCTTCTAACTCTGGGTGAACTGGTGAAGCGCTCATGGGAAGCCGGAGTCCAGGTTATGGTGGAAGGACCAGGGCATGTTCCCCTTGACCAGATAGATATGAACATGAAGATCCAAAAAAGGGTTTGTCAGGGTGCTCCTTTTTATGTGCTCGGTCCCATTGTCACGGACATTGCTCCTGGTTATGACCATATTGTCTCTGCCATAGGAGGCGCTGTAGCTGCCTGGTCAGGAGCTGATTTTTTGTGTTATGTGACCCCATCTGAGCATCTGGGTCTTCCTTCTCCAGAAGATGTCAGGGAGGGAGTGATCGCTTCCCGAATCGCCGCCCATGCAGCGGATATCGTAAAGGGAGTCAAAGGCGCTTTGGAGAAGGATTTTGCGATCTCAATGGCCAGGAAAAAGCTGGACTGGGAAACACAGAAGAAGCTGTCAATCGACCCTTATAAATTTGAGGAGATAAGAGAGCGGAGACGCACAGCGTCGGAGGCCTGTTCCATGTGCGGGGATTTCTGCGCTCTTAAAATAGTCGAGGATTTCCTGAATTCCTCTGAAAAGGCCTCTAATGGCTCCTCAAGGTAAACTGCTTTTCGGTACAGCTGGCATTCCTCAATCCGCTCTGAGAAAGGCCACAATAGAAGGCTTGAAAGAGATCAATCGGTTGGGGCTTGACTGTCTTGAAATCGAGTTTGTCCAGGGTGTAAAAATGGGAGTGGATACAGCCGGGCAGATCCGTAGCGAAGCAGAGCGGCTGGGTGTGGCTCTCAGTGTTCATGCCCCTTATTATGTGAGCCTTAACTCACCCCGTCAAGGAATAAGGATTACAAGTCATAAAAGGCTTCTCCATTCAGCCCGCATCGCACAGGTCTGCGGAGCCAAGAGTGTGGTGTTCCATCCAGGATATTACGGTCAGGACAGCCCTAAAGATACTTTTGAAACCATAAAACAGGGACTTAAGGAAGTCGTTTCTATCCTCAAGTCCCAGAACAATACGGTTTCTCTAAGACCCGAGACCATGGGCAAGCGCTCTCAATTCGGCTCTCTGGAGGAAGTCCTTTTTCTCTGTCAGCAGGTGGAAGGATTAAAACCCTGTATTGACTTTTCCCATCTTCATGCCCGTTATGGAAAAGCCAATGATTACACGAGCTTTTACAGGATTCTGAATAAGATCAAGCTTAAACTTGGTGAAGCGGCTTTAAAAGACATGCATATCCATATGAGCGGGATAATGTACGGGGAAAAAGGGGAGATCAAGCACCTTATGCTCGATAAATCAGACTTCCGTTATGATGAGTGCATACAGGCGCTCAAGGATTTTGATGTGGAAGGTCTGATTATCATAGAAAGTCCTACTCAGGAAAAAGATGCATTGATGCTTAAAAACCTCTACCACTCTTCCTAGACTGACAACAGCTTATTTTTCTTTAGCGAAGATGTTATAAAGCCACCCGAAGAGCCAGCCCGTAATAAATCCGTCCACAAAACCCCATATCAGCCCTATCAGGCTGCCGAGATAGCTAAAGCTGTAGCCAAAGTAGAAAGCGTTTAATTTTGAAAGAGTTTCTCCCTGGCCGCCTGTTAAAAGGAGAAAAATCGTGGCAAGGAAAATAGTGGCGCCCCAGAGTATGCCTCCGGAGAGAGCTAAAGCCGTTTTGTTGAGTTTCATAAAACCCTCCCTATTCATAATTATATCGATTCATAATAATACCAAAGCTTTATTTGGTCAAATTTTTCATGATTTCAAGAAGCACTCTTCTGTTTGTTTCTTCAAGATCCAACTGGTTTATTTTTTCTTCTGTCAGGGCATCTTGCTGGCTCTCTGCAAGTTCGTAAGCCTTTTCTTTTTTGCCCCTGTAGTAAAAACTCAATATATTGAAAGCGTGGCTCGGCTCCATTATCTCCGAAGGCACATCGGATGACTGAGAGATAACAAATATCCTTGAAAAATAGTATTCAGATTTTTTGAAATTTTTCTCCTTGAAATGCATAACTCCCAGGAGAAAAAGAGACCTGGTTTCCAGGGGAACTTGTTTTGTAAGGTCTTCCAGGGTTTTTTTGGCTTTTCTTTCTTGTTTTTCCTTAAGATAGATTTCGTGGAGCTCATAATAAGGCTCTTTTTCCTTAGGGTTTTCTTTTATATATGTATTGAGTTCCTGTATTTTATTTCTAAGTGCTGCCTCTTCATTTGGTTCTTCCTCAGAGGGGGACGCAGATGTTTCAGGCTGCGTCATGTCTTTGGAATCCGGTATAAGCTCCTCTTGTCCTATCCCGAAATAAGCGAGAATCCGAGAAAGGTCCTCCCTTTTCTCTGAATCCAGCTTTACTTTGGTCATCTCTTCTATCCCTATGAGCTCGGCAGCGGTCATAAGATGGTTTTTACTTTCTTCCTGCCGGTCAAGATAATAGTAAGAAAGACCCAATAACACATGCGCTTTTCCCAGAATATCATCGTGTCCCTCTATCCCAAAAACAGCGATTGTTAATTCTTTTACCGCCTTTCTGAAATTCCCTGCTCTAAATGAAGCCTCCCCTTCATTGAGCAGCCGTGTGTAAAAAGAATCAATTTCCTGGGCTTTCAATAAAAGGGCAAATCCAATAAAGATAAGGGCATATAAAACCCAAGTTTTTTTCCTCATCATATCATTATTTCTATACCAATCTTTTCTTTTTGTCAAAAGGCCTTTTTTCACTTTACACTGGAGATATTAAACATTAAACTTATTCCATATCCTGTATGATGAACAAGTCGAGGTTGCTGCAGATGCGAGGCGCAGGGTATGAAGCTGTGGTCCTTCACTGCGAATGCCCTGCAACAAGGCAAATGCTGTAGGATTGGCTTGCCTGATAGGTAAAAATATGCTTATCGCCATTTTTTATGAATAGTACAGGTTAACAGATATCAAGACTGTTTTCATGGAAGGGAATGCTTATGGAAGACAGAAGAATAAGTCAGCCTAAATCAGATTCGTCCGAAGCCAGATACAAACGCCTGATGGAAAATATAAATGTGGGCATTTACAGAAACACTCCGGGCCCGAAGGGAACCTTTATTGAGGCAAATCCCGCTATTATCAAGATGTTCGGATTTAAAAGCAAAAAGGAGTTTCTTAAAAGGAATGTATCTGACCTTTATCAGGAACCAGAGGACAGAAAAAAATTAAACGGAAAAATGAAGAAGGACCATTTTGTCAAAGATGAAGTCCTTAAATTAAAAAGGAGAGACGGCACTTTTTTATGGGCTTCTGTCACTGCCGTGGCTGTTAAAGACAAAGACGGTAAGATTCAGTATTATGACGGGATTATTGAGGATATCACAGACCGCATAGAAGCCGAACAAGCCCTTGATGAAGAGAAAAGTCGGTTCAGACAGCTTTATGAAAACGCGCAGGAAGGGATCGTGATCACTTCCAATGATGGCACGGTCAGTCATGCAAATCGGGAATTTTTGAGGATATTCGGCTACAAGCTCAAAGAAGTAGTAGGACAGAATATTGACAGGCTTGTTGCCGGTTATGAGATCAGCAGGGCAAAAGAAATAACAAACAATGTTGTTAAAGGAAAAAACGTGGCTCTGGAGACTGTTCGAAGCCGAAAAGACGGTTCCTCGGTCAACGTATCGGTCATTGCTTCTCCTATCTCTGCAGGGGAAAAACAGCTGGGGGTCTTTGGAATATACAGGGACATCACAGAGCGTAAAAAAGCAGAAGAGCGGGTCAAACATCTTAACCAGGTGCTGAATGCCGTGCGCAATGTGAACCAGCTCATCATTCAAACAAAAGACAGGATCAAACTCATCAACAAGGCTTGCCAGGGGATCGTTGAAACCCGCGGGTATCAAAGTGCTTTGATCGTTCTTTTTAACGGATCCGGTAAGATTTCCGCTACAGCCGAAGCTGGGATTGGAGAGCAAATGGCTCCTTTGGTCAATAAGATGAAAAAGGGATGGCTTCCGGGTTGCGGGAAAAAAGCTTTGAAGAATAAGGGCGTTATGACTTTTAAGGATCTTCGAGAGGCATGCCCGGGTTGTCCCTTGTCACAGAGTATCAGCCGTAAGAAAGGGGGGATGTCGATCAGCCTGACCCATAAAGATAATGTGTATGGTTTTATGACGGTTTCCATTCCAGAAGATTATATAAATGACAAAGCGGAGAAGGACCTGTTTGAAGAAATGGCCGATGATATCGCCTTTGGGCTTCATTCCATTGAAGCGGAGAAAAAACGCAGAAAGGCAGAGAAGGAACTTCAGAGCGCTCTGGAAAAGGCCAAGCTTGCTGACAAAGCAAAGACTGAGTTTCTGGCGAATATGAGTCATGAGATACGGACTCCCATGAATGCTGTGATAGGTATGACAGGGCTTCTTCTAGATACAAACCTCAACAGCGAGCAGCTCAAATACACAGAGACCATTCGTACGAGCGGTGAGTCTCTTCTCTCGCTCATAAACGATATACTTGATTTCTCAAAGATAGAGGCCGGTCAGCTGCAGCTTGAGGACATGGATTTCAATCTGTGGTCACTGCTTGAGGATTTTGCATCCATTATGGCTTTCCAGGCGCATGAAAAAGGCCTTGAGTTTATTTGTGCGCCTGATCCGAATGTGCCTACCTATCTTAAAGGAGACCCCGGACGCCTGAGGCAGGTTCTGGTCAATCTGGCGGGAAATTCCATAAAGTTCACAGAAGAGGGCGAGGTTGCAGTCCGGGTGAGCGTTGAATCCGAGACGGATAAAGAGACGATGCTCCGGTTTACTGTCCGCGACACGGGTATCGGGATTCCAAAAGATAAGCAGAAATTCATATTTAATATTTTCACTCAGGTAGATGGTTCAAGCACCCGGAAAGCCGGAGGAACAGGTCTGGGCCTGGCTATCTCCAAACAATTGACAGAGAAGATGGGAGGGAAAATTGATGTAAGGAGCGAGGGGAAAAAAGGCTCTGAGTTCAGTTTCACCGCACGGTTCAAAAAACAGAAAAAACACAAACCTGCTGAAAAGCTTGTGGCTGATATAAGCGGCACACATATTCTTATTGTGGATGATAACCGAACAAACAGAGAAGTTTTAAGAAGCCAACTTGAGTCCTGGGATGTCCGGGTTGATGACGCACAGGACGGCCCCACAGCTCTTCATAAGCTGTATAAAGCCTACAACGAAGGAGACCCGTTCCAGCTTGCCATCCTGGATATGCAGATGCCGGATATGGACGGAGAAGCTTTGGGCAAGGCCATAAAAGTCGATAAGAAGATAAGAGGTGTCCATTTGATCATGATGACTTCAATGGGGCAGAGAGGCGATGCCTTCCGTCTGGAGGAGATCGGATTCACAGCTTATCTCACCAAACCGGTCAGGCAGTCAGACCTTTTTGACTGTTTAGCCACTGTTATTGGAAGGGGTGTTAAAGCAAAAACGGAAAGAGTTCTGATCACCCGCCATCTTATCCGTGAGATGCGCCGCGGCAAGACCAAGGTCCTTCTGGTTGAGGATAACATTACAAACCAGCAGGTCGCTACAGCTATGCTTAAAAAGATGGGAATGCGCGTGGATGCTGTGGCTGACGGTGCTGAGGCTGTGAGAGTTTTAAGAGATATTTCCTATGACCTTGTGCTTATGGATGTGCAGATGCCAGTGATGGATGGTTTGGAAGCCACAAGGAAGATCCGTAACCCGAAGACAAAGGTGTTGGATCACGATATCCCCATCATTGCCATGACCGCACATGCCATGGAGGGCGACAGGGAAAAATGCCTGGAAGCCGGGATGAACGACTATATATCAAAGCCGGTCAGCATCCAAAATTTAGCCCGGACTCTGGATAAATGGGTCAAGAAACAGGAAGATGGGGAGAAAAAAGAAAAGCAATCGGCTCCTCCTTCCCCTGTGTTTAATAAAGAAATGCTCGAAGAGCGTTTGATGGGCGATGAAAATATATTGAAAGAGATTTTGGATATATTTATCGAGGAAAGCGCTATCCAGATAGAATCATTAAAAGAATATTTAGAGGAAAAAGACTTTGAGAAAATGAGGATACAGGCCCATACGATCAAAGGAGCTGCTGCTAATATAGGAGGAGAGAGACTCCGCGAAACAGCATTTAAGATGGAAAAGGCCGCGGATATGGGAGACTTTGCCGAGATCACATCTCTTATGCCCGAGCTTGAAGAACAGTATGGTGTTTTAAGAAAGGTTTTGGAAAAAGAGATCGAAAAATAGGGGAATAATATGGAAATTCCTTTACTTGATTTAAAAGCGCAATACGCGTCCATAAAGGACGAAATTCAGGCAGCCGTGGATGAGGTCTTTGATTCCCAGTACTTCATACTGGGGCCAAAAGTCAAAGAGCTGGAGCAGGAGATCTCCCGGTATTCAGAGACATCCTTTGCCCTGGGGGTCTCTTCAGGAACTGACGCACTCCTTATTTCTCTTATGGCGCTGGGCATAGAGCCGGGAGACGAGGTCATCACAACACCGTTTACCTTTTTCTCCACAGCCGGAGTGATTGCCCGCCTTAACGCCACTCCCAAATTTGTGGATATAGACCCTGACACCTACAACATAGACCCGGAAAAGCTGGAATCAGCCATAACCCGCCGCACCAAAGCCATTATCCCTGTTCATCTTTTCGGGCAGTGCGCGGATATGGACCCTATACTAAAAACCGCCTCCAAGCATGCTCTCCCGGTCATAGAAGATGCGGCCCAGTCCATAGGAGCCCAGTACAAGCACAAAAAAGCTGGCTCAATGGGGGAGCTTGGTATCTTCTCCTTTTTCCCTTCCAAAAACCTGGGCGGAGCCGGCGACGGCGGCATGGTCATAACCCGGGATTCTGCGTTTTATGACAGACTCGAAGCACTCCGAGTGCACGGAGCGCGAGCCAAATACTTTCACAAAATCGTCGGGGGGAATTTCCGGCTGGATGCTCTTCAGGCAGCAGTGCTTCTGGTCAAGATTAAATACCTTGATTCCTGGTCGGAAAAACGCCGGAAAAATGCAGCCCTCTATAACAGGCTCTTTGCTCAGTCAGGCCTCATAGAAAAAGGAATCATCAGAACTCCTGTTGAGGTTTATAAGGACTCGGGAGACAGGAACCATCACATCTACAATCAGTACACTCTGCGCACCCGCTCCAGGGACAAGCTCCGGGAATATCTCAGGGAACAGGGAATAAGCACAGCCATCTATTATCCGCTACCGCTTCACCTTCAGGAATGCTTCAAAGACCTGGGTTATCTCAGGGGAGATTTTCCAGGGGCAGAGAAAGCCTCCGGTTCCGTTCTCTCACTTCCAGTATATCCTGAGCTCACCAACTCCCAGCAGGAATACATCGTGGAAAAAATGAGCGATTTTTATAAATAAAAAAATTGGAAAATGGGGAGATCATTTCCGTTAAAAAGGAGGGCTTATGGACAAAAAAATTATTGACTTATACCGTGACTATTCTATAGGGAACCTGGACCGCCGTGAATTTCTCAAGAGATTGGCAGTGCTTGCCGGCGGGACAGCGGCGGGCGTGGCCCTGCTTCCTCTTTTAGAAAAGAAATTCGCTCAGGCTCAGTTTGTTCCCGAAGATGACCCCCGCCTGAAAAAGGGATATATCACATATCCCGGTGAAACAGGAGAGGTCCGGGCCTATCAAGCTCGGCCTGATGAAGAAAAGAAGCACCCTGCTGTGATTGTGATCCATGAAAACAGAGGGCTTCAGCCCCATATAGAGGATGTGGCCAGACGGGTGGCTCTGGAGGGTTTTTTGGCTGTGGCTCCGGACGCGTTGTCTCCATTAGGAGGGACGCCGGAGAGTGTGGATGAGGCCCGATCAAAAATGCGGGAGCTTGACAGTGATGAGACCGTAAAAAACTATGTAGCTGCGGTAGAGTATTTAAAGACCCATCCTCAAGCCACCGGAAAAGTCGGGTGCATGGGATTCTGCTGGGGAGGAGGCGTGACAAACCAGGTCGCTGTAAATGCCCCGGATTTAAAAGCAGCGGTCCCTTTCTACGGCCGGCAGCCTGACGCTGAGGATGTTCCCAAGATCAAAGCTTCCCTGCTCATGCATTACGGCTCTTTGGACAAGCGCATCAATGCAGGTATTCCAGCGTTCAAAGAAGCTTTGGAAAATGCGTCCGTGGATTACAAGATATATATGTATGAGGGGGCGGCCCATGCCTTTTTCAATGACACAAACCCTGACAGGTACAACAAAGAGGCAGCAGAACTGGCATGGGAGCGCACTGTGGCTTTTTTTAAGGAGAAATTAAAGACCTGACTGTCTGTTATTTCTTCTGACGGCGCCACTCGGCCGCCACTTCGTCCACCCAGGGGCGGCAGTGTGAGAAAAAGCGTTTGTATCCTTTGCAGAGGTAATTGAGGCCCTCTTCTCCGTCAGGAGTTTTAACGAAGCGGTTCTTGGGACATCCGCCGTTGCACATATCCCTAACCTCGCATTCTCTGCAGTAGCGCGGTAGAGTATCCTGTTTTGCCCGGCCAAAGGCTCTCTGAGCCGGACTTTCAAGAAGCTGCTTAAGGGGAGTTTCAATGATGTTGCCGAGGCGGTGTGTTTTGTCGACAAAATGATCGCAGGAATAGAAATCTCCGTTGTGTTCTATGACGGGAATGTCCCCGCAGACCGGCCTGAAGATGCAGAGGGAATGTTCCTGCCCAAAAGCGGTTCGGGCCGCCTCCTCAAAGATCTGCACCTTGATCTTTCCTATGTCCTGACCTATCCATTCGTCAAAAACAGTACAGAGAAATTCTCCCCACAGTTCTGGGCTCACACTCAGACGACCAAGGCCGCTTTCAACCTCTGTCCGTTTTTCGACCGCAGGAAGAAAACTTATGTAGGAAGCATGGATTTTTTTAAAGAAATGGTAGACTTCGAGAGGATACTTGGCATTATGAGAGTTCACAACGCATAGGATATCAGTCGGGACTCCGTGTTTTTTGAGGATTTCATATCCCCGAAGGGTCTTGTCAAAGGTCGGTTTTCCCTCCCTTGTGACACGAAACAGGTCATGGATTTCCCGCGGGCCGTCGAGGCTCAACCCTACAGAAAAGGCCTGGTTCCCTAAGAAACGTCCCCATTCATTATTCAAAAGGGTTCCGTTTGTCTGCATTCCATTCAAGATGAGCTGGTTGGCCGGTTTGTGCTTTTCCTGGAGCGCCACGATCTTCCTGAAGTAATCCAACCCCAGGATGGTGGGTTCTCCTCCGTGCCAGGAAAACCGGATCACAGGTTCAGAGGAGGCCTCAATGTGCTGGACAATATATTCCTCGAGCAGGATTTCGGGCATGCGCAGGGAACAGCCCTCATAGAGGCGTGTTTTTTCCAGATAATAGCAGTACTGGCAGGACAGGTTACACAAAGGGCCTGCAGGTTTCGCAAAAACCTGAAAATCACGGGATGCCATAGACCGTATATTACAATAAACGGGGGGCCTATCCAACCCCGTGCTCTTTTTTCCTCTTCCACCTACTCATTAAAAATTTCACCCTTTAATTCATCTATCGGAGTGATTACTTTTGAGTTTGCAGCTCTTCATTATGCGGCTCTTGAAAAAGGCAGCCAGCCTCAAGTCAACATTTCGCTTGAGAACGGTGACCAAAAATCCGGGATCCTGAGGATCTGTGATAACGAAATAGGCCTGCCTGGAGCCAAAAGTCACTTTTTTAGGCCTAAAAAGTCATTGTCTTCAGGGTAGCAACCTGTGGAAAAGTAGGGTTATCTTCTTGATAATAAAAGAGATGGCCGGGCCCGTCCCCATATTTGAATAGGCGGCCTGGATGGCTGCGAGCGGAGGGAAAAGTCTTTTGAAAATAAAGGTGATTTTTTTTATAAGCCCTCTCTGCATAGCCAGCTCCGTTCCTGGGGCCTTTAAATTTATAAAGCCGATAGAGGCAGAGAGCTTCAGCCTTTTTTGTATCCAAGTGTCAGAACGGCCGCCTGAATGGCCGGAAAGAGAGAAAAAATATTCCGGAGGGATCCCGAGCCATTCAGGTAGCACTGCAGAGGCAGAGATAAATTCATCCTGAAGCCCTGTGAGTCTAAGCAACCGTTTAAGGTCATTTCCATTGATTTCATCTTTCATTATCAGCAGTTTTGCTGCGAAATCAAGGTAGTGCTTGAGAGAGACAAATCCCTGATGCGCCAGGAAATGTCCGGCATCAAAGACAAGCTGCGCTTCGGTGGGCATGACATGAAATTCGATCCCTTCCAGCTGCACTGGCTCTGTCTTCTCCCAAACAGATCTCAAAAATTCCTTTTTGTTTTTCATGAAGTGAAAAAGATTGAAATGAAGCTCAAGATAAATATCAAGGCTTTCATGCTCCATACTCAAGTGATGGAGGCGGATGAATCCGGGCTTTCGGCATCCCAGAGAAAAGGCTGTGTCACTGAGAGCCTTGAGGTTTTTTTTTCGGCACAGAAGGTCAAGGTCAGCCATAGGCCTTATTCCGGTATCGCTCTCATAAACCTGAACAAGAGATGCCGGGCCTTTAAGGACCGCAACCGGAATATGTTGACTCCTGCACTTATCCACAAGACGCCTGAGAAAGGACAGAACCTCGCTATTCCTGATGATGTTGGTGAAATAAGCCTTTTCCCATTCTCTTATGAGATGCGTTGGGATGGAATCACCAGGCAGCCAATTCTTTGTGATGAGAACATAGAGGAGGGCATCAAGATTGTGATAATAGGCCATTTTTCCGAAAACATCCCAGTTTATGTTTTTCGGAAATGAGAAATCATCCTCTAGGCTGATGCCGGATACCTCTTTTAACCAGCGGCCGCATGCCAGGAAAAGGACCCTCAAGCAGAGTATCTTTTCTTTATTCACAGGTAAAGATAACATAGCGCCTTAAGCCATTTTAATCCATAAGAGATGTGAATTCAAAAGTCCTGTGCTTTATCGGATTGACACCTCTTTTTCCCTGTAATAAACTTGAGGTCAAAAGAAACTCGAGACAAAAGAGAGAAAAATGACAGAACTGCAGGATCGTGACATACATTATAAGCGCATACAGAAAGCGAAACTCAAAAAAGTCGGAGACCAAATGGCTGTCTATGTCCCAAGGCAAAGAGCTATTCATGTATTGAATCAAACAGCCTTCTTCATATGGGAGTGCCTCAAAGACTCTGTTACCTTTGAAGAGCTCCTCTTCATGCTCAGCGAAGCCTTTAAGGGGGAAAGAGAGATTATGAAAAGGGACCTGGAAGAGACCTTAGATCTTCTCCTTAAGAAAGGACTCATTCGAAAAGTCAGATGAAGGCATTTTCTTTTTCTCTTCCTCAAACTGATGTTTTGATAAGTTTTCCTGAAGAAATTGAGGAAATCATTCTCCGTTCCTTTTCTCTTTTTCAAAAACCGGAACCACTTTCCCCTCGTTGCTGCCGTTTCAGGATCAGTCGTGGTTCGACTGGCTATGATCTTTACAAAGATGAAAAATGTACAGGCTCTTTCGAGAGTGCGCTAGCGGTCTACGGAGCGCTGGAAAATGAGGTGGAGACGTTGTTGATTAAAAGCGGTGGAGAATGGGTGACCTTTCACGCGGGCTGTGTCAGAGTGGGTGAGGGAGCCTGCCTTATCGCAGGAAAGCCGGAAGCGGGAAAAACATCAACAACGTTTATTATGGTCGAGATGGGAAAGGATTTCCTCTGCGAGGAGATGGCGCCTGTTGAGCCGTCAAGCCGGCTTGTTCATCCTTTTCCCCTGCCTTTATCCATGAGCAGGACTTTTGCCAAGGAATATGGCTCCTGTCACTCTGTAAAAAAGGGGAGGCTGGAGGACATAGGTAACAGATTTTCGCAGTATGTTCCCCACCGGGCATGGAAGCGCCCGCTCCCTCTGCGAATGATTATCCTTCCGTTCTACAATCCGGGCTTTACACCGGATATGGTTTCTCTCTCTCCGGGAGAAGCCCTGCCGGATGTCCTTGAGTGCTGTTTTCCTCCTAAGAGGAGTGAAGAGAAGTTGTTTGATTCGGTTATAAACCTTGTGACAGGATGCCAAATTTTCCGACTCTTTTCAAACGGAATAGAAGCGACAAAGGATCTTGTCAGAAGGCTTACTTATGAATAATCCAGGTTAATTCAATCTTCTTGAATGACGGGCTCCGGGGAGTCATGGAGAAAGATTATAGTGCCTCCTGAGTCGAATATAATCAGTGTTTGACTGACATTAAAGGTCAGAGTGGGCTCATAGTCTGTATCGGCTGTCACAGTAATAGGGCCAATATCCCAAGTCTTTACAACATCCGCTCCCAGGTCGCCCCAGGCAGAATCCCGTACAGTGCATTCTTGTGCCGGGCCCGTGTCTGAGGCAAGGCATCCTGTATCGTCATTGACGGTTGTGCTTGTTGTGTAATATGTGGTTCCTCCGTAGTCCAAAGATCCTTGCATAACAAATGAGTTCAGGAAAATCACCCTTATTTGTGAATAGGTGCCGGAGGGAAGAGTGATGTCGCTTATACTGGGGAAGCTTCCGGGATTTGCCACAAGGTCAAGCTGGGATGAGCCAGAAAAAAGGGGGATCCAGTCTGATCCGTTATACACCTCAACATCTGTCACAGTGACTTTATATGTAGACGGTGGACCTTTTACAACATTCGTCACTTGCCGCTTGACTTGAGCGGAGGTTAGAGAAATGATGGCGCAAAGGCACAAACACAACCCGACTAAAAAGGCTTTCTTGGGCATTGAAATCTCCTTTTTCACTCTGACAGAGGTTATCTTCTGCGTCTAGAGGCTGTAGGTGCCGCGGTTCCGCCTCTTAAGGTGAACTTTCCTGGGCCCGTTTGCTGGGCATAGGCCATTTTTCCGCCTATAAAACTTTTGATCGAGGGCTTTTTGTAGGAAAGAGTAGCCGCTCCTGCAGTGACCGCAAGAAAGGCAAGGGCTCTTTTTGCGATACTCTTACAGAACTCCCTCCGGGCTAAAGGAGTCTTTTTCATTTTACCTCCATCTTGCATCTTGCTTATTTTTTTTAAATATACTCCCCGTAAAAATGCTTTGTCAAGACAAATCTCCTCATCAATCAGACAAACCAAACAAACCGGACAAACTCAAAAAATTAGATAAATATTAGAGTTCCCATTTCAGCCTTGAAATGGTTGTTTTAAGTATAAAATCAAGCATTTATTTCAAGCTATCTTATTGATTATAAAAGAAATTTTATGGTCCGTCCCCACTACTCCAGCTCCAAAGGATTTAGAAGTCCTATTTTAGCCCTAAAATGGATGTTCTAAGCATGAAATAGGAGGCTTTTTAGGTTCTATCTTGTTGATTTTAAAGGAATTCCTATGGTCCGACCCCTAATGGTAATGCGGGATGTGGTATCGTCTAATCTTATTGTAAAGGGTTGACCTTGAGATGCCCATGATCCTGGCGGTTTTACTCATGTGGTTATCAGTGACCTTGAGAAGGTAAAGGATGTATTCCTTTTCCAGTTCATTCAGGGTGGGAAGATCTTTGCGCCTTAGAAACGGTATTTTTTTTGGTTTTTCCATAGCTTCCTGAAAATAAGGGGGGAGGTCACTTATATCAATGTATTCTTTTTTCGAGGTCTCAACCGCCTGCTCCAGAACATCCTCAAGTTCTCTCACATTGCCCGGCCACTCATAAAGCTGGAAAAATTTCTGCGCGTTCCGGGAGATCCCTTTTACATTCTTTCTGTGTTTTTTTTTGAGCCTCCTAAGAAAATGCCTCACTAAGAGAGGAATGTCCTCTGTCCTTTTTCTTAGAGGAGGAATAAAAATTTCCAGCTCATTCAATCCTTGGTAAAGAAGCTTCATGAATCCGTTGTTTTGGACCATCTCTCTGAGGTCAGCAGTGGAAGATGCGATTACTTTCACATCCACCTTCTTCTCATCGATCCCCCCCAGGGGTCTCACCACCCCCTCTTCCAGGAAAAGCGCCAGTTTAGCCTGGAAATTAAGAGGCATCTTACTGATCTCATCCAGATAAAGAACTCCTTTATCTGCTATTTCTAAAAATCCTTTTTGATCTTTTTTTGCCCCTTTAAAGTAATTTTTTTTGTATCCGAAAAGCTCAGGCTCAAAAAGACCTACAGGCATGGATATGCAGTTAAAAACCACAAGCTTCTTTTTTGCTATTGGGCTCAATCTTTGAAGGACTTGTGCTGCCAGTTTTTTCCCAACACCCGGCTCTCCTGTAATCAATGCGTTTGAAAAATGCGAAGCTGTCTTTTCAATAAGAGCGAACATCTCTAGCATAAAAGGATTTTTCCCAACCATACCATGGAACGAGTATTTGTTCTCAAGCTTTGTCTCAAGCTGGAACGTCTTTTTCCGGAGCGCTCTTTTATTCTTTATTTTTTTAAGGGTCTCTTCAAGGTCCTGCTTTTTCAAAGGCCTCGTCAAATAATCAGTGGCCCCTTTGCGGACCATATCCAGCATTTCCACTTGATTCACAGGCTTTCCCACCAGGATCACATCCAGAAGCGAGTCAAACGCCTTGATCTCCTGTAAAAAGGAAGCTTCATCCAGCGGATCTGGCTCCGCCTCTTTTATAAGCACATGGATATCATTGTTGCGGATAAAGCTGTCAATTCCTTTTTTTGTGTCCAGAAAGTAAACACACTCATCAGGAATCAGTGAAGACCCTTTGATCAGATTGTAAATGGTGAGCTCATTCTCTAGAGTGAGGACATTTAGATTCATTGGCTCCCCAAAGCTCTCGGTTTAACCTTTTGTTAAAGGTTTTTCGTCCTAATTGCCTTGTGGCTACAGTTATCCTAACAGTTTTTTCAAAGATTAACAATTAATTGTTTATAACAAGGAAGTTTATTCTGCACTTGTCCTGTTCACTTGTTTTAAATAAAATGGAAAAGTCAATATGAAAAAAGCACTCCTCGAAAACATTCGGACTCACACCGCCCGCATCGGCGTCATCGGCCTTGGCTATGTGGGCCTCCCATTGGTCATCCGTTTTGCGGAGGAAAGCTTTAGAGTCACAGGCTTTGATATAGACAAAGAAAAAGTTGATAAGCTTAATTCCCGAAAATCCTACATTTATCACATCCCGCACAAGAAAATAAAAGCTCTTGTCAATACCGGTAAATTCAAGGCCACTACCGACTACTCCCTTATCCGTAATATGGAAGCCATCCTTATCTGTGTGCCCACTCCTCTTAAAGACAAAAAAGAGCCGGACATGAAGTATGTGGAAGCCACAGGCCAGGAAATAAAAAGAAACCTGAGAAAGGGACAGCTTATCATTCTGGAAAGCACCACATACCCTGGGACCACAAGAGAAATCCTTCTCCCCCTTATACAAAGCTGCGGCTTTACACCCGGAGAGGACATCTTTCTGGCCTACTCCCCGGAAAGGGAGGACCTGGGAAACCCTCATTTTACAACTAAGAACATCCCCAAGGTCATAGGAGGCCTCACACCCCACTGCACAGAGGCAGCCTCAGCCCTTTATCAATGCATCATTGATAAAGTGGTGCCGGTCTCATCGCCTGAAGTAGCCGAGTTTTCGAAACTTCTGGAAAACATCTTCCGCTCTGTAAACATAGCTCTGGTCAATGAACTTAAGATCCTTGCTGACCGAATGGAATTGGATATCTGGGAAGTCATTGACGCAGCCTCCACAAAGCCCTTCGGCTTTATGCGTTTTACCCCTGGCCCGGGCCTTGGCGGACACTGCATCCCCATAGATCCCTATTATCTTTCCTGGAAAGCCAGGGAACTGGACTTCAATGCTCATTTCATAGAACTGGCCGGCGAGGTCAATACCTCCATGCCCGAGTATGTGGTATCCCGCCTCTCTGATGCGCTCAATCAAAAAGAAAAGAGTTTGAGATGTTCCAAGGTCCTGATTCTGGGCCTGGCATACAAGAAGGATACAGATGATGTGCGGGAATCCCCGGCACTGGAGATCATAAGCATCTTAAAAAACAAACAGGCGGAAGTGTACTACAATGACCCTCATGTGCTCCGGACCCATAAAATGAGAAAATATGATTTTGACATCAAATCATCAGATCTAACAGAAGATTTCCTCAAACAAATGGATGCGGTGGTCATTGTCACGGACCATTCCTCCTATGATTATGAATGGATTGTCCAACATGCGAAGCTGGTGCTGGATACCCGCAATGCTACCGAACAGGTCAAATCCGACCGTCATAAAATCATCAAAGCTTGACAGCTATAGGAACAGTGTCATGTTAGAAAAACATCCCCCCTTTTATCCAACTCTTATCCAATCATAAAATCAGACCATTATTTTAAGCTATCTTATTGATTTTAAAAAAAATCCTATGGTCCGTCCCCATATAAAACCATATAAAAAAAAACAACTAGCTGTTTACAAATCGCGATTAGCCCCTTATTTAAATTTTTCCTTGACATGCTATCTATAAGTACATAATATTCCATTTGTAGGGTTTGATGATAGGGAAGACAAAATGATCATTCGTAAATAATCCATTTGCCTTTCTCTGCTTTTTTCATTCCTTTTTATTTATGTGGTTGTCAATTGAATATTTCTTTTAAAGTCATTGGCGGTAGCCTATCAATCTAGTCATTGCGATTTTTCTGAAGGAAATGAAATAATCTCGACCTAGCCTGATTGTTATTGCGTAGTTACGAAGTGAGTGAAGCAATCTAAATGTATCCCTGTATTCTTACATAAAGGATAGAATCTGAACTCAAATGAAAAATAAAAAAATACTTGAAGCTGAGCTCAAAAAAGCTGAGCAAAATCTAAAATTAAAGGAAAGAGCTCTCAAATCTTTGGCTAAATGCAGCAAGGCTCTAGTGGATTCAACCAGTGAACAAGATTTATTGAACAGGATATGCAGGATAATAATTGATGTTGGTGGATACCGAATGGCATGGATAGGTTATGCTGAAAATGACAAAAAGAAAACCGTTAGACCTGTGGCACAGGCTGGATATGAGGATAGTTATCTGGATACAGTGAATATAACCTGGGCAGACACAAAGCAAGGACAAGGTCCCATAGGCAAAGCCATCCGAATGGGCAAACCATCCATTATGAAGAATATTGATTCTAACACCAGCCATGCTTCTTCTATCGCTCTTCCATTGAGGGACAAAGGAAAGACATTTGGAGCATTGACTATATATTCCAGTGAACCTAATGCTTTTGATACAGAAGAAGTTAATCTTTTAAAAGAACTAGTCAATGATTTAGCTTATGGTATCGCATCTTTCCGAATTCGTACTTTACAGAAAACATCAGAAAAAGAACTCAAACATACCCTGAAAAAACTCCGCAGTGCCCTGGGTGGGACCATTCAGCTTATAGAATCCATAGTCGAAAAGAGGGATCCTTTTACAGCAGGGCATCAGCGGCGGGTTGCTGACCTCGCCCGCTCTATTGCCAAAGAAATGGGTCTTTCAGTCAATCAAATTGATGCCATACGTATGGCAGGCCAAGTACACGATATCGGTAAAATATCTGTACCCAGTGAAATACTAACCAAACCAACACAATTAACAGAGACTGAATTTGAATTGATAAAAAACCATTCTAGAGAAGGATACGAGATATTAAAAAATATAAACTTTCCTTGGCCTGTGGCAGAAATCGTTCTCCAGCACCACGAGAGATTGGATGGATCTGGCTATCCTGATGGATTAAAAAATGACCAAATTTTAATAGAAGCCAAAGTTTTAGTAGTCGCTGATGTGGTGGAAGCCATGTCCTCTCACAGACCCTATAGAGCTAGCCTTGGGAAAAACAAAGCTCTGGAGGAAATAAAAAAGAATAAAGGGATCCTCTATGAACCAGAAGCGGTTGATACCTGCGTTGAACTTTTTTTAAATAAGGAATATGAATTTAAATAGAAATCAGATAATTTACAGATTGTTCCGTAGCCAGTTTCAATGAAACGTTCTCTAATTAACAAAATTAAATCACATGATGCTTTCATCGGCATCATCGGCCTGGGCTATGTGGGACTCCCTCTTGTTATTCGTTTTGCCGAGGAGAATTTTACAGTATTGGGCTTTGATGTCGACCCAGAAAAAGTCCGTAAACTGAATGCTGGAGAATCCTATATCCGCCACATCCCCAGGGAGAAAATAAAGGCTATCATCAAAACCAGCAAATTCAAAGCCACAACCGACTACTCCCTCCTCAAGAACATGGATGCCATCCTTATCTGTGTGCCCACACCTCTTGATGATAAAAAAGAACCGGATATGAAGTACGTCAGAGCTACTGCCAAAGAGATCAAACATAGTTTAAAAAAAGGTCAGCTCATCATATTGGAGAGCACCACTTATCCGGGGACTACAAGAGAAGTCCTTCTCCCTATACTCAAAGATAATGGCTTTACTGACGGAGAAGATATCTTTCTTGCCTATTCTCCAGAAAGAGAAGACCCGGGAAATCCCCACTTCACAACCAAAAACATCCCGAAGGTAATAGGAGGTATCACTTCAAATTCCACACAGGTTGCCTCCGCTCTCTATCAAACCATTCTCGACAAGGTGATTCCGGTCTCATCCCCAGAAGTAGCAGAATTCTCAAAGCTCTTAGAAAACATCTTCCGCTCCGTGAACATCGCCCTAGTCAATGAGCTCAAAGTCTTGGCAGACCGCATGAACGTAGACATCTGGGAAATCATTGACGCCGCCTCCACCAAACCATTCGGCTTTATGCGCTTTACCCCTGGTCCCGGCCTGGGCGGCCACTGCATTCCCATTGATCCCTTCTACCTTTCCTGGAAAGCCCGTGAACTGGACTTTAACGCCCATTTCATAGAACTTGCTGGCGAAGTCAACACTTCTATGCCTGATTATGTGATATCCAGGCTCACAGATGCGCTCAATATCAAAGGGAAGTGTCTAAGCCACTCCAAAATTCTCATATTGGGATTAGCTTATAAAAAAGATTCAGATGATGTAAGGGAATCTCCGGCTTTGGAAATCATCCGAATCTTAAGAAACAAGAAGGCGAATGTCTATTACAATGATCCTTATATCCCCCAAACCCATAAAATGAGAAAGTATGACTTTGATCTTAAATCATCCACTCTTACTAAAAATTTCCTTAAACAAATGAATGCGGTGGTGATTGTAACAGATCATTCTTCCTATGACTATGAATGGATCGTTCAGAATGCCAAGATGGTGATTGATACTCGAAATGCCACCCGAAGCGTCAGATCGGATTGGAATAGAATAATAAAAGCATAAATTTAGATGTAATGGCAATTATAATATAAAAAAAATGAAGCAATCTTGTATTTATTTAATGTCCCTTATTTCAGTATGGCAGTAATATAGCAGTCACAACTGTGATTTTAACATCCATTTATAGTTATTTCCTTTTTGCTCATGCCTTTCCTTGAAACTATATGACAGGAAATATCTATACAATGTTTATCGTAGTGCCCTTAAAGAGCTTTAAGTACTATTTGACAGGGGATTAAGTTTTTGGTGATGAAGATTTCAGGAAGGATTGTAAGTAAGAACTCGGTGATCAATGTAATAGGATTAAGTTTGCCTTCTCTTGTATCGATTATCATTCTCCCTTTACTTATTAATGCACTTGATGAGGCCCGTTTTGGCCTGTTCATGCTTATCTGGGCAATTCAAGGGTATTTGAAGTTTCTTAGTTTGCGATTAGGTTATTCCCTTATAAAATATGCATCTGAGGCACTTTACAAGAAAGAAGAAAATCACTTATCTATAATGACTTGGACAACAATGGTACTCCTAGGTTGTCTTGGAAGCATAGGGGGTTTAGGATTAGGAATATTTGCGTTGTCCCTATTCAAACGTGTTTTCCAGATTCCTGCTCAGTTATGGGAAGAAGCACAAATTGCCCTTTTTCTGGCCTCTATCTCGGTTCTGCTAACCATTATTACTACGGGTTTTCGGTCATTGCTTGCCGCAGGTCAAAGGTTCGATATTATTAACTGGATCTATGCAACCACAGCTTCTGCAAGATATTTTCTAGCATTATTAGTTGCACTGATAGGATTTCACCTTCCTGCAATTATGCTGGTTCTATTATTTGTAGATGTCATACGATTTGTTGGTTATTTAGTATTTTGCTTAAGATTATTTCCTTCTATTCGCAACATTAATGTTAATTTTAGTTTAGCCCGTCCAATCCTATGGTTTGGGGGTTGGTTGTCGGTGTCTCAGATTATAGGTACAGCAGTTGAATATATAGATCGTTTTATAGTTAGTTTACTTCTTCCCATTGTCAATTTGACTTACTATGCTGTTCCAGTCGAAATCGTAAATCGGCTTCTAACCTTCTCCAAAGGATTAAATCAGGCACTTTTTCCAGCCCTCAGTGCGCAGGCTCGATCAAAGCATGCATTTCGTCTTTTTTCCCATAGTATAAAATTTATATTGCTTGGTACAGCGCCTATAGTTCTCATTCTATTTTTCTTTGGGGATAAACTGTTACAACTTTACCTAGGAAAAGATATTGCTCTTCATGTAATACCTGTGTTTCAACTGTTAATAATCGGCTTCTTTTTCAGCTCATTAGGAGCAATTATTCATAATTATATTCTAGCATTGGATAAACCGGATGTGGTTGCTAAGTTCCACCTAGTAGAGCTCCCAGTATATGTAGGAGTAGCACTTTTACTTACAAGTGAGTTTGGCATTGAGGGTATGGCCTTGGCTTGGCTTTTACGCTGCCTCTTAGAATTAGGTTATGTCTTTTTTATTTTTCGACTGACGTTGAAAAAAAGTGTTTTGTCATCCATCGCCTCTAATAGAATGGGACGTGTAGTTATCGCTGTTAGTGCACTTTCAATTTTCATGCTTTCTTTATATTTAATACCAGGCGAATGTAAATATATGCGTAACATCTTAGTAGCATTTATCGGTATTCTAGTCTACAGCATAGCGTCTTGGAAATATATATTGGATGTAAATGAGCGGTTAGGAGTGATTGGACTTGTAATGTCCCTAGGTAGAAAAATTAAGTAAGAGGTAGATACTTATGAAGTTTCGTACTGTGGCTAAAACGGTCCTTCAGAGGATAGTTCATAATAAAACACTGAAGAAACTAAAATCCCTTCGTTCTCTATTGCGTTGGGCTGCTTCAATGTTTGTTAAATTACTAAATCAACAAAGAGGATTGAAATTCCCCTCTAAATGGGATTGGTATCCCAAGTTGGAGTTTCTCCTCGGTTTATACGAACCAGGGACAACGTTGCTTTGTAAGAAATTAGCTAAAAGTGGTATGCGTTTTATAGACGTTGGTGCCAATATTGGATATTATACACTTTTATTCTCAAAACTTGTGGGCCCTAATGGCAAGATCTATGCCTTTGAGCCTGCTCCTGAAATCTTCCAGCTCTTAAAACACAATGTTAGAAATAAATCCAATGTTGTTCTAGAACAAAAGGCAGTTTCGAATAACAAAGGAAAGGTCGAGTTTGCCCTTTCAACGAGAACAAGGAGCCATAGCTTTTTTGTCCCTCATGAGTTCATTAAAGGATTCTGTAAGATTGAAACACTGACCCTTGACGATTTTCTTGATAGTCAAGGATTGAAACATTGCGATTTCATCAAGATAGATATCGAAGGTGCAGAGCCGCTTGTGCTTGAAGGGATGGCTAACTTACTTCAACAGGCCCAGAATCTCCTCATCATCTGCGAATTCAGTCCGTCCGCCTTACAATTAGCAGGTGTGAATGATGAAGATTTTCTTCGGACATTATATTCGAAATTCAATAAGGTACTAAAGATTGATGAAAATGTGGGTGCTCTAGTAGATATTGATGTTACAAATCTAGCCAGCCAGGTTCCAAAAGGGAAAAGTGTTAACTTATTGTGTTGCAAAGGAGATTTAAAGTTATGAAAGTCTTGCTTGTAGGCCGTCCTCAACTGGCAATAAGAGGTAGTGGGGATAAAATTGTTATACTAAAAACAGGAGAGTATCTCGAAAAATTAGGCGTAGAGGTAGAAATTACATATGATGTTTGTCCTGGTTATCAGGGATATGATATTGTTCATTTGTTTACCCTTTCTACTTGGTATGCTGCTAAGAAAGCATGGGCATATGGAATACCTTTTATCCTCTCCCCTATCTGGGATCAATCTGTACCAAGAGCAGTGATACTAAGTGAAAAGCCAATGGTTACTCGCGTAATTAATAAAATGTTGTATAGAAATAGCCAAGTATCGAATTTGCTTAGTCTTTGGCTAAATTTTTCAAGATTTTCGAATTTATCTTTTGGTAAATTTTCAAAAGCCTGGAAGGTTAGTCGATCTGATTATTCATTAAGACGAAACGAATCAAAATATAAGAAACAAATTTTAGAGTGGGCTAAGTATTTGTTACCACCATCTGAATTTCTAATGAATTCAGTTATAAAAGAGTTCGGAGGTTTTTATAGATATGATGTGATACCATTTGGGGCCGAAGTGGATTTTTTTGAGAAAAAAGATGAGAAATTTATAAAACAATATGGATTAAAGGATTTTATATTATGTGTAGCCGCAGGATTTGGATATCGAAAGAATCAGCTCTCTTTAATTAGAGCTTTGAAAGGGACAGGATTATCTTTAGTTTTTGTCGGAGAGTGCCGCACAAAAGGGGAGGAGAGATATTATAGGAAGTGTTTAAGCGAATCGGACCAAACTGTTAATTTTCTGCCAAGACTTTCGGAAAAAATGCTCGCTTCAGCTTATAAGGCGGCCAGGGTATTTGCTTTGCCAAGTTATTTTGAGTCCTTTGGTCTAGTATATCTTGAAGCCGCAGCCAGCGGTTGTAATGTAGTTGCAACATCCTTCAGTGGAATTAGAGAACATCTTGGTAATCTTGGGTGGTATTGCAATCCCTATGATATAGATTCTATAAAGAAGGCGGTTCTGGAAGCATATAATTCACCAAAAAAACATGAAGCTCAACAGTATATCTTAAATAACTTTACCTGGGAGCGCGTGGCTGAGCTCACCCTTGAGGTGTATCTAAAAGTCATTGATGGGAGAGTCTAAAGAGTAATGGTTTCTTCCTTAACGTATCTTGTTTTGGGAGCCGTAGCGGGTCTTATATTTCTGGTCATACTGCACCGCCCAATTTGGGGAGTGTTGGCACTTGTCATTGTTAGCCTGCTCAACGCCAGCTTGGAAGAGGTCCTTCCCATACAGGCGGATCGAGTAGTCGGGCTGATCGTGCTAATAGTGTTCATCGCTAGATTGGCCCTTATGCAAAGAGGCTGGAAGAGTTCGGTTCTGAATCTTCCCGTAATGGTCCTTGCGGTTGCGGGGCTCGTTACGCTAATAGCCCAGGCGTTCATGGAATCTCCTTATTTGGGGGAAACCATCGGTCAAGTTTTGTCCTTGCTCATAATTTTGGCTATGAGCCTTGTGATTGTTCAGATATTGGAGACCCCTAAGGCAGTTAGCTCTACATTGCAGGTCCTTGTAATGACAACTGTTGCGATATCCCTTGTAGGGATTGTTGCCTTCGTCATAGGCATTCCGGCATTCCATATAGGAAACTTAGAGGTGCAATTGCTTGGTTCATGGGGTGGTATTGGTACCCGGGTGGGAGGAATTTATGAGCAGCCTAACACCTTTGCGATCCCTCTTCTCCTCTCCTTTCCCCTATGCCTCCTCTTTACATTAGTGAGCAGAAAAGCGCTTGGACGCTTCTTCTGGATGGCAGTGGCGGGAGTAATTCTCAGTGGACTATTACTCTCACAGTCACGTTCTGCCATATTAGGAACTTTGCTTGGGGTATTATTCGCGAGTCTGCTCCTTGTGAGAAGTGTGAAGTCCAACAAGCTTGTCCGCATTGTCTTTGTCTTTCTCGTTGTGGGCGGTATAGTCTTAAGCGTATCCGGTATGTTCAAGACGATTATGGATCGGTTCAGTTTCAAATATATGCTAAATGTCCCTGTGGCTCAGTATAGACCTGTTTTTTGGCGGGAAGCTGTTCTCCTTGCATTGCACAATCCCTTTGGCCATGGAGCTGAAACGAAATATCTTGTAGGGGAAGCTTTCGGAATTGAGCGGAAGAGCGTACATAATATATTTTTCAGCTTTCTCAGTGATTTCGGTTTCTTAGGATTCGTAGGGATTCTCCTGCTTGCTTTTAGACTGATAAGGGGCCTTTGGAGTATGGCTCGCAGAACCAGAGATACAGACTGGGGTTTATTGAGCGTAGCGCTGATTTCGGGTTTGATCGCTTTTTGGTTTCATAACCTCTTTCACTCTATGGTTCACTGGATGGTGGTATGGATTTACTTCGCCTGTGCCGCTGCTGTTTTAAGGCTGTGGAGGATTACAACAGAGAGAAGGGCGGAATAAAGTCTGGATTGAAACTACTATTAATTGGAGCCACTGTTTTCCAGCGTGATGACTCTGGAAAGTTGACCGCTAAAAAGATGGTCATTGACTATGTTGAGGAGTTTTTCAATTGGTTCGATCAGGTTATATGGGCAACATCTCTATTCGAAGGGAAGGCGCACACGCGGGCAATAATTGACGAACAGAAGGTCAGTCCTTGCATCCTTAGGATCAAGGCAGGAGGTTTATTGCCCAACTATCTTATGCTCCGTGGCCTCATAGATCGGTTGACAGTGGTCTTTCTCCACCTGCCAAATGTGTGGCTTGTTCCTATTGTGCTTACTCTTCGACAAAGGGCAAGAGGACTCTTCGTATATGTAGCTAACGATTACATCCAGTACAGCGAGATTTCAAGGGAGACGAAAGGAGTGTTACATAGCAAAGTGTTCAAGATTTTCCATGAGCTACCGATCCGGATGGCGGATGGCGTGATTGTCCGGGGTAAGCTCAATCAGAAACGAGCGCGACAGTTAAATCCGAATGTAATAAATACTATGCCCATCGGTCTCACGGAAGTCTTATACAAAAGGATGAAGGAACCATGCTCTGGCGATTTGATACGTATTCTTTATGTGGGCAAGCTGGTAAAAAGCAAAGGTGTTGAGGTGTTGCTAAGGGCGTTTTCTGATCTGTGTGAAAGGTTGCGGAACAAGTGGGTTCTGCTAACTGTTGTGGGCACGGGATCTGAGGAGGAAAATCTGAAAAAAATGAGTCAGAGCTTAGGCGTTGACGAGAAAATAAAGTTTCTTGGATTTATAGATGATAAGTATTTATTGAGCAAACTTTATGCACAAGCAGATGTGGTGGTCGTTCCATCTACTTACCCTGAAGGAGTACCTCGGGTGATAGACGAGGCCCTTCTGCATGGAACCCCAGTGGTTGCCTCTATAGTGGGGGGCATTCCCGAACAATTCAGTGAAAAAGAAATCGTTTTAGTAGCACCTGGGAGAACGGAAGAACTTGTTGCCGCTTTATTAAAGCTCATTAGTGACAAATTATACAGAGCACAACTCTTAGGGACTATGGAAATGCGAGTTGAAAAGATTCAAAGGGATACTGCTGCAAACCAACATGCAACTTTCATTATGGAACACTTAGAGTAAGGCAGTCCAAAAAATAGCGTCCGCCTCAGTTCCGATAATTTTAAGTAATAATAGCTTTTTAATTATCCCTATTACTGAAAAAAGCTTTGAAATTATTGCTCTTGTTTAATCACAAAATGTCATAGTGCGGAGGGAGTTTCTTCGCTTGGATTCTGAGGATCATTTATATTTCGAAAAGGATACACACCTTAAAGAGAAGTCAGATTTAGTCTTGAAACCGGATCACTTCCAACAATGGGAGCAGATTTATCAAAGAATTAAAACTTGGAGAACAATAAGAACGACAAATGGTCTAGGGGAGACATGTTTTTGGATTAAGCCATGCTCAGGTTTGGGTGGAAATGAAAATTGTTAATATCTTAAGATTTATATGGAAATCCCCGCTCAATAAGGGGAAACGTATTAAAGCTTTCGCACGATTCTTCCGCTGGCAAGTTGGAAGTTTGATATTAGATAAGCCTATTATATGGCCTTTTGTCAACGATGCCAGATTGGTCATTTCAAGAGGTATGACGGCAGCTACAGGAAACATATATTCAGGATTAATGGAGTATAATGAAATGGCCTTCCTATTGCATTACCTACGTGAGAATGATGTATTTTTTGACATAGGATCCAATGTGGGAACATATACTATTTTAGCAGCAAAAGTCGTTGGTGCGCAATGCGTATCAATTGAGCCCGATCCAATGAATTATCAAGCTCTTTTGGACAATATATGGATCAATCGAGTGCCTGACATTGTTGAAGCCTATAATATTGCAGCTGGCAGGCAAAAGGGAAGAATTCAGTTTTGCTCAGGATTTGGATCTGTCAGCTGCGTTAGAACAGAGGATGCCAAGGTTGATTCGATTGAAATCGATGTAGTTCCAATTGATCATCTTGCATACAAAGTTTGTCCCAATGTTTTAAAAATTGATGTAGAAGGATATGAAAGTGAAGTAATATCTGGAGGAAAGCAAATTCTAAAGAATAAAGGATTAGATGTTGTGATTATGGAGCTGAGAGGGCATGGGAAAAGATATGGATTCAACGAGCGAAATTTAGATCAATTGATGCGTTCCCTTGGTTTCAAATCATGTTTGTATGATCCTGTCGCTCGAATGATAAAAATAAAGAAAGATAATGAGCTCGGAGATATGCTTTATATTCGTAATATTAAAGAGGCTATTATGCGTGTAACCGTTGGCCCGAAATGTCGAGTAGGTTAAAGGATTTTATAATATCAATAAATAAAAAAGGTGTCTTCCTTTTCCCAAATAGTATAAATTTACTTAAAAATATTTTTAATCGTTTTTTACTTCACTGAGCAACAATAGGAAAATTAAAATATTTAAACCAAATCGGATCTCCTGGACCTCCTCCCAAAAGATGGACCTCCTCCCAAAAAACTGGTCCACGCAAAATGTTAGTTTTTCTGGCAAAATCTCTAGGAGGAGGTTTTGTCTATGAAGAAGTCAAAGTTTAGCGATGAGCAGATCGCCTTTGCTTTAAGGATGGCTGAGACAGGCACAAGGGTGGTTGAAGTGTGCAGGAAGTTTGGGATCTCAGAGCAGACCTTTTACCGCTGGAAGCGTAAATACGGAGGGCTTGGAGTATCTGAGCTCCGCCGATTGAAACAGCTGGAGGAGGAAAATAGGCGTTTGAAGCGGATGGTGGCTGATTTAAGTCTTGACAAGCAGATGCTCCAGGATGTTTTATCAAAAAAACTCTAAAGCCAGCCCAGAAGCGAAAATTTGTGGAGCGTCTCATGAATGCATACCGAGTGAGTGAACGGCGGGCATGCCAAGTCATCAGGATTGGGCGATCCTCTCATCGGTACTGTTCTCAGGGGAAGGATGACCGGGCTCTGCGGATGCGGATTCAAGAGATCGCAGCCACACGTGTTCGGTACGGATATTTAAGGATTTATATTCTGCTTCGGCGCGAGGGCTGGCGCGTCAATCACAAGCGGGTTTATCGGATCTACAGGGAGGAGGATCTGAACTTGCGAAGGAAACGCCCTCGTCACCATGTGACAGGAAGTCGGCGGATGGATCGGCCTAAAGCCGAGTGTCCTAACGCCTGCTGGAGCATGGATTTTGTTTCTGACAGCCTCTTTAATGGACGTCGTTTTCGATCTTTAACGATAGTCGATAATTATAGTCGCGAATGCTTGGCGATCGAAGCCGGCCAAAGCATTAAGGGTCACGATGTTGTGACAGTAATGGACCGACTCTTACAAGATCGAGGCATACCAAAGCGCATTCAATGTGATAACGGAAGCGAGTTCATCTCTAAGGTTTTGGATAAGTGGGCTTATGAACATGGAGTGACTATTGATTTCTCGAGGCCTGGTAAACCGATGGACAATGCAATCATTGAATCGTTTAATGGATCATTTCGAGATGAATGTCTGAATGTAAATTGGTTCTTGTCAATTGAAGATGCAAAAGAGAAAATAGAGATGTGGCGTAAAGACTACAACGAGTTTCGGCCGCACAGCTCGCTTGAAGACTTGACGCCAAGACAGTTTGTAGAACAGTTTGAAAACCAGAAAACTATATTTTTGACTGGTCCAGTTTTTGGGTGAGCCTCAATCTCAAGACAAAAGGTACGAGGATTTCAAGTTTCATTTTCATTTAATTGAATTTATTTCTTTAATAAACAAGTAACTTTCGTTGTGGAAGGATATCGTCATTTCTCCGCAATATAACAGTAAGAGTTTATAATCTCCGTAAATTAAAGTCACGTTGCAAATATTCAAATGAAATATACAGTAGTTATTCTCCACAATATAATCTCTCCATATAAAACTTTATTATTTAATACTCTTTATGAAAAATTTAAAAGTTTAAAAGTTTTATATTTGGCCGAAACAGAACGGAGAAGGAAATGGAAAATAAAATATAATGAATTAAAATTTCCATATGAAATTATGTTTAATATGCCTCTTGATGGGATTCCAAAAATTTTCCTATTTATAAAAACGTGGCAAAGATTAAGCGATTTAAATCCTGATATACTCATAATAGGTGGATATTCATATGCATCATATTGGGCTGGATTTTTATGGGCAAAGCTTAGGAAAAGAAAAATTATTCTCTGGTCAGCATCAAATGAAGAAGATAAGGATAGATTATTTATAAATGAAAAATTTAAAAGTTTTTTTGTTAATAGATGTGATGCTGCAAATGTATATGGAAAAAGGGGCCGTGATTATCTTTTAAAACTTGGGATGAGTAAAAATAGAATTTTTATTATAGGTAATGTTACTGACAATTCATTTTATTATAATAAGGTTATGAAGCTAAAAACAAAGAGAGAAGTTTTATGTAATCAATTTGGAATTCCTGATCATAACTTTGTTTATATTGGAAGGCTTTCGCGAGAAAAGAATATTTTAAATCTCTTAGATGCTTACAGTAGGTTAAAATCAAAAGAAATTGGCTGGGGACTAATCTTGGTTGGAAATGGTCCTCAAAAGATTGAGATAGAGGATTATATAAAAAAACATTCCCTTAAAGATATTTTTTTACCAGGATTTAGACAAAAAGAGGAAATTCCGCAATACTTAGCAGTAAGTGATGTCTTTATTCTCCCAAGTATTTCGGAACCTTGGGGATTGGTTGTTAATGAAGCAATGGCCGCTGGATTACCTATATTAGTATCAATAAAATGTGGGTGTTATCCTGACTTAGTAAAAGATGGTGTCAATGGTTTTTCATTTAATCCTTTTGATGTGATGGGTCTTTATAATTTAATGAAAAATATTGTTCAAGAAAAATATGATTTAAATGAAATGGGAGAAGCTTCGCTTTTTTTTATTAATAAATATAGTCCTGAAAATGCTTCGAATATCATAAAACGAACTATTGATGAAGTTTTATAAGTAAAATATTGGAAGTTTTACATATAGCCTTAAATAATTATCCTATATAAAGAGCACTTTGATAGAGATATCCCAAATTTTAAGAATATTCCATTTTATTATCAAAAAAGAAATAATACTTGAATCAAGGTAAAGTTATGTTTTCAAATCATAAAGGGTAAATTAAGGAATGATAAAAAATATTTTATATACTTCATCTGATTCTTCCCCCCAAAGTGGTGCTTTTCTTCAGCTTCTATATATGACCAAGGGCATATCAAATTATGGCTATAATTCAATTTTAGCTTTACATAAAGAAGGGCAAGAATTATTTTTTTGGAGTGAATCTAACAAGCAAAAGGTTTTCTTTTTTGATTTGCCAAGGTTAAAGCGTCACCAAAATGCTGTATATTATTTAAAATACTTGCTACAGAATATAATTTGTATTGTTGGTCTGGTTAGATTAATTAAAAGAAAAAATATTAAAATTGTTCACATAAACGAAATCTATGATATCTATGCTGGGATAGCTTCCTTTATAGCTGGGGTACCATGTGTATGGCATATTAGAGCAGAACCTTTGCAATGGATTAAGTGGTTTTTATCCAGAATTGTTCTTGTATTTGCAAAGAAAGTTATAGTTGTTTCAAAATCAGTCCAGAATCAGGTATTTAAAAAAGTAAATGGGAGAAAAGTGAATATCTTATATGACCCCGGTCCTGATTTGATTAAATTTAATCCTGAAATAGATGGATCTTTAGTGAGGAAAGAATTTGGTATTTTTAAAGATGATTTTCTCATTACTCAGGTTTCTAAACTTGTTGAACAAAAGGGGCATGAAAATTTAATTAGGGCAGCACCTATTGTACTTAAATCATTTCCCAATAATCGTTTTATGATAGTTGGAGGACAACTGGAAGGAAAACATCATGAAAAATATGCAAATTATATAAAAGCACTTCCTAGCAAATTAGGAATCAAAGAAAAAGTTATATTTACGGGTTATCGTGAAGACATTCAAAGGATTATATCAGCTTCGGATATAATTGTTCACTGCCCTATGTATCCTGACCCTTTTCCTGGTGTGGTGCTTCAGGGAATGGCTGTTGGAAAACCTGTTATAGCATCAAATCTTGGGGGAGCCTGTGAGCAAATTGAAGATGGGATTTCAGGGATATTGATTGAACCAAGCAATCATAATTCTCTTGCAAGTGCCATCTGTTCATTGTTAAAAAACAATGAAAAACGACAAAATCTTGGTAAGATCGCAGCAGAACTAGTAGCTTCAAAATACACACCAGATAGATTCTTCAAAAATCTCTCTAAGATATATAATGAAATAATAAGGTTATAATTTTCAATTAATATTTCTAGGGAGGCTCCATGAAGAAAAGCCTTAGTTTGTGGTGTGAGTGGTTTTATTGGAAGTCATCTTGTTAAGAGATTAAAAATGGAAGGATATTGAGTGTTGTGTATTGATTTAAAGTATCTTGAGTTCAGCGAGACCAAGGCAGATGATTTTGTAATTGGTGATTTGCGGGATTCTTAGATTTGTCGTTCTGTGGTTGATATAAAATTTGATGAAGTTTCCCAATTGGCAGCTGATTTGAGAGAGCCAATATATGGATTGAAAAGCAGGTGAGAAAAGCGGGATTAGATAAGTAAAATAGTCGCAATTAGTTTTTGATGATTCAAAAAGTAGGGGGGAATAAAAGAGTATTGGTCATTAACCAGTATTATGCCCCGGATATTGCTTCAACAGGACAATATGCTACCGATATTTGCAGCGGACTTGCAAGGATGGGGCACGAAGTTCATATGGTGACCGGACAGCCAAGCTATACTTCATCTTCGCCTAAGGCTCCTGGATATGAAATGTTGAATGGAGTTCATGTTTACCGCATTTCTATGGGGAAATTTCGTGGTCGAAAGAATATAAGAATTAGAGTTTTTGGATATCTAAGGTTTTTATGGAGTGCCTGGAGAAAGGGGAAAGAGTTAATCCGAAGAAGCGAATTCGCGACAGTGATGACTTTCCACAATCCACCATTTGTTGGCTTGTTGGGAGCTCATCTTGCCAAAAAATATAATTTACGGTTTATATATGTTCCCTATGATATTCATCCAGATATATTGCTAACTATAGGGTGGAAATTGCCTAAACCTATGATTTGGATGTGGGAATTAATGAATGAGAAAGTTTTCCAGAGAGCCCATGGAATCGTGGCTCTTGGGCATGGTATTAAATATAATTTAATTAATCATAAAAATGTATCCCCAAATAAGGTTCATGTGATTCCTCTTTGGGGAAAGCCTGAGTTTAATGGCATTCCTGAGAGTGGAAGGATATTGAAGGATTTGGGAATAAAAAATGATGAATTGGTATTTCTCTATGCTGGAAATATGGGAACTCTTCATAACCTGGACTTTATTCTGGATGCTGCTAAATTGCTCAAAGATCTTTCGGTTCGGTTTTTTTTCCTTGGTGATGGAGTAAAAAAACAGTCCCTTGTTTCAAGGATAAGGGATGAAAAGATTCAACAGGTAAAAGTTTTTCCTTATCAGCCCTGGGATAAATTTATACAAATTTTAGCTGGTTCAAGTGCTTGTTTTGTTCCTCTTGGTTTTGGCCTTGAAAAACTGGCTGTGCCGTCCAGGGCTTATACTTTTCTCTCGGCTGGAAAGCCGTTGATTACCATGATGGCTCCTGAGGCGGATATCGCTCAGTTGGTTACAGAGACAGGATGCGGATGGAATGTTTCGAATGGAGAGGAGTTGGGAGAGCTGATAAGGCGTTTAGTATATAATCCAAAAGAATTATTGAAGCGAGGAAAGATAGCAGGAAAGGTATATGAAGAAAGATTCCGTAAAGATAAAATTATCCAGAGATATGCTGATCTTTTCGAATAATTAAAGTTTTAGATACAAATTTCCAGGGGATAGGGAACCGATGAAAGACAGACGTATTTCAAAACGAAAGATCCTGCTTTTATTTGGGGATTTAGGGATTATCCTTGCATCCATATACTTTGCCTATGGAGTGAGATATGGAAGATGGTTTTCTGTCGAGGAGTTCAATAAGTACGTTTATTTATGGTTTGTTTTTTCTATGACCTATGTTTTTTCTTTTTATGTTTTTGATCAATATAATATCCGAATTAAGTTTCTCAGAAGTAGAAGCCTGTTCATGTATGTGGGCTCTTTGACTCTTGTCTCACTTGTGATTATTGGGTGCTTTTATGTTTTTCCATTTAATATAGGGAGAGGAATATTTGTCCTTAGTTTTATTTTTACTTCTGTTTTTGCATTCTTCTGGAGAAATGTGTATTCCTCTGTCTTTCGTTTGGCTTTTCCTAAGAGAAAAGTTCTTTTGATAGATGGAGGGAGGAAAGAAGAGGAACTTCATAATTTGTTAAAGGAGAGTCAAGATTATGAAGTTATTGGTGTATTGAGTGATAAAGGATGCAAGAGAAATCCTGGTTTTACTCATTTGGGAAAAATAAATGAGATAGAGAAAGTGGTCGATCATTATGGAGTAGATGATATTGTGACCTCTTTGGAACCCACGAGCAGCGATAGACTAATTCATGGGCTTGTAACTAGTAAAATGAGGGGAATATCCATTTATGATCTTCCCACTTTTTATGAAGGTTTAAAAGGACAGCTTCCTGTTTTGAGAATTGAAGAAAAATGGCTTTTTTATAGCAATGGTTTTGAACATTTGGGAGATAAGCTCTATAAGAGAGTTAAAAGGATATTGGACTTTTCGGTTTCCGTAATTATATTGATCCTGAGCTTACCATTTAGTTTGGTAACAGCTTTATTGATTAAAATTGATTCAAGAGGTCCTGTTTTCTATATTCAAGAGCGTCTGAGGCAGAATGAGAAGTCTTTTCGACTGATTAAATTTCGGACAATGGTCCGGAATGCAGAAGGGGAAAAGCCCAAGTGGGCTAAAGAAAAAGATAAACGTGTGACGCGGATTGGGAGGATTCTAAGAAAGACAAGAATTGATGAGCTTCCGCAATTGATCAATATTTTTAAAGGTGAAATGAGTGTCATAGGGCCCCGGCCTGAGAGAGAGTATTTTGTGAAAAAGCTTAAGAAAGATATCCCTTTCTATGCACTAAGATTCAGCGTAAAGCCAGGTCTTACAGGATGGGCTCAGGTTAATTACCGGTATGGAGCATCGGTCGAGGATGCTATGGAGAAGATGAGATATGATTTGTATTACATAAAGAATATGTCATTGTTTTTGGATTTTCGGATTTTGTTGAGGACTATAAGGATTTGTTTGTTTGGGATGGGGAGATAGAGAAAAGCGGTAAACAGTGAAAAGTAAAGAGTGAATGCAAACAGGCAGACAAGATATTTTATTGTGGGATGCTTTGCGCTTTTGATTTTGATAGGATACTCGTTTCCTGCAGGATCGCTAAAAAATACAAGAGAAATCCATCACATATTAAAACTCTTCCTTTCTGACCCTTGTCTACATGTAAGTGGATTTGCCTTGTTTGCCATGGTACTTGGATGGGGATTGAAAAAAGAAAATGAAGGGCGTTTTCCTTATTTTAAGGTTGGATCTTTTTGTATTTCTTATTCGGTATTTCTGGAGAGTCTTCAGGTTTTTCTTCCAAAAAGAGGATTTGAGATCGTTGATTTGGGATGTAATTGTATAGGAATAGGAATGGGACTCCTTGTCCTATTTATAATAGAGGAAAGAAATAGGAAATTGACATGACGAATCCATTTGTTTTCGGAAGGGTTGTGGAAGGAGAGGAATTTTATGATAGAAAAAACGAGATGGCAGAGCTTGAGAGGCGTCTCAATAAATGTGAAAATGTGCTCCTTCTATCCCCCCGGAAATACGGAAAAAGGTCGCTGGTCATAAATGTTTTATCCAGGATGCGGGAAAAAGGGGCTTTGGGCATCTATATCAATCTCAATAAAGTGACTTCTTTGCAGAGGCTGCTGGGGTTTTTTATAAGAGCCGCCGTATTAGAGATTGAAAAAGACAAAGAAAAGGCTGTGGCGCTGTTTAAAGGCATGCTTCCTGAGTGGCATAAAGATATTGAGATCGATATCGATGATTTGATTGATCCGGGGATTAAATCCACTAAAGGAATAGATATTATCAGCGCTGCCCAAGAGATATTCAGTTTTCCTCAGAGATTTGCCCTGGGCAGGGGAAAGGTTTTTGTGGTGGCATTTGCTGATTTCCAGGAGTTGGATGCACTTAATGGGGAGGATTCCAGAGAGTTTTTTAAATCATGTGTTCAAAAAAATAAGAATGTGAGTTATTTGTTTTCTGGATTGAACATTGATGAAAGCCGCGATTTAGATCAATTGTGTGAGGATTATCAAATAGATCATGTCATGGAGCTCAAGAAGATGCCCAGAGCTGGATTCAGTAAGTTTTTACAGGATAAGTTCAAACAGACAGGATATGAACTAGAGGAAGGAATAGTGAATAAGGTGTTGGATAAGGTGAATGATTTTCCCTATAATGCCCAGTTTCTCTGTCATGAGCTCTGGGAATTGAAGCACGATGAAAAGGAAATAAGAAAGAAAGATGTGGATACCGCTTTGGGAGAAATCCTGAAAAAGCAGTATCCTGTTTATGTTTCTACCTGGGACAGTCTGACTGTATGTCAGAAGAACGTTCTGCGTGCTGTGGCAAAATTAGGAGGGGAGCAGATCTTTTCGCAGGAGTTTGCGCGGCAGGGAGGGGTGGGCTCTATATCTTCACTTCAGACATCCGTGCAGCTTCTTATGAAAAAGAACATTCTCAACCGGATAGGGCGAAGATATGAGTTTACGGATGTGTTTTTCAGAGATTGGATTAGATTGGAAATCAATTGATTTTAAGGAGTAAGGTATGGAATTCGAAGATATAAGGCAGAGGGAAGAGGAAAGAGAAGTCGATCTGTTGGAATACTGGAATGTGATTTTAAAACGCAGATGGGTGGTTTTTGTTTTTGCCGGGGCTGTGATTTTTCTTACAGGGATTTTCACCTTCACTGCTACTCCGCAGTATAAAGCCACTGCCTCTCTTCTTATCGAGGAAGAAGGATCTAAGGTCTTGAGCATTGAGGATGAGTTCGGATACAGAATGCAGAGGACAGACCTCAGATTTTTTAATACCCAGTTGAGATTGTTGAAAAGCAAATCTCTGGCAGAAAGGGTGGCCCTGAAGATGAATCTTTTAGGGCGCAAAGAATTCGGAGCCGGGGAGGAGGAGAAAAAAAGTCTTCTCCAGGAAGCCAAAAAAGTCATCACCTTCAAATGGTTGAGGTCTGAAAAGGAAAATAATGGGAGTAATCCCGGAGTGCCGCGGAATCCTTACTCCGATGTTGTGGAGACAGTACTTGGGAGTTTGGAAGTCTCTCCTATTAGAGAGACCAAACTGGTTGAGGTCTCTTATAAATCGGAATATCCGGTTCTGGCCTCTCAGATTGTCAACACTCTTGCAGAGGAGTTTATCAATTTCTCCGTGGAGAAGCGCTATCAGGCAACCCAGCAGGCATCTGATTTTCTGAGCGAGCAGATTGCGAATCTAAGGGAGGATCTGGCTGCCAAAGAGAGAGAGCTCCAGCAGTACGGTCAGGAAAAAGAATTGTTTTTTTTATCGGATGAGGAAAGCTCGGCTGTCAGTAAATTCGAAAACGTAGACACTGCGTACACCCAGGCACAGATTTCTCGGATCAATGCGGAATCCAAATACAGGGAGCTTGAAGCTCTGGATATCGACTCTCTCCCGCAGTATATCGACAATCCCTTGATTCAGGATATAAAAACCGATTACGTGAATCTTAAGAATGAATATGAGGAGAAAAGCAAAGTCTATAAACCGGAGTATCCGGAGATGATTCAGCTCAAAGCGCGGCTTGATAGTATGAGAAAGGAGTTGAGAACAGAGATCCAAAAGGCGGTTGAGGCGGCAAAAAGCGAATACAATGAGGCATTGAAAAGAGAACGGTCTCTCAAAGGCCTTCTTGATGAGCAGAAATCAGATGTTGTGAACATGAATTCCAATGCCATACTCTACAACAGCCTTAAGATCGAGGCAGAGAACAAACAAAAGCTTCTCAATTCCCTTATAGAGCGCCAGAGCCAAACTGAGGTCTCTGCACGGCTTGAAGGATTGAAGACCAGCAATATCAGCATTATTGACAGGGCGGATGTGCCGGAAGACCCTGTGGCTCCCAAGAAAAAAACAAATTTGATCTTAGCTCTTCTGGTAGGGCTTTTTGGAGGAGTGGGACTTTGTTTTGTGCTGGAGTATCTGGATAATTCCATAAAAGGCCCTGATGATGCTGAGCGGATGACAGGGCTCCCTTCCTTAGGGATCATTCCTTATCTTCCGCCTGAAGGAGCGAAGAAGAACAGAAGGTATTATTCCAGATACAGCACCTATTACTACGGGGAGGAAGAGGAGGAGCATGAAGGAGAAATTCCCGAGGTCAAAGAGATAGAGCTTATTAACCAGAGGTATCCTAAATTTACTATAAGTGAAGATTACCGCACAGTGAGGACTTCCATTTTGCTTTCTTATGCAGAATCGCCGCCGAAAACAATGGTGTTTACAAGCGCTCTGACCAAAGAGGGGAAGACTGCCACAACTGCTAATATGGCTGTTTCGTTTGCTCAGCTCAAGGAGCGGGTGCTTCTCATAGATGCGGATATGAGAAAGCCCAGGCAGCACCGGATCTTCAAGGTTCCGAATACAGGGGGCTTGAGCGGCTATTTGACCGGAAAGGTTAAATTTGAAGATGCCGTTAAAAAGACTAATATCGAAAATATCTGGCTTATTCCCAGCGGGCCGATCCCTCCGAATCCTGCAGAACTTTTAAACTCTGAGAGAATGAAGACCATGCTGGAAGAGCTGAAAAATGGGTTTGATGTGATACTGATCGATACGCCTCCTATAAGAGCGGTTATCGATCCTGTGATCGTGTCCGCAATGACGGATACGACGATATTTATCGTAGAAGCAGGGAAGACCAATGACAAGGCTTTTATGCAGTCTTTTGAAGACCTGAAAAGAGCCAAATCCAAAGTGGCGGGCGTGGTTTTTAATGAGGCAAAATTGACAAGAGGAGGCTATTATTCAGGGTATCGGTATAAGTATGGAAGGTATGGACATTACGGAAGATATGGAAGTTAAAAGGGAGAAAGGTGAAGAGAGAGAAAGTCATTGAGTGGGGAGTTTTGGCGCTTTTGGTATGGACTCCTCTGGCAGCGGGTTCCGTGTATGAATGGACTATTCTGATTATCGAATTGACTGTGTTTGTGATGCTGGGGGCTTATGTGCTGATGAAGAACCATCCCAGGATGGACAAGCTGCTGGCTGAATCCCTTAAATGGACAAAGATTTTATTTTCAGGGTTTATCATGGTCCTTTTGATACAGATTATCCCATGGCCTAGGTTTCTGATAAAAATTCTCTCGCCAGGGGTTTACACCTTTAAAGAGGCTTTCTTGGCCGGATTTGAAAAAATCAAATTCATGACCTTTTCTATAATTCCGGCTCACTCTCTGAGAGAGGGATTGGAAGTTTTGGCTTATCTGGGATTGGGATTTCTGGTCATCAAGAACATAAGAAGCAAAAAGCAGGTTATACGCATGTTTTCCGTAATTGTGGGAATGGGCATATTTCAGGCGTTTTATGGGATGTTTGAGCTTTATAGTAAAAATCCCAGGATTCTTTTTTATAAAAAAGTATATGGATTGGATGTGGTGACCGGCACTTTTGTTAACCGCAATCATCTCTCAGGATACCTGGAGATGGCGGTTCCCCTTGCCATAGGGCTGATTTTAGCCCGGATCCATTTGTTCTCCGGCACCGGATTGAGCTGGAGACAGAAGCTTCAAAAGCTCTCCGAAAGAGGACTCTCTGTGAATTTGATGATAAGTTTCGGGATTGTGGTCATGGCCCTGGGGATTGTGTTCTCTCAGTCGCGTTCCGGAGTGTTCCTTCTGGTTTTTACTTTTCTGGTGATGTTTGAACTTACGGTGATCTATTTCAGGTGGAGCCCCAGGAAGCAGAAGTGGAGTAAAAACTTCCTTAAAGTAGTCTTTCTGGCAATCACTTTGCTGGCTTTGTACATAGGGATTGAAGCCACCATACAGAGATTTGCCATGGATAAACTTCTTTCTTCGGGAAGGCCCACCGTATGGACCAATACTCTAGGAATCACCCGAGACTTTCCTTTGACGGGAAGCGGATTGGGGACCTTTGGGGAAGTTTATTCTGCTTTTGAGGACAAATGGGTTTCAAAAAGACATTATACACATGCGCATAATGACTTTTTAGAATACACAGCGGAACTCGGTGTTCCGGGCATGATTTTCCTTTTAGGAGGGATTCTTTTTATGTTGGTGACGGCATTTCTGGTGTGGAGAGAGCGGAGAAATCCTGAGATCAAAGGACTGGTGCTCGGAGGCATGGTAGCGGTTTTAAACATTTTACTTCACAGCATCACGGATTTTAACCTTCATATCCCCGCGAATATGCTGGGATTCACGGTGATTTTGGCTTTGGCCTATGTGGCTGTGTTTTCTGAGCGGAAAAAAGCGGTAAAAAGAACAAAGTGAAATGAAAAATTGGAAGAGGATGATCTTACTTATGGGAATTGCTGCAGCAGGAGTATTGTGTATTTTGATGTACTGGGGGAAGCATGTTTATTACAGGGCAGTAAAAGCAGAGGAGATTGAGAAGAGGATATGGAAACTGGAAAAAGCAAGAGATCTCTATCCTGCAGATGATGAAGTTTCTAATGAACTGGGAAAAGCTTATTTTGAGAGAGGTATGGAAAACCTTTTAGAACCAGATGAGGGACAAGAGTATTTTGAAGAGGCGGCCCGGTGTTTCAAGCACTGTCTGCGGATCAATCCTGCATATAAATACGCTCATTTCAATTATGCCCAGGTACTGGAGTACCTTTCAGCCATGGGGATGGAGGAGATCGCTTTTACCGGGAGTGAGGGGCTTTACATAAAAGAATATAAGAGAGCCGCTTTACTGGCAGGTCATAACAGTGAGATTTATTTTGAAGTGGGTAAGGTCATGCTTAAGCACTGGCCGGAGCTGTCCGGAGAGGACAGAGATTATGCGGCTTCCATCATTAGGAAGATCATAACCGGGAAAGAATCAAAAAGAGTGGAAGAGCTGTTTGATTTCTGGTTTATCAATGAAGGGGATTATGATGTGATGGAGAAAGCTCTTCCTGAAGAGCCTGAAATATATAGAAAATATGCTGAATTTTTAGGGGAAAAGTCACTCTCCATTGAAGAGCGCCATAGAGTGCTGGCTGAGGCTGAATCCATGGAGTTTGCGGACATTATGGATGAATATGAAAAAGGTGAAATTGAAAGCCAGTATTTTCGCTATGATAACGCAGTTAAAAATTTCAGGAGATGTCTTAATGGGCTCGAGGGCCTTAGGTTTTATCAAGAACTTAACGGGAGCAAGGAAATTGACAGAGGAAAATATAAGGAGATAAAAAAGCAGGCGAACCTGAAGCTTTTAAAGTGCCTTCTGGAGCAGAGGGAGCGAGAGCGGAGCCTCGATCAAGTAAAAGAATATATTTCTGCTTACCTTGAGCTGGAAGATGCGAATAACGCGGTCAAGGAGCTCGAAAATTACCTAGCAGCGCATAAACTGCTTGCAGACAAGCTTGAAGGCAGTCTTCCTGACCTTGAAAAGCTGGCTCTTCATGTGAAGCTGTACTTAAAGCAGGGACGCTACAGAGAGGTCATGCATCTGGGGAGCACTTTAAAAGGGAGCTTTGTGGTTGTGCCGGAGGAGAGAAAATCAGACTATTTGGAAGTGCTTCTTCTTATTGGGGATGCTTACCAGCGTATTGATTACATATATGATGCGGGAGATTATTACAGAAGAGCTCTGGAAGTGGATGAAGGTTCTTTGGGAGGGCTTGTGAGGATGAGAGCCTATTATGAGCGCCTGAACAATTCTGGGGAACTAAAACGAATCGACAAAAAAATAGATTCTGTTCTGTCTCAAAAAAACAAAAGAATTCAACAGCAGGAGATTCAAAAGGGAAAGATGTTTCGAAGAAGAATTTATTCTGACGGGGAACCGTTGACATTGAGATTTATGGTTGAGGAAACGGGTGGGGGGTATGTACCTCTGGTCGGAGTGTTTTTTAACGGAGAAGTGGTATGGGAGGATTATGCTTCAAACGGCATTATTGAGATTTCTGTTGATACAGAGTTAGGAGAGAACTGGTTGGAGGTTGTTCCGGTGAATCGAAATATTAAAATCAGTGAATAGTCTTGACAAGGGATTTTTATGAATATAAAATGAAATTAGTTAAAGGGAGGTTAGAATGACAAAATTCCCACAAAGGATGAGGTTAGTATCTGTTTTTACTGTTATTTCATTCATTCTGTTTACCTGTCCGAGTATTTTTTCCTCTGAAGAAGGAGAAGGAAATCTTATTGGTTTCATTTTCCAGGAGGACGGGACCACTCCGGTTAAAGGCGCTGTTTTGAAGATAAGGAATATCGCAACAGCAGAACTTTTAGAGAGTGAAAAATCAGATGAGAACGGTATTGTCAAAATCCAAGGTATTGAACAAGGCATGTATGTGGCAGGCGTGACGTCTAATGAAGGAAACTTCAATTTCAAAAACATCATCGGCATTGAATCCAACAGCACAGAAAAGTTATCCATTGCCTTAAAACCCGGCGGATTACAGGGAGAAGAAGGCGGTAAAGGCGGATTCGTTAAGTTTCTCGGTACACCCCTTGGAATAGCTGTTATCCTCGCAGCCACAGGCGGAATTATCTACACCATTGTTAAACTTACTGAAAAAGAGGAAGAAGCATCCCCGTTTAAGAAATAATTTAGGCACAATACTCTTTTACCTTATTTAAAATAGAGAGTGCTCTACTCTCTGTCGGAGTTTTCAATGACAGGGAGCAGGAGCAGGGGCATGCACTTGCTGCATGCCCTTTTTTTTGGTTGAAACAAATTCAGGTAAAACATATAATTTTTCAGATGAGAAAGACCGCGAGCGCATTATCCATTATCCTCACAGTGTCTTTGTTTTTTGCTGTTTTCCCCGAAAGCATCAGAGCGCAGTCCTATCAAACCTTCAGGGCGGAAAGAGAAAGGATTCTGGATCAGACGCGGTGGATGATCGGGCCTTTCCGGATATTTCCCAGGTTTAATTTAAAGCATATAGGATATGACGGAAATGTCTACTACCAGAGCGAAGAGGATGAGCCTGTCACAGATTACACAGCCACCATATCTCCTGAGATCAAGGCACATCTTTTGTTCCGCAACTCCTTTATTTTTACTTTCACTGAAAATCCCGAATATATTTATTATATCCATGAAGCCAGGGAACGAAGATGGAACCATATTTTTTCCCCTGAATTCAAGTGGCTTGTTTTTGGCCGGTTTGTATTAGGGGGGAGTTATTTCTATCAGAACCGGAGATACCGGGCTTCCAGTGAGTTTGATGTGAGAGCGAATGAGCTCCGGACAGGGTATACAGGAAGTCTGTTTTACGAGACAGCCAGAGAGACATCCTTTGGTTTTAAGTATAAAAGGGAAAACGTCTCCTATGAGGATGTGGATTATGCGGGCGAGGAGATCTATCTGTCACGGATTTTATCCAGGCTGGAGACCACTTATGAAGGGGAGTTCTATTATCAGGTCTTTGCCAGCAGCTTTCTTTTTTTCAAAGCAGGCACCACTGCATACGAGTTCGAAAGTCCGGAGGCGCACTGGAGAAATTCCGATTCCTGGCAGTTTTATACCGGAGTGAGGTTTCCTCTTTTGGGGAGGATCCAGGGCCAGATTTCCTTAGGATACAAGGAACTTACTCCGAGAACAGAAGGAATAAAAGGTTTTTCAGGGCTTGTGGGGGATTCGCAGGTCGAATACAGACTGAAGCGGATCCGTTTTCGGTTTGAGTACAGGAGGGACTGTCAGTTCTCTTACTGGACCAATAATATTTACTATGTTTATGACAATTATGTGGGAGGCGTGTCCTTTTATATTACCCGGTTTCTGAGGCTGGATTATGACTATACTTACGGAGAGGGGCACTACCCGGAGGAAGAGACCATAAGGCTTCCGGACGGGACTTTATATGTGCTTAAAAGGGATGATACCTACACCACCAACACACTGGGATTTGCTGTGAGGCTGGTAAAGGATTTAGGGCTCGGGATCAATGTGAACTGGTGGGGCAGGGATTCCAATATTTATTATGCCAGCAGGGACAGGGTCTTCATCGGCGGCTACCTCACCTACGATTTCTAGAGGGATCGGACCCATGCGAAAACCTAATTTTTTTATTATTGGAGCGGCACGATGCGGGACGACTTCTCTGGCTAAGCTGTTATCAGAGAATCCATCTGTCTATTTTTCAAATCCCAAAGAAACGAGATTTTTTTCTAAAAACTATCATAAGGGCATTCCATTTTATGAGAAAAAATATTTCCGGAAAGCGAATCATCCTTTAGTAGGCGAGGGGGATGTTACCTATTTTAGTTATCCAAAAGCGGCCGAACGGATCGCAACCCAATACCCTGAGGCAAAACTCATCGTGCTTTTTAGGAATCCCATTCAAAGGATTTTTTCTGCATATTGGATAGGGGTACGTGAGGGAAGGTTTGATAAACCTTTCATGGAAACATTAGAAATGAACTTAGAGCCATTGAAATTATTTGAAGAAGGGAAGCTGGAATATAATGAAATAAAGTCGGAAACCAGGTTACTGCATACCGGCCATTACCTCGAGAATATAAAAAGATATTTAGAATTTTGGCCGCGAGAAAAAATAAAAATAATCATTTTTGAAAGGTTGTTGAAAAACACAAAAAATGAACTGGCATCCCTTTATGATTTTTTAGGGATCCAATCTGGTCGAGATTTCTTTTTACCCCATGAAAACATTTACACTTCGAAGATGTATTTTCAAATCAGAAATAAATTTAGATTTTTAAGAAAGTGGGAATTGCTAAAGCCTATAGAAAGAATGGAAGGGAAGATAAGAAATAAAATATTTTTATCTAAAAAGCCAACACTAGAGCCCGATGCGGAGGAATTTCTTTATCATTATTATAAAAAAAGAGTCCAGGATTTAAAAATTTTCTTAAATGATGAAATAAAAGAATGGTCAATCTTTGTTCAGACTTTTAATTGAAGCAAAGGGACAGAGTTTCCTTTTAAAGGCACAAAGATTATGAAGGTCGATATTATTCTTCCGGTTTATAAGCCGAACCGGTGGGTGTTCGAGGCGATTGGCAGCGTCCAAGCTCAAACCTATTCGAACTGGAATCTCTTCATCATTGACGACCACTCACCTAAGCCAGGAGAAGTCCTTATGAAGCTTAGAGAAGAAGCCGTGAAGAGCGAAAAAATCAAATTTATCCGCCTGGAGAGAAACATAAAGCCCGCTGGCGCACGGAACAGAGGCGCTGCCAAAGGAGACGGAGACGCGCTGGCCTTTATTGACCAGGATGATAGATGGCATCCAAAGAAACTGGAATCGAGCGTAGCCTATTTAAAATCCCATCCCGAAATCCATCTCGTCCATTCGGATATTGAAGCCATCAATGAAAGCGGAGAGGTCATAAGTGGCAGGTATAAAAGAGAGAATCAAATAAGGGCTGGCATTCCTTATGCGGAGTTAAGCCCCGGAGAACTGGTCAAAGAGCTGGCCGTTCTCTACTCTTTAAGGCTCGGCACGGTTGTTGTGCGGAGGGGGGCTTTTGAGTCAGTAGGCGGTTTTGATGCAGATGAACCAATATTCGGAGGAGAAGACATCCTTTTTGCTGTGAGATTTGCGGCAGAACACAAGATCAGCCATCTTCCGGAGAACTTGACGTTCCGCAGGCTCCATTCGGATAATCTATCAAAGAACAGGGAAAGAATTATGGGAAAGATGATGGCGTATAAAAGAATCAGAGAGCGGTTTCCTGTTACAAAGAGCTCGATACATAAACAATACACGCGAACTCTTAGAAAGGCTGCTCTTTTTAAAGTGGAAAACGGCGATCAGAAACAGGCTATGAGACTTTCAAGAGAGCTTGTTTGCGCATCTCCTTTATCTGCTAAGGCTTATTGTTTTTATCTCATATCTGTATTATGCTTTAATCCCAAAATGATTCATTTTATAAAGTCTGTAAAAAAGAGAATTGATGTCTAGGGTATTTCAAGGACTCAAAAACGCATCTTATCTGGCTTTAGGAAATCTCATATCCAAGATCATTGTTTTTATCGGATTTATTTTCATTGCCCGTCTCCTCGGGCCTGAGAACTATGGAATATACGCCACGGTCGGGGCTTTTGTGGGATTTTTTCAGATCTTTCTTGTGCAGGGATTGAGCAAGGTCATCGTAAGAGAAGGAAGCAAGAACATTGACGCTTCCGATGATGTTTTGAGGAGAACCATCGGGCTCAGGAATCTGCTTATCCTTGTTGCTGTGGTTCTGTGTATCATCGTTTCCTTTTTTATGCCTTATGAAGTGCAGACAAAACTCTACATCATTATTTTCAGCTCCCAACTAGCTTATATGGGGTTGATGAATTTCATAGGATCGATATATCAGATAAAAGAAAAGATGCAGCACATGGCCTTGTTTGATATTTTGAACCGATTTCTGTTCATCAGCCTATCCATTTTGTTTTTGTATTTAGGATTTGGGCTCCTGAGTCTTTTTATTATTGCCTTTTTTTCCTATGCCGTGACCCTGTATCTTAATTACAAGCATTCGCAGGGGTTTATGAAATTCAATTTATTATCAAAGGTCCGTTTTGATAACAGGATCATCAAACCAGCAGTCATATTCTCATTGCTGGCGTTTCTGCATTTTTTGGTATCCCGCATAGACCTTTTGATGATATCTTTTCTGGGCACGCCTTCGGATGTCGGTATCTACGGAGTGGCTTACAAAACGGCCCAGCAGGGCATGATGTTGAGGAATGTCACATCCACCGCGTTTTTCCCTATGTTCGTAAAGATCTTTCATAAACGGAGTATAAAAGGAAGCAAAGTCATTGCCTATTCCCTTGCTTTTTTTGTCGTGATTCTTTTAGGCTGCACAGGCCTTTCACTCTGCATCAAAGATATCATTTCTTTTTTGTTCGGCAGCGAATATATGCAGTCAGGCGCTCTGTTAAGTGTTTTGATCTTTTATTTGGGTTTTGCCTGGGCCACACTGCCGTTTACCGTGATCCTTCAGGCGACCCATAATGAAAAGTTTTTTCTTGTTCCCAATACTATTATGGCGGGACTGAACATTGTCTTAAACTACATTCTGTTTTTAAAATTCGGGCTTATCGGTATTGCTTACTCAACCATAGCGGTGTGGGTGATCGGGGGATTGATCATAAACGTATTCGGGTATTCGATAATGAAAAAACAGAAATATTTAAGCTAATTGAAATGGGAAAAATGAAATATAATGATCTGCTTGAGAAGACTAATGAGAGAAATTACAGGTTTGATAGAGGGATTGTGTGAGCTGAATCAATGAATGTGCTTCTCTATGTTTCAGACTCTCTAAGATATGATTTTCTGCCTGAAGATATAAAAAATATGGGCCTTTCCATTAAAACAGTGGCCTCCTCTCTGTATACAGCGTCTTCTTTTCCCAGCATATTGACCGGATTGTATCCTCCCAAACATGGAGTTCATACCTGGACCGATGCTCTGAGTGAGAAGACGAGATCTTTATTGGATTTGGAAGGATTCTATACCTCTCTCTGGTGTGAGACCACATGGACCGATTCCCGGCCTGACGAATCAGCAATTCACAGAGTGATGAACGATCCAGCCGGGATTTCCCTGACCGAGATAAAAGAACCGTTTGTTTATGTGGAAGATGATAAAGGGGGACACTGTCCCTACGGCCTGTCTTTCGGTCAGTATATGGGAGGAGGGTGCCCTGATTTTTTCAAAGAATACGGCGCTAAGGGAATAGAAGCCCTGACCCTGCAGTACGCAAAGGGAATAGAGGAAAGCCGAAAAAATTTCCTAAAAAGGCTTCAGGTCTTAAAGAACAGGGGCCTTATGGACAGGACTCTGGTCATTTTTACTTCAGACCACGGAGAGCTTCTTGGTGAATACGGAGGATTGACCGGGCATGTGCGTCCGCCGTGCCCGGAGCTGGTTTATGTGCCCACGGTATTTATTCATCCTTTGATAAAAAACAAAAAGAGCGAAGGAAGCATCCTGAGGCATGTGGATCTGTATCCCACAATCTGCGGATTTTTAGGCCTGAAAGGCACAGGAAAAAACGATGGGATCAATATATTTGATTCCGGACGCTATCCTGAATATGGGTTTAATTTTAAACTCGGAGGCACCGTAAAAAAAATAACAGACAAAAGAACTTTGTTCGCATATGACGCCAGAAGTGTCTGGGATGACAAAGGGGGATGGATCTTTCATAACTTCAACACACTAAAAGGACTGGCTTATTTTCTGTACAAATTAAGAACGAAAGAATTTAATTTTTTAAAGGGGAGGATCAAAAAGAAGAAACTGAGAGCGAAGTCAGATGATATAAGGATGGCATTCAAACATTTGATAAGCCGTTCCTTGAAATATAATGAACCGCATTTTACGGAACATCAGGCTTATTCAATGCTTAAGAGATATATGAAGGCAGCTGGAATAAGCGATTCAAAGAATCTTAAGATAAGCGAGAAGGAAAAAAACCAGCTTAAAGGATTGGGGTATATTGATTAGAATTTGTTTTATGTTAGGCTCTCAATGGGAATACAGCTTCGGGGGAAGCGAATATCAGGTCAAACTGCTCCTGGAGGAATTGATGAAGAAAAAAGGGGTCCGCATTTTCTATATATATTCAGGGCAAAGTCACCGAATTTTCAAAAAAGACGGCATCACTTACTGTGTAATGCGCCGGAGAACAAAACAGCACAGGATAGGGAAGACGTTTTTCTTGGATACGTATAAATTGGTGGAGAGGCTTAAGAAGATAAATCCGGATGTTGTCTATCAGCGTGTCGGCTCCGCTTACACAGGAGCCGCCGCTTATTACAGCCGGAAAAACATTTGCCGGTCGATCTGGCATATTGCGTCAGAAGAAGATGTGGCTCCACTGGAATGGCAATTCGGGCCCTCAATGCTCTTCAATTTTATAGATAAAAAAGTTTTGGAATATGGAATAAGAAACACAGACTGTATCATAGGACAGGCCGAATACCAGGATAAACAGCTGCAAAAATATTATGAGAGAAAGTGTGATTTTATCATACCGAATTTTCACCCTTCCCCGGAAAAGGAGATTTCAAAACCGCCCCGGATTCAGGTGGTTTGGGCTGCAAACTTCAAGATTCTTAAAAGGCCTGAGCTTTTTGTCAAACTGGCTGAAAAGTTCGGATATAGGGAAGACATTGATTTTATCCTGATCGGAAGGCCTTATGCGAAAAAGAATCTGCAGAGAAAATTAGCAGGCAAAATCAGGAAGGTAAAGAATCTTAGATATATAGGGGAACAGACGCTTGGACAGACCAACAGGATCATAGAGGACTCTCATGTGCTGGTAAATACCAGCCAGTATGAGGGATTTCCGAATACATTTATTCAGGCATGGATGAGAAAAGTGCCTGTTGTGAGCTTGAGTGTGGATCCGGATAATGTGCTTGAGAAAAAAAGGATCGGATTTCATTCAAAAACGTTTAAAAGCTTGGTAAAGGATCTGGACGGACTTTTAAAAAACAAAAGGCTGCGGGAACAAATGGGGATGAGAGCCCGACAGTATGCCCTTGAGACGCACGCACTGGAGAAGAACAGAGACAAATTGATAGATATACTCATTGGCTGAGATTGCCTTGTTTCCTTTGGAAACGTGCAATGACAGAAGGAGTTACAAATGAAGATTCTGTGGTTTGTTGATATTTTGTTCGATACTGCTTTTGACAAGTGTACTTGGCTGGAAACGGTCGGATATCTCCAGAGAAAGAATGAAGTTCAAATCGTCACAAGGTATAAACAGCGGAAAGCACAGTTTAAGGAATTGAATTCCAGTTTGGTCTATATTGAGTCTTCAAAGGTCCCGTTTTTAAACAGATTCACGACTTACAGGAACCAGGTTCGAAAATTCGAGGGATTTTTTAAAGATGTTAGACACGATATTCTTCTGTTCGATACAAATAATTTCTATCTCTTGAAAAAAGCGTATGAATTAAGAAAAAAATATGGCTATAGGACTGTTTTGGATGTGAGAACCATTCCTGTCAATCCCTTAAAATTAAGAAATGCAGTGGAGAAATATTTTTTTAGAAAAAGTGTGCGGTTTGCTGCGGAAAAATTCAACGGGATCACGTATATCACAGAAGAAATGGAACGCCACTGCATGAAAAAGTGGAGCCTTCCGGAACACAGGTCTATGGTATGGACTTCCGGAGTCAACACGCATAAATTCATACCGCGGAGAAACAAACACAGAAAAGGGATATTCACTCTTATGTACCACGGAAACGTGACAAAAAATAGGGGGCTGGATAATTTGATCAGAGCCCTTTATATATTGCAGCCTGATGATATTAAGGTCCTGATGCTGGGCTCAGGCCAAGGAATGTCCTATGTTAAAAGATTGGTTTCCATGTTTAGACTGGACGATAAAGTGATTTTTCATGCTCCTGTTCCGTATGAAAAAGTAGCTGCTTACATAAATCAGGCGGACGCAGGAGTGCTTCCTTTTCCGGATTGGGAGGGATGGAATACCAGTTCTCCTCTTAAATTGTTTGAATATCTTGCATGCGGCAGGCCGGTTGTGGCAACAAAGATTCCGGCGCACTGGAATGTGCTGCAGGGTAAGCCTTTTGTGTTTTGGGCGGAGGAAAGCACTCCAGAAGAATTGGCTGAGGCTATTAAAAAGGCTTATAATGCGAGAAATCAGTATAAAAAATTAGGAGAAAAAGCTAGAGAATTTATCAAACATAAGTATACTTGGGATATTCAGGCTGAAAAGCTGGAACGATTTTTAAAGGAGCTTAGGAGTGAATAGTAAACCATTAAAGTGGAAAATTACGAACGTAGAAACAAGCGTGTTTTTCCTTTTTTCACTGTTTTTTTTCCTGGATTATCTGTCTTTAGCCCTAGGGCTTATTCCCAGACAGTTCACCTGGCTTCCGGAAATCATTTCTATAGGTATTCTTTTTTATATTTTTGTCAGGCTTTTCAGGGAAAAAGAGCTGATCCCTATTATCAGTCAAACCCAACTGGTGATATTTTTTGTAGTATTCACTATGATTGGTTTGATCATCAACCGAGTGGAGATTCCGGTGGCTCTGGCAGGGATCAGAAATAATTTCAAGTATTTGCCTCTTTTTTTTCTTCCTTTTTTCTATAGATTTGATAAAGATTTCATGCGCAAATTCCTTGTGTTTTTATTTATCCTGGCGCTGCTGCAGTTTCCGGTCACACTCATTCAAAGAATCGTCTATAAGACAACTTTTGGAGACCCTGTGGGAGGGACTCTAGGAGCCAACAGCAGCGGGATATTGAGCGTGTTTTTAACGCTGTGCCTTGCGTTTTGGAGCTTCCATTATATGAAGAGCCGGTTAAAGACTCTTGTTTATGTTCTTGGTTTCATCATTCTTATCATGCCTATGGGATTGAATGAAACAAAGGTATCATTCTTTATTCTTCCTGTCTCTTTTGTATGTATAGTCGTGTTTACACAGAATAAAAAGAAATACATAAAAAAGCTGTTGGCTGTGTTCGTGTGTTTTGCCGTAGGGATACTCATTATAGGAAGTCTGTTTAATCAATTGTATGTGCGGGATGAGAGTTCAAATAAAAAAGTCTTGAGCCAAAAAACAAATCCGGGCCAAAAAAAAGATTTCCCCCTGATAACAGATTCGCCCTCAAGACCAGAGGCGGAAGCAAGCGGGAAACCGGAAATAAAAGAAAAGAAACCGTCACGGTTTAAGATCATAGAATTTTTCAAACCAGAAAGATTCATGAAGAATGTTTATTATAGAAAGACAAGAATGACAGGAGCCTTAAACCGTCTGCCTCAGGTTATTTTTGCCCTTGAGCATATAAAAGAGAGTCCTTTTTATCTTTTATTCGGAGTAGGGGCCGGTAATGCCTCTGATTCTTTTTTTGAAAAGGCAAAAGGGGAATACTATAAAAAATACGGTGAATTGGATATCGGAAACAATCTGCTGGCCAGAATGCTGTGGGAGTATGGGATGATAGGGACTTTCCTGTTTTTTTCCATTTTTATTTTTTTCTTTATAAAAATATGGGGATTAAGAGAGGGCGATGGTATCATTGGTGCGGCAGCGTCAGGATATCTGGTATTGATAGTCGTCTTTTTCATCACGTCCGTTTATTTCAACACCATGCTGATCAATCTGTTCGGGTATTTGTTCTGGTTTCTCAGCGGGTATCTTATTGCTTACCGCTTTTATTTAAACAGACCTAGGAAAAAGGACCAGTGAAGTTCTCCGGACCTTTGTTTGTTTTCGGAATGCCCCGGAGCGGGACCAAACTTTTGAGGGACCTGCTCAACAGGAATGAAAAGATCTCGATTCCTGTGGCAGAATCTAATTTTATCCCCTATTTCGTAGGTAAATACGGATTTGATTTTGACCTGTCTTTGGAGAAAAACCGACAAAAGATATATAAGGAGTTTATCCATACCTCGTATTATTTCTTTTTAAAGCAGCTATCGATAAAATTTGAAGAAGAGGAATTTCTATATTCCGGGGGGATCAAGAGATGGGCGGACCTTTTCGAATACTTGTTGAGAAAGGGCGGACAATGTCTGGATAAAAAAGAAGTGATTTTCGGGGATAAGACTCCGGGTTATATACGTCACATATTGCTTTTAAAGAAGTTATTCCCTCAATGCAAATTTATACATATCATAAGGGATCCAAGGGATTTTGCCCTGTCTTTGAGAAAAGCCTGGAAAAAGAATATCTATAGAGCAGCCGAGAGATGGCAGGAGACTCTGGAAAGACTTGATAAGGATAAACAGAACATGGGTGAAGAGGATATCTCTGTGGTGTATTATGAGGAGATGCTGGAACACCCGGAGCAAGTAATGCGGAGACTGTGTTTTTTTCTGGGAGTGGGATATACTCCTGATATGCTCCGTTTGGAAAAATCCTGGGAGTTTTACGGGGATGCCCGGTCCAAAACAGAAATCGTCAGGTTCAATAAAGAAAAATATTTAAAAGAACTGAAAGAAAAAGAAATAAAGAGGATCGAGGAAATCGTTTATTTTACAGCGTTAAAGCATTCTTATAAAATCAATTTTGCCAGGAAACCGGTTTCTTTAAAAAAACATGAGAAAATGCTTTATAAGGTTTTTGATTCATTTGCCATATTAAGGCATAATGTCACAGAGTTCGGTCTTTTCAAAGGCCTTTATTTGAGTTATATTCATCATAAGAAGTCAAGCATGCAAAACTAATTTTTTTTGTCCGGGGTTTTATGATTATGATAAAGGTATTAATGGTTGGTCCGGTTCCTTTCCTCTATGCTGGAATCTCCAAAGTGGCCGGGGCTTTTTTAGGGGCAAAAAAGCCGGGGATAGACATCAATTATATTGCGACTTCGACCAAAAAATCAGTGATTTATAAGATATCTCTGTATGTGGCTGGGTTTTGTAGAGTCTTCTTTGCTCTTCTTTTCAAGAGGCCGCATATTATGCACATCCATTTCTCAAAGGGAAATAGTATATACAGAAAATATTTTCTTGAGGAAATGGCCTGTTTGTTTAACGTTCCGGTCGTGATTCAGTCCCATAGTTTTGCGCCAAGGATAGAGGCAAGGAATGGGATTTTTCCGAAGCCTGAATTTTACAGCCGCGCTTCTTTTTTCACCAAGAAAATTATCTCACGGTTTTTAAACAAAGCGGACGGTATTGTGGTGCTTTCGCAGCGGATCCGTTTTTGCTTTCAAAATATTACACAAAACAAAAACATCTGGGTCCTTCATAATCCTGTAGACTGCCACAAATATGTGCCCGGTGAGATAAAAGGCCCCGGAAAAAGGGTTCTTTTTATGGGAGATTTTTCAGAAAGAAAAGGCATCAAAACACTTATAAGAGCCGCCTCAGATGTCATCGGTGAAATTTCTGATGTGAGATTTGTTCTTTGCGGAGGTACGAGAAAGGAGATAGCTGAGACGGTTACAGACTGGGGCATTGAAAATCATGTTGAAATTAAGGGTTTTGTTTCAGGAAAGGAAAAATCAGATATTTTTAAACAGGCAGACCTGTTTGTGCTCCCTTCTTTTAGCGAAGGAGTCCCTGTAGCGGTTTTGGAAGCCCTCTCTTCAGGCCTTCCCATCATAACCACTCCTGTCGGGGGCATTCCGGATGTTTTCAAGGACTACCAGAACGGGCTGTTTATAGAACCCGGAGATCATAAGGCTCTTGCGGAGAACATCCTTTTTCTCTTAAAGAATGATGATGTGAGAGAAAGGATAGGCGAGAATAACAGGAAAAAAGCGCTTGCTGAGTTTGATACGCCTGTTGTGGTGGAGGAATTGAGGAGAATTTATGAACGGGTGATAAAGAGAGCGGATTTCTTATGAATGATCTGGATAAAATAATTTTCAAGGTAGTCGGGGTTAAAGTGCACGCGCTTCAGCCGGAAAAAGCCAGAAATATTGTTCTGTCCTGGTTTAAGGAACCGAGGCGGTTCCATATGATATCTTCCACCAATGTGAACCATTTTGTGAATGCTATTGATAATCCTGATTTTTCCAAGGTTATCAATGAGGTGGACTTATCTCTGCCTGACGGTATACCTTTAATATGGTACGGCCGCTTTCTCGGATACAGACTTCCCAGAAGATGCGGTATCGAGGAATTAATGGAGGAAATATTTAAGCTGTCAAACCAGGGACACGGCTTTAGGCATTATTTTTACGGAAATACACAGAAAGTGTTGAACAACTTAAAGAAGAATTTATTGAAAGAATATCCGAAGCTTTCCATATGCGGTATGTTTTCTCCTCCTTTTCGGAAGCTGACAGAGGAGGAAAACAATAAATATATAGAAAATATAAACCGGACTAATCCGGATTTTGTATGGGTCAGCCTGGGATGCCCCAAACAGGAAGCCTGGCTTTACAACAACCGCCATAAATTGAATGCTGTGGCCGGAGGCGGAGCCGGAGCTGTCTTTAATTTTATGTCTCAGGAGACTCCCAAAGCTCCGGATTTCTTCAGGTATTCAGGACTGGAGTGGTTTTACAGGCTCATCAACAACCCGAAGTTAGCTTACCGGTATTTGTACAAATATCCCCAATTTTTCCTTAAATTAATAGGGGGACGGGCCCGGGGATCTTCAATTTAATCAACAACTTAACCCTATTTTTCCACAGATGCCTACCCTGAGAAGCCACGTTTTTTGGGGCCAAAATTGTACTTTTTAAGGATGGAGCCAGCGATTCCTTTAATGTCCCTTCTCTGAGTTTCATTCCTTTTAGCCCTTTTTATGAGAAGGCTCTAAAGGTTTTTGTGCTTCCATATACAAAGATTCCCATTTTCTCTCTTCCTTGTCCACAAGCAGTCTTTTATCAGTTCCTTCCCTGAATCCAACCTTTTTAACGTTTATAAACCCAGCCTGCCGCAAAAAAAGAGCCAGCAAGCGCTCATCCCATACTGAGTGGTGTCCCCAGTTCTGGGTCAATGACCTTAAAGCTTCCGCTCCTCCGGGCCATCTTTCAAATTTTTTATCCACCGGCCTTCCAAGGTAATAGTCGATGTATTTGCGCAGATCCGGGACAGAAATCCGAAGCCAGCAGCCTTTTTTTAAAGTTCTGTAGAGTTCTTTGAATAGATACCGGGATTCGGTCGGATAAAGGTGTTCGACAGTGTGTTCTGTAAAAATCCCATCCCAATAGTTACTTTCACAGCGCAGCGGATATCTCATATCCAGCATCCACAAGGATTTGAAAAATTTCCAGAACCGGACGTTAAAGAAATCAGCATTTATCCACCCATTGAAAGGGCTGTCTCCACATCCCAGATTCAGAAGTTTGTACTCAGAGGCGATAACAAGTGGTTTTCTTGACAAAAAGAGACGGCCTACAACGCTCATTAATTCAAATTTGATTAATTTTTTTAAACTCATTTGGTATTTTTTTGAATAGAGGGAATAGTTTTCAATATCCGAAGATTTGTTGTTTTTTCTGAACATGAATGGCTCCCATCATTTAAACTTATTTCGGATTTCTTTGAAATAATGCACAGGGAACAGAGACTTTAAAAACATTATAAAAATTTTTCTGCTTTTTCTAAAAAGGAGGTTAGACAAATATCCGGAAACAGCATAAGAAAAGAGAGTGGCATAAGCAGCTCCCAGTATTCCGTAGGATGGGATCAGTATCATATTGAGTATCACGTTTAAAACAGCTCCCAAAAGATTTCTGTAAAATGAGATCTTCGTTATGTTTTCGGTGATCAAATATCTCTCACTGGCTATCCCTAAGTATATAAACACTCCGGCCCAAATGTGTACAGAAAGTACGGGAGAGGCCTGTAAATATTCTTTTCCAAAAAGGAAAAGAATGATTTGTTTGGAAAAAAGTGTAACAGCCAGGGCAAAGGAGATAGAAAACCAAGTAAAGAAGTCATACAGTTTTTGAAGCCTGTTTTTATATAGTTTTTCGCTTCTTTTTTTTGCATTAACAATAGCAGGAAAGACAGAGATGGATATGATGTTCGGGATGAAATACCATTTCTCTGATATTTTCACAGCCGCAGAATAAATCCCCAGAGCTCTGCTGCTTATCATGGCTCCCAGCATCACCTGGTCTATTCTCATATATATGAGAACAGCAATAGTGGACAGAATTAAGGGCCAGCTGTCTTTCAGTATATCTTTTAGCTCAGATATCTTCATTTTCCATTTAAAGATTGAGATCTCTCCTTTAGCCTGGTAGAAAAGAAAAAGAAAGATGGTTGAAATAATCATGTCAATAAAGAGAGTCCAGATGAAAGCGATGAGGGGCGATTGAGTGAGAATGAAGGCGATTTTCATGAGTGAAATAATTGTCAGAGAGGCGGAGCGGGAGAAAACCGTGTATTTTGACTGGACCTGAGACTGAAACCAGAGATTTATGGTATCCATTGATTTGAAGATATGCCCGAATGCAAGGATCAAGACAAATATTTTGATCTGAGGATTATCTGTTTTAATAAAATTGATCAGAACCACAGCCAATGCGAACATGACCACAGAACCTATGAATTTCAAAAACAGCGTTGTTCCGAGTTGCTCATCTTTTTTTTCCGGATTCTGGACGATGTTTCGAACCACAATAGAGTCAAGCCCCAGTCTGGCGAGAGGGGCAAAGAGGGCAATGAAAGCCACTGCATAATTCATGGCGCCGTATTTATCCGGACCGAGGTATCTGGCGACCCAGACTCCGACGAACAGGCTGACCAGCATATTAAAAATTTTCTCAACGGTCAGCCAGTTTATATTGGCTATGATCTTCAGCAGCCCTTTGCGTTTCCGGACATCTTTTATCAACTTGTTTACAGGCATTTATTCTGACCTGTTCATAAAAAAATGGCTATGTGAATAATCCATTTTATTAAACTGTTTCAAAAAAAGGAATATTTTTATACACTGTTATCATAGAAATGTATTGGGGAAAAGCCTTATTGAAGCAAGGATTCAAAAAAATAGGACTTGATATAAAAAGAACTAAAGGTATCCATTCTCTGGAATACAGGATCATAAATCTTTTTGATGCCTTCGAAATAAACAAGGTCTTTGATGTTGGAGCCAGCAAAGGCCAATACGGTACATGGCTGAGAAGAGCGGGCTATAAAGGCCAAATCATATCCTTTGAGCCTGTGAAAAAGGCTCATGCCCGACTCGTAAAAAGAAGCCGTAAGGATAAAAACTGGATCGTGCCCCCGCCTACAGCACTCGGCGATGAAAACGTCAGGAAAAAAATAAATGTTTCGCAAAACCTCGCAAGCAGTTCCTTTCTGGATATTTCGGATATTCACCTGAAATCAGCACAAAGGGCGAAGTATGTGAGCTCAGAGATCGCTGACATCCGCAGATTAGATGTAGTGGCCGCTGAATACATGGAACCGGATGACCATCTCTTCCTGAAAATCGATGTTCAGGGATATGAGTATTCAGTCCTGAAAGGAGCTGAAGGTCTATTGCCAGAGATATTGGGCATGCAGATCGAGCTTTCATCAGTGGCTCTTTATAAGGGGCAGGTGCTTTTCGATAAAGTCATGAATTATATATTGAGTCTTGGATTCGAACTTTATGAGCTTATTCCCGGTCTCAGAGATAAAAAAAACGGGCGATTGTATCAGTTCGATGGTATTTTTTTCAGAAGAAAATAAAGCCATGAGTTTAAGTGTCATGACGGAAAGGCTTCCAGCGCCGCCTGAGAAAAAAAAAGGATGGCCTTGGACCATTCCGGAATCATTGAAGGGGGAGCGCAGCACTGAGCCCCAAAAACAGCCCCTCGTCTCTCTTATCACTCCATCCTTAAATCAGAGCCGGTTTTTAGAGGAGACCATTCGGTCTGTCCTGCTGCAGGGATATCCCAATTTGGAATACATTATTATTGACGGGATGAGCACGGACAGAAGCGTCAAAATCATAAAAAAGTATGAAAAGCATCTCTCCCACTGGGTCAGTGAACCTGATAAGGGACATGCTGATGCCGTCAATAAAGGTTGGAAAATCGCAAAAGGAGAGTATGTTGCATGGCTCAATTCCGATGATTTTTTTTATCCCCATTCCTTAGAAACCACTGTCGATGCCTTGAAGAAAAATCCGGAGATCCATTTGTGTTATGGAGATGTGGCCAGGGTGGATGAACAGTCATACCCTTGCGATCGTGACTTTAAGGGAGGAAATTTTGATTTAAGAGACATGTTGGTCTTCTGGAAAAATCCGGTTCCCCAACCGGGATTTTTGATGCGCCGATCTGTTATCGACCGTATCGGTTATCTGGATGAATCCTTTTATTTTGTATTTGATTTTGAGTACTGGATAAGAATGGCTGTCCATGATATGAAGGGGAAGTATATTCCGCAGAAACTGGCCGCTTTTCGGATGCACCCAGACTCAAAAACCTATAAAAACCAGGATGTCAGAATTAAAGAGAGATTTGGTTTGCATGAGCGATATTTTCAAAATGAAAAAATAAGCAAAGAGTTTAGGAAAAAATATCTCAAAAAATCAAAGAACAAACTGTATTTGAATGCAGCTGATATCTTTTACAAAAGAGATGATCCGGAGAAATTAAAAAAATTTGCTCTACAGGGTATTCAAAAATCCAAAAGGAATATTCCGGCCTATATTTATTTATGTATAGCCCTTTTAGGAAAAAAAGGGATCTCAGCAGCTAAAAAGACTTACGGATTCATACAGGGCTTGTTTTTTGAGCGAAAACATAAAAAGAAGAGGGAAATCAAATAATGGGCGTGGCGTATCTTCCAAAGATATCTGTCATTGTTCCTGTCTATAATGACCCGGAGGGGCTCAGCGAGACTCTCAATTCATTGGTCAATCAGGATTTTTCACACAAAGACTATGAAATCATTGTCGTGGATAACCGCTCCACAGACAGCACCTGGATTACGGCTGAGGCGTTCCATAAGAAATATCCGGATCTAATAAAAATTTTTAAGGAAGAATCTATTCAAAGCCCTTGCGCGGCGCGGAACAAAGGCATCCGGATGGCTGCGGCAGATGTGCTGGCATTTATAGACGCTGATATGACTGCAGATTCAAACTGGCTGCGTGATGGACTCAGGGACATGGAGAAGGAAAAGTCTGATTATATGTTTTTTAGGATTGAAAATTATTCTAAAAGTGACAAAGAAGGACTTATTTCAAAATACACAAGATTGAAGGAGTTTCCTCAGGAAGAATACGTGGAAGTACATAAATTCGGGACAATGGGTTCTCTTTTTACGCGGCGTGAGATTTTCAACCGGTTCGGATACTTTGACAGCCGGTTGATATCCGGAGGGGACAAAGAGTTCGGCAACAGATTGTATGAGGCTGGAATTAATTTTGATTTCAATAAGAAAATCACACTTTGGCATCCCACTAGAAGCACTTTTAAAAGCATAATAAAAAAAGCGTTCCGTGTGGGCAGGGGGATCGGACAGCTTCAGAGACTCTACCCTGACCGCTATGGTTTGATGGTGAGAAGTCCAGCAGAACAGGGGAAAAAATTTTTCGTTCTGCCTGCCCGTATCAAACATATTTTCCGCCAATGGGATGAGCTTTCTATGTGGGAAAAAGTATCGTTTTATTGGCTGGCTCTCAGTACAAAGACCGTAGGATATGCAGGGCAGTTATGGGAGAAATTAAAGTGACGGGGAAGATTCTCTTGTTCCAGAGGCTCCAGCCGCATTACAGGCGAAAAATTTTTCAGGCACTTTATAAAGAGCTGGGGATTATACTGTGCACAGGACGGAAGGGGCCTAAGGGGACTTATTTGAGTAAAGAGAAGCCATCCCCAGTGACAGAGGAAATAAGGGATTTCTATCCTCTTCCTTCCAAAGAAACTCTTGTTTTTATGGACATCTTTTCCCCTTTGATAAAATACAGGCCCCGTATTGTCATCACTGAATTTTCAATCCTCATCCTGTCCAATTATTTTCTTCTTTTTTTAAAGCGGTTTTTTGGATATAAGCTTATTATCTGGTCACCTATCATTAATACGAAAAAAGGCTTTTCTCCGGAGGCTTCATTAGCAGATAAGCTCAGAGTCTGGTGGATAAACCAGTGTGATGCTGTACTTACCTACTCGAGGGCAGGGAAGAAGCGCCTTGAGCCGTATGTCCGCACTCCTGAAAAAATTTTTGTCGCTCAAAACACGCTCTACACACCGGAGCTTCTGTCCTTGAGAGACAGGCTTCGCAAAGAGGGTAAAAGTCATGTTAGGAAGGAATTGGGTTTTTCAGGCCAATACCATCTCATATTTATTGGACGCCTGATCCGTGAGAAGAGGCCCCAGGCTTTGATCGGTATTTTTCAAAAGGTCATCCGGCGGATTCCTGACTGTCACCTTCATATTATCGGAGATGGTCCGGAGCGTAATTCTCTGGAAAAAAAAGTCAAGGATTCAGGACTTGCAGATCAGGTGACTCTGTATGGGTCGATAAATGACCTGAAAATAACAGGAAAAATGCTCTTTGCCTCGGACTTAGCTGTGGTGCCAAGGAACCTAGGACTGGCTGCTGTGCATTCCTTTTGTTTTGACACACCTCTTATCACATTAAAATCCGGGAGAGAAAATCCTCTCCACAACGAGGAGATCGAATATGTCCTTGAGGGTCGGACCGGATTGACAGCAGAGGCAGAGGAATCCATGGCCGGTATGATCGCGGCTTTTCTCAGAGATGAAAAAAGGCAGGATTCCATGAAGAAAGAAATGGAACACATGGTCAGCCGTGTCTGTTCTTTCGACAAAATGCTCAAGGGCTTTAAAGACGCCATTGATTATGTTCAAAGGGAAAAAAAGTGAGAGTCCTGATCGTACATAATTACTACAAAAACCGCGGGGGAGAAGCACGTACCCTGGAGATTGACAAAAAGGCCCTGGAATCTCAAGGACACAAGGTATGTGTGTACAGCAGGGACAACAAAGAGATATCTGATTCACGCCTTATCCAGTTCTGCCAGCTTGCAGTCAATGTATTTTTTTCACTAAGGACATACAGAGAAGTCATAAAGCTCATCCGCCGTTTTTTGCCGGATGTGGTACATATCCATAATATTTTTCCCCTCATATCTCCTTCTGTATATTTTGCTGTGAAGAGGTGCCGTATACCTATAGTGCAGACCCTGCATAATTACCGGCTGGGATGCCCCAACGGATTGCTTTTGGACCCAAAAGGACATATCTGCGAGAAATGTCTCTCTGGAAATATCTTCCATGCTGTTCTGAAGAGATGCCTTAACGGAAATTTTTGGCAGAGTCTGGCTGTGGCTTTAAGCCTTGGTCTGCACAGGATGTTGCGCATGTTCCGTAAAGTTGATGTGTTTGTATCGCCAAGTCATTTTTTGAAAGAGAAGATGATGGAAGCCGGAATTCCCGAAGAAAAGATCCGTGTGAAGCCCCATTTTATAGATACTCTTGAATTGAGCTGTTCTCATACTTATGAACCCTATGCTGTATTCATGGGGAGGTTATCCAGAGAAAAAGGCGTGATGACTCTGCTTCAGCTTTTTAAGGAAAGAAAGAACTTGGGGCTTAAAATCATCGGAGAAGGGCCGCTTCTTGATGAAGCCAGACGTTTTATAGATAAAAACGGGCTTTTGCATGTGGAATGTCTCGGTTACATAGCATCAGAGGAAAGGTTTGATATCTTAAAGAGAGCTGCTTTTCTGCTCTTTCCTTCTTTGTATTATGAAAATTTTCCCTATGTGCTTGTGGAAAGCCTGGCCCTGGGAGTTCCGGTGGTAGCTTTCTCGATCGGCGGAGTGCCTGAGATCATTGAGGATAAACAGAACGGGCTTCTTTGTTCTCCCAGTTTTATGGAAGATATGAACAATCAAATCGATAGGCTTTTAAGGGACTCTTCGCTTCTGGAAAAGATGCGGAAGCAAGCTAGAGAAAAAGCAGTCCTTATTTTTGGTGAGAAAAAGGGATATCAGAAGCTTCTGGATATTTACAGGTCTGTCAGGAGAGTTAGAGATTGAATTAAGAAAAGAAGTGGATAAAATACATATTATGGATATAAAGACGTGCCATATACTCGGAGTGAAAGTGGATGCTGTCACAAAAAAACAGGCGGTTGCCTTAGCGGAATCCTTCATTGCTTCCGGCCAGAGCCATCAGGTGTGTGTTCCGAATGTCTGGTGCACTGTTTTAATGCAGAAAGACAAGAAATTCAGGAAGATAACAAATCAGTCAAGCCTTTCCATTTCGGACGGGATGCCGTTGACATGGGTGTCTCGGTTTTATGGTTCTTATATTCCGGAGAGAGTGACCGGAACTGATTTTTTCCATGAGTGCGCCGGACTTGCCCAGAAAAAAGGATATAAGTTTTTTTTCATGGGATCCGGAAGGGATGTTCTTCAGGCTATCAAAAAGAACCTGAATCAACAATATCCTTCATTGGAAGTGGTGGGCACGTATTCCCCTCCGAGTGTTGAGAAATTCAGTGAAAAAGAGACACAAAAAATTATTTATTTAATCAATGCTGCCAAACCTCATTTTCTTTGGGTGGGATTGACAGCACCCAAACAGGAAAAATGGATATGGGAGAATCTCTACCGCCTTAAGGTCCCTGTGTGTGTGGGAGTGGGAGCTGTGTTTGATTTTATTTCCCGAAAAAAAAGGAGAGCTCCTCAACTCATGCAGAAAGCAGGCCTGGAATGGATGTACCGTTTGTATAAGGAACCCTTCAGGTTGTGGAGGAGATATTTCATTGGAAATTTTCTGTTTGTATTATATGTGCTTCGGGATATTATCAAGAAGCACATATAAAAGGATCTTCTTTTTCTATATCTCTATTGACCCTGATGGTTTATCATGTCAGAATGATGAAGGAATCAGATGATTATGGGAGACAGTAGACCGAAATCTGAGTTTAATGTAAAAATAAAACGAAAAAAAGGATTGTTATTAAAAGGGGAGTCTCTGAAATCCCTGCTCAAGGAAGTGTTGAGGAGAGGAAAAAAATTCAGATTCGAGACAAAAGGCTTCAGCATGCAGCCGTTCGTAAGAAATGGAGATGTTCTCACTCTGGCGCCTTTATCAGGCCGTGAGATCCAAATCGGGGATATTGTCGCCTGTGAGGAGCCTTTATCCGGGAAACTGATCGTTCATAGAGTGATCCGGAAAAGAGGAAATGAGTATCTCGTAAAAGGGGATAATTCCTATAAGGCGGATGGCTGTGTTCAGAGAGATTCGATTTATGGTTATGTTGTCAGGGTGGAGAGAAGGGGAAAGGCCGTTTCCTTTTCACTCGGCCCGGAGAAATACGTTATCGCATCCGTATCCAGGGATTTGATCGGAAGGCGGATTTTTTGTTATCTCTGGCATCTGGTTTGGCTTTTGCGGAGAGGATTTGTCAGAAAAGGTCACCTTTAGGGGTTAAGCATAAGGGTGTAATATCACCCTGAAATTCATCTGGTATGAGTATTTAATTTGTTTTAAAATACGGGCATAATCATAACCGTTCCATTTTAAAGAGGAAGAATTGTTGAGAGATGACCCATAATTAACGACTTTTTTAGTGAATCGCAGCAGTTCTGTATCTGTTTTTCCGGGCAAATGGAATAAAGAGACCGATTCGGTCCTTATGGATATACTGGAATTAATGAAAACTGAATCAGAGAAGTAAAAATTCCCACCGGCGGTAGCCCGCCAAAGCAATATTGTTAAATTGAAATAATAGATATTGGTGGGGTAAATCATGTTTGATAAATTTAAAAAATATCTTGCTTCTCCATTTCAAAATGCTGCCCACATAAATAGAGGTGTGATGCGGGATTATCTTCGACCATTAAAGGGAAAATTTCTTGAATTGGGCCCGGGCAATACACCTTTGCTTAAAAACTTGAATCATGTCAAAGCTAAAAACAAGTATGTTATTGAATTTAAAGAAGTTTCCTCATACTGTCATAAACTTGGATACACATGCTTGGATCAGGATATGGGGAAAGAGAAATGGAACCTTAAGGATAACTCAATAGATGTTGTGGTTGGTTCGCAGTGTCTGGAGCATATTCCTGATACAGACCATGTTATTTCTGAGGCGCATCGTGTATTAAAACCAGGAGGGCTTTTGCTTCTTTCAGTCCCGAATCAAGCCGCCTTAGCCTATATATTGATGATGCTATTTACTATAAATCCCCCTATGAACATGGTGTCAGATAAATACTATGGTTTAGGAAACGTTCTCTCAACAAGGCGATGGGAGAAATCAGCAGAGTACGAGACAAAAGGCCACGGTCATTTAAGGCTGTTTGCAACCAGAGCCATGAATGACCTGCTGAGAATATACGGATTTAAAGTTATCAGTAATCATGGGGGGACATGGGGGATTCCTTTTGCAGGGAAATTTTTAGCTAAAATATTTCCTTACTATGGACTTTTTACAATTGTTCTGGCAAAAAAAGTAACTGTTAAGCAATGGAAAATTTAGGCACTCGGGTAGCACGAAGTGGTGCATGGGTATTTGGCATGCGCTTTGTGCATCAGTTATTTTATCTTGGCAGGCTTGTCATCTTGGCACGGCTTTTAGCGCCCAAGGATTTCGGTCTAATGGGGATTGCGCTTCTCACATTGATGACCTTGGAGACATTTTCTCAGACCGGATTTCGAGAAGCTTTGATCCAAAAAAAGGAAAACACAAAGGATTATCTAGATGCAGCCTGGACCATTCTTGTGATAAGAGGGATTATTCTTTTCAGCCTAATTATATTGGTTGCACCACTAGTAGCCAAATTTTTCGAAACACCTCAGGCAACAAGAATTGTTCAATTGATCGGATTAGCGAGTCTCATTACAGCTTTTACAAATGTTGGAGTGGTGTATTTTCAAAAAGAGCTTGAGTTTAATAAGCAGTTCATATACATCACAGCAGGAACCGTCACTGATTTTGTTGTGGCTGTTACCACTGCCATTATAATGCGGAGTGTGTGGGCGCTTTTGTTCGGACTAATAGCTGGAAAAATCGCTCAGGTTATAGCAAGTTACATCATCCATCCATATAAACCCAAAATCAGTTCTAACTTCCATAAGGCAGGGGAACTTTTTTCTTATGGAAAGTGGATTTTGGGTTCTGCGGTATTGGTTTTTCTCATTACACAGGGGGATGATTTGTTAGTCGGAAAAGTATTGGGTGCAACACTTCTGGGTTTTTATCAACTCGCTTATAAAATATCGAATGCTCCGGCAACTGAAATATCAACGCTTATATCTCAGGTTACTCTGCCCGCTTATACGAAAATTCAGGATAACCTTTCCAAATTAAAAGAGTCTTATTTAAAAGTTCTGAGATTCACTTCGTTCCTCATCTTCCCCCTTACAGGACTTATATTTGCTTTATCTCCTGAATTTATCCGAATATTTCTTGGAGAAAAATGGTTGCCTATGGTTCCTGCAATGCAGGCATTGGTATTGGCAGGTCTTCTCAGGGCCATTATTTCCACAACAGTCCCCCTTTTTTACAGTGTAGGAAAGCCGAGAATAGAGACAAGATGTCAGGTCATACGATTTATCATTCTTGCGGTTTGTATCTATCCCTTAATAATCAAGTCTGGATTAGTTGGAGCTTCTCTCGCGGTTATTCTTAGCGTCCTGATATCCGGAGTGTTTTTTGCTTTCTATGTTATCAAGCTGCTTTCTGTTTCATCCAAAGCATTTTTAAAGGAACTTGGAATCCCCTTATTCAATACTATTGTTTTTGTTTTGCTTATTTTTTGGGCAAAATCAGTTTTTTTTATTGGGATTTGGAAATTGATCGTTATTAGCCTGGGGGGACTTATTCTTTATCTGTTAGTGGCCCTTATTTTTGATAAGATGTTTCATTATAGCATATATCCCGTGATTAAAGAGAACATAATGTTTTTACAGAGAAAATGATAAATGGTGGTGAATTAAAATGAAAAATGGGAAAGTGACTGTATCTGTCATTTTCCCCGTTTTTAACGGAGAGAGATTCATTTCTCAGGCAGTTCGGTCAGTTCTAAACCAGTCTTTCAAAGATATTGAATTGATTATTATTGATGATGCTTCCACTGATAGTACAGTCAAAGTGGTCCGCAAGTTTGAAGACTCCAGAATCAAATTATATGAACTTAAAATAAATAAGGGACCAGGTGCAGCTAGAAACATAGGTATACAAGCGGCAAGAGGCAGGTGGGTCGCTTTCATTGATGCAGATGATTATTGGCATAAAGAGAGACTTAAGATATTATTGGCGGTCGCTGATAAACACCCTCGCACTTTTATAGGAAGTGATATACTTGTGTGTTTTAATGGAAAAAATGATAAGTTATTACCATGGGAATCATTACTCAGAAAACAAAGATTAAATGCTGAATTTATTTCTTTTCCTGAGGCAACGGATTTAGTAAAAAGCGGATTGGATATAAAGCCAATGATTCCTATGCAGATTCTTCGAAAAAATTATATAAAGTTTAACGAAAAATTCGGAGGTGCTGAGTGGCTGGAATTTATATTATCTTTATATAAAGCTGGATTGTATCTTTTAGTTGTGAATAAACCTCTCTATTATTACCGGATAACGCCAGGTTCTCTATCATCCAGTTATCGTGCAATACTAAATGAATTGGAAATGTCTAAGCATTTATTATCTTTAAAGTGGCTTAATGAATCTGTTAAAAAGAGCCTTCGTGAAAAAAGAAAAATTTTAAAATACAGACTTTTAACCACCTCCTTAAGGGAGAAGCGGTGGAGTGAGGCTCTGCATCATACATTAGAAACCCCAAATAGTTTTTTATATACGCTACAGAGATATCCGCAATATCTTTTAAAGAATTATCGAGTTCTCTTTCTTTATAAAAAGCTATTGAATAAATAAAAAGAGAAAGTACTTTTAACCTAAATATAAATATCGAAGAATGAAAGAAATTTTGATCTCCTTCTATGAAACTTTTCCTCCGGAAAGTGGAGCTGCTAATGTTTCTTATCATTTGGCAAAATTTCTGCCAGGAGAAAAGCATCTCATTCAAATCAACCACCAACTATCCAGGAAAAAAAAGGGGAAAAAATTAGAAGATGGAGTTGACTTGATTGATATAAGGATCATTTCAAAGAATAAAATTTTAAAATTTTTTAAAATTTTCTTTTCTATTTACTTTATTCTAAAAAAGATAAAAGAAATAAATCCGGATGTGGTCATTTTCGAAGGGGCATCCTGGACTTTTTATTATTTCATACTGGCCAAATTCATTAACTTGATGAACCTTGATTTCATGACTATTTACCATTCGCATAATGTAGAGTATCTATTAAGGAAAGAAAAGAACATCTGGCCAGTTGTTCTTATAACTAAACACTCAGAAAAATGGCTGATGAGACATGCGGACATGAGTACAGCCGTCTCCCAAAAAGATGCGGATTTGTTTAAAAGACTTTATGGAGCGGAGCCTGTATTGGTGCCAAATGGAGTGGATATAGGAAGTTTTACTGAAGTTAGCAAAGACCGTATAGAGAAAATTAAGCGTGAGTATGGTTTAGAGGGGAAATTGGTGCTTTTTATAGGGCTCGCCGGATACAAGCCTACTGTGGAGGCACTGGATTTTTTAGTAAACAAAGTGTTTCCCAAAATATTATCAAAAGAAAAAAGCGTAAAACTGGCTGTTTTAGGAGGGAAAACGCATTTTGATAAGGAGTTTATAATCAATCCGGGAGTGATACCTTATAAAGAAGTCCCTGTTTTTATTAAAGCCTGTAATGTGTGTGTCGCCCCGATATTTTCAGGATCAGGAACAAGGTTAAAGATTCTGGAGTATATGGCTGCTGGAAAGCCAGTTGTTTCAACAACCAAAGGAGCCGAAGGTCTGGATGTTTTATACGGTAAAGATATAATAATCGCTGATGATGAAACTGAGTTTGCTGATTCAGTTCTTGATTTATTAGCCCACACTCAAAAAGCAAATGATATTGGTTTAAATGGGAAGAAACTAGTAGAGGTACGATATTCTTGGGAAAAAATCATTAAAAATTTTCTAGTTGATATTAAAGAATTGTTTCCTCGATTCATAAAGAATGATAATTAGGATAATGGAGATTATCGCGCTTCTTTCAGAAGCCCGCAATAACAGAAAAGGCAAATGAAAGTTCTTATTTCAGCCTATGCCTTTAATCCCATAGGTTCCATGCAGCTTCATCCGGGAGAAGACCTCGTAGGATGGAGGCTGGTTCAGCAGATCAATAAACGTCATGACCTCTGGATCCTCACACACGGATACAACCGTGAAGCGGTTATGGAGGAGATGGCCAGAGGAGAGCTTGAGGGAGCCAAGGTCATTTTTGTCAATCTGTCCTTGCTGAAGAATATTCTCTATAAGGTCGGATTCGGAGAGCGTATCTATTATTACATCTGGCAGTTCGCTGCATGGAGAAAGGCCAGGCGTCTTCATAAAAAAATTAGATTCGATCTGGCCCATCAGGTGACATTCGGCAATGACTGGATCCCCAGTTTTATAGGAGCGTTCCTTCCGGTTCCTTTTATTTGGGGCCCGGTGGGAGGAGGTCAGACCGTTCCCAAAGAACTTTTAAAGGAGTTCAGTTTTTACGGAAGGTTTGCTGAAAAGGGCAGAGTGGCAGCGCAGTGGTTGGGACGAAGACTCTGGACAAGGAGACGATTGGTCAGAAAAGCCAAAGCGATATTAGTCTGTAATAAAGAGACGAAAGAAAAAATTCCTGAGAAGTTTCATAAAAAAGTTTATTATTTTCCAGTAAACGGCATCAATAAGAAAGAGATAGGGCCTGTTCCAAAAAAAAAAGAAGAGTCAAAGGAATTTTTAGTGCTTACAGCAGGAAGATTGCACAGGTTAAAGGCGTTTGATATGGCTCTGCAAGCCTTTTATCTTTTCTGTCAGGAAAATCAAAACACTGTGTTTGAAATAGTAGGCAGCGGCCCTGAGAAAAAGAATCTTGAGGCTCTCATAGAAAGGTTTGATCTTAAATACAGAGTGAAAATAACTTCATGGATGGAAAGAAAAAAGCTTTTTGGCCTGATGCGGAAGTGTGATGTGTTTCTTTTTCCTAGTCTTCGCGACGGAGGCGGTGCGGTTGTGGTTGAGGCAATGGCCCAGGGTAAACCAGTGGTGTGTGTGGATACAGCCGGTCCTGGTTTTCACATTAGAAAAGAGTGGGGCATCAGAGTCGAACCAAGGACAAAAGAGATGCTGGTCAACGAACTAGCGCTGGCTCTGGAGACTTTGTATAAGAATGAGCCTTTGCGAAGAAAGATGGGAAAAGCGGCAAGGAGAAGGGCCAAAGACTATTATGTGTGGGAGGAGTTGGGCAAGAGGATGGAAGAGATATACCAGAAAGTGAGATAAGATACAATGCTAACGGCTCCGGTTCTTCTATGGTTTATGATGTGGGGAGGCCTTTTTACAGGCCCTTATAGTGTGACAGGGGAGATGTTTTCCAATCCTCTGTCACTTTTTCAGGGAGCCAGGGCATTTCTGCCGCTTCTGGCGCTGTATATATGTTTGATGTGGATGCTTTTAAAAGGAGCTAAAATTCCTTCTTTTTCGAATCCTGTTGGTTTTTTCTTTTACTATTGTGTGGTGGGAGTGGCTGTATCCTTTTTTTCACCTGAAAAGCTCACAGCCCTTTACTGGGGAGGAGTTTACCTGGCTCCTGTACTGGCGGTTTGGATGCTTGTTTCAGGAGAAGATGGTCTAGCGAGAATACGAAAGGTCCTTTCTGTGAATTATGCGGCATCCTTCTTTGTTTTTATACTTCTTCTCCCAGATATATATAATTATGGATTTGGCGGGAAGATGAGGTTTATGTTTTACGAGCTTCCTTTTGGTCTGGGGGAAATGAGAGCGAATGGAGTGGCGCGGTTTGCTTTAGTGTTGATCATTATTTCCGGAGTCAGGTTGTTATCCCAAAAGAGCGTGTGGAGATATATTTGGGCTGCCCCCCTTATCCTGTCGGCCTATACCCTTATGCAGACTCAGTCCCGGACTGCTCTCCTAGGATTGGGTGTTGTGGGGGTGCTTTTGGTATATATCATGGGACTCAGATGGCAGTTTCTCTTTTTAGGCCCTGCTGCAGCATTTGTTCTATGGAGAGCCGGTTTTCAGGAGAGAGCGCATGGAAGCCTGGAACAGCTTGTAAACCTGACCGGCCGTCAGTATACCTGGCAGCAGGCTGTGGTTGAGATAAAAAAATCCCCATTTCTGGGATGGGGTTTTCATGCGGACAGAATACTCCTTGATTCGCAGCATATGCATAATTCCTATCTGCATGCCATGCTGCACGGAGGTATTGTGGGGCTTGTTTTTTTTGCGGCCGCTGTTTTTAGTATCTGGTATGTGATTCTGAAAGAAAAGGTATTAAAGCGGATAAAAGATGCGGATGTGATAAACAGGCCTTTTCTCATTGAATCTGTTCTCATTATTGGATTTCTCAGTTCACGGAGTCTTTTTGAATCGACAGCTGCTTTTTTTGGAGTTGACCTTCTGCTTTTTATTCCAGCGACCGCCTATATTTACGTATGGGCAAAAAGGCGGTAAATGGAAAATCGTGAATGGTGAATAGAAGATAGGAAAACTATGACCATTTATATCCACACAATGTATTATCTTCCGGAATACGGGAGTGCGCCTATTTTAATGAACGAGCTGGCTTCCTATCTCAGCGCACGAGGGCATGATGTGGAAGTTGTGACAACCATTCCCAGACCTCCCCATCACAAGCCTTATAAAGGAAAATTGTATCAAAAAGAAAAAACAGGTGGCTTCACGATAAAAAGGTACAGAACAAACTACACGATCCATCATATAGGTAGGCTTATCGCGTGGACGATTTATACGTTTTGGTCCTTATGGAACCTTAGAAGGGCACAAAGAAATGATGTTCTTTTCCTGAGGCTCCCTCCTCTTCAGATCGGAATCGTCGGATGGCTTGCCCGGAAATGGAAGGGAGCCGGTGTTTTGATGAGTGTGCAGGATATTCATCCTGACCTTTCCATAGAATCAGGCCTTTTAAGAAAAAAATGGGCCATTCGCCTTGCCCAGAAATTCGAAAAATGGATATACAAACAAGCTGATGATATTGTTGTGATCAGTGAAGGGTTCAAGCAAAATCTTTTGAACAAAAGAGTGAATAATGATAAACTTCATATCGTGCCGAATTGGGTTGATGCTGGATTCATGCGTCCTTATCCAAAGAACAATCGAGTGTCGCGCCGGTTTTTTCTGGAAGATAAGTTTGTGGCCATGTATTCCGGCACACTGACATTAAGCAGTTATGTGACTTTGGAGAAGGTCATGGAAGCTGTGAAAATGATAGAAAGTGATGGAGATTTTCGTCTTGTTATCATAGGGGAAGGATTGAAAAAACCGGCTCTAGAGGCAAAAGCCAAACAATTGAAGCTAAAAAATGTGGTGTTTCTTCCTTTCCAACCGTATAAGGATCTGCCGCTGCTTCTCGGTGCGTCTGATCTGCTTCTGGTGCCTCTGGATGAAAAAAAGACGGAGCTTTCAGTACCTTCAAAGCTTTATAATTATATGGCTGCCGGGCGTCCGGTCATCGGATTTGCGGATGATGAGTCGGAAGTAGCCCATATCATCTCTGATGCGGGATGCGGCCTGAATAGAAAGCCTGCTGATATCGAAGGTATGGCAGAGATGTTTCAAATGCTCAAAAAGGAAAAGGAAAAACGGAAGGAAATGGGGAAGAGAGCCAGAGAATACGTGGAAAAATATTATGCCAAGGATATAGTGCTGGAGAGATATGAGAACCTTATTCTGTCTTTAAGGGGAACGGAGTGAAGAGAGTCAGATACTGGTTGCCCCCTCTTTTATGGATGGGATTCCTTTTCCCCCTGTGGAACAAGCTTTTGAGCAGCCCTATTCTCTATAGATTGAATTTCAAATTCTGGATGTGGCTGAAGGGAGATATAAGTCCCTATCAAATAGGGATTTATTATATTTATCTGCGGCGCTCTTTGCATGTGATCGCTTATGGTTTGATGTCTTTTCTTATCTACCGGTTTTTCAGAGCCGAAGATAAGCGTATTTGGAAGTATTTATGGGCCATGTACACGGCACTCATCACCATCGGATACGGATGTATGGATGAGACGTTACAGAGCTTCCTTAAACCTAGAAACGCATCTTTCATGGATATTGTGATGGATGCCATAGGCACGGTTGCGGTGCTGGTCGTGATCTATGTCATATCATTAATAAAACAAGAGCCTGATGAGATTGCTTCGTCACTACATTCCACGCAATGACAATTTGCATAAGGAATATTAACCTGTCTTATTCACGAGTCGAGATTGTGTAAGCCTTAAGGAAATCAGGTGTGGCTGAAGCGACATTGAAGATTTAGCCTTCGGATGAGGCTTTTC
>CAYWDH010000007.1:0-90105 GCA_964456985.1 uncultured Eubacteriales bacterium
GTGCTACCTTCACACGGTAGAAGTCGCAGGTTCAAATCCTGCATCGCCCACCATCGCCTCTGCCGAAACACATTCCTTTAGTTCTCCCCTGATTGTTCAAGAGGGATAAAGGGGATTAATTGGTTCCTCAGTTCAGATTAAAAGGTGGTTCGGTGGTTTTTAATAAACTGATACAAATATTTTATTCATCTACCATTTTCTGGCTGCTCTCTGAATACCTATGCCCTTGAATAGTAATATTTGCCGCAGCATTTTCAATTTCATTAAGGTCTTCATTAGATAATTCCACCAATGCAGCACCGATATTTTCTTCAAGTCGATGAATTTTTGTAGTCCCCGGAATTGGAACTATCCAAGGTTTTTGCGCCAGTAACCATGAAAGTGCGATTTGTGCCGGTGTTGCGTTTTTTTTCAGCAGTCTTCTTCAGAATTTCTACCAGCGCTAGATTCGTTTTTATATTCTCCGGTGTGAAACGATGCACTGTATTTCGAAAATCAGATTTATCAAAGTTGGTATTTTCATCCCTCATTTTTCTATGACTATTTGTTTCAGCTTAACGCCTCTAAATACCAGCCAGAGAATGAATATGATTTCACCAAAATCCATAAAATCCAGAATTGACAAGAATGTCTTAAGATCCGGTGTCAGCAACTTCAAAAAGGAACCCAATGTATAACCAAAACCTGCGATCAGCACCGGAATGCCGATGATTTTGGGAAAATAGCCCGATTTATAAATCAAATAACCTAAGGGAAAAAGCCAAAGGCCCCAGAAAATCGAGGCGATAGTAACTCCTTGCGCGTTTAAATCAAGAAAAAACTTCATTTGTTCAGGATTGTTATGCACAAGAAGAGCTGCGATATTGTTGAGCTCGTTAAGCATAGCGATTGGAATACTTACCAAGGCAAATAAAGTCATCAGCAAAGATTGGTTTTTGTTAACCGGTTCGAATAATTTGTATAACAATAATACGATGAATATAAAGAGAAGCTGGGTTATCAAATTTCCAACAATGCCCGCCCTAAACAATAATTCATTCGACATTATATTGCGAGCTGTTGTCACCGCGTCTCCAGACACAATTAGGGTTGAGGGGACATACAAAATACCGAAGGGAGAAAATTACATTTGTAGGAGTAGATCAGCCCTTTTCTTAAGGACTGAGAGTTGACATTGAAACAGGAATTTCATATGATAATTTGCATAATATAATGTTCAATAATGAAAAATATTCACCTTTTTTATTTCAAAGTCGAACAGTTGGATTTGGCTAAAGCGCTCGCCTCAAGGCAGGAGAAGAACACTTCTGACCTCTCTTTGAGATAGTCAGTGAACAATATAAAACCAAAGTACATCCGAAATTGCAAAAAAACAGCAAAAAAGAAAATCATACTCAAGCCCGGCACGACCGAAAGCATCTATCCGGCCCAAATGGCCAAGATCAGCCCATTCATGGGGCTTTGCCCGAAAATCGAAGACTCTATAACAAACTACAGAAAGCGCTTTTTCATGCAACCAGCCGGCTCACAGACCGTTTCCCGCGATTCGGCTCGCGCTTCCTTGATCTGACCTTTCGGCCCCTAGCCGGAAATCCAATTTTGTCCGCGCTTTTTACCCATCACAATCAGAGGGTTGTCATGGGTTTGAAATCCTTCAACAGTTTCCTCGTCATTCCCGACATTCATATCGGAGATGCGGTTGTGTCGCAATCAGCACTCACGGCCATTCGGGACTTTTTTCCCGAAGCCAGGGTGGATTATGTGGTTAACCGAACAGCATATCCCCTGATCGAAGGCAATCCCGAAGCTACGCACATACGACCATTCTTCTCGAACGGCTCGTTCGTCTCCACAAGAGACCTGCTGGATTTACGGGACATGATTCGGACCGGAGAGTATGATCTAATTCTTAATTTCAATCCTTACATCAATGAAAAGGATATAGGAATCAATAAAAAAAGAATACTCAATTTCCTGACATACGCGCCGACTATCGTCCGAAATGAAAATCAGCCCTCAGAGATCAATCATTTTACTTTCCAGACATACCGTTTCACCTGGAAGATGCTTTCCCTGCTGGCTAAACCGCAACGACCAGAACATTTCACTGGTCTGCACCTGACTCTCAGGGATAGAGCTGTGGAAGAGGCACGGAAATTAATAGCACAATCTGACCTGACCGACGGCCTGCCTGTCATCATGTTAAATCCCGACGCTTCTTCCCCGCTCACTCGTATACCCTTCAAGAAATGGGCAGGGCTGTTGGCCCGTACTGCCGGACTGAACACCTCAATTCTGGTTGCTGCAGGACACACCGAGAAAGGCATTGGCAAAGGCCTTATCGCTTCCCTGCCTGACCCCCTCCGTTCAAAAACCAGGATTGTCCGAGCCAGCCTGTCCCTTGAGGCCTTTGCGGCCCTCATTGACATTTGTGACGTTTTCGTGTCCGGCGATACCGGTCCTCTCCATATAGCCGCAGCGCGGAAGTCTTCCCGGTCAGGGAGGTACAAGTTCCGAAACAGAACAGCCGTGCTGTCTATCTTCGGCGCTACACCAGCCAGAATGTCCGGTTATGATTCCTTCCAACCGGGATATCTTCCCGCAAATCAAGATGCCCCGTCCTGGTCGTATATGGCAAAAAATCCCTGTCGAAACATCACATGTGTGAACAAGATCTACAAAACCTGCCGTACCATCCGCTGTTTCGATGAAGTCGATGAAGAGGAAATAACCGAGATGCTCGATACTTTTCTGAAGACTTTGTCTCATCAAAAATCTTCACATGTAGAATCCGGCCGATGAAGCACATCTTCCTTTTTTTGTTAGCTGTCGTTATGGGTTTTGTCACAGCGATCCCGGTCGGGGGATCCCAGATTGAAGCTGTAAAAAGGGCTATCAGCGGAGACTTGAGAGCTGCCTGGATGGTTGTCCTCGGTTCTGTTTCCTCCGATACTATTTATGGCATTACCGCTCTTTTCGGCATTGCCTCCTTCCTTGAACTTCCCTGGGTCATGGCTGCTTTCAGCGCCGTCGGGGCCGTTGTCCTCTGGATTATAGCTTTCCTTACGTTCAAAGAAAGTAAAAAACTCAAGCCCCTGCGGCTGGAGAACTGGAATACCCTCAAAAGCAAACGCGGGGCATTTTTCTCCGGATTTTCGCTAGCTATAACCAATCCGCCCATGATTCTGACCTGGCTATATGGGGCGACACTTGCTAAGAGCTTCGGCTTGGCAACTCCGTTTACAAATGTCGATAAGGTCCTTTTCATCGCCGGAGGCGTGTTGGGGCTGGGAGGATACTTGGCATCTCTTTCGACAGTAGTATACCGGGCCAAGCATTTCATTCCGACAAATGCGATAAAAAAGATCTATTATTGGCTAGGGATTGCTCTTTTCCTGCTATCATTCTTTTTCGTCTATAGGTTCCTGAAATATCTCTAATATTTAAAAAAATTCCATTTTTTTGTCTTTTTTTCGACTAAATAAAAAAAAGGGAAAAGTCTATTAAAAGCACAAATAAAGAAGCTTTAGAAAACGAGCTCAATAAAATCAAGCAAAATCTATATATCAAAGAAAGAGCTCTCAAAACTCTTGCCAAAAGCAATAAGGCTTTGGTGACAGCAGACAACGAACAGGATCTGCTGGACAAAATCTGCCAAATCATAGTTAAAACCGGTGGATACAGGCTGGCATGGATAGGATACGCTAAAAAAGACAAAAAGAAGAAAGTGCATCCCGTTGCGCAGGCTGGATATGATGACGGCTATCTTGATACGGTTGAAATAACCTGGGCGAACACAAATCAGGGCCAAGGCCCGACAGGCAAAGCCATCCGAACCGGCAAACCCTCCATCATGAAAAATATTGTATCTGATGTCAGATACGCTCCCTGGCGAAAACAAGCATTGAGAAGAGGTTATGCCTCTTCTATTGCTATTCCCCTGAAGGACAAAGAAAAGACATTCGGAGCATTGAACATCTATGCTGCCGAACCTGACTCTTTCAATAAAGAAGAAATAGATCTTTTAAAAGAACTGGCAAGTGATCTGACATACGGTATTTTGTCTCTCCGGAACCGGGTCTTACAGAAAAAATCAAACAGAGAACTCAAACAAATCCTGAAGAAACTCCGCGGCGCCCTGAGAGGGACCATTCAAGTCATAGAATCCATAGTTGAGGAAAGAGACCCGTACACAGCAGGTCACCAGCAGCGGGTTACCGACCTTGCCCGCTCTATTGCCAAAGAAATGGGCCTCTCTGGGGACCAGATCGATGCCATACGTATGACAGGCCCCATACACGATATTGGGAAAATATCCGTACCAAGCGAAATACTCAGCAAACCCACTCAACTGATGAAAATAGAATTCGAACTCATAAAACAGCATCCCAAAGTGGGATATGAAATACTGAAAACCGTAGACTTCCCCTGGCCTGTGGCTGAAATAGTGCTTCAGCACCACGAAAGATTGGATGGATCAGGCTATCCTAACGGATTAAAAAACGGCCAGATCTTAATGGAGGCCAGAGTGCTAGCGGTAGCTGATGTTGTGGAAGCCATGTCCTCCCACAGACCCTACAGGGCAGGACTTGGTATAGGCAAAGCCCTTGAGGAAATAAAAAAGAATAAAGGGATCCTCTATGAACCGGATGTGGTCGACGCCTGCGTAAAGCTCATTAATGAACAGGGATATGAATTCAAAACAAAATAAAGTATCCTATTCACAAAGAAAATGAGTAAATTCAATGTGAAAGAAATCGTCTGGATGACCGCCCTCACTCTACTGTGTCTCGCTTGTTTCCCAGTCAATCCTCTTGTTCTCACAGGACTTATCAAACCTCAATTCTATCTTCCTCTCTTTGTTTTGGGTTGGGTGGTTTGGGCTGTTGGTATGATCCTGGTTATGGCACCCATTATTCTGTTTCCTCGGAAGGGAAAAGTCCCTAAAGGAAAATCATTTGTTTACACCACCCGATTAGTGAATTCAGGAGTTTATTCTGTTGTCAGGCATCCTCAATATCTTGGAGGAATTCTGTCCATATTCATTGCCACCTTTCTTTTTTACCCTCATTGGCTGTTTGCAGTCTTAGACATTCCCGGAATTGCTCTTCTTTATTGGAGTACTAAACTGGAAGAGAATCATCTTATCAAACAGTTTGGAGATGACTACAGAACCTATATGCAAAAAGTACCTAGAATGAACCTTGTTTCGGGCATAATCCGGCTTAGCAGGTCCTCAAAAAAGATTAGTTAGTGTTTTTATTTTCTGGTTCTTATAGAGCGCAAGAACCAATTGAGGAGAACCACCGCTAAAATCACAGCCAAAACCACGAAAATAATAAGCACAAAACCGGCCTGTTGAGCCTCATCCTCAGACACGCCACTAACAACCGGCAAAGATATGCCGGATGGAAATTCGTTGTTCCGGAATACAGTAACCTGGGGAGCCGGATCTAACTCAGGTGTTTCGAAACTCATCTGGTCCGCACAGGTAACGGTTACTCGTAGTCTGTTTCCTGCATCAAACACATTCGAAATAGGAAGAAGATCAAACACAAGTTCGACAGGCATGACTGCTTTCAGGTGAGGCGGGGCCATTCTGGCCAGTGCAGTTTGGTCAAATGAGTGGTGTACTAGTCCTTTATTTTATATGCATGATGGGTGATGACCTTAGGCTAATTTTGTCGCTTCTCCTTTGTACCTGCTGTCATTTATTGCTATAATTAATCTTCATGCCGGTTAAACCAGACAATTCACCCTGCCTATCGATTACGACCCGGATAGGATGCCGTGTTGCTTGCAGTTATTGCCCGCAGGGTATGCTTATGCGCGCCTTTCAGCAGAGGGGCGGACCCCGCGTGATGAGCCTTGAGAGGTTTAAAACCTGCCTCGAAAAGGTTCCTCAGAATGTTTTTGTCCACTTTGCGGGCATGAGCGAGCCGTGGCTTAATCCTGAATGTACGAAGATGGTGCTTTATGCACATGAGAGAGGGCATAGGATCCGGGTCTATACTACCTTGGCTGGTATGACTCTCCGGGATGTCGAAGCGATTGCAGAAATTCCCTTTGAGGAGTTTGAAGTACACCTGCCTTCCGCAGACGGAGAAGAAAAAATTACGGTCGATGATGCCTACCTGGAGGTTGTGAAGCGTCTGTGCGCAAGTCCGATTAAAGCGCGGTATCATATACATGGTACCCGGATACACCCTCTTGTGAAACCGCTCGTCAAGAAGGTCGAATACTGGCGGCTTTTTGACCGCGCTCAGAATTTAGGCGGCGAAGATAAATCCGTCCGGCGCAAGCGCAGGCGTGGGAAAATCGGATGCAGGAGACTCCGCTATAATATATTGCTGCCAAACGGGGATGTGGTGATCTGCTGTATGGACTATGGCATGCAGCATGTTATCGGGAACCTGCTCGAATCGGATTATTCAGCGCTGTTTGAAAGCGCGGAATTCAAGCGGGTGCTTAAAGGCATGCACGATGAATCCGAGGAGATTTTGTGCCGTTATTGTGATATCTTCGCCTATGATGCAGACCTGTATGCCAGAATCCACAATATCTCATTCTGGTGGATTCCTTTCCTTGCCAAGGTAAGAAACAGACTGAAAATTTTCCGCTAAGCAAAACCAACTCTCACCGACAGCAGGCTGAAGTATCCTGCTAAAAAGTTTGAAGATATGAAATACTCCAATCCCCTGATCAAGGGGCAAAGGGGATTGCTATTTTTGTGTGGCACTATTAGACTGATTTTCTGATATTCTCTCTTTTGTGTCCCGTTCTAGCGTGCTTCATAATGATCTCTTTGGCTTTCTCTGCGTTATCATCATTACAAACAATTTCCAGCTTTACCATGGTTGTATATGTAGAACCAACCTCAAGAGATATTTCCAGTTTATCATGTCTAATTTCGTCTCCCAAAGCCTTCACATCAATAGCAGTGATTCTGGGTGCTTTAATTATTTTTTAAATCGGCTCATTCTTTTGAAAGTTTTCGGCCCCGCCAGACATAATAAATCGCTGGAATGACAATGAGTGTTAAAACGGTTGAGGTTATTAATCCGCCCACCATAGGAGCGGCGATCCGCTTCATCACTTGGGACCCTGTCCCGTGACCCCACATAATGGGCATCAGACCCATAATGGTTGTGGTCACTGTCATAAGCTTGGGGCGAACCCTTTCCACAGCTCCCTGAACAATGGCTTTATGAAGGTCTTTTCGTGAATTCATCTTTCCATGTAAAAGGCGTTCCTTATAGGCATTATCTATATAAAGAAGCATCACCACTCCTGTTTCTGCCGCAACACCTGCCAAGGCAATAAATCCAACGCCCACTGCTACGCTCATATTATAACCGCTCATCCACATAAGCCAAATTCCTCCAACCAAAGCAAATGGGAGAGACATCATAATGATCAAGCTTTCTGTGATGTTTTTGAAATTGAAATACAACAGCATGAAAATAATGAGAAGGGTCACAGGCACAACCAACTGCAGTCTTTTCCGCGCCCGCTGCATGTATTCGTACTGCCCGCTCCAAACAATGCTGTATCCCTGAGGAAACTTGACTGAGGTATCAACAACCCTTTTGGCTTTCTTCACATAAGAACCCACATCAATATCCTTTAGATCCACATAAAGCCAGGCTGTTCTTCTGGCATTCTCACTCTTAATGGCTGCGGGTCCCTTCTTAATCTGGATATCCGCCACTTGTCCCAGAGGAATCTGAGCCCCTGAGTGTGTTGGGATCAATACCCGTTTTAAGGACGGTAAATCATCCCTTAGTTCACGGCTGTACCTTACATTCACAGGATACCGCTCCAATCCCTCCACTGTAGTGGTCACATTCAATCCGCCTACAGCTGACATAATGATGTCTTGAACATCGCCGACTGTTAACCCGTAGCGGGCAGCAGCTTCTCTATCTATGACAAAGTCGATGTAATTTCCTCCTGTAACTCGTTCCGATATCACACTCCCTGTCCCTGGAATCTGACGTATTACTGCCTCTATCTGCTCTCCCAGATCACTGAGGATCTGCAGGTCAGGACCCATCAGTTTGATTCCCACAGGAGTTTTAATTCCTGTGCTGAGCATATCAATACGGGTTTTGATGGGCATGGTCCAGGCGTTAGTCAAACCAGGAAACTGGACCGCTTGGTCCAATTCTTCAGTGAGCTTCTCAATGGTCATCCCAGACCGCCATTCTTCTTTGTCTTTAAGCATGATCGTGGTTTCAATCATGGTTAAAGGTGCAGGGTCTGTAGCTGTTTCAGCCCGCCCGATTTTCCCAAACACAGATTCCACTTCAGGAAAACCGGCAATGATTTTATCTGTTTGCTGAAGCAGCTCCTTGGCTTTAGTAATTGATATTCCCGGTAATGTGGTGGGCATATACAGAAGATCTCCTTCATTAAGCGGAGGCATAAACTCAGATCCGAGTCTAGAGAGAGGAAACATTGTAATAAAAACAATCAGCAATGCGGCAATAATGGTGGCTGTTTTGTGTTTGAGAATGAATTGGATAACCGGACGATAGGAACGGATGAGAATCCGGCTGAGAGGGTGTCTATTCTCCGGCTTTATCTTGCCTCGGATAAAATACCCCATTAAAACAGGGACCACTGTGATGGCAAGAAAGGCTGAGGCGGCCATGGCATAGGTCTTTGTGAATGCCAGAGGCCTAAAGAGTTTTCCTTCCTGCTGCTGCAGAGTAAAGACAGGAATAAAGGAGAGAGTGATGATGAGCAGGGAATAAAACAAAGCCGGACCGACTTCTTTTGAGGCTTTGACAATGAGCGCCCATCTGTCTCTGCGCTTTTGAAAGGATTCCCTCTCCATATGCTTATGAGCGTTCTCGATCATCACAACAACCGCATCCACCATGGCCCCAATGGCAATAGCGATCCCCCCTAAAGACATGATGTTAGCATTGAGTCCTTGAGCCCTCATCACAGTAAACGCTGCTAGAACTCCTAATGGAAGAACACAAACAGCGACCAATGAGCTTCGCAGGTGAAGAAGAAAAATAATGATGACCAAAGCTACTACAATAGTCTCTTCAAGTAACTTCTCTTTTAATGTGGAAATAGCCCGTTTGATCAAAGAAGAACGGTCATAAGCTGTTTTCACCCTTACACCGTTAGGCAGTCCTTTTTGTAGTTCTGCCAGTTTTTCTTTTACCCCTTCTATGACTTTGAGGGCGTTCTCACCAAAACGAATGACCACAATTCCCCCAACAGTCTCACCTTCTCCATTCCACTCCGCCACTCCGCGCCGAAGTTCTGGCCCGAGATGGATACGGGCAATATCCTTAAGAAGAAGGGGGGCATTGTTCGGTCCCATACCAACAGGAACCTGCTCTAAGTCATCGATATTCTTGATGTATCCCAAGCCTCTGACCATAAACTCGGTCTCTCCCATCTCAATCAACCGGCCTCCTACATCATTATTGCTCCGCTTTATAGCAGATATCACTTTCTGAAGGGGAATGTCGTACGCTTGGAGCTTAACAGGGTCGACCTCTACCTGATACTGCTTGACAAAACCACCCACACTGGCCACTTCGCTGACCCCCGGAACACTGGCCAGCTCATAACGCAAATACCAGTCCTGAATAGACCTCAACTGCTGGAGGTCATATTTGTCACCTCCATCCAGGACATATTCATACACCCATCCCACACCGGTCGCATCCGGTCCTAACTGTGGTGTCACTCCCTGAGGAAGACGGCTGCCCGCGAAATTCAAATACTCCAGAACACGACTCCGTGCCCAGTAAAGATCGGTCCCATCCTCAAAAAGGATGTACACAAGTGAAAAACCGAAAAAAGAATACCCTCGGACTACCCGGGCATAAGGAACAGACAGCATAGCTGTGGTTAAAGGATAGGTTACCTGGTCTTCGACTACGTTCGGCCCCTGGCCTGAATATTCTGTGAGAATAATGACCTGGACATCACTAAGATCGGGTATGGCATCCACCGGGGTTGTCTTCATAGATACAATCCCAGCTATGATCAAGGCTATGATCCCAATAGCGACTAAAAACCGATTGTTCACAGACCATTCAATGATTTTTTCCAACATGTCACTTCACCTTATCCTGTTCTCTCTGACTTTGGATTGTCCTCATCTTGGCTATCGCTTCACGCGTTTTGCTTTCTGAATCAAGCAGAAATTGTCCGGATACCACAACTTCCTCATTATCGAACAAACCGGAGATAACCTGCACATATCCATCCTCGGATTCTGCACCGACTTTTATCTCTCGCGGCTCAAATTTTCCATCACCTTGGGTCACAAAAACAATTTGACGCTTTCCTGAATGAATGACGGCTTCTGAAGGGATAGCCATGGTATCTTTTGCGGCATGACTGTAAATCAGGACTGTAGCGTACATTTCAGGCTTTAGGGCTTGGTCATGATTGTCAAACACCAACCTGACTGTATTAGCCTTTGACTTCTTATCAAGATACGGATAGATAAAATCAACTTCGCCAACCCGTTTTGTTCCCATGACGTGATCCAGTTCAAGCTCAGCCTTTTGTCCAACTTTAATATGAGAAAGCTCTGATTCATAGATAGAGGCTTCGACCCAGATTTTGTCCAAATTGACAATGTGAAAAAGGTCCTTACCTGGAGCGACTTCGTCCCCCTGCTTTACATTCTTGTGAGTGACAATCCCTGTCACTTGAGATCTCAGAAGAATAGTCCGGAGAGCCTTTCCGGTCTCTCTTATTTTTTTAATCTCCGCTTCTGGGATATCCCAATATTCCAGACGTTCTCGAGCTAGAGTAATCATTTTTTTCGCATTATTCCGTACGCTCTCATAAGAACTTGACGATAACTTCTGGTAATTCTTCAGAGCCAACAAGTACTCTTCCTGAGTAGATACCAATTCAGGCGAATATATCTCCAGCAAAGGTTGACCTTTTTGGATCTTCTCTCCTGTGGTGTTTATATATAATTTCTCGACCCATCCGCTTATTTTGGTAGTGACAGTAAATTCTTTATCCTCAGCGTAACTCACCTTTCCGTAAGCCCTGATAACATTAAAAATATCCCTGCGCTTGACTTTTGCCACACGCAGGTTCATATTCTGCTGCAAAACACCATCAATGGTTATACTTCCAGCCCCACCTCCTTCTTCTCCCTCATAAACAGGAACCAAGTCCATACCCATTTTAGACTTTCCCGGCTTATCATAGACCTCAGTGGGATCCATAGGAGCACGCCAGTAAAGAATCTTGCCCTTTTCGGATGAATCTCCGGCTAGTCCCTTTTGCTTATCTTGCCCAGAGCTTTTTATGGGAGTAAGTTTCATCCCGCATATGGGACAATTTCCCGGTTCATCAGAAATGACATCCGGATGCATTCCGCATGAATAAAGCTGCCTTATTTCCTCTTGAGGCTCTTTTCCTGAAATTCCCACTTCCGGCATGATAAAATAGGCTGCCGCAGCCCCTGCGAGAATTCCAATTACAAGGATTATGATTGATTTTACTTTCATTCTTGACTCCTAAAACTCATTTTTTTCATTATTCAGTGACTGTTGTTGTTCCTGAAGGACATCCATCCCAACAGCACGTTCGTAATCTGCCAAATTTTTATAAAAGTCAGATAACGTAAAAAAATACTGCAGTTCATAATTCTGAAGCATCATCCAATTGTTGATAAGGGTCAAAAAATCAACTTTTCCAACCTTATAACCTGCCTGAGCTGACTCCAGAGATTGCTGAGCCTGGATGAGCAATCCCCCTTGATAAAGCTCAGCTCTCTTTCGGTTCTTTTCCATCTCTGCCAGTATGCTTTGTATTTCAGATAAAACATTGTTTTTTACACTCTCATACTCTGACTTGACCGCCTTAAAGTTCAGCTCTTGTTGGGCCATGTTTGCCTTCTGCTTGCGGTTCAAATAAAGAGGAATATTCACAGACAGAGTCACTGATAAAAAGTCAGTCATCTTTCTCATATCAGCGAGGTCATTTCGCTGTCTGTAGCTGGCTCCGACAGTGAAATCAGGCCAAACCTCACGATCAGCAAGTTTGACCTCTGCTCCTTGCTTTTGAATCCTTTGATTCCATGCTTTTAAAAGCGGCCTGTGCTTTTCGATTTCTTCGACAGAAAATATCTTTTGCGAACCATCCGGGAGTATCAATTCCGGTGAGGTCTTATCAACATAAGCATGAACAGGTCTATTCAACAGTGCATTCAACCGAGCGGAAACAGAAAGCCTTTTTTGTTTCCACATGATGAATTCATCTTCCAGTTTTGATATTTCAACCTGAGCGCGCAGAACATCCTGTTGAAGCCCGGAACCTGTCTTGTACTTGGTTTCTGACACAAAGGCAAACTGTTCCATCAAAGCCTTGTTTTTTTGAATCGTTTCAAGGGTCCGGTCAATGGCATATAGGTCAAAATAATTCTGCTTGACCAATTGAATGACTTGATTCCGAATCTCCTCTTGTTGATACTTCATTGTAGCTGCCTCATATTCGGCAATATCAGAGGAAATAGATAATTTACCTGGGAAGGGAAACATCTGCATGACACCAATCACTTTTCCTGTCATGGGATCCTGATCAAAGGACCAACTACTGACTGGAAGATTGGACAGGCTGAAAATGAACTGAGGATCAGGAAGGGCCCCTGCTTGAGGAATTACTTTTTCAGCAGAAAGCGCCCGTTGATAAGCTGCTTCAAGCCTGGGATTGTTCTCCAATGCTTCCTTTATCATTTCTTCGAGTTTACTGCTCTGATCAACAGTATCCCTTGTGAATGACAGAAGATGTCCACTGATAATAAATGTAACCATAAAAAACACTAGTAAATACTTTTTCATTTTATCTTTCCTTCTATACTGAATTCATTGACATAATTTATGATTGAATTCTTTGATTCAATACTCATCTTGATAATCACCTCACTTTTATATATATTATATATAGTATCTATAGTTTTTATAGGAATTAATGGTAAAAATTTTTCCTTCTATTTTTTTTTAAATCCCCATCACACAAACAGGATCTCACTTTAATGCCTTGAAAACCTTTTTAAAATATCAACCACTTCTTCTATTTTCCTGGCCTTATCCTCTTTGCTTCCCTTTGCGAAGGATTGATGGACACAACCTCTAAGATGTCTTTCCAGGATATTCCCTTCAACACTCCTTATGGCTCCCACAATGGAATTGAGCTGGGTCAGTATATCCACACAGTACCTCTTCTGTTCAATCATTCTTTGAACTCCCTTAATCTGCCCCTCTATTCTTCTTAGCCTAATCAATTCTTGTTCATGTGTTGTTTTCTGATCATTCATTTTTTTATCTCCTAATTGATTATAGCATACCCCCCCATGGTATTCAACTTTTTTTAAAGTGATGCGGTACTCTGCTGTGGGCCCACTCAGAAATTTCCTCTATTCTACCGCTTTCCCGCTTTATAATCTGTGTAATTAACAGCAATATAATAAGTCACCTCTCTTCAAGCTAAGTTTAATGGAAAATACTCTGATTTATTTTCATTGACTTTATATTATTACTCCCTATATTATTGTAGTTCTTAATGGAGCGTTAGGGTGTAAACTAAATAGCCTTCCTTAAAATTATTATCGAATGAGTGAGTATCATGAGAGCCATTTTGAGCTTACGCTCAAGATTTCTTTTATCCCTAATAGATATTTTTCTGGTATTTGTTTTCATTCTTGTTATCACAGATTTCAAACAGGCGGTCCTTTTTTTAATCATCTCATTAGTTTTTCTTCTTCCTGGATTCACTTGGGGAAATATGTTGGGATTATCCCGCTATGGTTTTTATCAACCTCACTTTGAGATATTAGGATTTGCCATAAGCACATTTATCTGTCTTGTCCTCTACACATTCAAACTATTCAGCAGCCCTCTTATAATCACAGCCTTACTTCTCTTGGTATCGTTTGTCCCACTTTTGATCAAAATGACATCCGGATACAAAAAAAACGCTTCAAATCCAAAAGAAAAGAAACCTATCGAAACAAACAGCTCATCTGAAATCAAGATAAAAGCCTGTTCTGTCATCATAACATGTATTCTCCTCATCACTGTTTTTTTGCCCATATCTCATATAGGTAAGCCCACGCTATCGGGGTATGCTTATCGCGCCTATTTCAACAGCGATTTTTTGAAGAATGTGACTTTGACCGCAGAAATAGCAAAAAACAGATTCCCTCCTCAGAATCCATATCTTCATGGCAAAACGCTTCATTATTATTGGTTGATATATTTTTTCCCCGCATTACTAACCAAATCTAAGTTTTTCGCTGTCGAGATCTCTTCGCAAAATGCCTTCATCATGACCACAATTCTGATTGCCCGCATATTTCTATTGTGTTTGTTTCTCTTTTTGACTTCAAAATTAAAAAATTTATTAGCCGCGTTTTGGGCCACTGTTCTGGCTTTCACTTGTTACAGCTATGAGATATTCTATGTCTGGTGGGATATAAAGCAGAAAGGTTTCAAGCTCTTCAGTCATTTCTTAGCGTATAATGTTGATGGTGCCACCAGGTGGTTTATAGGGCACCCCCAGTTAGACGGCTATTACCGTTCATTGATTTTTACACCTCAGCACCTCATCGCTGTTACACTGCTTATTCTGCTGATGCTTTTTATATTAAGTAAAAAAATGCCTCAACTAAAAAAAACTGTTCTCATTGGCTTTATATTGGGGCTCAGCTTGGGTTACAGTGTCATCATCGCCTTGGTTATTTCTGTTTGGTATTTCCTCTATGCCGGTTTAGGCCTTCTTGATTTTAAAAATCTCCGCTCGAAGTTGATGTCCATATTTATACCTTTATCGATCGAAGCAGTATTCTATAGATATTTCAGATACTTTAAGGCATTTACTCCAAATACCGAGACACCTGTCTATCATCCGTTTCATCATGTATTAGCAAGGCCCTTTTTCTTCCTTTTAATGAATCTCGGACCCTTACTCGTTTTTATGGTTCCGGGTATAGTGATCCTCTTTTTCTCCTCTAAGAGAATGTTTTTATTGACTTCACTGGCCGGCGGTATCTCATTGATTTTTATTTTCTTCATCTCTTTGCCAAACCATCCCTCTGATATCGGACTCAAGAGTGGACTTGTTTTAAATCTATGTGCGTGTATCGGGACCGCCGCCTTCTTAACTCTATTCAATAAGATAAAAGTCAAGCTTTTTAAATATGCCTTTCTATCTTTAATCCTGATCATATCCATTCCAGCATTTGGAACGACCTTGCTTGATATGTTTAACAGCAGCAATGTCGGTTACCGCCAATTCACAACGAATATTAAATATTCTGATATGAAAGCTTGCTTCTGGATCAAACACCATTTACCTGGGGACTGTGTCATCCAACTCTATCCTGATAATGAGATAAGCGATTGCTGCTCACTCATCCCTACTTTTGCGGAGAGGTCAACATGTATGGGCGATGAGATACACTCAATGATTTTTCAAATACCAAAAACAGCTTATGAAAAAAGAAGAATGGAAATCAAATCCATTTTTGAAAAAAAAGATATCTCAGCTTCCATGAGCATTATTGATGAATACGGAATCGATTATCTCTTTATAGGAGATAATGAGCGTAATTTGTTTCCAGAAAAAGTAAAGCAATTTTCCAAATTTCCTATTGTCTATAGCAGCGATGGAATTCTGATTATCAAAGTGAGTTCCTCAAAATAAGGCAAGCCTCTCCATCTTAAGTTGTCCATACAGTTCATAAAGAACAGCCACCTTTTTTTATTTTCTTGTCCTAATGGAGCGTAAGAACCAGTTGAGAAGAATCACTGCTAAAATCACAGCCAAAACCACAAAAATGATGAGCACAAAACCGGCCTTCTGCGCCTCATCCTTAGACAGGTCACTAACAACCGGTAAAGATATGCTGGATGGAAATTCGTTGTTCCGGAAAACAGTCACTTGAGGCGCCGGTTCTAATTCAGGTGTTTTGAAACTCATCTGGTCTGCACAGGTAAGGGTTACCCTGATCCTGTTTCCCGCATCAAACACATTTGAAACAGGAAGAAGGTCAAACACCAGCTCTACAGGATTTCCATCAGGCAGGGACTCCATATCCTCTTTATAACCTCTATGATAAGGAAGCCCCATGTAATCAAAGGGAGGTTCTGATATTTTTCTATGGGAAGCTCTCAGCACCCCTTCTGTAATATAATGGGAATATCCCTCTACATCCACTTCCTCCAGATAGACAAAGAAATCACCATCCTCTGCTGTGGATGATACCCATAGGGATACAACCGGATGACCGGTCACCACCACATCCAGCTCCAAAGGCTCCGTTGTATATGTCAAAGCTTTTCTATCAGTCAAAGACATATCGCCATACCCAAAACCTTCCCCTCTCCCGTCAGTCCACCTGTTTTTCTCACCACTTGTAGTGGTATAGTCCACAGTGTACACGTCCTCTCCGAAAGAAAGAGGTGCCTGTATTTTAAGAAAGCCGTCATTTGATGAATCGATACTGTCTGAGGATCCCTCTCTGAAATAGAACTCTCTTCTTTCGGTTTCAGGAAGAGGCCAAGTTTGAGCAAATCTCCATGCTTCATTTTGTTCCTTCCCGATAGTGAAATAGTAAATCGGTGGTTCGTCCATTATGCCGTTTTCAATTCCTTTCAGCCAATAATCATACCAGCGCAGGCACTCTGAAGACAGGCTAAACTCGAAGGCATAACCTATTAAAGGGGTTACAGTTTTTTTCCATCCCTCGCTTCCCATGCTGTGAGACCAGGGAGTTATAATGAGCTTCTGCGGCCTTTTGATGTTATGAAACCATAAAAGGGCATCTTTCGGCCACAGGTCATACCATCCCGCTACTGTGTAAACAGCCGTATTTGATTTATTCAAACCTTCCAGATAAGCATCAGGGCTCCATTCCTTATAAATCTGTGAGGAAACCTCCTCAGAAACACTGTCTCTATAGGGATTTGATTCGACCAAGTCAGAAGGGTAAATATTTGCTTCGTGCTCCTCAAGAGCTTTCTTAAAGAGGACCGCATCCGGGTCTGAATCCACAGGTGGAGTGGGTATTTCCTGGTCCAGCCTTTTGACTAAGTCACTCCAGCCATTAAGAAAATCATCCTGACAGACTCCTCCGGGATAAGAAAAGGCGTATAGGTCAAACATAGCAAAAACAGGCATGATGGCTTTCAAGTGAGGAGGGGCCATTCCTGCAGCAATGTACTGAGTGATTCCAAGATAGGAACCTCCGTACATTCCGATGTTCCCGTCACACCAGGGCTGTTCAGCAAACCATTCCACAATATCATACGTATCCTGCGCTTCCTCAGGAGTAAAAATACCATTTCTTGTCCCAAAGGAAGCCCCGCTCCCCCGAACATCCACAACCGCTATGATATAACCGTGGCTTAAGATCCTCCTGAGAGCCGGATTTTCCATATAGGTGGCCACTTTCCCTTCTTCTGTATAACTGGCCCTGTGATACCGTGTGTGTATCCATATAAGAGGGAGCGGTTCTTCAACCGGTTTCCCGTTCACAGCAGGCCGGTGGATATCAGCAGCCAGTCTGGTGCCGTCTCTTACAGTAATATATAAGGAGACTCTTGCTATCTCATTATACAATGCCTCTGAATAGCCTTTGTATTCACCAGGTTTTGATATTTTTTGTTCCTGTTCTTCCTGATAGGCTTTAACTATCACCCAACCAGTAAGAACAAACAGAGCGAATGTAATCATTAATAGTGATGCTCTTTTCCTCTTTTCTCTAAAGTGACTCATTTATCAATCCTCCTTCAACTTTTTTTTTACTTCATATGAAATCAATTGTCCAGCAAGAAGAAAACAAAAGATGCTTTTATTGACAATACTTTGCCTCAAGCAGATAATGAAAAAAAGATGTCTAAAGGTCCTGTCATTATCGTTCCAGGCGGATTAAATACGGATATTATCGGACTGGGTGTTGAAAAAATCATAAGCAAGGGAGAACTCACATTAGGGGGAAGGCTTAAGATCGGACCTGGTGGAAAAGCGCGAAACATGGCTCAGATGTCAGCCGCTTTTCTTGGAAAAAATAAAGTCGCTATGATCGGGAGAACCAGCCAAGACCCCTATGGACTATGGAAGATCCCTTTGGAAAGCCTTCAGGCAGAGGGCGTGGATACCTCTTACGTCAAAGTCTCGGATTTCGAAGAATCAGGCAGAAAATTTCCGGGTGTTGCGCTCATTCCTGTTGATAAAAAAGGAAAAAACCAGATCTATGTTCTACCCGGCGCTAACTCTGACTTTAGCATCAGTGACATTGAGGAGGCCAATGAGCTTTTTCTAAACAAAAAAGGGAATAAAGTCATGCTGCTGGCTCTTGAAATCCCTATCCGGACCGCCTTGTTCTCCATTGAAAAAGCCAATAGTTCAGGCATCCGGGTCATCCTGGATCCCGGTGGCATCCGGGCTCCTATAGCCGGTCTGCTCAGTGAAAAAATCTTTCTCATTAAACCGAATGAACATGAAGCTCAGATACTGACGGGCATTAAAGTAAGTGACTTTGATTCAGCTTCTCTAGCTGCAGAGATTTTTATTTCAAAAGGAATCCAAAACGTCCTCATAACTCACGGGGAGAGGGGAGCCTATTTTTTTAATGAAAAAAAATCCATTCACATCCCCTGCCCGGAAGTGCCGGATACAGGGACCTATGATGAGACCGGATGCGGGGACCAGGTCTCTGCCCTGGCTGCTTCAGGACTTGCGGAAGGAAAAAATATATCTGAAGTAGCGGAGCTTTCTATACTAGCAGGCACTATGCAGTTTCACAGGGCTGGAATCCAGCCTGTTAAGAAAAAAGAGCTTTGGGATATGAAAGGGAGAAGACAATGAAAAAAGAGGAAGCCCAAAAAATAAGAGAGAAAGCTTACCAAATACTTAGGGACGCACATATCGCTTTAACTGAGGAGGAAAGAAAAAATATGGAAGTGGCTGACTGCGGTTTTGACGATATTGAGAACCTGGGACTTCAAGCCGTGACCTATATCAATACCAACAGATATTGTGCTAAGGAAATCATCCTCCTTCCGGGACAGTTTTTTCCTGAACACCTCCATCCTCCCATAAACAAAGATAACAGAGGAAAGCAGGAGACATTCAGGTGCCGGTGGGGAAAAGTCCTTCTTTATTTGGAAGGGAAGCCCTCTCCAAAACCAAAAGCCAGGATCCCGGATAAATACAGACCTTATCTAACAGTCTGGAAAGAAGTGGAACTTCGACCCGGAGACCAGTACACCATTACACCGGACACAAAACACTGGTTTCAAGCCGGAGAAAAAGGAGGAGTGGTCTCTGAATTTTCCTCTATCAGCATAGACGAAAAGGATGTGTTCACAGATCCCAGAGTCAAACGAATCCCCACCATTGAATAACCAAATTTTTTTTATTATTCATAGAAAATAAAATGAATGCAAAGGAAAGATTTCTTAAGGCAATAGAGAGAAAAATCCCGGACAGACTCCCTGTCACAACACACCATGTGATGCCCTCTTTTCTGGAGAAATACATGAAGGGGATCTCCTATCAGGAATTTTTCGACTTTTTCGGCCTTGATCCTATTTTATGGATCGCGGCTCACAAGCCATCAAAAGATAAGGAATCTTTTCATCATTCAGGAAAAGATGAATCGGATTATCTGACTCCTCCTCTTCTGCGCTCTGATAACTGGAAATACACTATAACAAAAATCCCTGATCCCAGCTATCGCACGCTCCGCTATGAAATAAAAACACCAGCAAAGACTTTAGCCATGACACTTCAGAGTTCCCCTCAAACATCCTGGGTTTCAGAAAGGCTTATCAAAGAAAAAAAAGATATCGAAATACTCGAAAAGTACGCTCCTGTTCCTGTCTGCAATATAAAGAGCATAAATGAAAAAGCAAAGGAATTCGGAGACAGAGGCCTCGTCCGCGGGACCATCCCCGGATTCGATGTCTATGGACAGCCCGGATGCTGGCAGGACGCTGCGGTTCTTTTCGGCATAGAAGAGCTCATCATGGAGACTTTCAGTGATCCGGAATGGGTGCACACCTTTCTCCATATACTGAAACAGAGAAAAATGACGTTCGTCCGATCACTCAAGGGAGCGGCGTTTGACCTCATAGAACACGGGGGCGGGGATGCGTCATCAACCGTGATATCCCCGAAAATTTTCGATGAATTCGTGGCTCCGTATGACTCCGAGCTTATTGAGGAAGCTCACAAACAGGGTCAGAGAATAGTGTACCACACCTGCGGAGGGATGATGCCTCTTCTTGAAAGGATCGCGGATATGGGGCCCGATGCAGCGGAAACCTTCACCCCCAAAGCCATGGGAGGGGATGCGGACCTCAGAGAGGCTAAAAAACGGATCGGGCACAGATTGTGTATGATCGGAGGGTTTGACCAGTTTCACTATTTTGAGGGCTGCACTCCGGAAGAGACCCGAAAAGAAGTCAGGCGCTGTTTTAAAGAAGCCGGCGAAGGGGGAGGATTCATAATCTCTCCTTCGGACCATTTTTTCGACGCTGAAATCGAGCTCATTCAAGCCTATGCTGACGAAGCCAGAAAATGTGTATATGGGGACGTCCCATAAGGTACCACCCTATGATTCTTTCTTTTTGGTCTCTGGTTGACCGGAACTGGTTTTTATGATTAATATGAGTGATCACAAAGAGGAGGAATGAAGGATGAAGCAAATAATAAGAAACATGTTTATCCTTGCAGTTATACTGGCATTTCTGAATCCGGCCGGCCAGGGATTTGGTCAGACAGTCTTCCCTACAGGAACAACAATCTATAAGCCAAAAAAAGCATACAGCAGCTATATCCTGATCGCTGATCATTCAGCAAAGAGCAATCATCAGGATGACAGGGTCAGGGCAGCGGCGGCCAATACGTTCCCCGATGACATCCGGCTGATTGATATGAACGGTAATGTGGTGCACACGTGGAAAGTCACGCCCTCAATGAACAAAAGGTGCCGTCTGCTTTCAAACGGACATCTTGTCTACGCGGGAGTTCCAAAGACGATCATAGAATACGATTGGGACGGCTATGTTGTCTGGACTCATGAAGGAATCGGGTCCATTAACGATTTGCGTATTCTGCCCAATAACAACCGTCTTCTGATCGCCCATGAGCCGATCCCGGAGGAATTCCAGAAAAAAGTCAAAGACGTGGAAATCGCACCCTGGTGGCCCCTGAGAAAAAGAGGAAGCGAAGAACACCAACTGGGCGCTGATTTGTACGAAGTCAATCTGAAAGGAGAAGTCGTCTGGGAGTGGCACGCTTACAATCATCTTGATCTGAACCTCTTTTCACCGGCAACGCCTGAAGGAGACTGGCTGCATGTGAATTCAGCAGCACCCCTGCCGGAGAACAAGTGGTATGATGAGGGGGACGAGAGATTCAGGCCCGGTAATATTCTGCTCAATGCAAGAAACATCAATATGATGTATATCATTGATAAAAAAACTAAAAAAATCGTCTGGGAAGGAACACATCATTATAAGGGAGGCATGGCCCACTGCCACGAACCGGAGATGATCGAGAAAGGACTTCCCGGAGCAGGCAATATCATCCTCTTTGACAATGGTTTGTTTACGCGGCACCGGACCCATACCGGCCAGACGTTCATTATTGAACTCAATCCCGTATCAAAGGAAATCGTGTGGATCTATGAAACCCACGGCTATGCTAACATCAAATTTTTCAGCAAGACCATGGGCACGCAAAAAAGGCTTCCGAACGGTAACACCTATATCTCAGAGGACAACAAGGGAAGGCTTTTTCAGGTAACCCCAGAAGGCGAAATCGTGTGGGAATACGTAAACCGAGGGGGAACCACCCGGCCTTCTGTCGTCCCTTATGACTTCACACCGCAGCTGAGAGCCATGCCCAGGCCTGAAGAGCTGTCCGTTACCCCGCCCGATAACCTGGAATGGCACCTTAAGCCAGATAAATCAAGAAAATAGAAAAATCACCTGCTTCAACCGGAGCCCGGGCGTAATACTCATTTAATCCGCTGTTTTCTCTCTCTATAAGACGAACCACTTCCTCTTCCCAATTATTGAAATTTCTTACATTTGTTTAAGAAAATTAAAGAAAAATGTTGCATCAGAGGGCGATTTGTTTTATATTATTTAACAAATAGGAACAGAAGGAGTCACTATGAGAATTTTATCCAGATCGGAAGAATACGTTTTACTGGCGATTTGGAGGCTCGAAGGAAATGCTTATACCCTTTCCATCCTCGATCAGATCTCCCAGGTCACAGGCTATAAATGGCAGATCGGTGCCGTTTATGTACCTTTGGAGAAACTCAGGAAAAAAGGCTACGTGAAGAAAACCAAAGGAGAGCCCACTCCCGAGCGCGGCGGGAGAAGCAAATTCCTTTACACGCTAACAGATTCGGGACGGAAGGCCCTCAAGGAAATCAAGGAAATCCAGGACACAGCCTGGGCAGGTGCGTCTAAAGCCACGTTTGAATGAGATAATGTCCGATGAACACAGAGAATCAAAAAATCCCGCGGTGGATGGAACGGCTACTCAAATCGTTTTACGCCGAAGATGTCCTTGAGGAAAAACTGGGCGATCTTGAGGAATTCTATCGACTAAAAGCCCGGAATCAGGGGAAATCCTATGTATGGTTCTGGCCTTTTTTCCATATTATCCAGCTTTTGCTGTCCGAGTCTCGGTTGTGGTTTTATTGGCATTTCTCTATGTTTCGCAATTATGTGATCATCGCTTTCAGAAGTTGCAAGAGGCACAAGATATACTCTTTTATCACCATTTCTGGATTGAGCCTGGGTATGGCTGTTTTCCTTGTGATCGCGGTATGGGTGATGCATGAGCTCAGTTTCGATAAATTCAACGAGAACGCTTCCACTATTTATCGTGTTTCGGAGAAACGACATTTTCCCGGTCAGATCAGGCATAACTTCAGAACACCCGGCCCGCTTTCCGAGCAGCTTAAAGAGAATTTTCCGGAAATTCGCCAGTCCGTGAGAGTCGCCATGACAGGAGAGAGAGTTTTGCAGCACGAAAATAAGATTTATTATGAGGACTCCATCCTGACTGTCGACTCCGCGTTTTTCACTATGTTCTCTTTCCCCTTTATAGAGGGAGATAAGCGCGTGGCTCTCGACAGAGCGGACGCTATGGTCATTTCTGAGCGAACAGCGCAAAAATATTTCGGCAGAGAAAGTGCCGTCGGTAAAGTTCTCACTCTGGACAACAGGTTAGATTTCACGGTAACCGGTGTCATTCGTAATGTCCCCTCCAATTCTCATCTTCAATTCGATATGGTCGTTCCTTTCGATGTTGTCGAAAAACTGGGATGGATAACCGACGCCTGGGATTGGAGCATGGCACTGACTTATATCCAGTTGGACGAATCCGTCGATTACCGAGAATTTGAAACGAAAATAGCAGGGCTTGTCAAAAATCATGATCAAGACACCAACATCGAATTATTTCTTATGCCTTTGTCAAAAATCTGGCTCTTCTCCAGTTATGAAAATCCCGACGGCCAAGGCCGTATCCACTATATTTATGTTTTCACGCTGTTGGGGATTCTCATCCTGGTCGTCGCCTGCATCAATTTCATGAACTTGGCCACAGCTCGATCGGAATCTCGCTCTAAAGAGATAGGTCTACGCAAGGTGATAGGAGCCAATAAAACCCATATCATCTGGCAGTTTTTGGTGGAGGCGGTCTTTATCGCTTTTATTTCGCTGCTTTTAACTCCTCTGCTGATTCGTTTAGTACTCCCCGGATTCAACAAAATAGTGTATGGGACCTTCGCTCTTTCTGACTTTTTAAGTACGGCTATGATTCTGGTGATTTTGGGAGTCACTGTTTTTACGGGATTACTATCGGGGAGTTACCCCGCTTTTTTTCTTTCCACCTTCCAACCTGTGAAAGTCCTGAAAAAAAGATCATCGTCCGGAGGAAAGGGGATATATCTGAGAAAGGGCCTGGTCCTCGTGCAGATGAGCATCTCCATTACTCTTCTCATCGTATCCAACATTATGTTCAGCCAGATCGATTATCTCAAAAACAAAGATCTCGGACTGGAAAAAGAGCATGTCGTATCCATCCCTTTAGGAATTGCGAACGAGGGAAACAGCCAAATCTACATGAAATTCAAGGAAGAGGCCGAAAGAGCGCATTCTGTTGAAAATGTAACGGCTTCCTTCACCCACCCTACAAGTTTCGGAACTCAAGCGAGGGATGTTTACTTCGAAGGCCGAAAATTGGACCAGGAGATGCCCATACACATCACATCGGTTGATTTCGACTTTATAGAGACGATGAAAATTCAGGTCCTAAAAGGGCGGAGTTTTGCCGAAAAATACGGGACCGAAAGGAACAACCTGATCATAAACGAAAGACTGGAAAAAATCCTGGGGGAGGGATCTGCCCTGAACAAAACCATTGAATTTGGCAGCGATTTTCGAGGCAACGTCATAGGTGTGGTGAAAGATTTTCATATGGAATCCGTATCCCATACTTCCATCGGACCTTTGATACTGTTCCTGAATCCCACCAGGATAAACTATATATTCGTGCGCATCCGACCTGGAGACATCCCTTCCACCATCGCTTTCTTGGAACGAGCCTGGATGAAAACAGCCCCTCATCTTCCTTTCTCTTACCAATTTTTGGACGATGAGTTCGATCGGCTTTATAGAGATGTGGAAAATCTCGGCGCTATCATGAAGTATTTCACGATTTTGGCAGGGTTTATCGCCTGTTTGGGGCTTTTTGCCCTGTCTTCTTTTTCGGCGGAAAACCGGACCAAAGAAATCGGCATTCGCAAGGTACTGGGATCTTCTGTAGGCAGTATCCTCTTTTTGTTGAACAAGGATTTCCTCAAACTCATTCTCATGGCCAATGGGATAGCATGGCCCATCTCCTGGATTGTGACGAGCAGTTGGCTGCAAAACTTCGCCTATCGGATAAGTCCTTCGTGGAGCACATTTGTGCTTGCTGGACTTCTGGCTCTGGTGGTGACTCTGGTCACAGTGAGCTTCCAGACCCTTAAAGCCGCACTCGCCAATCCCTCATACTCCCTTCGCTATGAATAGTTGGGGACATCCCATAAGGTACCACCCTATTCAATTTTAAAAACACTATCCAGTAACTGGTCATGAGGTCTTGTTTGGAGAACAAATTCTTGGAATCTCTTTCGACGTTACCTATTTGATTTGGCCATTTGAAGACAGCATGGGTTGGAATGTTGGATGATAAATTCATTCAAGAATATTATTTTAGCATCTCTATAATTAGAGAGACTTCTCTGACCAGCTTCTCAGTATTTCCGTCAAAACCCACACTCTTAAACCGGATCCTGCCTTGTCCGTCAATGAAAAATTTAGTGGGGATCCCTGATACTTTATAGGAATCAATGACATTATTTTCCGTATCAAGAAGGACATGAAAAGGATATTCATTTTCCGTGATGTAATTCTTTGCATTGGAGGCCCAGTCATCCACACGTTCCCATGAATCGATAAACAGAAGCTTTACGGAATCATCATCCCTAAATTTCTCTACCACTTGCTTCATCCCGGGAAAAGAAGTGACACACGGCCCACACCATGTGGCCCAAAAGTCCAGAACCACAACATTGCCCCTAAGGTCCATCAAGGATATGGTTTCACCCTCCGGGTCCTTCAGTGTAAACTCCGGAGCTGGTATATCGATCATTTCTTTCTTGATCTCAGCCTTTAATTTCTCATCTCCTTTCCCTTCCAATTCACTCAACGCTTTTTCTGCCTCTTCCTTTTTTCTGCCCTGCTTGATAGAAGCTGTCACAAAAAGCTCTTTCATCTTTGATGTGCTCTTTCCTGATTCAAGATACCTCTCCATCTCATTCAAAGCTGTGCTGAAATCACCCGATTCAACCAGAGACTGAACATAATGCTCATTAAATTCACTGTTTTTTCTCTCTCTAAGACGAACCGCTTCACTTAAAACTTCCTGGGCTTCCTGGGGTCTATCCATCTGTAAAAGAAGTGTGCCGTATGTATCAAGACAAGTAGAAAGGTAGGCCTCTCTTGTTTTCATCCACTCTTTTTCAGTGTAATAGGATGGCTTTTCTTCCGTCGGGTCAGTAATCTCTGCCCGTGCCAGCTTCACAGCCATGGATGCAAATTCTGTGGCCAGCTCCAGATTTTGTTTTTTTTCTAACATCTTGAATGCAACATTGTTGTAGAGATTCCATGTCCCTGCGCCGGGATTCTGTTTCATATAGTCTTTTATTCTTTCAAATTCTCCCTTCTCTGCCAAAGTCCGGCATACAATAGAATGCCCCATGGAAATGTTTTCACTGTCAGGGAAATCTTTTTTGAATTCTTGAAGAAGAGCTATTTTTTCGTTCACATCCTTAGCCTGGTAAAATTCCATGAATTTTTCAGATTGGACAAAATCCCCTTTAGGCTCCATCTCCCTTATCATCTGGGCAAACTTTTCTGCCTTCTCTGTCTCATCAAAATTTTTGTACAGGGATACAACAGTGGAAAGCTGTTCCTCATTTAAATCAGAATTCTCAGCTATTTCATCCAGCTCTTTAAGAGCCATCTCTTTTCCCCCTGTCGGTTCCATTGCAGAGACATTCCGAATGTAATAGAACAAATAGTCTTTCTTTAACTCAGGATTTTTTGTGAATTCTTTTTGAAACAGATCACTGATTTCCTGTTGGTCGGCCTCGAGCTCTAACAAATAAGTGCCCCATCCTGCATAGGCTTCAGCCAATCCTGCAAAAGTTCTGGGAACAGGGTCTCCGTCTCCGTTATAAAGATGAATGATATACCCTTTTTTATCATTATTATCGATTATATCATCATCTTGAAATTTGATGAGGGCTCCGCACGACTCTTCCGGAATCAGAAGTGATGCATTCCAGCCTCCGTTTCTCCTTCGCATGACTGTCTCTTTTGCCTCCGGAAGTCCCTTTGAATAAAAATACGAGACCATGCTTATATTATCTGAGGCAGCTAATTCTGTTTCCTGGGGATTATAGGATACAGCAACGGAATCCCCGGGACTAGGTTTCTCAGGAGAAATTGTAAATTTATCCAAAACTCCATTTTCTTTCTGAGCGCAGAAACTCAAAAGCAAGACTGAAAAGGCTACGGCCAGTATGAGTGATTTTTTCATGCATCCTCCTCCATTATCGAGATTAAAAAAATATTTCTGTTATTCTATAACAAAAAAAACTTAAGTCAAATAACAGATATCACGCCTTTGATAAAACCTATGGATTCAGCTGCGCCGGGGAGAGGGTCTTTTCCGTCTTTTTCAAACTCCAGCGCTGCACATCCCTTATAATTGATATCCAGCAGAGTTTTTAGGAATCGGGGAATATCGATCACGCCCCGCCCTATCTCAACCGTAGTCCCGTCCTTATCAGCTTGGGTTACGTCCTTTATATGAACATCCAACAACCTATCCTTATATTTTTCAGCAGCTTCCGAAGGATCGACTCCGGCTCGCTGGGTATGTCCGGCATCCAGGCATATTCCCACTCTCCGGTCAAACCCCCTGATACGCTCATAAGCGCTTCCCGGAGTAGGATAAAGTTTATCAGAAGGGCCGTGGTTGTGGATGGCTAGCTTAATGTCAAATTCCTTTACCTTCTCTTCCACAAGTCCTAAAAGGCCATGATCCGGAACTCCTATGATGACCTTGATCCCTGCAGCCCGGGCATATTGAAAGGCCCTGTCCACTTCCTGCTCACGGCTCATGTAAATGACTCCGCACCCATAAAGATCAAGTCCCGAAGCTCTCACCTTTTCCGCTGCCTCTTTTATTTCTCGTTCTGTACTCTCAAGAGGAAGATGAAAGCTTTTCAGTGAAATCCACCGCAAATCCAGCCTTTTCGTCATGGAGATCGCTTCTTCCAGACTGAATTCTCTGAATGTATAGGAAGCCATACCCAACTTCAAGAATCCGTCCGACGTGCCCTGCTTTTGAGTCTTTTCCGAAGAGCATCCGTTCGCCCATAAAGCGGCGGAGACCAATCCCAATCCTGATAATTTTATAAAATTCCTTCTGTTTGTTTTTTTCATGACTCCTCCACTCCTTATTTATTCATAAAAATAGCAATGCTCTCATTTTCGCTATTCTATATCCAATACTATATAAATATAACCACAACAAGTTCAAGCATTGAAAAAATTGCTTAAGCATAATAAACTGAATAAGAGACATGGACTATTCTGGATTTCCAAACAAAGAAAAAGGGAGTACAGGTAAATGAAAAGGTGTCGACTTTTTGTCTTTGTTCTGTCATTTTTCATATTTATTTCAATATCATGCGCTCCCGCCGGTCGTGAACAAACCGCAGAAAGAGCAATTCCCAATATCAACACCCTCACGGAGCAGGAAAAGTCGGAAGGGTGGATCCTTCTCTTTGACGGAAGCACCTTTAAGGAATGGCGGGGATTAGGCCGAAGCGACATTCCCGAAGGCCACTGGACCATTGAGGAAGGATGCATTAAAAAAGTACCGAGCGGAGATGTCCCTCTCCAGTCCGACGGCCAGCCCCTTCAGGGAGGCGATATCATGACCCGGGAGACATTTACAGATTTTGAGCTTAAATTCGAGTGGAAGATAAGTCGGGCCGGGAACAGCGGCATCAAATACAATGTCTCTGAAGAGATATCCGTCTCCCATCTGCCTGAGACCGCGGCTTTGGGTTTTGAATACCAGATACTGGATGATAAAAATCACCCGGATGCCAAAAACGGAGAAAACAGAACCGCTGCCGCCCTTTATGACCTCATAGCTCCTGATGGCAAGACCCTGAAACCAGTAGGAGAGTTCAACACAGGCCGCATTGTGTTCATTGGAAATCACGGAGAGCACTGGCTGAACGGAAAAAAAGTCCTTGAATATGACTTGGAAACTCCGCAAATAAAAGAGCTCCTCAAAAAAAGCAAATACGCCCCTATCCAAGGGTTCTCTGAAAAGCGGAGCGGGCACATTATTCTACAGGACCATACGGATGCTGTATGGTTCAGGAATATTAAGATCCGCAAACTTAAATAAAGGAAAAAAAATGGAAAAAATAACACGAAGAAAATTCATAAAAACGGTCTCCTCAGCAGCAGGAGCCGCGGCTGTGATCCCTGCGGTTCACTATTCAAAAATCCTCGGGGCTAATGACAGAGTCCGGGTGGGGATCGTGGGATTCTCAGACCGAGCACGGTATTCTCTCATCCCCTGCTTTTTAAACCATTCGTCAGAGCTCAACTTCGAGATCACGGCGGTCTCTGATATATGGAACAGAAGGCGGGAGGAGGGAGTGGCCTTTCTCAAAAAGAAAACAGGGGCCTTTGTAGCCGGGATGAGAAACAATGAAGAGATGTACGGATCGGGAAAAGTGGATGCGGTCATCATCAGTACCGCTGATTTCCAGCATGCCCGACACTGCATACAGGCCGTGAAAAACGGATGCGACGCTTATGTGGAGAAACCTTTTGCCAACACCATGGAAGACGCACGGGCAGCCTTAAAAACCGTAAGACAAACAAAAAAAATCGTTCAGGTGGGAACTCAGAGGCGGAGCGCTTCAAACTACACCCAGGCCAATCAGTTCATCCGGTCCGGAAAATTCGGAGATATTGTGGCCGCTGACATGACATGGAACGTAAACCAGCCCGGAAGATGGCGGCGGCCCCATCTGGTGGAAGCTCTGAGAGAAGAAGACGTTGATTGGAAGCGCTATCTCATTAACCGTCCCTATGAGCCCTGGAACCCCCGAAAATACATTGAATACCGCCTGTTCTGGCCTTATTCTTCGGGTATCCCGGGACAATGGATGGTCCACCAGATCGATACGGTCCACTGGTTTACCGGACTCTCCCACCCCAGAAGCGTGGTGGTAAACGGCGGTCTTTACCTGTGGAAAGACGGGAGAAAAAATTTCGACACCCTGACGGCTGTATTTGACTACGGACCTCTGGATGACCCAAGCAAAGGATTTCAAGTCGTGTACTCATCCAGGCAGACCAATTCCGCAGGAGGAGTGAAAGAGCTTTACTTTTCAAACGGAGGAACCCTCAACCTGGCTACAAACAAAATCACCCCGGACGGAGGGCTTACTCAGAATATGGCCCAAGCCATGGGCATGAAGGAAAATCGTCTTCCTGAGATGGATATTTCCGGGCTAAGCGGAGTGGAGACCGCTGCCAACACGGGAACGGATGATGCCACCTCGGCTCATATGCGAAACTGGATGGAGTGTGTCCGAAGCCGGAAAAGACCCCATGCGGATATCATGGCTGCTTACAATCACTCTTGTGCTCTGTGTATGACCATTGCGGCCATGCACACAGGAAAAAGAGTGACCTTTGACGAAGCGAAACAGGAAGTTGTCGTCTCCTAGTTATTCATAAAAATCTGGTTCTCATGTTTTTATTCACCCCCTCGCAAAACGAACTGCGAAGAAGAAAAAGCGCATTAGTCCGGTTATTGCTCAGCTTATTTTGCGGATATTTTTTAATGACCTTTTGTTTGAGTCACTCAAGTGTCAAACTGATTGGCTTCTCAATTTCACTGTTTTGCTTCATTCTCATTTTAATCGGACTTTCAGGCTGGTTAGGTTTCAGGCGTTTTGCAAAGGTCAATATTACTTTATCAGACAAGCATTTGGACCGAACAAGCCCGGGGACCACTGAAACATATCTGATCACAGACATCAAAAAAATCAATATCAAACGGAGAAAAAACGGTCCGATCAGGGAGATAAAAATAACTTTTTCAAGTGGCGCCAAACTTTTTATCAATGAAGTGAACGATTTTGAAGGATTTTACACTCGCCTCTCCGGCTTATTGAAGGGTGATGTCAAGGTAAAAACCATGATCGAGCCAATCGATTTTGATCATCATTTGTTTTATATCTCTTTTGGTGTTTTAGTTGGCGCCGGTATTCCCCTGTTAATGTCACTTTTCGCAAGCCTTGGCTACAGCGTTGTGAAATATCTGTATTTGGCCACTGCGTTTTATGCTTTTGTTTTGGGGGGTATCATAATCTACAAAAGGACCTTCTCAAAGAGATTCGGGAGTCACTTGCGGTCAATTGACATCATATCTGGATTGGTGTTTATAGCCTTGGGAGCATACATCGCTATCTCAACGATAATCTAATTCGGTTTTCTGTTTGCTTCTCTTTTTAAGGCCTCAATCACTCAACTTCGGATCAATAGAAGACCCTAAATTAAGGCCTTTATAGACTCTCTATTGACTAAATCTGTTTCATATAGATATGATGGAGTGATGAAATTGCTCAGAGGGTGGATCTTTAAAGGAGAGCATTCATGAATGATTTTAACTCAAAAAGAATCAAATCGATCGTCCTTGACCATGGCGCTGATCTGTGCGGGATTAGGAGTACTCGGTAAGAATACACTTCTGATGAATCAGAGATACGGAAACATGATACAATTAGGAGCCATTTTAACAAGCCTGGAATTAGAAGGAGATTCCCCGGCAACATATGTTGGATGCGCTCCAGGATGTAACATTTGTATAGAAGCATGTCCGGTCAGTGCTCTCCATGGAGAGACTGTTGAACAAAGGCTGTGCCGACCCCGTTCGATCGTTAAAACGACCAAAGGATATACCCTAACAAAATGCAATATTTGCAGGACAGCCTGCCCCAACTCTTCAGGAATTAACTAAGGGAGAGACTAAATCATGGTTGTTCAAGGAGGTTGGTCTCAAAAACACTTCCGTCTTTTTTAAAGTAGAGAGTCTTGATCTCAAGAGGCCCAAGAGAGTCTCTGTATGTCATGTCCGGTTTTTTCACATGAACTACAGTTTTTGTGGAAATGCCGGCCGCTTCCTGGATCCTTATGACAAGCGCCTCTCCATCCTCTGACCGCTTGCATGCCAGGAGTCTTACATTTTCCGGGCTTAATGAAAGAAGGTCAGGGATATCTATATGTCCCGCCGGAAGATGGGAAAGGGCAAAGGGAGGTGAAGAGAGCCAGTCAGCCAAAGCAGGTAATTTCCGGAGAATGGATTCAGGCTCTCCGGGAACCACCAGGAGGCGCACAAAATGCTCACCCATATCCATACATTTATGACTGGGATGGCTCTTTAAATCAAATTCCCGCTCATGACAGTACGCCGCGCTCCGTAAAACCGAGAGCCTTATCTCGCCGTCTTTAAAATCAAATCCGTGCTGCCCGCTGTTCACAATTCCGACTGAAGCTGGCTTTCCGTTTATCCGGCCCCTTACAAAAAGCCATCTCCTGTGTACATACTCCCCTCCGTCAGCAGGCCTCCGGGTGAGCCCTCCGGGAATCTCACAGAGAACAGGGCCTTTTTTGAAATTCGTAGGTATGGATAACTTCAGCCGCCTGTGTTTGTGATTCCACAGAATCCTCAATCTGTATTCAAGAACAGGCCATTGGGAATAGGAAAAAGTCCTCATCTTAATGAAGCTTTTATCATATTTCCATTCAGATTCGTGAATCATCCGCACAGGCCCTTTTTCAACTACTCTCAAGCTTTCTGGTATTAATTCAAACACTCCTTCTTTTTCCCTATATCTTTTGATTCCGGTTCCCCAGGAATCTCCGGAGTCTTTTATGACCAGTGGCTGCATAAGAGACCCGGAGAGAATTAGTTCATTCCGGGGCCCACAAAGTTTTTCGATCAAGCCAGACCTCGGATTTATCTCATAATCAAGGGCTGATTTGAACTCTCCTCTCTTTGCTTTCCCTTTTTTGACTTTCAATTGAAAGCGGGATATTCCCATTCCTGGCAAGTGATTGAAAAATGATATCTTCCTCCGCCATCCGTTAAAAGGAAGCATAGCTTCCGGCTGTTCTTCTTGGCAAATAATCTTCTCTCCGCTTAGAGAGGACAGCTCAGTATACCAGTTCCCCTCCCATTTGGGACGATGGGAGATCATGAATTCCCCTTCAACAGGAACCTCAGTTAAAGAGGGATTGGTATTCAATACAGTTATAGGAAGGGAAGGGCTGTTTTTATGCGGCTTATTCAAGGCTGTTACAGTTTTCATTCTGAGGCGTCTTGCAGAATCCATGGCCTTCCCGTACAAATCCAGGGCGTCCCTTTCCGCAGGTTCAGTGCACGAACCCGGAAGGATATCATGAAAGTCATTAAACAGATGATTTCTCCAGGCTTCCTTTATTCTCTCCTCCGGATAGGGAACCCCTTCCAGCCACCAGGCGGCCGCATTTATGGATTCGGTCTGGTGTAAAAGCCCGGCGCTTTCAATGGCCTTTCTTTTGACCCGGGAAAGGGATGTGTAGCACCCGGTAAACACGCGCTGAAGCCCTCCTTTAAAAACAGGCGCATCTTTAAGGGAGCTTTTCACGGCTCGATAATACAGATCCGGAGTGCTGTGGCGGAAATCCACCCGGTCTTCTTTTTTTATAAAATCACGGATTTGCTTCAGGTCCTCTCTCGTCGCACCTCCCCCGTGATCTCCGATCCCCCAGAAAACAGGGATGTCCTGTCTTTTTTTTAAGGCCAGCTCTGTTCCCTGTCTAAGTCTTTCCTTTATATCATGGTATTCTGTGTGATAGAGTCCGACCGGGATCCTCAAGGCTGCGATCTCAGTTCCGTCGCATCCCTGCCAGCGGTAAAGAGAGGACGGAAGTTTTAACTGGTCTTCCTGCGGACGCATATGGATATACATCTTGTATCCGCTTTTTCTGAGAATTTGAGGAAGTCCCTCACTGTGTCCAAAAGAATCGAAATTATAGGCCACCTCGGGGAATGAATGGAAATACTTCTTAAAAAATGTCCTGCCCTCCATAATCTGCCGGATAATAGATTCAGTGGATATAAGATTCACATCCGGCTGCAGATACCATCCTCCGCTTACAGCCCACTTTCCCTTTTTCACCAACTCCCGGATCCTTTTGAATAAAGAAGGGTCATGCTCCATGACCCACTCATAGAGAACCGCTTCATTGTGATTGAAAATAAAGTCTTCGTGTTCGTTGAGGATCTCAACAGCGCTTGAGAAAGTCGAGAGCGCTTCCGCGCATCCCTCTTCCCACTGCCACTGCCACACCGGATCCAAATGGGCATTGCAGATCAGATGCACACATGGCTTTTTCATTCAACCTGACCTATTCAAAAAAAATGGCGATGTCATCATTATTATTTTATTTTCTGCGATATATAAGATCTTTTCAAGAATAATGAATTGAACATTTTTTTACTCATGAATAAATCAGGTTTCCCTTGCCGGCAGCTTTTTATACCACGTAAAATAGAGCACAAAAGCAAACACAATGGCCACGGCCCCCCAGACTGCAGTGCTGTTCCATCTTCTGAGAAAAGCATAAAAAGGGATCAATGCCAAAGAAAACTGAAACACAGCGGTTAAAATTCCGTTCAGAGCATCAAAGAGCGGCATCCGGTCCTTTGGAGGTACAAGTCCTCTTTTTTCTGCTTCCTCTCTTACCGGCTTCCAGAACCCGAAAGGCCTTATTCTGGAATAAAAATCAACCAGCACATCCTTATCAGGAGGCTTTTCTAGAAATCCAAAAAACATAGTCACGGCAAAACAGGCCGCGATATCTATGCCCAGTGATTTGGGGTCTGACCAATGGCCGAAAAACAATTTTTGAAGAGCTATGAGCCCGGCGGAAGCAGCCATGCTTTTATAGAAGGCTTTGGCGGAAAAGCGCCACCAGTGCCACCTCATGGTCGCTGGCACCAGAATCATGGTCAAAACCACAAAAATCATGGTCTCCCAGGCCGAGATGATATCCTCAAACGACATACTGGCCACAAATCCGATCATAAGCATGACCACTGAGGCCAGCTGCCCGAGCCTCACCAGCTGCTTCTGTGTCAGATTTTTAATAAAATATCTTTTCAGAAAATCATTTACGATCACAGAGCTCGTCACATTGATCATGGCATCCAGAGTGGACATCAAAGCCGCGAGAAGGACCGCTATGAAAAGCCCTCTCATTCCGACCGGAAGTTTGAGTATAACCAGAGGCATGATCTTTTCCGCATCGAATCCGGCCTGAGTCCCCAGAAAAAAAACACCCAGCACAAGGAAAGCACAGCCCATGATCCACCGGGCCGTATACCCCACGGTCCACATACCTCCGGCCAAAGCCGCATCTCTAGAACTGCGGGCACTCAGGAAAAATTGAAAATCCCAGACATTGGGACCAGCCAGAATCCGAAATACCAGCCAAGAAAATCCGGCCACCATAACAGGACCGAACAAATAGAAATGGTGGTAGCTTTCAGGGGATGACTGCAGATACCCGGACCACAGCTTCCAGGGGATTTTTAAAGAATGCCACCCCGCGTTTTTACTGGAAAAAATCTGAGCCAACTGGTTATTGGTAAACACCATGATAGATAAAATGACCGCTCCTACCCCGATAAGAAGCGTCTGCAGCATATCCGTTAATATCACGCCGAAAAATCCTGCAAGAGTCACATAGATACCTACGGCTGCAAAAACGATAAACGTAGCCAGTTCGCGGGAGAGAGGCAAAAATTCTTCAGCGAATTTTCCTATGCCCACAGCAATATAGGTGAGGTTAAAAATCATAAGAAGGAGCAAGAACAGAGCTGAGGCAATGCGGGCTTTTTCAGCATCTCTTGTGTCTCCGTACCGGGTCCTGTTCCATTCGGCAAAGGTCATCACACCTGAGCGCCGGATCCATTTAGCCTGAAAAGCCATGTAGAAACAGATGATAAACCATCCCCAGTAGATATGGGTGACCCACACAGCTTTAAGCCCCAGATAATACAGAGCCCCAACCATAGCCATGGTGCCGCCGATATCAATGTAGCTGGAACACCCTGCCAGCCCAAGCATCCACCAGGGGACATTGCGGCCGGCCAGATAGTAAGAAGCCAAGCCTTTGGTAGCTCTTTTTTTGACCCAGAATCCCAGAACAGCAATAAAGACCAGATAGCCCAGAATAAGAGAAAGATCAGTCGGAGAAAGTTTCATGGCTGAAAGGTATTTTTATATCAGGATGAAAAAGATGTCAACTCAGTCAGGAATACTAAGATAGAGTTGTATTATTGACAGTCTTTTTCTTTCCCAGCAAATAGTGATTAACAACAAACATGGCGCCTATTAAAAAGGGGATTCCCACCATGACGAGGAGGGCAAACAACTCAATCCCTCCGGGACCGGCCATAAAATAGGCTGCAAGTCCGGCAATGCACAGCATCAAAAGCAGACCGCCTATATGTTCCCGTTTCCAGGCAATGATCAGAACAATGATCATCGCAAATACAGGAATGTTCTGCATTAAAAATGCTGTAAGGATATCCCAAAAGCCCTTCTCATACTGAAATGCTTCCAGCGAGAACATCGCCCAAAAAAGAATCACTAATATTAGCAGAATGCGTAAGATCCACGTAACAGTGCGGTTCCCTTTGTTGGTTAATTTTTTCATGTTTGCCTCCTTTATTCCTTTAAATATTTTAAAAAAGATTCCTGCCTATTCTTCTCCACCGGATACCCCCCTCAGGATCAAAAGAGAAATAAACCAGCTTGGCCTTCGCGACAACGTCATTAAGCGGAATAGAGCCCCAATGCCGCGAATCAAGACTGTTATCACGGTTGTCACCGAGCAAAAAGCAGCATCCTTCCGGAACTGTAATGGTCAGGTCTTTTCTTTCGATCCCCTTGATATAAGAGATGACATAAGTTCCCGAATCCCCTTTCTCATATACAGTTATGGTTTTCTTCTCAATATTTTCACCCTGCCTATTCTCTAAATCCGGGTTCTCTTTACTTGATATATTTTGTCCGTTCACATAAAGGTCCATCCCTTTTATTTCGATTTTGTCTCCGGGAAGGCCTATAACCCTTTTGACATAAGGTATTGTCTTGTCTTTTGGAGACTTAAAAACAACCAGCTCACCTCTTTTTAGGCCATGGTTTTGTGCTGAATGATCAATTCTCCTGTTGGCCATGATAAGATCCCCGGGAAGCAATGTAGGAGTCATGCTTCCGGTTGTTATCCGATACGGTTGTGCAAAAAAACAGATTTTAGACAGGTCTACAATTTTTCCTAGGGGGTAAGAACTCAATAAAATGATGAGAAGGAGGTAGATATAGAGCTTATTATAGAATTTCAGCACATAATTATTCCCTATCCGTTTAGCATACCTCCAGGCATCTGCTGCTGCCCAGATGTATATTCCCAGACTTGTTAAGACAGATAGAAGAAGAAAAAGGATCATCATTTGGCCGGAACCTAAGACACTCAACTGGGAAAAAAGAAAAGGGACGACTGAATAGATCAGGAATATAATGATCCCTTTCCGTGGTTTCCCGTTGTAGACATGTCCTAAGCCGGTCAGAAATAAAGATAGAGCCAGGGCAAGAAGAGGTCTTCTTTTTTTGAATTTGATTTTTCTATCTTCCATCTTTCATCCTTAATGAACCATCGTTTTTATATAAATGAAGCAGAGAAGCTGAATATTTTATAGAGCCCAAAGACCAATCCGATTCCTACCATTACCCATTGAACAGCTCTCGAATACAGCATCCTCTCAAGGAGAGGGAACCACTGATAAAGAGGATTGCCGCTCTTGGTTTCTTCTTCCTCTATTTTGGCTATCATTCTGTCCGCGAAGCCAGGAGGTATCTTTGGTTCGATCACCTCGCGTACGAGGGAGTCCAGTTCCGCAACCTGGGCCGCGATTTCAGAGCAGGCGCTGCAGGAAAGAACATGTTTTTTATCCTCTTGTCTCAATTCCCTGCCCCATGCGATATCTTCCTGGATGAGGTGACAGGGACGCTGCAAATTTTTCATAACACTTCCTCCTTTTCAAGCATTTGTCTTAAGATCTGTTTTCCCCTGAATACACGAGATTTTACGGTCCCCACAGGACATTCCTCGATCTGCGCGATCTCTTCAAGCGAAAGTTCTTCAAAATAGGATAGAACCACGGCAGCATGAAATTTTTCCGGGAGCTTGTTTATGGCATTTTGGACTTTGGAATACAGGCTGCGTTTTTCAAGAATACCCTGGGGACTTTCTTTGATATGATCTTGAGTCGCTTCCATGGAACTGTCGGAATAATCCCTCCTCTTTATCTTTTTCGCCTTTTCATTGAGGGCACAATTTCGGGCAATTGTGATGAGCCAGGTAGAGAAAGAAGCTCCCTTATCTGCATTATAATGAGCAATATTTCTATAGGCTCTCAGGAATGTCTCCTGGGCAAGGTCTTCCTGGACCTGAGATTGAAACAGAAATTTTCCCAGAAAGGAAAATACCATTCTTTGGTAACGGATGACAAGGAGTTTGAAGGCGTTCTTGTTGCCTTTTGCGGACTGTTCGGCTAGAAAACTGTCATCCATGGATTCTGTTGTTTCCCTCTATATTGTTATACCTTTGAGGAAATAAAAAGTTCCCTGTTTTAAAGGCTTATGATAATACTCCTAAACAGGTGAAACCGGATGAAATAAATATTTTTTTATTTTATCACAAAATAAATTAGATAAAAATTTCTAGTTCATTTCATCAAATTCACACCCTTCACCTCAAATCCCCCGTCTCGTCAAGCGCAGATCCACATGGCGGCTGAGGAAATGGATTTCCTGTTGACGGGAATTATTTTTTTTATGTATGATTTGAAAGAAAAGCGGAAATGTGACGGAAGGTTATAAATGTATCTACAACAGATTCTTTTGGGATTGATTGAGCTTTTAGTCTCCATATTTATCAGTTTTGTCCTTATTGCAGGAAGCTACTGGTTCTTTATGTTTATCACCCCTCATTTTGATGAAGAGCGTCAGCTCAAGAAAAAAAATACAGCCGTAGGGATTGTTTTAGGGGGGATATTGATTGGAGAAGTTCTTGTGGTGAAACAGGCTATTTATCCTGTGATGTCTGTGATACAGCTTTTTATTCTTGGGGAGGAAAAGAATTTCTCTAACTATATAGAAATGATCGGATTGAGCTTGGGTTACGTCCTGTTCGCAGGAATTCTTGCCTTAGGTTGTATCCTTTTCAGTTTTTGGGCGTTTAATAAGCTCACTCCCCGCATCGATCAGTACGAGGAAATCAAAAACAATAACATAGCTGTTGCTGTTTTTATGGCTCTTTTTATACTGGGAATTTGTATTTTGATAAGTGATGGCGTTTCCGGTCTGACAAAGGCTCTGATACCGTTTCCTGAAATCGGGTCAATCCCGCTTAAATGACTCCGGGCATGAAGAGTTTCCTTGTCTCTTTCATAATAATATTCATCCTCATAGGGGCCCTCTTATTTTGGGCTTCTTTATGCCAAGAGAGCTCTTATTCAGAGAATTTCTCTCTAATGGAACAGGATATCGGAAACGACTCAAGACCAAGCGCCCACTATTTCCATAAAACCGAGGGGCAAAACAATTATAATATCACTTACGGATGGGAGGATTACCAGGGAAATCCATTACGCATTTCTTTTTCATACCCAAAGCGGTTTTTGGCAGAAGCAGAAGAGGAATTTGGTTATTATCAAGAAGAGATGGATGAATATATAAATAAAAACCTTGCGGGAATAAGAGAGGAAGCCGTTGAATACCTGAGAAAAAAAACCCTCAAATTTATAAACGATAGTGAGTATTCTGATTTTATTTTTATAGAAGACAGTGAACCAGAAAAGTTTGATTTAAAACTCTCTGTCCCCTATTCTCATGCGGAGGAATATGAAGAAATCAAAGCAGAATTCAACAGAATAACCCATCAAATCGCTAATGAGCAGGAAAAATATTTCAGAAAAATTGAGAAGGAACAGAGGAAAATAAAGGAACAATTTCTTGAGATGCGGCTTCTAAGGTTTGTCGGAGACCACATAGGCGTACATTATACACATTGTGTCCAAAAAAACCGTCCCCGTGTCAAAGATGTGATGGAAGTCATGAAAGACAACAATAAAACAATGCCGCTTCAGAAATTTTTAGCCTTAATGCTTGCTTTTATACAGGAGATTCGATTTGAAATTCCTCCTATAAGGGAGAACGATAAATATATTGGAGGTTTTTGGGTTCCTCCCCGGGTTATTGTGGACAACAAGGGAGATTGTGATTCAAAAGGAGTAACCTTTGCTTCTTTATGGAGAAACTTTAAAAGCTATCCCTTGATTATAATAAGGATTCCGAATCATATGTTTCTTGGAGTAGCTATTCCGACCATAGGGGAAAATGTGCTTGTGATAAACGGCTTGAGATACACACTGTGTGAAGTCACCGGACCCGAAAAAATACCCCCTGGAATTGTGTCTAACTACAGTCTTTCTTATCTAAAAAGCCGGAACTATGTTTACGAAATAATCAATTAAAAAGGATTTTTTCGACAACAAACTGGCAGAATCCATTCTCTTTTTCTTGGATATAGTACAGACGGTTGTTCTTGACCACGGCGTTGATAGGCGTTCTGGAATTCAGCAGGATATCAGCGCTTAATCTGTGTATGAAAATGCCGTCGGGATTGAATACATCGATAAAGAATTCGCCGGATTTATCATCCCTTTTATAGGTCAAGACGAACAGATGCCCGTCATTACTGGCAAATATGGTTTGAAAAGGAGGGAAATTTTCCGGAAAGTATACATATTCCCGGACTCTCTGGTCCATTTTTTCCAGGGCCTGTTTTCTGAATTCTCCCGTTACAGGCACACGCTTATAGTCTTTTCTGATTTTGCGGACAAGGTTCCCATCCACATTGTGGACCCGAATCTCATAACCGCTTGTCTCGTCCGCAGTGAAGATCAGATCCTCTGATAGGCAGAGGCCGGCTCCGAAGGGGACTCCGGATATCCTTCGGGTCAATCTTGAGTTCTCCATCCTGTAAACATCCAGTGTTTTAAGGAGCTGAAATTTCTCATCACAAAGTTCTACAGGATATTCAAGTGTCTTTGCTTCCGGATCCGGGTGCATTCTTCCAAAAACAACAAAGCAGCTGTTCTTAAGGGGGTGTATCAGAGGGATGTTCAAGTCGGTACGGATTTCCTTTACAAGCTCTCCATCCGTATCATAATAGACAAGCTTGGTGTTCATAGGATCGGAAACAAGAACCGCGGCTGAGGTTATGGTCAAATAACTGGGATGACCGAGTTCTCCCGGGCCCTGGCCGTAGCGGCCAAAAGACGTGATAAAATCTCCGCTTCCGGAGAACTTGAAGATTTGATCTTCTTTCTCCTGAATGCTCATGACGTAAATGTTCCCATCCGTATCGACACCAAACGAATCCATTTTATGAAGCCCTAATTCCAATACGGATCTCTCTTCAAGGTCGATGATCAGTTCCTCTTCTGTTTGCAGAAAGCTATCTTTCTCATTTTGTAAAATATAGGGTTCCTGGCGGTTCATTACAATCTCCACTCCCTCTTCATACAGCTTCTTCGGCCCTTTGTTCTTTGAAGAACAACCAAAGAAGGTCAATAAAACAATTCCAAAATATATGAATTTTTTCATTACTGCTCTCTTTCTTTTTATGTATAGTTTTATTTACTTTTTGTCTATTATTGTAGACATCTATTTATGAATGTCAACACTTATTTATAAAATTTTTCAAACCTTATATGAGATTGTCGAGCGTTAAAGCTCAGTCGGAAAAATAGCCTGCTCTATGGGTCACCCTATAATTTTTTCCCTTGATTTTTACTTTGATTTTTTTGAACTCTCCGTCTGATGTGTAGTTTTTGGGCGAATAATAGACGAGATAATAATTCTCTGAAGCCTCTACGGCTTTTTTAAATAAATAATCCGGATTTGCAGAGCTGTCAGTCGTCCCCCCGGTAGCATGAGCCATCTCTGTAAACGCGCTGAATATATTTTCAGACGCCTCCTTCCAAGTCATATCATTAGCGGTCGGATTCTTGGTGATGAAGAGAAAATGAAACGTCCTCTTCTCTTCTTCATGGCTCCAGTGGTTGTCGTTTCCCTGGAGAATGCTAAGGCGGTCCTGTTAAACAGAAGCATAACCAGCCAGTTTAACATCTGAAAAATAAAGTGTTAAAATAAATAAGTATTAACCTGATAGAAAAAGGAGGAATAATATAATGAGAAAGAATGCTTTTTCCATCTTAGGTCTGTGTCTATTCATACTCTTGACAGCGCCTATTCTATCCGTTGCACAAGAAGACTTACAGGGCAGCAAAGATCATCCTCTTCTTACCCGAATGCCTGATTTTTACATCTCAGACTATGAATATAGAGAATTCGACACGGCTGATTTCAAAGATGATAAAGGGGAAGATATTAAGGTCGAAGGACACATTTATGACATTTTCTATGAGATCAAAGAAGGGAAGAAGTCTCCAGGAAAATTTCAAGTTTTAAGGAATTATGAAAACGCCATAAAAAAGATCGAAGGTTCAATTATTTACGAAGCAGGAGAGGAAGCTTGGCTCAAGGTAGAAAAGGCCGGGAAAATAACATGGATTTATGTGGACGCGAGAACTGAAGGTGAATATGAACTGTTAATTGTTGAAAAGGAGGCAATGGAGCAGGAAGTAACAGCAGATGCTGAAAGCCTAGCAGCAGATATCAGATCAACAGGACATGCCTCGGTTTATGGCATCCATTTTGATTCTGACAAAGCCACAATTAAGCCGGAGTCTGAACCGACGCTGAAAGAGATAGCCAAGCTTCTCAAAGAAAATCCCGGATTGAGCTTATATGTGGTCGGGCATACCGATAGTGTCGGAAAAATTGACTATAACATGAGGCTATCAAAGACAAGAGCCGAGGCTGTTGTGCAAGCCCTGGTCAAGAATTACGGCATATCTCAAAGCCGTCTTGATGCCTATGGAGTGGGGCCATTAGCACCGGCCGCCTCAAATGAGACAGAGGAAGGACGGGCCTTAAACCGCAGGGTGGAGTTGGTGAAAAAATAGTCCTTAATAAAGAAAATTTTCATGAAAAAAAAGATGTCAGCTTATATTGCCTGAAAAAAATCTAATGGAGGTCCTATTTATGGAAACAAACAACACAAAAATGAGAATCGAATATTTTCATGCCTCAAAGTATGGAAACGGGGCCATGGTCGCAGACGAATTCAAGAAGGAGATGGCTGCCAAGGGAATCACTGTCAATGTCCATCATGTCCGGGATGCCAGAGCAAAGGAGATGCCCGAGGCTGACCTTTACCTTTTCAGCTCACCTGGGCGCATGGGAAAGCCTAAAGGAAAAATGCGCCGTTTTTTGAAAAAAGCCAAGCTGCCAGCAGGAACCAAGTACGCCATCCTGACAACTGAAGGCGCACCTCAGCCGGACAAGAAGACCGGCCGCATACCCACTGAAGAGGAACGGGCCAAATGGCAGCGCATCATTCCGATCATGAACGAAATTCTGCAGGAAAAAGGCCTCGTCAAGGTCGCCGAAGGCAAAGTTCTTGTGACCGGTATCAAGGGACCGCTTGAGGAGGGCTGGCAGACAAAAGTAAAAGAATTCGCTTCCCTACTCCTTACAAGGGAAAATAAATAATTTTAATATATTAAAATATCCAACAAACATAATTTTCGATAAAATGCAACCTTTTTGGATTATAAAGAGTCTTAAATAATGAATGATATGTCCTAAAATTAGAAAAATATAGGCGAGGCAAAAATGAAACTTCTTTCACGCACTGAAGAATTCATTCTGCTTGCAGCTCTTTATCTTAAGGAAGAGGCCTATTCCGTACAGATACGCAAGCGGTTGAAGGATGTAACGGGAAAAATATGGTCTTACGGCGCTCTTTTTATCTCTTTGGAACAGCTCGTCAGAAAAGGCTATTTAACATCTTCCCTGACCGACCCTTTGCCGGAGAGAGGAGGACGAAGCAAGCGAATCTATTCCGTAACTCCTCTAGGCCATAAAGCCTTAAAAGAAATCAAGCAGATGGAACGCAAGATGTGGGAAACAGCGCCTGATGCGAACGGAGGATAGGCCGTGAAGAACGATAGAAAAATCAAACCACCGAGAACAGCTCGATGGCTTTTCCGGAAAATATTCCCGGACGGGGGTTTTGACACAACCGTATGTGATCTGGAAGAGAGTTATCGGGAAGTGATCAGGGAGAGGGGTTTGTTTTTTGGCAAAACTTGGTACTGCTTTCAGGCGCTGGCCGCTTTGTATTTTTTTATCTGTCTGCAAATAAGAGGGGATTTAAGCATGTTCAAGCATCATTTGAAAATAACACTCCGCAATCTCCGGAGGCAAAAAGGGTATTCTTTTATCAATATTTTCGGCCTGGCTGTCAGCTTCACGGTTGTTATATATATTGCCCTTTTCATCCGAAATGAATTGAGCTTCGATAGAGGTAATGAACACCTCGACCGAATGTACACCATCATGATGGGCGGAGAAAAAGGACAGCAGTATATCATTTCAGCGGCGGCTCTGGAGCTTTCTGAGAATATCCCGGAGATCGTAAAGTACACCCGTCTTGGTTTACAGAACAACTATGCGCTTCAATACCATGGGACAGAAACAGAACACGAGAAGAATATCATGATCAAGGATATGACCTACGCCTGGGTTGATCCGGGCATGTTCGAAGTTTTTACCTATGAATTCAAGGCCGGGAATCCTGAGACAGCCTTAGACCAGCCCTATTCCATTGTATTGACCGAAGAAGTTGCCAAGAGCCTGTTCGGAGGCAAGGATCCTATCGGAAAAGTCATTACCCTTAACAGCCGTTATGAAATGACTGTAACCGGAGTGGTGAAGAAGCCTGCGAATTCTCATCTGGATTTGAATGTCTTTGCGTCTATTCTGACCCTGCGATCCATCAGAGGCCCGGATGCTGACCGCAATTACGAATACAACAGCTATCCTACCTATGTGCTGCTTCCCGAGGAACATGACCTGGAAGCTATCAACCAAAAAATAAACACCCATATGGCTTCGGTTTTCGAAAGGTTGGGACGGCCCAAGGTTGAGTTTTCCCTTTTTCCGGTGAGCGATATCTATCTCTCCGATTCCGGCACCGTGGGCATTAAAGGGAACAAAACACTTTTATGGATTTTGTTCACTATTGCCGTCTTTATCGTCACTATTGCCGGGATCAACTTTGTCAACCTCAGCACTGCCCGCGCCTCAACACGGGCAAGAGAGATCGGCATCAAAAAAGTGCTTGGGGTGATGCGGAAAAATCTCATGAGGCAGTTTCTTTCGGAGTCTATTTTCATTGCATTTGTTGCGTTGTGTGCGGCTCTTGCCTGTGCGGTCTTCTTTTTCCCTTCCTTCAATAAGGCCTTTGCCGTGGGAATTAGTATGGGGAGCCTGTTTAAACCTGGGATGCTCTTTTATCTTGCAGCAGGAGCTCTCGTCATTGGGATTTTGGCTGGTCTTTATCCGGCTTTCTACCTCTCCGCTTTTCAGCCCGTCACAGTCATCAGAGGTTATGTCACCCAGGGGAAAAAAGGATCTTTTTTCCGTAAAGCTTTGATTGTTTTCCAGTTCGCGGTTTCTGTGATGCTTATTATCGGAACGCTGACCATCACCAGCCAAATCCGCTTTACACGGAACAAAGACCTTGGTTTTAGTACCAAGAACGTGATAACTTTCCCTCAGCCCCGTTTGGATTCATTCCACCGGAATCTCGAAAGCATCAAAACCGAACTTCTCCGGCATCCTGATATTTTGGAAGTGTCTTTTTCCAACGGATACCCGGGGCGGCCCTGGAACAATGAATCGCTCAAGCTTGGTGAAGAGTACATTGGTTTCACTCACTACAGTGCGGATTCCGATTTTGCCGATGTCTACGGCCTGGAACTTCTGGAGGGAAGATTTTTAGATTTAAGCCGGCAAAGCGATCACCTGCGGGCCGTTGTTATCAATGAGACGGCAGTAAGGGAATTCGGTTTGGAATCCCCTGTCGGCACTCATCTTCCGTACATCCCAAGAGGAAATTTAACGGCATTGCCGGAAGAGGAGATCGAAATTATCGGCGTGATCAAGGATTTTCACTGCCGGTCGCTTCACCAGGAAATCAATCCGATCCTCATAAGTTACAATAAAGACTGGATGTCTCATGGAGGAATTTTGTATTCCGGGGACAATCTCTCTGACTTGGTCAGCCATGCCAAGGAGGTCTGGAAGCGGTTTGCGCCTGGATTTCCGTTTGAATTCAGCTTCCTGGATCAAGAAATCAAAGGGATGTACGCGAAGGATGAGGTGTTTGAGCAAGCCTTTTTTTATGCAGCTGGCTTTTCCATTTTAATTGCCTGTTTGGGGCTTTTGGGTCTGGCCTCTTATGTGGCCGCTGAAAGGACCAAAGAAATCGGCATCCGGAAAGTGCTTGGTGCATCGTATTCCCAGATTCTGATCTTGTTATCGTCTGAATTCACAGCGGCTATCGTTCTAGCTAACCTGATTGCCTGGCCTGTGGCTTATTACTTCATGAAAAAATGGCTGGCCCATTTCGCTTACCGGATCGACCTGGGGATTGGGATATTTTTATTATCTGCCCTTCTGGCATTCGGTGTGGCGTTACTTACTGTGGGCTGGCATTCTGTAAAAGCAGCCGCTTCTGACCCGGTGGATTCCTTACGGTACGAATAATCTGTAAGAATAATTGTATTACTCGATAATTCGGGAAAAGATCGCAGCGCAACTTTATATGGAGAGAGGAAGTTTATATAATTGACATATCTTATTCATAAAAAAGGTAAAAAAGGAGCTATCTGTCATGAAAAAAAAACTTAGAGGAGCCTTTTGTGTTTTGCTGTTTATTTCACTGGTCTTTTCTTTTTCCCTCTCCCAGGAAATCGAGACCAAAGACGGAGTCAAATTCATCCACAATACAGAGAAAAGCCTGAAGAAAAATAAGGCACACATTTCCTTAGAGCTGGTCAATACTCTGGGAGATATAAACACGCCCGATGAAAACCTGGCCTTTTATCTTCCCGAAGATATTGTCATGGATACAAAAGGGAATATGTACATCCTTGACTCAGGAAACCACAGGATACAGAAATTCACTCCTGATTACCAATATCTTGCCACCATAGGAAGGCAGGGCCAGGGACCCGGAGAATTTTATTTTCCTTCATCTCTGGATATAGGACAAGACAATTATCTCTATGTCTCGGACCCGCAGAACAAAAGAATCCAGATACTCAAGCCTGACGGCACAGAATACAAGACCATCAAGTTTCTCAATGAGAGCGTAGGGTCTATAAAACTGCTTCACTCCGGGAACATCATCATGAACCCAGCCGGAGGTTTTATAATGATTCCTTCATTTGAGGAAAACGAGCTCTCCAAACTGATTAAAGTCTATGATAGAGAAGGCAATCTTGTCCGTGAATTCGGTGAGCCGTTCGATTTTAAACACATACTTATGAACCGAATGGGAAACCAGTATGAATTTGCCGTGGATGAAGATGACTGTATTTATGTCACGTTCATGCACCAGAACAGAATAGAAAAATATTCTCCCGAAGGAAAGCTTTTATGGAGAGCTGACCGGTCTCTAAATTACAGTATGGATCCTCCTAAAAACAAAGGAACGAGGGAAGCAAAGGGAGGCATGCAAAGGATTCAGCTTCCCCAGATGAACAAATGCAGCGAGGGGATTTCCGTGGACCCTAAAGGAAGAGTTTGGGCCATCACAATGACCAGACAGCTCAAAGAAGATGAAAGAGTGGGCATGTCATTGAGTGTAAGTAATATAAACGGACAGCGATCCACTTCTGTGAAACTCCAAGGGAGTACAGAGCAGACAAAGACCGATGCTTATGGGCTTGAAGTGTACAGCCCAGACGGAATTCTGATCCAAAGGATTCCTCTGGATCATTTCGTGAATGGAATCCAAATCCTCAAAGACAGAGTGTTTCTCCTGGATAAAGAACGCGGGACTAAATACTACGAATACAAGATCATAGAAAATTAGCCTGGATGATGAACGAGGTAAGTATTTATTTCTTGGGGGGCTTTGTCGGAACCCAGTTTTCCATAAAACTTTTCCTTCCTTCGTGTTCATCAACTAGTGCCTGAAAAATGGCCCGCATCTGTTCATAAGGAAGCGTGCCGATAACCATATGCCCGTTTATGATCATAGTTGGTGTGGAGCGGATTCCATAATCATACCGATCCGAGGTCTTCTTATACTCTTTTCCCGTGTTCACAATGATGTCAACCATCTCCCTTACAGAAGGATCTTGTGCCAACTCATAGACTCCATATCTTTGAGCCAGCTCCTTTCTCCACTCAGGGCTTGAACGGGCAACATTAAAATTCGCAAAGATCTCATTATGTATGTCCATGAACTTTTCCGGATCCGCGGCCGCATAATAAGCAAGTTCACAGGCTCCCGGATGGATATCCTTATCGACCACACTGTTGCATCCTCCCTCCAGCGGAAAAAACTGAAAGGCAATATTGATCTTCCCGGCAAATTCTTCCTTAAACAGGTTGAACTGCTGTTCAAGAAACAAGCAATCCGGGCAGAGAAAGTCAGCATACTCGACAATATGAATAGGGGCTTCTTCGAACTCCTCTGTCGAACGGGCAGTCCAGTACGGTGAAATAAAGCTGGGATTTCCCACAACGGGGAGCTCATAAAACTGTTTGACCACTCTCATGGCCACTGCTTCCTGAGCTTCCTTTCTGGCTTTGTGGTATTCGACCATTCCATAGGAAGCAATACCCACAACCAGAACAAAAGTTAAAAGCATCTTTAAAGAAGGATTGATAAACCGATGGAAAATCCCTTTTTCCTTTCTGACCGAATATTTAAAAAAAAGAATAAAACTGAACAAAGAAAAAACATAATATCCAAGGCAGAAAAGACAAAGTGTATGGTTTATAAAAATTGAAAAGAGGAAGAGAAAAATAACTCCGATGATATTCACTAAAGATATAAATGCATTGGTGAGTTCAAATTTTTCGGATGGAAAGACAGCTCCCAGCATTACCAGAGCTCCCACTATGAATCCAAAAAGCCCTATGGGAACTCCCATAACTTGTGAGAGGGACGAAAACGCTGAGCTGTCACAGTTAAAAAAAGTGCTTATGTCGCAGAAGGATCCTTCAAATATTGACTCAGGATAATTCGCCAGAAAAAAGTGCTGAACAGTTAGAACCGATGCGGCCGCCATTCCCAGTCCTGAGACAAAGCTGAGAAACCGCGGCCAGGTCACGCCTTTCATTGTCAAAGACTTGTTCATATTCATAAATCACTTCTCCAAAAAAATGTGAATTGTGTTATAGGATAGGCTCTTTTTACAATTTATTCAAGCTCAATCGAGAGGCCAAAATTGATTGTCAAACCAAATTTTTTCCTTAAGGTCATTGTCTATTCGAGCGAGCATCACCATATGACCTTTTTCCCAGTCTCTGAGCCAAGTAAAAAGAGCTCTTTCGTCCTCTGACTGGGCCGCTTCAGCGTGGTCTGAATAATATCTAACTGAATTTTTCTCGAATTCCAGGGCTGCTGAAATAACCGCAGCCTCATACCCGGCTCCGGATACATTCTCTTTAATAATATCCGTTAAGACCGCTTCCGATGTTTCGGCGTGAGAATCTTTAATTCCGGACAAATCAAAGCCTTCACCTTTGGAGATACGGGAAAACTGTTTGTTCAGTACATTTATATGTTTCTCTTCTTCCCTAGCCAGCATGCTGAAAAGGTCTTTTACAGCCTGCGCTTGAGATGTGTCTATAACAGACTTATAAAGAGCTCTGCCTTTATGTTCCAAAAGAATGGCTCCTTTTAGAATCTCGAGGATTTTGTTTTCGGACATAATTCCTCCTTCCTTTGACTATCCTGACTTATTCATAAAAAATGGCGATGTTCTTTCTTTTGTTTTGCTTTCAAGAATATACATGCTTTCTGTAAAAATGACAATTGAAATATTTTTAATGCTCTATTAATCCATGTCCAAATCCAAATCTACCATAGGAATCCATTTCCCCTGCTGCCATACACAGGCACTCTCTGTATAAATACGAGTTAGCTCCTGGAGTGAAATAGCTTCCTTTTCATCTTCACATAACTTCGAATAAAATTTCCTCAGATGAGCGGTTGGAATGATGTCTATCAATGCTAATCGATTACTGAAAGCATATTCAAACCCAATAATAGTATTTTCGTCTTCAAGATTCCAATAATGAATATAAATATGAAATAAATTTCCATCTGAGTGATCAAATACAGGGAAGTCATAAGTGAAGGCACGGTCCCTAAACCGATTTGTTTTTTTAAATCGAATATAGGTAATTTGATTTCCTGGCTCAGCCTCATCAGCAATGTATTTCTGGAGAAGATATTTGAGATGCTGGTATTCCGGTTCAACTCGATTGGGAGGGCAGACGCCTCTAAAATTCTTGAGGTCCAGCACACCAAGGACAGCCTCACCATTAAGAAGATTATTGGTTGCACCAAAAACAACTTCATCAGTCCCATCCTTATTTAAATCAATAGGAATCAAAAAGGAGAGATGCCCTGTCTGAATATATTCATTCAGAAGATTACCATTGATATCATATCTGGCGATGATCACGAGAAATCTGGTTCTGTGCCGCCAGGCTGTTAATATAAATGTTTTTTTATGACTCCGGGCAAATTTATTATAAACAGGAAAGAAGTTCGATCTGAGAATAAGACCTCTAAAACTTTGGTCATTGATGATGCTCTTCTGCCAGATCCTAGAACCATTATTATCGAATAAAGTCAAATAAAATTGATTCTTCTCATAATCATATTCTCTGGAGATAACTTCATTGGCCTGGTCATTGTCTATATCAAAAAAATCCAAATATTCCTTACTATCCGTTTCTTCAGTGAAAAGGGGAACATTGCTTTCGGCATAGTTCCAAATTACCTCTCCCTTTTTGTTCTCTATGTATACATTCCTATCATTGGTAACAGCCATGGTTGGATCAGGAGAAGGAGAGACAAAAAAATCATAGGTATTTTTATTTTGTATCAGAAAAAACCACACCAGAATAAAAACAACGACAACCGCCAGGAAAAGCGAGATACCAAGGATTATATTTTTCTTTCCTTTCTTTCTCCTTTTAGAAGAAGGCCTCTTGCGCAGCCATCTTTCAATCTCATCCACAGAAGCATAAACGGTCCGTTTGTGGGCGTCTCCAACTCTATGAAGGGGGAATCCCAGCTCCTGTTCCCAAATATAGACATTTCTTTCGCTGACATTAAGATAATTTGCAATGGCTTTGACACCAAAGATATATTTTTGAGAGAGAGATTTCTTCTTTCGTTCAGACTTGATATCCATATCAACTCTATATTTAGCCGGTGTCACCTATAATAAAATAATAATACTCTTCAATCAATCAGAAATTAAAAAATAACTAAAATTTTTTCTGAAAACAGGCCGAAGGACTAAAACGGGGAGTGATGACAGCCCTGTCATTCATATCTTAATGTTTTAACCGGGTCAGTTGTTGCCGCTCTGATCGCCTGAAAGCTGATCGTAGTGACCGCAATAAAAAAGGCGGCAACTGCAGATATAATGAATATCCATGGCTTGATACTGATCTGATAAGCAAAATTCTGCAGCCACTTCCGCATCAAGAAATAAGAGATCGGCCATGCAATAAAATTCGCAAACAGAACCAGTAATGCAAACTCTTTGGAAAGCAGAAGAAATATATTTTTTGCAGAAGCTCCAAGGACTTTTCTTACTCCGATTTCCTTGGTCCTTGTCTCCACCATGAAAATAGCCAATCCCAGAAGACCCAAACATGCTATAAAAATAGCTAAAAATGAAAATGCGCTGAATATCTGGCTCAGCTTTTCCTCGCTTCTATAGATTTGATTAAAAGTGTCATCCATGAAAGAGTAATCAAAAGGATGCGCCGGATCCAGTGCTTTCCATTTGTTTTTAAGAAAAGCTAGGGTCTGATCGATATTATCCGGACGAATTCGAACAGCAAAAACAAAGGTGTTCTGCGGCCATATATGGATGACCAATGGATTAATCTCATTTCTCAGCGATTGGAACTGAAAGTCTTTGACCACTCCAATAACCCTCCCTTTTTTATCATCCCATTCAAACCGGGTCTGCAAAGGGTCTCTCAGCTCCAGTTTCCTTACAGCTGCTTCGTTTATTATGAATGCTTGTGTCACATCTGTGCTCATCTGTTTTGAAAAATCTCTCCCTTTGATGATCTCCATCCCCATGGTTTTTATGTAGTCATGGTCCGTATAGATCATATTCAGGGAAAGGGTTTTTTTTCCTTCATCAGTGACCAGTTTTATGGCGTCCCCGGCAACCACTCCTCCAGGAACTCCGATGGTCACTGTTGCTGAGACGATATTCGGATTCTCCATCAGCTCTGCTTTGATGGCTTCCGAACGGGTTCTGAGCTGGTTGGAGCGGATGGGAATAACCACCACATGTTCCTTGTCAAATCCCAGTTTTCTGTTTCTTAAAAAATCGAGTTGATTTAAAACAACAATCGTCGATACAATCAAAACGATTGAGACACTGAACTGAAAAACAACCAGGCCTTTTCTTAAAAAAGAGCTGCGTGATCCTATTTTTTTATATTGCCTCAACACACTGACAGGCTGGAATCGGGAGATAAAAAAAGCCGGATAACTGCCTGACACCACGCCCACAAAAAGCAAAATAAGGAAAAGGCCTCCAAGTAAAATGAAATTGCTGAAAAAATTCAATCCAATTCCTTTACCGGTCAATGAATTGAAAAAGGGAAGAGCGGCTTTAACCAGAATCAAAGAAAGCCCTAAAGCAAACACTGTGAATAAAAGAGATTCGCTCAAGAACTGAGTGATAATCTGATGCCTTGTTGCGCCCACCACTTTTCTCAATCCCACTTCCCTGGAACGGTTCGAAGAGCGGGCAGTGGCCAGATTGATGAAATTAACACAGGCAATCAGAAGTATGAAAAAGGCAATGATAGAAAAGATAGTTACGTATTTTATATCCCCATTAGGACTCAGTTCTGCCTGCAGATGAGAATGAAGATGAATGCTATTCAAGGGCTGCAGACGGGAGTACAGGCGTCCTCCCAGAATGGATTTTATCTGCGCTGCCGCATGCTTTTCAATAAATCCGGGAAGTTTCGCTTGAAGATTTTCAGCAGGAAATCCGTCTTGAAGCAGCAGATAAGTATAAAATTCATGGCGGGCCCAACTTTTGAAATAGCGTTCTTGAACGGACGGAATTTGTTCCAGTGTTTTTAAGGAGGCAAACATGTCTGCATGAAAATGTGAATTTTCCGGCATATCCTCCATCACACCTGTAACCAAATAATCCTGATTATTGACCTTTAAAGTCTTGTTGACAGGCTCATCCGTTCCAAAGTATTTTGAGGCGATTTCTTCTGATATCACAATGGTTTGGGGAGACTCAAGGGCTGTTTCAGGATCTCCTTTCATCAGGTGAAAACTGAAAACATTAAAAAGAGACGCATCTGAAAAAAACAAATAATCTTCATAAAACCTTTTATCCTCATACTCCACCATTCTCCTCCGCCCGGGAAAAATCCTCACGGCATCTTCAACTTCGGGAAATTCTCTTTTCAGAGCCGGAGCAAAAGGAGCTGAAGAGAGAGCATAATAGCGGCTCAATCCGCCCTCTACATCGAAACTGTCAACCAATCTGTAAATCCGGTCGGCTTTTTCATGATACCGATCATAACTCAATTCATCCTGAACAAAAAGCACAATCAAAATACAGCAGGCCATTCCTATGGCCAGCCCAAAAATATTAATGAAAGAATAGGCTTTGAATTTTTTGATATTCCTGAAAGCGGTTTTGAGATAATTTTTAATCATAGTTAAACTCCAAAAAAAATAATTTTTCATATAAACTGGGATCAACATAACAATCTGAAAAAAATACCATAAAAAAGCTCTGTCTCTTCCTTTCTGTCGGCATATTCTGTCATACATCTCTTCGAAATCACCGGCCAAATTCTCTCGATCATCTGAAGAGACCACATTCCTCAGTAAAAATTCTAAAACCTTTAGAGTGTGTTTTGATTTGTCCATGAATCGTCACTTTGCAGTCAAATAGCTTATATAGTCTCTCCAGAGAATATCGGAAATTCTTTTGTACTCCTCCAATAACTCAAAACCCAGTTTTGTTATCTTATAAATCTTTTTCCTCCGTCCTCCCCTAATAGAAGTGGCTTCGCCAAATTCAGAATCGATAAGCCCCTTTTTTTCAAGGCGGTCCAAAGGCAAATGCACTGAGGTCATGGATACTTTCTTTTTTGTTATCCTTGAAAGATGATCGGTGATAGCAACCAGATAAGCATTGTTTTTTAGATTGATAATGGAAAGCATTATCAGTTCTTCTTTCCTTGTAAGATTTCTCATTGTGTTGATCCTTTGATATTTCTTTCTAATTTTTATAAACATATCATCTATTTATACGTAAAAAAAAATAAAAAGGTTGCTTTTAAAGTGAACCTTTTGCATTTTCTTCCCGTTTATATAAATAGGAATCAAGAAGTTAAAATATGAGTCAAAGGAAATAGAAATGAAATCTTTACTCTCCGTCTTTCTCATTGTCATGCTTCCCTGTCTCGTGTTCTCCCAGGATATAGACAGTGGAGTCACCGTGCCACCCAAGGGCAGGACATCGCTTTCATTCTCTTATGTTAACCTGGCCAGGACCTTCAAGTTTGATGGAATAAAAGAAAAAGTGGAAAGAGAAATTCTCAAAGCGACTTTTAGATACAGCCCGTCCCGACATGTGAATGTGTACGGATTTGTAGGGACTTCTGATTTTCCAAACAGTTTTTTTTCTACTGAGGACAATATTTACTACGGTGGAGGCATCAAGTACACCTTGACCGGCATGGTGGATATTGAAGAAGAAAACGGAGAACACATCAATATAAAGGGATGCACTGGCTTTGATTTCCAAATCGCCCGTCTCGAGCCGCTCAACAGCTCAGGCTCTACTGATTTCAGTCTGACCAAACTTCAGGGAGCGGTTGATTTTGGAGTTAAGATATTTCGTTTTGCAGGCTACATGGGATTCAAAGTGAATAAGCTCTTAGGAAAAGCTACTCTGCCTCTTGAAGAAGAGATAGACCTTAAAAGCCGTGGGTTTTTCAGTATGTTTCTGGGCTTTGACTATTATTTCAGTCACAAAATCGCTTTCACCTCTGAATTTTCCTTTTTTGCGGATAGCTCCTGGGCCCTAGGCCTCAGAATAGATCTTTAAAAATCATTCAAATCCAATATAAGACAATTCATAGGCTAAGGATGGGGTTTTATTGCGGAGGAGGCATACAGATTTTATGAATGACCTGGATTATTGATATCTGATGACCTGAGAATTGACTCTTAGATGAATAATCTGAAGATAAAAAGAGTATATTATTTGGAGGTACTCATGATAGACAGTATAGAAAAAGAGGATATGATCCCCATTTGCCCTCACTGCAGTGCCCCTGTCGCTACCTTAGGTTTGCGGCGGGTACAAAGCATATTGGGGAAACGATATATCTACTTCTGCCTCAACTGCAAAAAAGTGCTCGGTGTCTCCCATAGAAAAGGATTCTGGATGGGATAAAAATTATCTTTGCCCCTGCTTTGAGGTCTGCTCTTTCACAAACAAAAGCGGGAATACAATATCACTCAGACAACAGGGGATCCAGACAGCAAGAAACAAAAAAACGAAGATAGCAATATAAGAAAACCACTGCAAGGTAGCCCCTACTGCCATGAGAATATGGAACAGGGATGACCAAGTACTGAGCAGAACATGTCCGGCATGAGGGACCTTTGTGGAAGGTTTGAAATAGGCAAATATGACTCCTACAACTGCCAATGGATTCACCAGCCACCATTTCTCTATAAATCCGAGGTGGACTCCGCGGTAAGGCATGTTCAATAAAGTCTCCCCTAAGAAAGGAATAATTGAATCACTGAGAGTGGCAATCCCAACGGATCCCACATACCCGATCAATAGTAAAACCCAGAGGTTGCATTGACCTTTAAGGCATTTTTTTCCAAAACGCCCGCAGGTATGGAGTTTATAAATAGAAGCTGTGACCATCGCACTGAGAACCACATGAATGGGATGAAGAACATAAAATATATTATAGGAAATGTTCTTTGGCATCTTTAATGAGACAAATATAACCAGGATACCCGTCAATGCGCCAAAACTGGTAAAAGGGATGTGGTTTTTGAGTTCTTTTGAAATGTCTTTAATCATAGTTCAATCTTCTTATCAGTAAAAATTCATCTTCTGTTTTTTTGGATATCCATCATACTAATGAAATCTCCTTTAACATATCTAAAGAATATAGGAATGAAGCCAACTATGTCAAAATTATTCCAAACAGATGATCGCAACAGTATTGCTTTTCAGTCATCTGAGATTGCTCTCTTTTTTTCATTGTGATATATTGAATTTCTCAAATATTGACTGGGAAATTTGGGAAACTATTTGAAATACAAAAAGGCTTGGGGAATAGGTGTCATGCCATGTTTAACAATAATTCTATAATAAAAATATGTTTGATTGTGATTCTGGGCGGGGCCATCACATTATGGTCTTCCTGCCGAAAAACCGAAAAAGCGAAGCATATGGAAGAGGCAGAACCGCCCCGAATCGAAGAGAAAGTCAAAGAAAAAAAACCGGAACAAGTAATAGAAGAGGTCCCTTCTTCCATTGCTCTTATCGATGAAGATGAAGAAGCCGGCCGCTTGGACAAAGACACTGCCTGGATATTAAGGTTCCAGCGCTTGTTTGAACCAGGGAAGCTGCCGAAAAAATATCAAAGTCCCAAACCCATTAAATGCGGTACACCTGTTTTTAAAGCTTTTAACAGGGAAAGAGACAAATTGAAACCGGAAACCATTAACCTTCTTCATCCCTATCTGGTCCGTCCCGATCATCCGGATAGCATCTTCAACCTTAAAAAAACCGAAGCCCGTACTTCCCGGAAATCTTCTTCCGGAAATTCCAATCTGCTGTTTGCTCAAGAGGGAAAACGCACGGAAGGCCTGCTGCCTCTCGATGTATCGGATAAAATCCTTCTCTGGTATCCCAGAGGGGATAAGGGTTATGCGGAAAGCGCCCGTCAGCTTCTGATCGATTATAACATGTACAACAGATTCCTGGAAATCATGAAAAGGGAACCTCCTTCGGATGCTCTCCTAAAATTTGGAGATCGAAACAGGAATATAGGAGGGGACGGCCGTCTGGACATCTATCTGGTATCAGCAACAGATGTCGAAGGAGACGATGGCTGGTGCTGGCCCGAATTTGGCCGTTATCCCCCTAATATTTCCTCTCCATCACATATCCTAATTGACCAGGGTCTCTCCAGAACAGACCTCGGTGCTACACTGGCGCATGAGCTGTTTCATGCGTTCCAGCACGCATGGGATGCCGGTGAAGACGACTGGTGGAGCGAAGGCACAGCTGTCTGGGCAGAAGATTTTATCGATTCCAGCTGGAATACAGAGCAAGTTTTTGTCAGCAAAGCTTTCAATAAAAGCGATAATTCACTCATAAGCATTGATAATGGAGATATGCACGCTTATGGAATCTATATTTTCCCTTATTATCTCACCAATGTGAGATATCCTGGCAATGACCTTCTCATCGGAAAAATCTGGGCTTCCTGTGAAAGCCAAACCGCTCTGGATGCCGTAGAATCCAACCTGTCCGGAGATTTTAAGAACGCTTTTAAAGAATTCGCTCTCCTGAATTATGAAGAGAAACTGCTTCCCGATTGTTCTGATAGCAACCTAAGATACCCAGAAAACCTGGATGTCTATTCTAAACATAAAGCCTGCGAAATAGAACTGGACAAATCCAAACCAGTGGCCATAAACATCCCTCCGCTCGGAGCCTGCTACATGGAGCTGGAAAACAAGGTCCCCAAAGACACAATGCCGCATGTCCTGATCGATCTCAGGGAAATTGTCAAGAACTCCGATCTGAGCATTCAGGCGATCATCACTCCAGCGAGTGGAGATGAGCGATGCGAGGACTGGTCTGAGAAAGAAGAGCGCTCATTCTGTACAAACTTTGAAGAAGAAAATTTTATATTCCTCAATTTGACCATTGCCAACCATAACAGGCAGAATGTCCAGAAAGCCTTTTTCCAGATCAGCGTGGATGCAGGAGAATGCCTCAAAACAGGTGCAATCGTGCATTTCAAAGACACCTACTATTATAAACACTCATCAGGAGGAGAAGACACAATCCAAACACACCACTACGAGGCCACGGTTCGATTTCCCTTTACTACTGAGGGTTTCTCGGCCAGTCCGCAAATGGCTCTTTCCGGATTGGGGCCCTACGGCTCAGCCACCTATCAATGCCAGACACCGGTCATCCTCAGCTTCAAAGCCGAGGAAGTGTTCGAACATAAAGACACTCGAGAGGTCAAGACCGGCTCAGCCCCTCAAGTTTTCACCCCTGGAATACCACCCATGACTTTTACCCGCGAACAAGACCAAAAAAAGTTTTCCATTTTTTCCCCTTTTCTTATTCCCTACTATTTTGACATTGAGACCGGAACCGTCACATTCGCCGTCATACCTGAAGTAGATATCCGATACACCTGGGAAGACGGCACAAAACGTACCCTTGGTTTAAAACCTGTAACCGGGAAAAAAGTAAAACCGCCTGAGTCTAAAATGGAGATCCCCGAAGAATTTATCGTCAGCTTCAGCAGTGGAGCTCATCACTTCGGGGGGAAGGGTTCATATAGTGATAGCCGTTCAACTGATACCACTATTACTAAAATAGAAAAGGAGTACCGGTGGGAAGTATTCCGGGGAAAGGCCCCGAAGAAGAAAAATCCTTGATAAGCAGGAGGTTTATTCCATGGCAAAAAATATAAAAATCATTGGAGCGGGAATCAGCGGACTTTCAGCCGGCTGTTACCTTCAAATGAACGGATATGATACGGAAATATATGAAATGAATATCACGCCTGGAGGTCTCTGCACATCCTGGGATAGAAAAGGATACACCATAGATACCTGCATCCACTGGCTGGTGGGATCCAGGCCGTCTGTAAAAACCTATCATCTCTGGAATGAACTGATTGATATGGAAAAGCTCGAATTTGTGGATTATGAAGAATACATAAGAGTTGAAGACAGAGACGGCCGAATCATGAGAGTTCCCGCTGATATTGATGAACTCGAAAAAGAATGGCTGGAAAAAGCCCCTGAAGACCGTAATCTGATTTTGGAATTCACAAGAGCGGTCAAAAAATTTCTTAGATTCGAAATGCCGACAGAAAAAGCTCCAGAATGTTTCTCTCCATGGGATGGTATGAAAATGGTCTTCCGTATGCTTCCCTATTGGCGTCCGTTTAAAAAATGGATTTCCATTTCCATGGAAGACTATATCAAAAAATTCAAGAATCCTCTCCTTAAAAAAACACTCCATTTTATGTTTATTCCCGAGATGTCTGTTCTTTTTCTTATCTTCATCCTCGTTTGGATGCATAAAAAAAGTGCAGGATATCCCATTGGAGGTTCTTTGAATTTCGCCCGCCTTATTGAGAAAAAATACCTGGAATTAGGAGGGAAAATACATTACAGCTCAAAAGTGAGAAAAATACTGACTGAAAACGGCAGACCCTGCGGAATTGAACTTGAAAATAATGAGACTCACAGGGCGGATACGGTCATTTCAGCAGCAGACGGATACTTCACTATATTCAAATTACTGGAAGGGAAATACACTGATAAAAAAATCGAAAATGACTACAAGAATCTCATAACTTTCCCTTCTTATCTCCAGATCTCATTAGGCGTAGCCAGAACATTTGAAGGGACTCCCCATCATTTCTATTTTGCCCTGGATAAACCTCTAAAATTGGATGACGGCACAGTTTATAAATACATAGGTGTCCGGGTGTTCAATTTTGACCCCACTCTTTCCCCTGAGAACAAGACCCTCCTCACGATTCTACTGCCCACTTATAATCATTCCTTCTGGCAGGAACTCAGAAAAAGAAGCATGACTGAATACAAAACCGTAAAAGATAGAATAGCCAATGAAGTCATAAATATTCTGGATCATAAATTCGGTGATATCCGTTCCCGTATTGAGGTTACAGATGTCTCTACTCCGGCAACAGTCATCAGATACACCAATAACTGGAAAGGAAGTTTAGAAGGATGGATTCCGACTCCTGAAACAGGACTAAAAAGCATGAAAAAGATACTTCCGGGGTTAGACAATTTCTATATGATAGGACAGTGGGTTGAACCGGGAGGGGGACTTCCAACGGTTCTTAAATCAGGGAGAGACGTAGCTCAGATTATCTGTAAAAAAGATAAAAGGAAGTTTACAACAACCGCATGACCAGAAAGATAAAAGAGGAGAGGCGAATATGAAAAAAATAGGCATCCTGTGTTCTGTTTTTCTTTGGATATTCATATCCTGTTCCCGGTCAAGGTTTGACGAGCATTCCGTTCAAGACACCATAAACTCCATCATAAAACGGCAGCAAACAGCTTGGAACAATCATGATATTGAGGGATTTATGGCTGATTACTGGCAGTCAAAAGACCTAACATTTCAATCCGGAGACCGGAGACTCTACGGATGGAAGACTCTTTTAAACCGCTATAAAACAAATTACGCGGGAGAAAAGATGGGAACGCTCACCTTTTCCGATATAGAGATCAAAGCCCTCAGTGCGGACTCAGTTTACGTCCTAGGCCGTTGGAAAGTCACCCAGGAAGATACGGCCGCCAACGGCGTATTCACGATTATTTTCAAACGCTTCCCTTCAGGATGGAAGATCATCCATGACCACTCATCATAAAAAAGAGAAGCATATTCTTTCTACTTTCGCTCCATTTCAATGGTATCCCGATCTCCATCTGCTGTTTCCCAGTATCCGCTCATTTTATCACCGTTAACCTCCAGAGTGATCCATACCATCATGTCCTCATATCCATCAAAGATTGAAAAATTAAAACTAAGAGTCCCCTCTTCAAAACTCACATCATCAGCTTCTACTCCCTGTATCATGCCAAAAGTATCTGAAATAGTTACTTTATACACACCTTCTGTTTTCTCGATAATCAAAGTCAGGCCATCCTCACCTTGATCCGGGACATAGGTCGTTCCCTCCCATCTTCCTGTGATATCCTTATCCTGGCAGAGTAGTGCTACAGGAAACAGAGCAAGAACAAAAGCGAACAATACAAAAAAGTGTAATGCCTTTTTCATCTATCTCTCCTTTGTTTTTATAGACTTCTCTTTCTATCGTCACTCTAATATACGAATTTCCATCATAAAAGTTCCACTCAAATCCTGTTTTATTATGGTAATAATATCTTCATCTTGTCCATACGGTCAATGCACTGGATCATACATCGAACCGTGTGATAGTTTACCTTCCACGAGTGGCTCATATGATTCCATATGGGTTTTCCTTCCCTCTTTAAGAGCGGATACCATTCTCCGACCTCATGATTGATCATTTTATCGAAAACAAAATCATGGACATTTTCATAAGCATCCCAGTACTTTCCCTCTCCCAAATAAAGGCATCCGTCCAGCATACCGATCATCACTTCAGCCTGCTGCCAGAATTCTTTTTCTCTGTCATACACCCCCCCTGCATGACTACCCTCCACATAAACACCTCCGTATTCCCAATCAATACCGTTCTTTAAAGCGTGGCCGAGCTGTTTCCTTATGATATCTAAATAAGGCTTAGGGTCCTCCCCCATTATTTCAAGGGCATGCAGCAAAAGCCATGCACATTCAACATTATGCCCGTAACTCGTGTTATCCTCAGAATGAACTTTAGTCTGAGTATCTCCGAACCGGTCCCATCCCCATACAATATCAAACTTGATCTGGGGAGCTCTTGTCCAATCCTTCCAAAACTGAGGTATTCCAGTCGCATATTCAGGATGGAGCATTCGCTGTGTAAGAATTTCTATCACTTCCTTAAGCTTTCTTAAATGAACCTGCTTTTTCGTGCATTCATACAGTGTGGTCAGTGCTTCCATAAAATGCATGTGAAAGTCCAGTGTCTTCCTGTCCCCTCCGCCGGGCCCAGGCTGGCACAGATCCCAGTTTCTTTCAAACATCTCAAAGTAGCCACCGTACATGGTGTCTGTGGAATATTTTTGTATAAGGTCAAATACCTTTTCCGCATATTCAATTCCTCTCGGGTCACCCGTTGCCAGAGTATATTCGCTAAGAGCGTAGATGGAAAAGCTCAAACCATAAAGAATCTTCTTGTCTAACTTTATCAATCCTTTTCGGTCAGCTGTCCAGTAAAAACCACCATACTTCTTGTCCCACATCTTATCGATCAAAAAGTCAACACCATGCCTAGCAAACCTTCCGCACTCCCCATTCCCGTATCCGGCCCGGTGGGCTGATGCCATGGTATAGACTGTGCGGGTCTGGGAAATCAGAGACTTCTCATCCTCTCCTGTGTCCTGGCCTTTTTCATCGAAATGTGTGATAAAGCCTCCGTTGACACTGTCCACACACCGGTCCATCCAGAAAGGAAGCAGTTCGTTTTTGAGATGTTCCACAGCTTCTTTTTTACGCTCATGGATTTTTTGTTTTGGCCATCTTTGTTCCTTACTCATTATCATTTCTCCTGCCACCTTGTCTGTGTATCTGATTTTACCAAATAATTTCACTTTGACTCATATTTTTTTTTATGATATTCACTATAAAAAAGGTTCATATGGAGGGAAACCTATGAAAAAAATGACAGCAGTTGTTGCCTTAATGGCCGTGTTTACACTGGCCATATGTTTTATCATCCTCGGCTCCATTTCAGTCGAGCTCATGGAGTCGCTGGGAATCAACGAAGCACAGTTTGGTTCACTTGTCATGGGCTTGTTCTTAACCGGCTGCATTGTCCAGCTCATAATCGGTCCTCTGGTGGACAAACTCGGGTACAAGCCCATTGCTCTTCTGGGATTTATCGTCACCAGCGCCAGTATGTTTCTCCTTGCTTTTGCCTCAACTTTCGGACTGGCGCTTATCGCCTGTATTCTTCTGGGTATAGGGGCGATGTCATTGAACACTGTTGGCAACACTCTCATTCCAGTGGTCCTGTTTAAAGGCAAAGACCCGGCCCGTGCGAGCAATTTCGGAAACGCTTTTTTTGGTTTGGGATATGTAATCACTCCGTTCCTTTTCGTATTTTTCCTGACCAATTTGGGCCTTAATTACAGCACATCCCTTTCCATTCTGGGGGCACTGGTCCTTGTTTTTCTCATTTTTGCCCTCACCACAACTTATCCTCAAGTCGCCACAGGATACAAACTTTCGATGGCTTTTAAGGTCCTGGGCAAAGGAGCTGTCCTGATCGCAGCTTTAGCCCTATTCTGCTACATGTCTCTGGAAATATCCATGGGGACCTGGATCAGGACGCTTATGGAACAGCTCTTCGGGAAGAACAATGATCCCAATGCTGCGTTCAATGCCGGCCTGGTCCTCAGCGGTTTTGGTGTGGCCATGATGCTGGGGAGGTTCCTCTCGTCCACAGTAAAAAATCTTACGGCCATAGGGACGAAAGTCATCTCAGCAATGGCCTTGATTTCCTTAGGAGCTATCATTCTTATGATATTCACCCACACCCCCTTAATGGCCATTGTTGCCATTGTCATTGCAGGGCTGGCATTTGCTCCCATATTCCCGACCATCGTGGGAGTCACATTTTCGAAATTCGAACCAAGTCTTTACGGAAGCATTTTCGGTATCGTTTTTGCTGTCGGCTTACTGGGCGCCACATTTGTTCCCAAGTTCATAGGGAACCTGAGTGTTGGGAAAACAGTCCAGCAGAGCCTTCCCCTTGCAGCTGTTATGGCCGGTATCTTGTTGGTACTCGCTCTGATTATGGGACTGACAGCAAAGAAAAAAACATAATCCGGTTCTTTATATACTATCAGAGAGACCTTAATAGACCTATAAGCCAAATCTTGACAATTTTTAGATAAACCATAGGATAGAAGCATATCAAGTCCAAACTAAAAGGGAAAAAATATGAGTACTGATAAGACCAAAAAAAAAGATATCTCCATAGTGCTTTGCGGCGCAGCAGGTCAGGGAATCAAGACTGTAGAAAAGCTGCTGGTTCACAATTTTAAAAACTCAGGTTTTCATGTCTTCTCAACAAAAGAGTATATGTCAAGAGTGCGGGGAGGAACAAATTCAGTATCCATCAGGGTTTCCTCAGAAAGAGTAACTGCGTTAAAAGACAAAATCGACATCCTTCTTCCCTTTCATTCAGAAGCTCTAACTCATCTTAAGAAGCGATTATCGCCGGAGACGATCGTCATTGGAGACAGAATAAAAATCTGTAAAGACTGTCCCTCTCAAATAAAAAAATTCATCGATGTCCCTCTTGCTGACATAGCCAAAGACATAGGGGGCAAAATCTTTATAAACATCATTGCAGCCGGAATCATATTCGGAATTCTCGGACTCAAGCTGGAACAACTGAAAGAATTTGTTAAAAAATTTTTTTTAAACAAAGAAAAAGATATAGTCAAAAAAAATGTTCAAGCCGTGAGTAAAGGTTATTCCCATGGGCATAAGTTTACTTCTGAGAAAGGAATATTCTTCGACCTCGTTCCTTCGTCCGGTATTAAAAAAGATATGCTTGTCACCGGAGCCGAAGCTATTGGTATAGGAGCTCTTGCTGCAGGTTGTGATTTTCTCTCCTCCTACCCAATGTCGCCATCAACAGGAGTCCTTGTCTTTATAGCTCAACATGCTCATGAATTCGAAGCTGTGGTCGAACAGACAGAGGATGAAATAAGTGCTGTCAATATGGCCCTGGGTGCTTCTTATGCCGGCGCCAGGAGTTTCGTCACAACATCAGGAGGTGGCTTTGCTCTTATGGGCGAAGGAATAAGCCTTGCTGGAATGATAGAGACTCCGCTGGTAGTCCATATCGCACAAAGGCCTGGTCCTGCTACAGGACTTCCCACACGCACGGAACAGGGTGACCTGGAGCTGGTTCTCTACGCAGGACATGGAGAATTTCCAAGGGTACTTTTAGCACCGGGTAAGCTTGAAAATGCCTTTTTCCTCACTCAAAAAGCTTTTGAACTTGCTGACAAATACCAGATTCCTGTGTTCATACTCACAGACCAATTTTTTATGGACTCGTACTCCAATATCCCCGCCCCTGACTTCCAAAACATCAAAATAAAAAAACACATCATAAAGACAGAAAAAGATTACAGACGATACCTTCTCACAGACAACGGCATTTCCCCCAGGGGAATTCCAGGATATGGAGAAGGATTGGTTGGAGTGGACAGCGACGAGCACGACGAACATTCCCATATCACAGAGGACCTTGACCTTAGGACAAAAATGGTGGAGAAAAGACTGAAAAAAATGGCCATGATCAAGCAAGAGATGATCCCTCCTGAACAGATCGGCCCTAAGAACTATGAGAACCTTATCATTGGATGGGGATCGACATTCAATGTGATCAAAGAGGCCCTGGACCTTCTTGAACTCAAAAAAACAGCGTTTCTTCATTTCGAACAGGTTTATCCTCTTTATGAGGCGACAAAATCCTATCTGGAGAAAGCCAAAAAAATTGTGATTGTAGAGAACAATGCGACCTCTCAATTCGGAAAGCTCATCAGGCTTCAAACCGGTTTTGATATAAAAAGAAAAATTCTGAAATACAGCGGACTGGCTTTTTCTGTGGAAGAGATGGCTGAGAAAATCAATCAAATGCTGGGACAGGAGGAATAAAATGAAATCAAGTGACTATGATATGGGTGATATTGATATTGCCTGGTGCCCGGGCTGTGGTAACTACAGCATCATAAAAAGCCTTAAAAAGGCTCTTCAAGAACTGGACATTCATCCAAAAGATCTCACGGTGGTATCCGGAATCGGACAAGCTGCCAAAATCCCTCATTATTTCCGAACCCACTTTTTCAACGGGCTTCATGGGCGGGCCCTGCCTCCGGCCACGGCTATCAAAGCAGTCAATCCGCAACTGACAGTTATTGCCGAAAGCGGTGACGGAGACATGTACGGCGAGGGCGGGAACCACTTCCTGCATGCCATACGCCGTAATCCGGATATAACCAATATCGTTCACAACAATATGATCTACGGATTAACCAAGGGCCAAGCCTCTCCTACAAGCCAGTTCGGCTTTAAAACCCCTGTCCAGGTCACAGGAGTCGTCCTGGAGCCATTCAATCCCCTGGCTCTAGCTGTTTCTCAAAACGCTTCTTTTGTGGCCCGGGCTTTTTCCGGAGATATAGATCAAACAAAAGAGATACTAAAAAAAGCCATCAAACACCAAGGATACTCCCTTGTCGACATTTTTCAGCCCTGTGTCTCATTCAATAAATTCAATACTTTTAAATGGTTTAAAGAAAATACCTCGTATCTTGACGAATCTTATGACCCTGAAGACCGAAAAACCGCCTTTGAAAAATCTCTGGAAACCGATCCCTTTGCTTTGGGAGTGATTTATAAGAGCCCTAAAAAAAATACTTATGAGCAAAATACAGGACTTTATACTAAAGACAAAAATCCTCTTGTCTTCAGAGATCAAAAAAGAAATGAAAAGCTCGACCGGCTGGTTAAAAGTTTTTTCTCTTGATATTTATATTTCCGCTTGTCTGGATGTAGACGGGTATGCTTCCCTTGGTTTGTTCAGCATCGAGCTTCTGTGCTTGTGATTTTACATGATATACCGGGAATTCAGAGGAGATTCTTCCTCCCGGAAGCACAGAAATAACCACATCCGCATCTTCCGGAAGTGTGAGGATAACAGGCTCATAAGTTGTGATAAGCTCAATCCGGCTGTTCTTTGGCAGGTTCCTGATCCGCCCGACCTCTATTCGACTGCTGCTTCCATGGACCTCGATCGAGCCAGAGGTGCGGCCCAGCACCACGCTTCCATAGGAATTTTTAGTGCTCACATCCCCGGAGATATCCTCGGCCTTAATGCTGGAGGAACTTCCGTCAACTCTCAAGTTGCCGCCAACTCCGAAGACTTCGACACGGTCGTAAGATGTTACGATTGAGGCGTCTTTCTTGATATCAGAAGCTTTAACGCCGGCAGACTGTGAACGCACATCCAGCCACCCTCCGACACCGGCTACAACCACGTTGTTGTAGGAAGAAGCGATGGTAACGTTCCCCTCGACCTCGCGGACAGAAACGGATGATGAAGGACCCTCTATTTCAGCCGAGCCGCGAACGTTCGAAAGAACAATGTTATCGTAGGAACTGCGTATAAAAGTATCTCCGCCGATATCATCCGCTGTTACAGCACTTGAGCCGCTCTTAATCCTGAGGATTCCCCCTACACGGGTCACGAATACCGGGCTGTAGCTGTTTTCGATATGGGCATCCAATGCGATATCCTGTGCGGTGACTTTACAGCTCGGGCCTTTGATGGAAAGGCGCCCCTTTACTTCCTTCACATCAATTTCATCATATGAGGAAGTTATCTCGCAGTCTCCTTCGATATTACTTCCTGTCACTTTCCCGCTTTTTGAGTTGATAGTGAGGCTCCCGCCGATAGTGTTGAAACGCACCGGTGCATAGCTGTTCTCAATAGAGACATCGCCCTCTATATCTTTCACATCAACCTCACCGCTGGGATTATTGATATTTACAGGGCCTTTGAAGTAAGGGATCTCCACAAGACCGTAGCTGTTGCGGAGATCAAGCTCACCGCCGCACCTATCCAGCCTGACTTTTCCTGAACGATTGGCCACATGGAAATTTCCATTCACTCCTCCTATATGGATATTTCCGTATGCATTCTCCACCTCAAGGTTATGCCGGGCCGGGATGCGAATGGACAACCGTATCGAATAAGACAATCTAAATACAAATTTATTTCCCCTGTAAAAGCGGCGGTAGATTCCCTCCTTCGGGGGTTTTCCAGGCTTGCGGAGTTCATCCATCGGAGAACTCACCCTCAGCTTGAGACCGTCGGCATAAGGTTCAAGAAAAAGCTGTGTCTCATCCAGGAAATATCTGACAATCTCCTCGTCCTCATCGCTCACTTCGACCTCTGCCTCGGCCGTTACGGCATTTTCATTTGATGTGGTGATCGTAAGGTCGGCAGAGTATGTATCAATATAGAGCGTTTTTCCGGGGGCTGTGGATGCTGATTTACTGAACGCCCGGGATTGTTTGTGTTTGAAAACGGGGCTTGCCTCAGAAGAGGAGATGGCCACAAGAATTATGCATATCCAAAGGAATGGCATTAACCAACTGTATTTTTTCATATTGACCTCCTTGGTTTTGTGTCTTTATCCTCCAGGCCTAAGATCTCAGCCAGGGTTTCTTTCTTTTCCTGGAGGGCAGCTATCAAATATCGACGGATATGGGCATTGGCAGGATTCAAGGCTAAAGCCTCCCGGCACTGCTCGATCTGGGCATCAATGGTCTCGAGACGGGTTCGATAGAGGAACACAAAATCCAGATTCAGATCAGCCATTTGGGGAAGAGCCTGTTTTTCGAGCTCCTGGATGGCTTTTCTATATTCACGTTCCTTTTTCTCCACTCGAGCCAGAGCTTTCCGGGCCAGAAGACCAGATGACGGAGCAGGGTTTTTTAGACCGAAGTAGACTACGATTCCAAAAACAACAAGAAGAACGGCTGCTACAGGAACAATCCATGTAAACCTCCATCTGAAGGGGAAACGCCTGCTCTTTTGTTTCTCTTCAACCTGAGGTTTTGTTACAAGCCGCTGTTCTTCATCCTTTTCCTTCCGGAGGACCTCCTCGATACGGCTCCAAAGATGAGGGGCTTCGACAGGCTGTCTAAGGGATTTAGCCAGAGATATGACCTCCTCATCAAGTTGAAGCGCCTGCCGGCAAACCGGGCAGGATTCAGCATGCCGCATGAATTCGGCCTCGTCTATTTCACAACGGTCGTATCTTTCGAGTTCTTTGCAGCTCATTCTTTTTCCTCCTTGCGAGATGCAGAAAACCATGTGCGGAGCCTGGCATTGGCCCAGTGGACAGTGGCCTTAACCGTTCCGACCTTGATTCCCAGGACTTCGGCTATCTCCTCCTGTTTGAATCCTTCTATAGCAAAGAGAACAAAACAGGCTCGCATTTGGTCCGGGAGGGCAGTAATGGCCTCTTTGATGGAGTGGCGGGTTTCTCCGGATGGCTGGTGGTAATGCTCTGTCTTGTTGAGATCAAGGGATACCTCCGGATTTCTTTTTCTGAGTATGTCATAACAGGAGTTGATGAGGATCCGGAAAATGTAGGAACTGAATCTTGTGCCGGACCTGTAGTGATGTATTCCGCGGTAAAGTTTGAGAAATGTGTCCTGGACAGCGTCTTCGGCTTCCTGCTGTCGACCCAGCATACGGAATGCTGTACGCAGGAAAGGCTGCTCATAACGTTCGTATATCATGCGGTAAGCCATCAGATCACCTCGTTTGCATTTCTCGATAATGGCTTCTTCATCCATCTGGTTTCTTTGACCTTTCTCTGGTATGAAACTTCGCCAACCATTTTACACTCATTTCCGTCATTTTGTTAGACGGTAAACTGTGCGGAAAGGTTTAATCCGGAAAGCGCTCAGCATACTCCTGATACTGGACGCAGGTTTTGAAATCCATACCTATGTTTGCCATCAATTTCATTTATGGGATTACCAGCATGATAAAAAGTTATTTTAAACTGGCCTATCGAAATATTATAAGACAGAAAAGATATGCAATCCTTTATTTCACTAGGATAGTCGAGGATAGGAATACGAATTCGAGATGTATTTTCAAGCCTCTACCCCCAACAGATATTCGACTGTGCTTACATGGATGACCTCCATCTCAGAGCTTATGAAGAGGAGAGAGGCCTTGCCTTGCTGCTGATATCCTTCTGTCAATTGACTGTGTTTGAAGCCCAATTATCAGTAATCTTCCAAACATTGAAAATCGGCCTTTCCAATCCCGCAGAGTCTCTGCGGTATGAATAAGCAAATGATTTCTCACCTTTTTGTTACATCAAAAACCGTCCGGGGATTTTACTGACCTTCATAACATCAACGGCTCTGGCTTTGATATCAAATCCCTGAGTACACTTTACCTGACAAATATCACATTCACTGCATTCAATGGCTTTGATATTTGCCATAGCCAAGGCTTCTTTTGCTGCCTGAAGATTCTTGTAACCATAAGCATACATGTAACTCCTCATTAGAGTTGGAATATCTACCTCGGCCGGACACTGAGAAATACACTTTTGACACTGCTGACAGTACAGACCTGTTGATTGCTGCTCTCTTTTTAAGTCGGATATCTCTTCTTTGGTTAAAGTCAAATCACTCATGATAGAGATATCGGTCTTCAACTGATCAAACGTGGTAAATCCGGGGATATTTGTGTGAATATTCTCATTCTGCAGGGCCCACTTGATGGCTGCTTTAGCATTGATTCGGCTGTGGTCTCCGCCGATATTCTGTACAAAACCGGCAATGGCCTTCATTCCAACAATTCCCATCCCTTTCCCGGCGGCGTACTGAATAGCAGAGGCGACCTCTCTATGATAGGACTGTCTGAAGTTATAAGCGGTTAACACCACATCATAGTATCCACAATCGGCAGCCTCTCTGATAACTGCCGGTTCGTTTCTATGAGTTGAAACTCCAAAGAAACGTATTTTGCCCTCCTCTTTCATCTTGAGCATGGCATCCAAATAGGGTTTATAGGTTAATGATTTGGGATTGAATATATTATGATGATAGAGAATATCGACATAATCAAGTTGAAGCCGTTTGAGACTGGTATAGAATTGTTCAAGGAAATGACTGGAAGTTCCGGAAGAATTAAATAATCCGTTTCGGTCCTGTCTCATGAGTATCTTAGTACCGATAACATAAGAGTCTCTTGGTCGATCTTTAACCACGTTCCCTACCATCCTCTCATTCCGACCTCCCTGATAATACCATGCCGTATCCAAATGAACGATACCTCTATCCAGGGCGGCTCTGACCAGATTGGGATTGTCGGCATTCATCACTCCCATACTGATAACCGGCAATTTGATTCCGGTTTTACCAAGTGAGCGGTAAATAATATTTTTGTCTCTCTGCTCTTGTTTGAACATCATAGGTAGCAAGGTCACACCAGCTAAGCTGGCGGTTCCTTTTTTTAAAAAATCCCTGCGGTTCATTTTTTTGGGCATAGCTGCCTTTCTCCTTTTATTTTCGTTGAATATCCATTGGTTCTTATATTCCCGACCATCTTAGGGACTACATTTGTCCCTTAGTTCACGGTAAATTCGATTTTAATCAATCATCTTTCGACACGAATATGTTTTATAGTTAGTTTTAATGTCTTTAGATTCTCCAGTGTTTTTTGTGCGATCTAAGCTTTCTTGCTGCATTTGATTCTAAGCAAACAGAGCTTTGAGATGTCTTATGTTGGACGGGATGTCTATCCCATTGATACAGGAAGCGGTGCAGGAGGAGCAGTCTGTGCACTGCTTCAGATTACTGTCTTTCGGGATAGTATCATAAGTGATACGGGCATGTTCGAAATTTCCATAACCGGATGCATACATGAAAGTCCGCATGAGATCAGGAATGGATGCATTTTTCGGACAGCTTACCAGGCATGTCCTGCATCCCTGGCAGGGAATGTCTCCGGAAGCCGGGTCAGCTGCTGTCTGACTCCAGAAATCATTGAGGAATCGTTCCTCCTCAGGAGTGTATTCAAGATCTCTGGCTACAGAAAAATCTTCTTCGAGCTGGGCAAATGTTGTGAAACCAGGTATGGCCGTAGTGATAAAATCATTCTGCAATACATACTTTAATGCGGCTTTATGATGGGTGATTCTATGGGTGCTGTATATAGCCTGGGTTTTCATGGCTGCAATGCCCAGTCCTTTTTCCTTTAATTGTTTGAGTACGGCTCTCATTTCATCTCTATCCGGCATTTTGAAATTCAAACAAGCCAGGACCACGTCAAAAATATCCATTTCCAAAACCTTTCTAAAAACCGGAATGGCACTCTCATGGGAAGAAACTCCTAAGAAACGCGCCTTGCCTTGCTTTTTAATTTGGGTTATGGCCTCCAGAAGATAAGGTAGTTCAATAGTTCCGGGATCTTTGACACTATGGACATAGAGAATATCCACATAATTCTGCTGCAGTCTTTGCAGGCTCTCTTCAAAGGTGTTCAGATAGTCTTCTTTGAGCTTTTTTTCCAGCCCATTTCCCTCCTTCTTCCTTAGTCCCTCTATCTCCGGGATGGTGTAGCTGCTGTGATTACCAAAGGCCAATGGGACTTTGGTGGCCAACACAATCTCATCCCTGATCCCCATTTCTTTTATGACCTCGCCCACCATCTTTTCATTCCGTCCGTTTTGGTACCGCCAGGCGGTATCAAAAAGCCTAATGCCGATATCATAGGCACTTTTCATGACCGCCGGATTATCCGCATTCATCACACCCATATTGATGGCCGGTATGTTAAATCCGGTTCGGCCTAATTCCCTGGTGATAATCTTATCTTCGCTTCTGTAGTTCTGAGACCTGCCCTTTAAAGATAATCCCGGTAAAATGGCTATTCCTGCCAGACCGGAAGTCCCTTTCCTCAGAAAGCTCCTTCTGTCCATTCTGGGAGATTTTTTCATCGTTTTCCTTCTTTTTTAAAAAAATTATCTAAATAAAAAATAGAACCGCTTATCAGTTAAGTCGACCGTATTCATGAATTTGGACGACCTGATCTGTTTAACATGCTAGCATTATTGTATAGTTCTCTGGAAACAAGAAAATAATTAGAGAAATAAACACAATGTTCCTCATGTCTTAGAAAAACACAATAACTTTTCAAAATACGTTCTTTTGAATAAAATATAGGAAGATAATGGAATTCACATTTTACGATATATTCCGATTCATTACAGTATTCCAGTTCCTTTATATAGGATTCATTCTGATTACGTTGCGGCGCGGAAATAAACTTAGCAACAGCCTGTTTGCGATCTTTTTATTTTCCAAGGCCCTTTGTTTCGCCAACAGCCTCATCTTCAGATACGGTGTATTCGTTGCCGCATGGTCTCCCCATGTTTTTTATATCGGTGAATCTTTTGAATTCATCCTGGGGCCATCTTTGTATCTCTATGCAATGTCTTTAGCCTACCAGGACTTCTCATTGAAAAAACGCCATGCCCTGCATCTTATCCCCTTTTTCATCCATGCTGCTTTTATGTCAGCTAAATATCACTTTTATTCCGCTGAAACAAAAATACACTTCTTGCGGTTTGGATTTTTATCTCCGCTGGAGAGAAATTTGAACTACATAGCCATATATGTTCATTTCCTTGTTTACAGCATTTTGACTCTGATTATCCTGCATAGATACCGGACAGAGTTGAAGCAGTATTTCTCTTCCATAAAAAAGATAAGACTCTTATGGTTAAGCTTGATGGTGGGAGGATTTATTGTGCTCTGGGGAACAGGGCTCATCCATTATTTTTATATGCTTTTAGGGGGACGTTCGATTTTTCCCAACAGCGTTTCAATTGTGCTCCTCTTCATTTTTGCCAATATAATCCTATACAAAGGGATAAAACAACCTGAAATCTTCGGAGGTATCGAACAGCAGCATTCACAGCCGAAACCCATAATCCCCGAAACGGTGTACAATCAATACGTCAAAAAGCTCACCACACTTATGGAAAAGGAAAAACCATATCTGACTCCGTCCATTTCATTGTCAGATCTGGCAGATAAAATTTCGATCTCTCCCAGATATCTCTCTTATGTCATCAATAAATCATACAATCAAAATTTCTTCACTTTCATCAATTCCTTTCGCATCAAAGAATCCCTAAAAATGCTTTCCCATCCTAAAAATCAATCCAAGACAGTTCTGGAAATCCTGTATGATGTCGGATTTAACAACAAATCCGTTTTTAACGCGGCATTTAAAAAATACACGGGAATGACACCCACTCAATTCAAGCAGCAAAACCAAACCTGAACCAACAATCACATTTTAAAATACACTGCTTTTTATGATAAGATGTTCTCTGATTCTCTGAGTTAAAGGAGAGGGCTTATGCTTCAAATTTCTCATCTGTCCAAGTCATTCGACAAGGTCAAGGCTGTCGATGATATCTCCCTGGAAGTGAAAGAAGGGGAGATCTTCGGCTTTTTAGGACCTAACGGAGCCGGTAAGACCACCACCATCTCCATGATTGCCGGACTTCTCACTCCTGATTCCGGAACAATCAAAGTCGACTCCATGGATACACGGCACTCCATGCAGCAGATAAGAGGGATCATGGGCGTTGTGCCCCAGGACATGGCTTTTTATGAAGAGCTGACTGCCAAGGAAAATCTGCGTTTCTGGGGACGCCTTCAAGGAATATCCGGTAAAGAACTGGACCAGAGGACTCACTATTATCTGGATAAGATAGGTCTGACAGACCGGGAAAATGAGCCCTTAAAAAAATATTCGGGCGGGATGAAACGGCGCATCAATCTTATTATTGGTCTTATTCACCGCCCCAGGCTGCTGCTCTTGGATGAACCGACCATTGGAATCGACGTGCAGACAAAAATGAATATTCTGGATCTAATCCGGGAGGCATCCGGGAAAGGAACCACCGTTATCTACACCACCCATAACCTTTTTGAAGCCGAAGAACTCTGTGACCGTATCGCCATTATTGATAAAGGAAAAATACTGGCTTCAGGGAGTCTAAAGGAGCTGATACAAATCGTCGGAGAAAAGGACATTGCCCTGATTCAAGGCAAATTCAGCGCTGACCAGGCCCAGCAGGTCATTTCCCAGGAAAAAGGCATTGATATTATCACTATGAAAGACGGCCAATTAGCTATTTCCCTGGACGCTTCAAAAAAGATCCCGGGCCTTATGGAAAGTTTCTTTAGCATGGGAATCAGTATGGATGACATCTCTCTCAAGCAGCCTAATCTGGAGAGTGTTTTCCTTAAACTGACCGGAAGGGAGCTCCGCGAATGAAACGTGTGTTTCTCCTGACCGGAAAGGATTTCAAACGCAAATGGAAAAATCCTGTGATTATCATAGGATTTCTGCTAATCCCTGTGGTTTTCACTTTCTTGTTTGGTATTATTTTTGGCTCCTCAGAGGAAAACATCCTTCCTGCCATCAAAGTTCTCTCCGTTGACCAAGATCAGAGTCTGTTCTCCCGTTTGTATCTCAGCGCTCTCACTCAAGGGGAGCTGAAAGATATGATGAATCTCGAGAATATTTCCAGCGAAGAAAAAGCCCGGTCTCTTATGAATAAAGGAAAAGCATCGGCTCTGATCATTATTCCGCCTGAATTCGGAAAAAAAATCTGGGCCGGAAATCCGGTAGAGATCACACTGATAAAAAATCCATCAGAACAGTTCCTCCCCCAAATAGCTGAAGAAATCAGTGACACCACAGTCCTTCTCTTTTCTGCCCTTTTCCAGGTCTTTTCCGACGAAATCGACCGTATAAGAGAACTCTCCAAACAGCCGGAAATTCCCGATCAGATCATATCCAATCTTTCTGTGATGATAAAAGACCGTATGGAAAGCATTGGGAAATATGTCTTTCCCCCTGTGATCTCCATCAAACAGGTCACTCAACATGAGAACCAGGAAACAGAGGAAAACAGCCTTTCTGTTCAGAGTTATATCCTTCCGGCAATATCCATCATGTTTCTCCTGTTTATCTGCAATGTTGTTTTTGAGGACCTTCTGCGTGAAAAAGAAAAAGGGACTCTGCTCCGCATGTCCATATCTCCTCTCCGTATGAGTGAGTTTGTTTGGAGCAAGATCCTTACGTCCATCCTTATCGGGATTATCTGCTCCCTGTTTCTAGTCATATTGGGATCGTTCCTTTTTTCCATTACCTGGGGGCGGCTGGATGTGCTTCTTGTTATCATTATATGTCTGAATATTCTGCTCTCCGGATTCATTGCCTTCCTTTATACATTCATCCGGACTGAACGGCAGGCCGGAGCGCTGATGTCCTCAGTCATCATTGTTATGGCTCTCCTGGGGGGCAGCATGATTCCCATTTCAAATTTCCCTCCCTTTGTCCAAAAGATTTCACTCCTCACTGTTAATTACTGGGGATTGGAAGCTTTTAGAAAAAACATCATGGGGGAACCTATATCTCAGATCTGGCTGATTGTTTTCGGCATGCTGGCAGCAGGTACCACATTGTCTGTCGTCAGCTCTATCTTGATGAAGAATAAACTAAAAAAAGGGTTGTACCGATGAGACTCTGGACCATTGCTCTGACTGATTTAAAAATTGCTCTAAAAGACAAAATGTTTTTTTTCTGGCTGCTGCTTTTTCCTCTTTTGTTTGCCTTTATATTTGGAATGGCTTTTCGGGGTTCTTCCTCAGGAGACTACAAAGCATCCATTAATATTCTGGACCAGGATCACAGTGTCCTTTCAGAGGCACTGATTGAAGAACTCAAGCACCAAAAATACGATATTCACTTTTTAGAGAAAAAAGAAGAAACCGGAACCCGTACTCTTATTATCCCTCCAGCACTTTCAGAAAAAATCATAGAAGGAGAAAAAGTGGAGCTGGTTTTGGAAAAAGAAGCAGGAAGCAATATGGAAGCCGGGCAGGCTGTCTATGCCCACATTCTCAAGGCAGTGATCAAAGTCATGACCAGGCTTATCAAACTGGCTCCGGAAAATCTCCAGGAACTGGAAAATAAATTCAGCGGGACATCCTTAAAAGAACTGGTCTCGCTAAAAGTCGAACAGGCAGGGACTTTAAAGACCATTCCTTCCGGATTCAATCATTATGTGCCTGGGATGACCGTGATGTTTCTGCTTTTTACGGTTCTCATGTACGGAGGGATCAATCTGCTGGAGGAAAGGCGGCGGGGTCAACTGGAGCGGATTATTCTGACTCAAGCGACCTATTCTGTTCTTATCAGCGGCAAATGGATCGCTCGCGTATTGATGGGGATGCTTCAGATGGTTCTGATGTTTCTGGCAGGAAGGCTTTTGTTCGGAGTGTATTTGGGAAAGTCTCTGTCAGCTCTCTTTCTTGTCTCTTTATTTTTCTGTATGACCATAGCTGGTATGAGCATGCTGTTCGGATGCCTGATTAAAAAGGAAGAAGTCCTCATTGTGCTCAATATCCTCATCGCAAATCTCATGGCTGCCTTGGGAGGATGCTGGTGGCCTCTGGAACTGGTTCCGAAAAGCCTTCAGATAACCAGTCTTTTCTTTCCCACAGGCTGGACCATGGATGCTTTCCATAAGCTGATATCATTCGGATACGGATTCCGGGAAATCCTTCCTCATCTCGGCTTATTAGCGCTTTTCAGCCTGCTGTTCCTGTTTTTGGCTGTTAAATTTTTCAAACTCCGCTAACTCACTTTTTCTCTTTTTCCTTTTTCATCCTGTATTCAACAGCTTTCCTCGCTTCGAAGTATATCTTAGAAAAATTCTTAAACATCTGTTCTCTCTCCGAATTATCCGGACTGTGTTTGATTCCATCCTTATACAAAGCATGCAGATCGATCCCGGGTTTATACCCGGAGTAATACTTGGAAACAGCTGTTATGATCTCAATACAGATCTGCATCCTGATAACCGCTGACAAATTGATCGCGTATATTTCCGCTGTTTTTTCAATATATTCCGCCAGCCAATCAGGAAGTACGACTTGAAATTTTTTTGACATTTTGTCCCCCCTCTTTCCTTCTACCCTATTCTCTTCACATCTAACCGTTAAGAACAAGGCACCTGAATTATAACATAATCTTGACATAATCTGAAATAATGTATACCTTATACTCTAAAGAAGAGTATGCTGCAGAGGCGGAGCTTTTCAAAAAGGTGTGCATTGCCGTTAGGGGAAGGGGGTAATAAGATAATATCTTATGTCACTCAGTCCTCAGTTCATCCGCAGGATTCTTAAAAGCCGCTTTAAAGCTCTGATAACTGACTGTTATCAATGCCGCAACCAGACTTCCGAAAAGAGCCAATACAAATGCCCATAAACTCACATCTTGTCGATAAGCATAATTTTGAAGGAACTTTTGAATGACAAAATATGCCGTAGGCCAGGCCACAATGTTGGCTATCACTATCAGAAACATCATATTTCTAGCGAACAGTGACAGGATACTCGGAACAGAAGCTCCCAGTACCTTCCTAATCCCGATCTCCTTGGCCTTTTGGTGGGCTGTGTATGCCGAAAGACTGAACAGGCCAAGCAGTGCGATACAAATGGCAAGAACAGAAAAATAGAGAAAGATTCTCTGGAACCGCTCTTCGGACTTATACAGTCTGTCAAAAGCCTCGTCCAGGAAAAAATATTCAAAAGGAAGAAGAGGAGAAAATTCCTTATATGCTTTTTGTATATCCTTCATTGTCGCGGGGAGATCTTTTGTATTCAGCTTAACTGATAAATAATCGAATCGACCTTCCCAGGGATGATAAGTGATGATTAAAGGGCCAATATCATGGTGAAGAGTGGAGAACTGGAAATCCTTCACTACTCCGATCACCTTCCAATCTCCGTTACGTCTTATAGTCTTTCCTACAGGGTTGTCCCACCCCAACTGTTTGGCGAGGGTTTCATTTATAAGATAAGCCTCCTTATCCGTGGAAAATTCCTTATTAAAATTCCGTCCCTTTACGACTTCGATCCCATAAGTATCCAAAAAGTACTCATCGATATCCAGAGCATAAAACATGAGTGAAGAGCTGTATCCTTCCGGCACATAACCATTTCGAGTGAATCCTCTGTGGGGCACATCAGATGAAGCACTGACATTCGTTATCCCGGGGATGGACAGCAGTCTCTCTCTCATTTCCTCTGTTCTGGTCCCCAGTTCTTCTCCCGGAAGGTTGATCACCAGCACATTTTCCTTCTCGTAACCCAGGTCAGCCTTTTTCATAAACCTGATTTGATTCTGTATGAGAATAGTACAAATGATTAAAGTGACTGATATGGTAAACTGAAAAATAACGAGGATATCCCTGAATTTTTTTCTTCTCCTCCCTGTTTGCATCTCTCCTTTAAGGGTCTTTACGGGTTGAAAGGAAGAAAGATAGAAAGACGGGTATGCCCCTGCGATCATTCCAACAACCAGAATGAGCCCTATAAATCCCACTATGCTCAAAGGGGTTATCATTTTATAGATATTGAGATCTTTATCTAAGAGCTGATTGTATACAGGCATAAAAAAGGAAACAAGAAGCGCTCCACTCAAAAAAGCAAGAGCCGTTAAGAATACAGATTCTCCTAAGAACTGTCGGATCAGGTTCCCGCGGCGGGCCCCGACCACTTTCCTCAGACCAACCTCCCTGGCTCTCTGGGCGGCTTTTGCTGTGGTTAGATTAATAAAATTAATACAGGCAATGAGCAGAATAAACACCGCTACTATGATGAAAGTGTAAAAATTGGTCAGAGCCATCCTGGAACCAGGATCAAAGTGAAAGTGAATTCTCTTTAAAGGCTGAAAATAAGCCTCGTTTTTCCATCCGTAAGCAGCTATGGTCTCATTGATATGACGCCACATGAAATCCGGCAGTTTCTTTTCAAGACCTCCAACAGATGCGCCCTGCTTGAGCTTGACGTAGGATATATACTGGTTTCCGCCGTTCCAGCCCATATACATATTTGGGAATTTATACAGAGTAGAGAAGGATATTAAAGTACTGAACTGAATACTAGAATTTTCAGGCGGGCTTTTTACCACTCCGGTAATTTTATAAAGATTTTCAGGCCCTATTTGAACGGACTCTCCTACAGGATTTTCTGAACCAAAAATCCTCTCCGCTGTTTTCTGCGAAAGCACAATGGAAAAAGGCTCAGTAAGTGCTGTTGCTGCATCACCCTGTAAAAGATCAAAGGAAAACATATCAAATATTTTGTCAGAGGCATACCGCATACCGGTTTCTTTATAAGCTTCATTGCCAACGGTTAAGTACGTAGGTCTCTGGGTTGACATCCGGACAAACTCTTCGACCTCAGGGAACTCTTTTTTCAAGTCCTCCCCTATAGGCGGAGTATAGACATAAGTATCTCTTGCATACTTACCTTCCTGAAACGACTTCACAGCCACTCTGTAGATTTGGTCCGCGTCCCTGTGGAATCTGTCATAACTGAGTTCAAACTGAAGATACAGGAGTATCAATACAAAAGCACTCAACCCCACAGCCAGACCCAGGATATTGATAAGAGAATAAACCTTATGCTTTTTTAAATTTCGGAATGCTGTAAGAAGATAATTTTTTATCATGCTCCACTCTCCAAGCTTCAATTATGAGCATTGTTTTTCTTTTTATTATGCAATTTTTGTGCCAGGATATTAACTCAGGGAAGACTATTGAAAAAATTTAAATGGGGTTACAGAAAAATGTCCGTAATAGAGCAACGATTGTCCATTACCGGACATTTCAACCCTTAAGCATCTCCCGATTACATAGAGGCTTATTTCTTCTCTTCCGCCTCCTTTTTCTTTTTTTCCGCCTCTCTCGCTTTCTGCATTAAGTTTTTTCCGGGACGTCTCTCGAATTTCCTTAATTTAAAATATTCGGGATTATCCTGTACTGTCCATTCGTTATTGATTGTATCCACATCAGCTGTCTCAAGAAAGGGATCAAGTGTGATCTTCCTTACTTCTTTTTTGAAAGCAAACACTTTTTGGACATGGTCATTGAATCGGCGCCATATTTCAGCTGGTATTCTTTCAACTTCATCCGTTCCGTCTTTAAATTCAAACCGGAGTATAAGAGGCATGACCATACCGCCGATATTTGAAAATGAGACTTCATAATAATTATATCCAGCGTTCAAAATCTCTTTTTCCTCTTCCGTCAAACTTTCTAGATATTTCTTGTACTGCTCCTCATCCTGGGGGGTTACTTTAAGGGGATCGTATCTGTCATAAAAATCAAGCAGTGACTTATCTTTTTCCACGGCTGTTTCCTTGATTTCCTTCTTATTCCGAATGTTGCTTATATATCGATCCGCCAGACGGTTTTCTTCCTGCTGTTCTATAGCTTTGGTCATTTCCGGTTCCCCGGTATTTATCTTGTACCACTTCACACAATCCACAGCTATATCCACATGGTCCGTTCCAAAAAACCAGCCGCGCCAGAACCAGTCAAGATCCATTCCTGACGCATCTTCCATGGTTCTAAAAAAATCTGCCGGTGTCGGGTGTTTGAACTTCCATCTTTGAGCAAACTCTTTGAACGCATAATCAAATAGTTCCCTGCCCATAATGGTCTCCCGAAGAATATTAAGCCCTGCAGAAGTTTTGGCATAAGCATTGTTTCCTACACTCAGATCTATGTCCGGCGCCGTCATAATAGGAGACATGTATTTCTTATCGCCTTTCATGTACTCAACCATAGAATACGCAGGACCGTTTCTCCTGGCAAACTCCCTGCTCCATTCCTGTTCCGCAAGATATTCCAGAAATGTGTTTAATCCCTCATCCATCCATGCCCACTGGCGCTCATCTGAATTCACAATCATAGGGAAGAAATTATGTCCGAACTCATGAATAACCACTCCCACAAGGCTGTACTTTAAGTATTCGGGATAGGTCCCGTCAGATTCGGGTATCCCTCCATTAAAAGCAATCATAGGATACTCCATCCCCCCTCCTCTTGAAGCAAGCACGGATATTGCTTTTGGATAAGGATACTCAAATGTGAATCTGGAATAGACTTTTATGGCGTGTGCTACAGCCTTTGTCGAATATTTCTCCCACAATGGATTTCCGTCCTTACTGTAATAGGACATGGCAAGAACTGTGCGGTTCCCGAACTTAACAGCCATAGCGTCCCATATGAATTTTCGCGAGCTGGCAAAAGCAAAGTCCCTTACATTTTCCGCCTTAAAAATCCATGTTTTTTTCTGTTCCGAACGCTCTTTTTCATTCTGGATAGCTTCTTCTTCAGTAACAATCAAAACAGTGTCTTCTTCGGAATCCTGTGCCATTTGAAGCCTGGCTCTCTGGTCAGCTGTTAAGACCTTCTCGGGATTCATCAAAGTCCCTGTGGCACCAATGACATGGTCAGAAGGGGCTGTTATTTTCACTGTATAATTTCCAAAAGGAAGCGCAAATTCCCCGCTTCCCAGAAACTGCTTATGCTGCCATCCCTCAGCCTCATTGTATACAGCCAGCCTGGGAAAAAATTGGGCAATGGTAAAGACATGATTCCCGTCTTCTTTATAAAAGGTAAACCCTGACCTTCCTCCGACTTTATTCTTATCGTTTATGTTGTACCACCATTTAATCTTGAGAGAATACCTTGAGTCCGGATCCAGACTCTCGGGAAGGTCTACCCTCATCATGGTGTTTACGATTTTATAGGAAAGGTCATTTCCCTTTTTATCTTTCACATATTCGATCTTAAATCCTCCGTCGAAATCCATATGCATCCTTTGAAGAAACCTAAAGTTCATAGGGTCTGAGATCCGGCCTGAACTCACTTTTTCCGTCAGAGAATCTTTTTGCCGGATATTCTGGTCCAACTGAATCCAGAGATAGGAAAGGGGAACAGGCGAATGGTTAAAATAAGTTATTGATTCCTCACCATATATTCGCTGTTTTTCCTCGTCAAGTTCAATGGCTATATCATAGTCGACTCTCTGCTGCCAGTATTCCGGACCTGGAGCCCCTGATGCTGTGCGGTACTGATTAGGGGTGGGAAGTTCCTGGTAGAGCTGACGGAACTGGTTCTCCTGCTGTTTTTCATCCTTGGTATATGCCAAATCATTATTGACCAGAGTCAAAGAAAAAATTAAGACAAAGCCTAAAAAAATACATTTCTTAAACATATATACCTCCTTTTGGTTTTTCACTATTAAAACCAGCAAACTCAAGTTCCGAGTGTAAAATAAAACACAGCTCCTTCTCCGGGCTTGCCCTCAGCACGGATAAAACCACCGTGTTTATGGATAATCCGCATAGTAACAGCAAGTCCTATTCCATAACCTGGAAACACTTCATTCTCATTCAATCTCTTGAAAGGACGAAACATTTCATCCGCATCTGCCATCTTAAATCCGATTCCGTTATCCTTGATAAAATACTCCTTAAAACCTTTTTCCTCTTTAACCCCAAATTCAATTTTTATGTTTGGTTTTTTAGAAGAGTAAATCCAGGCATTTGTAAGCAGATTATCAATAACGACGCTCAGCATCCGGTTGTCTCCCCTGACCTTTATCCCTTCCTGAATAATAAATTCTGCTTTTCTTTCAGGATTTCCTTCTCTCAGCTTAACCGATCGCTTTCTAACTATGTCACTGAGATCGACCTCCTCGAGTTTTAACCTATCAAATGACAGTTCAACCACTTCATTCAATCCTCTTGTCATCCGCTTCATGCGGTGAGCCGCCGCCCGTATCTGAATAAGCTTGTCTTTGCCTTTGTCATTGACTTTATTTGCATACTCCTCTAAAAACGACTTGCTGAACTCATTTATTTTTTCCAGAGGACCTTCCAAATACTTGGCTGTGGCAGAAAAGAGACCTTCCAATTCATTATTTAAAGCCTGCTGCTGGACACTTTTATCGAACGGGTCTGATTTGAGTTCCTCATCCTTCTTGTCTCTTTCTTCGATACTTTCCTTTTTCTCTTCTTGCTTTTTGCTTGCTTCCTCTTTATTTTTCTTTTCAGTTACATCTCGAAACGCTGCAGTCATGTCTCCGGATGGAAGTTTGCTGATAGAAAAATCTTTCCAGCCTGCTCTATCACTAACCCTTAATTTGGTATAAGGAAGATACTCCTCCACTTCGGTCTTCCATACGTTCTGAAGGGCCTCCAGAAGCCCCGATTCTCTGACCATAGGGAAAACCTTCGTGATTTTTTTCCCAATTAGGTCACTGCGGTGTATGCGCTCTATTTTTTCACCCGTGGCGTTCAAATCTTTAATAAGAAAGTCTTTTCCATTATCAACCGCTTCAAAAATAAAAATCCCATAAGCACATTTTTCAAATATCTCTCTATATTTTTTCTCTGTTTTCTCCAATTCTTCGGCTTTCTGGCGTGCTTTGTTCCCTTCATCCAGCTTCATCTCCCGGAATTTTTCACTTTCTAATAAATATTTCAGCCGGTTCCGCAGTATCATCAATTCGTCTTTCTTCTTTTTTTTGACCCGAACCCCTGCTTCTTCGGGGCTGGATATATTTTTGGTCGCTGTCACAAGGTTCAGTATAGGCTTTGAAATAACATGCTGGAAACTGCGGGCTAAAAAATAAACAAGCAAAAGCGCTAAACCAAACAAAACCACCATGATAAAAATATAAAATCTGAGTTTTCTTTTCAATTCCTCGGTAGAAGCCCTTATAAATATCTTTCCATACGTGTTCTCTCCATCTGAAACCGGCAAAAGAATAGAGAGATATCCGTCCTTGAATTCAGATGATTTCATATGCTCTATGCCGGGCGGAATAAACGTATCTTCGGAAAGGCTGTAGACTGCCAAAGCATTGCTCTCCGGTCCGAAAAACACACTATCTGTAACACAGGGCACAGAGCTCAATACAGATAAGCAAGCCTCAAGGCCTTGTCTTTCTTTTGAAGCCATCGCTTCCCTGCAGCATTCTCCAGCCAGCACTGCGTGTTGCTTGACCTCATCTACAAATCTCACTCTGTCTTCTCTGGACTTGGCAAACACGATCAGTGAAAAAGTCAAAACAAGGATAACGGCTGATATGAGGAGAATGATCCCTATGAGTTTTTTCCGGACAGTCAAATTCTGAAATAATTTCACTTTAATCTTCCCGTGAATCCGGCATGAATCATAATCATACTCTAAACGGATTGGGTAATTCAAGTCAGAACCTATCCGTAAACATATATATTTCTCCTTGTTTTATGGATTTGGATAATGAATAAGCCTAGGTTGAGAAAACTTGGAAAAATTCAGGTGTGACATGAAGCGAGCACAAGCCATATCTGAATTTCACATCGGCTTGCCTTATAGGTAAAAAAATGACGATTAAAATGTAAGAAAAAACAAACAAAAACATTTCAGTTGTCATTTTTGTCAAAAACATGTATATCCTTGAAAGCAAAACAAAAAAATAACCATCGCCATTTTTTTATGAATAGGTCAGGTTAATACCAGGAGGTCAGGATGAAAAAAATCACTGTTTTTATTCTAAGTGCGGTCTTGCTGTTTGCACTCCCCTCACTTGCTCAGGAATACAAATGGTATAAAGGCAACACTCACTGCCATACTTTAAACTCGGATGGAGATTCTTATCCTCGTCAAGTCATCAGATGGTACAGAGACCACGGGTACAACTTTCTTGTCATATCAGACCATAACTTTATCACTGAAATACAATATCTTGATACAGATCCCAACGACGATTTTCTTCTTATTCAAGGAGAAGAGGTCACAGATTCCTTTGAAGGAATCCCGATTCATCTCAACGCCCTCAATACCGCGGAATACATCGAGCCCCAGCACGGAGACTCCATAACCAAAACCTTGCAGAACAATGTCGATGCCATACTTCAAGCCGGAGCTGTTCCTCAGATAAACCACCCCAACTGGAGATGGTCTTTTACGGACAAGGAAATGTCACAACTTAAAAACGTCAAATTATTCGAACTGTTCAATGTTCATCCTGACTGCAACCTGTTCGCGGCAGGAGGCAGGCCGGGCATGGAAGACATCTGGGACAGGATACTCTCCATGGATATCCTTATGTACGGGATCGCGTCAGATGACGCCCATGACTTTATAGGGGAATTTGCACCTGCACGATCAAATCCGGGTTCAGGATGGATCATGGTCAAAGCCAGCGAACTGAGTACAGAAGCTATTATGCAGGCTATTAAACAGGGGGAATTCTATGCCACCCTAGGAGTCATACTCAAGGATGTATACCATACTGAGGAAAAATACGTGGTCGATGTCGATCCTTATAAAGATGCGGCCTACACTATTACCTTTATCGGAAAAGACAGCTGTATTCTTCAAGAATCTCAAGGATCCCATGCCGAATATCTTCTCAAAGGTGATGAGCTTTACGTTAGAGCCAGAGTATTTGAATCCTCGGGAAGGATTGCCTGCACTCAGCCATTTTTTCTAAACAAGGATTAATCCGGATCATTCCCTATGAGCAAAATACCAAATGTGTTCGTGATCGTCTTCTTTCTTATCCTTATGGCCGCGGCTTTGACATGGGTGCTTCCTGGGGGAAGTTATGAAAGAAAACAGATCGAAATCAACAACACACAAAGAACCGTAGTTGTGGAAGGAACTTATGAAAAAAAAGAAGCCCATCCCCAAATATTAGAAATCTTCACCGCCCCTCTAAAGGGATTCATCAAATTAGCCGAGATCATCGGTTTTATATTCATCGTGGGAGGCGCTTTTTACATGTTAAACGAAACAGGGGCCATAAATGCAGGAATCAGTAGGCTTGTGAAGATATTGAAGGGGAAGGAGCTCCTGATTATTCCTATTGTGATGACTGTTTTTTCCCTCTTCGGAGCTATTTTCGGGATGTGTGAAGAAGCCATGCCATTTGTCCTAATCTTTGTCCCTTTAGCCATCAGTCTTGGATACGACTCTATTGTGGGGATATGCCTTTCTTTTCTAGCTGCCGGAGTCGGCTTTGCTGGGGCATTCATTAATCCTTTCACCCTCCAAATAGCACAGAAAATCTCAGATATCGCACCTGTTTCCGGAATAGCATACAGGGTGATCATCTGGTTTATAGTAACAGCTGTCACCATTATATGGGTGATGGCCTATGCAGTGAAAATAAAGAAAAATCCCCGGAAAAGCATTATGCATGAATATGATAAAAAGAGACGTGAAGAATTGATTGAAAAGCAAAAACTGGTCAGTAAATTCACATGGAGACATGCGATCTGCCTGATTATTTTGCTTGCAGGCATCGTATTTATGATACTGGGGGTCATTCTGTTTAAATGGTATATAAAGGAAATCGCCGGACTGTTTTTAGCTATGGGGCTTGCAAGCGCTATCATCGCAGGAAAAGGATTGAATGATATTGCCGGTTCCTTTATCAAAGGGTGTAAGGAAATGATTTCTGCTGCACTCGTACTGGGATTTGTCGGAGGAATTATCGTTATTCTCGAACAGGGCGGGGTCATGGATACCATTCTCTTCAGTATGTCCTCATCTATTTCAAAGCTGCCTGGAATCATGGCCGCTTATTTTCATTACATCATTCAGGTCATTTTTAACTTTTTTATTCCCTCGGGTTCCACAAAAGCAGCTCTGACTATGCCCATTATGTCACAGCTTGCCGACTTGTCCGGTATCACACGTCAAACAGCTGTGCTGGCTTATCAATTTGGAGATGGCTTCACAAACATGATCATCCCTACATCAGGTGTGACCATAGGGACTTTGGGCCTAGCCAAGATCCCATATGAAAAATGGTTCAAATGGAACTTTCCCATGCAGATCATTTTCTTTATCATGTCATTGCTGCTCTTGATATGGCCGGTTCTCACTCACTGGCAGTAACGAAAGGAAAAAAAATCACTCATTATTTTGATAGACTCTGTATGTCTTTCTTCCGAAATGGGAAATGACCGCAAAGCAGATCAAAGTCAGAACAAAAGAAGCTCTCACTCCGGAAAGAATCCCAATTTTTCCAAGGTCAATGATAGCACCCTGAAGAGGAGGCATCACTGAACCTCCGAGGATGGCCATTATGAGTCCGGCTGCTCCGATTTTTGCATCATCATCTCTCAATCCCTTAAGGGCAATCCCGTATATGGTAGGAAACATCAAAGACATGCAGGCGGATATGGTGACAAGACTGAGAAGCCCTATCATCCCGGGAGAGAGCATAACACTGAGAGTTAAACCCATCCCGACTCCGGCAAGGACCATAAGGAGCTTGCCTGCTTTTATGTATTTAAGAAGGTAAGTAAACACAAACCGGCTGACACAGAAAATGACCATGGCTGCAATATTGTATTTCTGGGACAAAACCTCAGCCTTCTGTACTGACATGCCGTATTTCACAGAGGTAAAAAGATCTGTTCCATAATGGATGATAAAAGTCCAGCACATAATCTGAGCCGCCACATAAAAGAATTGGGCTATAACTCCGTGCACGTATTTCCTGTTGTGAACTAATTTATCCAGAGTGTGAAAAAGGTGTACCTTGTGCTCTCCTTTATCTTTAGTGGGCATACGGCTCAAAGCAACAAAAGCTAAAACCACCAAAATCACGAAAGCAATACCAACATAGGGAGCTCGAATGATCGCGAGGTCACTGGAAGTAACAGCCTTTAATTTGCCTGGGTCCATCAAGGCTCTCTGGGTTTTTTCAGCAGAATTGAGCCTTGCCAGAATAAGAGACTGGGCTGTGAACATCCCGATAAGAGAGCCTATGGGATTAAACGCCTGAGCAAAATTCAATCTCCGGGTTGCTGTTTCCTCAGCTCCCATAGAAAGGATATATGGATTGGCTGTGGTCTCTAAAAATGACAACCCGCAGGTCAGGACAAAGTAGGCCATAAGAAACACACCGAAGACTTGGAGCAGACTCGCTGGGATGAACAAAAATGCCCCTGTTGCGTATAATCCCAGACCAACTAAAATCCCTGATTTATAGTTAAATTTTCTTATAAACATGGCTGCTGGAAAAGCCATGAAAAAATATCCCCCGTAAAAGGCAAACTGGACCAGAGACCCTTGAAAATTGCTCATCATCAAGATTTTCGAAAAAGCTTTCACCATGGGATTTGTCACATCATTGGCAAATCCCCACAGTGCAAAGCAGCTGGTGATGAGTATAAAGGGGAATAAATATTTTTTCTCAACCACCCTGGCTGTTATTTGTTTTTTCTTTTCAGCCATACAAAGTCTTTCTAAGACCCTTCCTTTAACTCACGGTTCTTTTTCCGGCTTTCCGGTTTCTGTACTGCTCTTTTATCCACTCACATGTGGGCTTCATCCCTTGTGCAAAAGACGTGCAGGGCTCCCAATCAAGATACTTCCGAATCATGGTGTTATCGCTATTTCTTCCAACAACTCCTTTTGGTTTTGAAGCGTCATATCTGCGCACGACTTTGATGTCCATTATATCTTCTATAATATCAACCAATTCATTTACAGAGATCATTTCTTCAGAGCCGATGTTCAAAGGAGTAGCCGTTGTATTGACATTGTGCATCAAGCGGAAAATTCCCTCTGTACAGTCATCAATATACATGAAACTTCTTCTTTGCTTCCCGTCACCCCAAATCAAAATAAAATCTTCATCCCCTTCCTTAACCGCTATAACTTTGCGGGCCAGGGCGGCTGGAGCTTTCTCACGTCCTCCGTCCCATGTTCCATAGGGACCATACACATTATGGAACCGGGCAATATGTGTCTCCATGCCCTTTTCAATAAATATCTCCTGGCATTTCTGTTCTGCTATCAATTTTTCCCATCCATATCCTCTTTCTGCGTCAGCAGGATAAGCATCACTCTCCTTAAGCCCGGGCACATCATGTTTCTGTTGTAAAGTCGTATTGTAAGCACAGGCAGAGGATGAGAAAAAATATCTGGTTGCCCCGGCTCTCCAGGAAGCCTCGACCATATTGTCATTTATTTTGCTTGAGTTTATCAGACAGTCCACTCTGTGGGTCTCAATAAATCCCATTCCACCCATATCAGCAGCAAAATTATACACCTCTACAGCGCCCTGCACGAGATCCATGGAATTTTTATGATCCCTGAGGTCAAGACAGAGATTTGCCACTCCCTCCGTGGTCTGATACCACTCATAAACCGGCTTGATATCAGCTGCCATAATATTTGTAAATCCCCTGTCCTTGAGATACCTCACCATGGATCCGCCAATAAAACCTCCTCCCCCTGCAACCACAATTTTTATATTGGGATTTAACCTTTCTTTATAAGGCGTTTGTATGAGCTCTTTTTCATCAACAGGGTTTGGAGCATTGAAATATTCCGGCTCCCAACCGCTTTTTAGCTTTCTTTCAACGTCCTCCCTTGTTGCATAAGACATGCCTTCCTCCTTATTTCATTTATTCGTCTATAGGACACACCATTTTACAGGTTTTTTTGTATGGAAACATCATATTTTTTTATTAGCCTGAATGATAAACAAGCCGAGGCTGAAGAAAACTTACTGAATTTCAGGTGTGGCTGAAGCGACATTGAAGATTTAGCCTTCGTATGAGGC
>CAYWDH010000008.1:0-89223 GCA_964456985.1 uncultured Eubacteriales bacterium
ACAATAATGTAATTTTGGTTATTCACGAGTCGAGGTTGCAGCAGATGTGAGGCGCAGGGTATGAAGCTGTGGTCCCTTCACCGCGAATGCCCTGCAACAAAGCAGATGCTGTAAGATCGGCTCGCCTGTAAGGTAAAATAAGCCTGCATTTAATTTAAATATAAAACAAAAACAAAGATATAAACTCTGTTTGGTTGACATGATGACATCAAAAGATAATCATTTACGAGATAATGGATGAGGAGTGCAGGCTTATTTTATGTATAACAATAATAACAAGGTGTTAGTGGCAATGAGCGGAGGGGTGGATTCCTCTGTCACAGCGGCCATACTGAAACAAAAGGGATTTGAGGTAGTGGGGCTTTATATGAGATTTTTTCCTCGAAATACCGGGGAAAATGCCTATATATCGGAAGAAAAATCGGCTGAAGCCGCTGCTTCTCTGGGGATTGAGCACTACACCATCGACTTGAGCGATAGGTTTCAAAAAAAGGTTATTAATTACTTCATAAAAGAATACACTCTCGGCAGTACACCTAATCCATGTGTGTTATGCAATCCATATATGAAATTCGACACTCTTTTAAAAGAAAGTCGGAGGATCGGAGCCTCTTACATAGCGACCGGACACTATGTGAGAGTCGGCAGAGATCCGGAGACCGGTATGTATTATATAAAAAAGGCTGCGGATAAGAAAAAGGACCAGTCTTATTTTCTTTATCTTTTATCACAGAAACAACTCTCTCGGACACTAATGCCCCTCGGGGATAAGAGCAAAGCCCGGGTTAGAAAGAAGGCAGAGATACTCGGCCTTTCTTCAGCCCGTCAAAAAGAAAGTCAGGAAATCTGTTTTATACCTGATAATGACTATGCGAGTTTTATAAAGAAAAAAACATCTACCGGGTTTGCTGAAGGCCCGATAATGGATAAAGAGGGGAATGTTCTTGGAATGCACCGGGGATACGCCCGATTCACCATAGGCCAGCGCAGGGGCCTACGCCTGTCCGCTCCTCATCCTCTCTATGTTTTAGATATAGACCCGGAAAAAAATACTGTTATCGTAGGGACTGAAGAAAGTCTTTATAAAAAAACACTTAAGGCCAGCCGCGTCAACTGGATATCAGGTCAAACATTAGAATCCTCTCTTTTTGTGGAAGCTCAGATAAGATACAACCATAGAGCGCAGGAGGTTGTTGTGAGTCCCAAAGGGCCAGACATGGTTCAGGTTGAATTCAGCAATCCTCAGAGAGCTGTGACTCCGGGACAGTCAGTCGTTTTTTACAAAGGGGACACACTTTTAGGAGGGGGGATCATTATCAGGGATCGATCCTGAGACTCTGCTCTAATTTTTCCCGATAGATCGGAGCTTTTTGTCCACAGATGAGTCTTTATCCAAGCGGTGGTCTATGTGGAGGTCAACATGAATCCGCTTCACATCCATATCAACCAGTTTTTTGTGGGTTTTTTCAATGACATCAAACAAACTTTTCAGATCCGGTGCCTCTATGGTGGTGGACATACCCCCTGTGTAGCTTTTCAATCCGGAGTTCTCAATGATCTTTATCACTTCCTTCACATATTTGCTGACGGAGGCTCCTTCGCTGGTAGGGAAAATAGCCAAAGATGCGATAATCATTTTGTTTATCCTTTATGTCTTTTGAGACTTCTTCTTTTCGTTCCGCTTTACCAGATCTTCCAAAGTAATGCTTTCGAAATACTTTCTGAGCATTAAGCTGGCTTCTTCCCAAACATCATGGACTGCACAGATAGGAATACGTTGACAGTATTCATCATCTTCCACACATTCGACCAAACAGCAGGATCCCTCAAGGGCATGCAGTATATCCACCAGTTTGATTTTTGATGGATGCCTTGCCAGTTTATATCCGCCTCCTGCCCCTCTAATGCTTTTGACCAGTTTGTTCAGCTTAAGGGGGATAATGATCTGTTCCAGATACCGGATTGAGATATCTTCCTCATTTGAGAGATTTTTCAATACAATGGAGTCTCCTCCGCTTTTATAATGCTTTGCCAGGTTGAGCATAAGTCGTGTCCCGTATCGCCCTTTTGTGGAAAGTCTAATCATTTTTTTAACCTCATTATTGAATCGATATTGCTAAAATAAACCACATTACAGTCATTCTAGCATAAATATATAGAAATTGTAAGAATTAATCAATCTTATCCTGTTTGTCTTGACACATACTTGTTTTGATTATATTCTATTTTCTTTATTAAAACGAAGTGTTTATTTTGTACGTTTATATGCTTCACCTCAATTAATACAATTAGGAAAATTTTCATGAAAAATAAACTCTTATTAGGAGATGAGGCCGCTGCCTTAGGCGCGGTTCACGCGGGGATCACGGCCGGGTATTCTTATCCAGGGACTCCGGCATCAGAAGTAATGGAATACTTGATCAAGGTTTCTGGAAGCGGGCGATTCAAGGCAAACTGGTGTGTCAATGAAAAAGTGGCCTATGAAGAAGCTCTCGGGGTCTCCTTTGCCGGGAAAAGAGCTCTCGTATCTATGAAGCATGTGGGGCTTAATGTGGCAGCCGATCCTTTCATGAATTCAAGTATCACACGGGTAAACGGGGGGCTTGTTGTGCTGGTGGCAGATGACCCTGGAATGCACAGTTCCCAGAACGAACAGGACACACGTTATTACGCACAGTTCGCCCAGACCATTTGTTTAGAACCAAGCTCCCATCAGGAAGCCTATGATATGGCAAGAAAAGCCTTTGACCTATCAGAATATTTTCATATACCTGTGGTGCTCCGAATGGTCACCCGCCTGGCACACAGCAGAGGTCAAATAAAGGAGAAACCAGCAAGGGAAAAGAATAGAACAAAAAGGGGAGCCGGCAAAGACTGGACTCTTCTTCCCGTCAATGCGCGCCGGAGATTTGCCTCTCTTATGAAAGAACAGGAAATGCTGTTAAAGTTTTCTCAGGGTTCTCCTTTTAATAGGCTTGACCTTAATAAACAGAATAAAAAACTGGGGATCATCGCTTCAGGCATAGGTTATAACTATGTGATGGAAAATAAAAAGGAACTCTCTCCGCCTCCATCCGTTCTCAAGATATCCACTTATCCGCTTCCCAAGAGCCTTGTTCAGGAACTCGCAGAGCATGCAGACAACATTTTAGTCATTGAAGAAGGATATCCTTTCATAGAAAGAAATATAAAGGGTCTTTTCGGAATCAAAGGAAAAAAAATATCGGGCAAAACGGACGGAGTTCTTCCGATAACAGGGGAGCTCAATCCGGATCTGGTGAGAAAAGCCATGGGATTAGCCTCTCTTCAGGGAAGGAGTTCCGTACCAGACTGGCTTCCCGGCCGCCCTCCGCAGTTGTGCAAGGGCTGCCCTCATATAGATACTTTGAAGGCTTTAACCAAGGCTCTGGAGACCTATCCCAAAGCAGTTGTTTTCAGTGATATCGGATGTTATACTCTGGGGGCTCTTCCGCCTTATAATGCGGTCGATACGTGTGTGTGCATGGGCGCCAGTGTCTCTATGAGCAAGGGTGGATCAGAAGCGGGTATTTATCCCGCTGTCGGAGTGATAGGAGATTCCACTTTTATTCATTCCGGAATCACCCCCCTTCTGGATGCGACTTCTATGGATACGAATATGACTGTTGTGATTTTGGATAACTCAACTGTAGCTATGACCGGTGGTCAGCCCACAGTAGCGACAGGGGAAAAACTGGAAAATATCATAAGAGGATTAGGAGTTGATTTGAGGCATATAAGAAAGATTGTACCTCTGAAGAAGAACCTGGAAGAGAACAAAGAGGTCATTAAGGAGGAGATCGAACACCCGGGACTTTCTGTCATTATTTCTTTCCGCGAATGCATATATGAAGCGAGAAAAAGGAAAAAAAGGAGCCAATAAGCAAAATGAAACAAGATATCATTTTAGCCGGAGTGGGAGGTCAGGGGATTCTGACCATTGCCAATATCATAGATTATGCCGCTCAAATATCCGGCCTTTCCTTCAAACAGGCTGAAGTCCACGGTATGTCCCAGCGAGGAGGGGCGGTTCAGTCTCATGTCCGGCTTTCCGATGAAGAAATATTCAGTGACCTTGTCCCAAAAGGAACGGCTGATATCATTCTGAGTGTGGAACCTTTGGAAGCTTTACGATACATTGATTATCTTCGTGAGGAAGGACAAATCGTGGCCAGCCAAAATCCTTATGTCAATATTCCGGATTATCCGGATCTGGACAAAGTGCTCGATACCATTAAACAGAGCGGAAACCACGTCATTGTGGATTCCGCAAAACTCTCCCGGGAAGCTGGCTCTTCCAAGTCCCAGAATATCGTGATGCTTGGAGCTGCTTCCGGGTTTATGGTGCTGGAAGAGAAAATCTTGCTTCAGAGTATAAGAGAATTTTTTAAATCCAAAGGCGAAAAAATCATTGATATGAACATTGAAGCGTTTAGCCTGGGAAGAGATGCCGCAGGAATATAAAATGGAAATCGATTTTACAGAGATAGAAAAACTCTTTGAGAGAGCCGAATATGATCATCTTCTGGAACACGAAGTTTATGCTCTTCTTAAATTAATGGGGATAAAGACACCTGGTTTTTTCTTTGTAGAAAAAGGAAAGCAGGTTGATTCCAAAGACTTGCTCTGTTTTAAGACAAATCAACTGGTCCTTAAAATCGTATCGCCCTCTATTATCCATAAATCCGATGTGGGAGGCGTTTCTTTTGTTGCAAACGATGCGGACTCAGTGAACCGGAGCATACAGCAAATGCTCCGAGAGGTGCCTCGCAGATTTCATAAATGGATCGGGAATAAAGAAAAGAACATAAGTGATGAGATAAAGGGCGTTCTTATCTGCAAAGCCGTGGAATATGAGAACATTGGTTTCGGTTCTGAGATCCTGCTGGGCCTTAGAGATTCAAGGGAATTCGGACCTGTGGTGAGCATGGGAGCAGGAGGAGTGGATGTAGAGTATATAAGCGAGGGGATGAAAGAAGGAAAAGCTGTATCCATATCTTCTCCTTTTTTACTAGAGGATGGCGATATCACAGAGGCGCTTTCTTCTTTAGGCTTTTATGAGAAATTGGTTAAGGGATTTAGAGGAAAAAAAGCTCTGCTCAGCGAAAAAACACTGATAGACGTGTACAGGCGGTTTAAAGATCTGGGGACATATTTTTCAAGTCAATCCCGAAAAAGCAACTTTGTGATCACAGAAGCCGAGGTGAATCCCTTTGTCATTAAAGATGGAGAGATGATTCCTCTGGATGGGCTCTGCCGGATCTCCAGGGAGGTGAAAGCCAGGGAGCCAAGGCCTTACAAGAACATCAAGTATCTGCTACAGCCCGAGACTATTGCCATTCTTGGCGTGTCAGAAAAGATGAATATAGGGCATATCATTTTAAACAACACTTTGCAGCGCGGATTTCCCAGAGAACACATTACTATAATAAAGCCGGGAACTCAGGAGATAGAAGGCTGTCAATGTGTGCACAGCGTAAAGGATCTTCCGGAGATAGTGGACCTTTTGGTACTGGCCATCAGTGCGGAACAGAGCGCAGAAATGATGCAGGATGTCATAGAATCACAGAAAGTCCGCTCCGTGATACTCATTCCGGGCGGCATCGGAGAAAAAGAGGGGACCAAGGGTATTGAGGATAAAATAAAATCAATGCTGAGGGATGCAAGGAAAGGCAGGAAACTTGCCCCTGTGGTCAATGGAGGAAACTGTCTGGGAATTCTGTCCGGACCTGGAAATTATGATACGACCTTTATTCCGGAGTATAAGATATATGAGCTCCCCAGAAAGAAACCCAAGAAAGTCCAAATGGCTCTGCTGTCACAGAGCGGGGCGTTCATGGTCTCGCGAATGAGCCAGATGAAAAATATAGAGCCTGTGTATGCGGTCTCCATTGGGAACCAGATAGACCTTACGTCCTCTGATTACCTCCACTATCTGAAAGACCACGAAAACATCCGGATTTTTGCCGTTTACTGCGAAGGATTTACAGATGGGGACGGGCTTGAATTTGCCAAAGCCGCGAGAGAAGCTGTAAGCGCCGGAAAGAAGATCGTGCTTTATAAAGGAGGAAGAACTCCTGAAGGACAATCAGCCACAGCCGGCCACACAGCCTCCGTTGCCGGGGATTACAGGGTAAGCCGTTCTGTTCTGGAACATGTTGGTGTTCTTATGACCAACACCCTATCCGAATTCCAGAGCTTTGCCAAAGGGCTTTGCTTTTTGGCTGATAAAAAGGTCAGAGGAAGACGCGTAGCTTTGATCTCTAATGCAGGATTCGAGTGTGTGGTCATGTCAGACAGCATTAAAAACAGCGGGAGACTGGACATGGCCCGTTTTTCTGAGTCCACTGTATCCAGGATTAATGAGATTCTGGAGCCTCTGGGAATAAACAAGATTCAGGATATAGGAAATCCCCTGGATCTGACTCCTGTGGCAGATGATGAGACATTCTGTGAATGTGTGAAGGTCATTATGGAGGATAAAAACGTGGACTGCGCTGTTGTGTCCCCGCTTCCCATGACGCCTGCTATGAATACCCTTGAAGTCTCGAAATTCCATTCCGAAGATCTAAACAGAGAGGGGAGTATACCGGAGAGGCTGATCAAGATATCCGAAAATACAGACAAACCTTTTGTCGTGAGTATAGATGCGGGAGCAAATTATGATCCGCTGGCGGATAAGCTGGAAGAGGCGTTTATTCCTGTATTTAGAAAATGTGACGAGGCAGTGGTCTTTTTGAGAAAATATATAAACCATGGCTTGTCTCAAGTTGAATAATCTTTGCTTTCTGTTATCATAGAAGCCATGAAGAAGTATTTATGGGGAGTATTGTTCCTATTTATTTCAGGAGGGTTCTTCTGTATGACAAACACGAAAAATGAAAACAGTATGGATTTATCTTTGCTGCTTCCTGAGGAAGTGAACGGATGGAAAGCCGTGGAAGAAGATAGGATCTATGATGAGGAAACCATATTTGACTACATTGATGGGGCCGGGGAAGTTTACAATGCCTATCAATTCAATAAGCTCAGGGCCAGGCGTTTTTCGCGTCCGGAAAGCCCTGACATACTTGCTGACCTTTTTGATATGGGCTCTTCCAGAAATGCTTACGGAGTTTTTACTCATGATCTGGAGGGGGAAAGAGTAGGGATAGGCCAGGATTCCACGTATAAGGGAGGTCTTCTCTGTTTTTGGAAGGACCGGTTTTTTGTCTCCCTCTATGCTGAGAGGGAAACAGAAGAGTCGAGAGAGGCGGTTATGGAATTGGGGCAGGAGATATCATCCCGTATTCCGAATAAAGGGGCTGTCCCTGAGATCGTATCCCTGCTTCCTGAGGAGGAGCTGGATATATCAAGGGTGCGGTATTTTTTCAATCCTTTGATCCTTAACTATCATTTCTATGTGTCAGACGGAAATCTCCTGTCTCTCGACCCTGAAACAGAGGCCGTACTCGGAGTTTACGGGGGAGAAGAAAATCCATACAGGCTTCTTCTGGTCTTATATCCCAATGAGGAAAAGGCACAGAAAGCCTATCAGGATTTCATGGATGCATATATGCCGGAGGCCTCGGGTTTATCTGTGGTTGAGACAGAAAACGGCACATGGACCGGTGCAGAGGTTGAAGGGAACAAGCTGACCCTTGTTTTTGAAGCCCCCACAAAAGAAAAAGCTCTGGCTATTATACAAAAACTAAAAAAATAGAGATTGCTATGTCATTGCGAACGACCGAAAGGGAGTGCGGCAATCTCATTGTTAATCATAATGAGGTAAAGGAGGAATCGTAATGAAAAAAATAACCCGGAGGGATTTTTTGCGCGCCGCTGCCGCCGTTCCCCTTACCGGAGCTTTGAGTCATGGTCGAAAACCTTTTGTGTTTGCGGATGAGAGTCAAAAATCACGTGTGGTTCTTATAAGAGATGAGAATGCCCTTGTTGGCTTTAAAAAAGCTGATCCTGAGGTGATCCAGGATATGCTGGATAAAGCTGTTAGGACTTTACTGGATAAGGATAATGTCCGGGATGCCTGGGAGATGCTGATAAAACCGGATGACATTGTGGGTATTAAGAGCAATTCGTGGCACTATTTACCTACTCCAGAAGAGCTTGTGGAAGCCATTAAGATAAGACTCATGGATGCAGGCGTGAAACAGGAAAACATTGGAGTGGACGATAGGGGAGTCCGGAGGAATCCCATTTTCCAGAATGCTACGGCTCTTATCAATGCCCGTCCGGCCCGAACGCATTACTGGGCAGGAATCGGCTCCTGCATTAAGAATTATATTATGTTCGTACCCAGAGCCTCAGATTACCACAGAGATTCCTGTGCTAACCTGGCCACAATCTGGAAGGATTATAATCTTGCGGAAAAGACAAAGCTCAACATCCTGGTGATGCTCACGCCTCTTTTTCATTCTGTGGGCCCGCACAATTATAATGACGAATACATCTGGGATTACAAAGGATTGATTGTCAGCCAGGACCCTGTGGCTGCGGACTCTGTGGGATTAAGGATCATAGAAGCCAAACGCATGGAATATTTCGGGAAGAAAGTGGCTTTTGAGACCCCGGCCAAACACATCAGAATGGCTGAGACCAAACATGGGTTGGGCGTGGCTGATCCCTCTAAGATCGAATTGATCAAACTGGGCTGGAAAGAGGGAATTCTTATCTAATATTTCTTATTTTTTTTGGCATTTAATAATAAAAAAGGTAAAATACTATCTCTTTGAGAACAGAATTGAAGCGCACTTCCTGTTAAGCTCTTTTTTGTTTTTTACAGATAATTTATATATATGTAGGAGGTAAAATGGGACTGCACTCAATCGATCTGTTGATTGTTCTCTTTTATTTCTTTATTTTATTCGGGATTGTATGGTGGGTGATCAAGCAAAAGCAGGAAACCTCAACGGATTATTTTCTAGCTGGCCGTCATCTGGGATGGTTCATCATCGGAGCTTCCATATTTTCTTCGAACATAGGCTCAGAGCATCTGGTAGGGCTTGCGGGTTCCGGCGCTACGGACGGAGTGGCTATGGCTCATTACGAACTTCACGCATGGTGCCTTTTGGTTTTGGGCTGGGTGATGGTCCCTTTTTACATGCGTTCCAAAGTCTTCACAATGCCAGAGTTTCTGGAAAGACGCTTCTCTCCTGCGGCGCGCACGGTGCTTTCGGGGATTTCGCTTGTGGCCTATGTGCTGACTAAAATAGCTGTGGGTATTTTTGCGGGAGGGATTGTTTTTAGTGTGCTTCTGCCCGATATCAGTTTTATGGGAATGGATAGTTTTTGGATCGGCTCCATACTGGTCATTGTGCTGACCGGCCTTTACACCATACTCGGCGGACTGCGGGCTGTGGCATATACAGAAGCTCTGCAGACAATAGTGCTTATATTCGGGTCCATACTGGTCACTATTTTTGGATTAAAGGCACTGGGAGGATGGGGGCAGCTGCGTGCCATATGCGGTTCTGAAATGTTCAATCTCTGGAGACCTCTCGTGCCTGCCGGAGTCCAGGGGACCTGGGCGCCAATTAAAGAAGCCGGCCGTATGGCATGGTATTTTAATGACGGTTATCCTTGGCTGGGAATGCTGTTCTGTGCCCCAATCATTGGTTTATGGTATTGGTGTACGGATCAGTACATTGTCCAGCGCGCTCTGGGAGCAAGGAATGAGAAGGAGGCTCGGCGCGGTTCCATCTGTGCGTCTTTCTTTAAACTTCTGCCTGTTTTCATTTTTATCATACCCGGAATGATCTGTTTTGCTCTGGCAAAAAGCGGACAGGTTGAAGTGATACAGCAGACTCTGTTCAATGGCCAGGGGCAACTGCTTATTGACCAATCTCAAAAAGCCTTCCCGCTTTTAGTCGCCACCATCTTACCCATAGGCATACGCGGCATTGTGGTGGCAGGCCTTCTGGCCGCTTTAATGAGCTCACTGGCAGGTGTGTTCAATGCCTCTTCCACGCTGTTTACCATGGATTTCTACTCGAGACTCAAACCCAAAGCGTCACAAAAACAACTGGTTTGGGTCGGCCGGATCGCAACATCTGTCATGGTTTTGATCGGACTGCTCTGGATCCCGGTCATAAGCGGCGGAAAGGGCTTGTATGATTATCTGCAGACCGTCCAGGGTTATCTGGCGCCGCCGATTTTTGTGGTCTTCTTTTTTGGAGTGTTTAACAAAAAGCTCAACAGCAAAGGATGTTTGGCGGCTTTGGTTACCGGTTTTGTCCTGGGATTGGGACGCTTGGCTATTGACACTCCGGTTTCGCTGATTGAGAGTTTTTCCTATCAGAAAGGGTCATTCTTATGGATCATAAATAACATATTCTTCCAGTATTACAGCGTATTGATATTTATTGTATGCGCTGTGGTCATGGTTGTTGTCAGCCGAATGACCGGTGGGTCCAAAAAGGACTTGAGTGGATTGACCTATAAAACACTCTCTGACGAACACCGCAGAGAGTCCAGGGCAAGCTGGAATGCTCGCGATGTGATTGCTTCTGTGACGGTTCTGGTACTTATTATTGCCGCTTACTTATACTTCACAGGATAACCAGTATCACATTCATGCGCACCGAAGGCTAAATCTTTAATGTCGCTTCAGCCAAACCTGAATTTCATAATGCTTATATTATCTCGACTCGTGAATAACTCAGGTTCACTTGGGTTATTCATAGGCTGGTTTGCATTTTGACTTCATATTGAATAAAGTAGGGGGCAGGGTTCACTTATGATCAAGGAAAAGGTAAAAAAAATACTGGATGAACTTCCTGAGGGAGTGGAGCTTGTGGCAGCGGCAAAGACAAGAACTCCCGATGAAATCAAACAGGCGGTTGATGCTGGGGTTAAGATCATAGGAGAAAATTACGTGCAGGAAGCACAGGAAGCTTTTAATGCTATAGGGAACAGAGCAAGATGGCATTTTATAGGCCATCTTCAGAGAAATAAAGTCAAAGATGCAGTGAAAATATTTGATATGATCGAGACCGTGGATTCATGGAGACAAGCACAAGAAATTGACAAAAGAGTATCCAGGGATGATAAGGTGATGCCGGTACTCATAGAGGTGAACAGCGGCCGGGAGGAGCAGAAGTTCGGTGTTTTGCCTGAGGATGTGGAAACATTAGCCAGGGAGATAGCTGTGCTGCCGCATTTGAGGCTCCAGGGTCTCATGACCATGGGCCCTATGGTGGGTGATCCTGAGAACGCCAGACCTTATTTTGTTGAGACCCGCAGAGTCTTCGAGAGTCTCAAGAAGCTCTCTATTCCCGGAGTGGAGATGAAATATCTTTCCATGGGGATGACCAATTCCTATAAGATAGCGATCGAGGAAGGAGCGAATATCGTGCGGATAGGAACCAGGATTTTCGGACCCCGCTGAACCCACATAAAGTAAATAACCTGAATAGGACAGGAAAAAATGAATAGAGAAGAACAACTGGTGAGAGAAAAAGGTCCTCTTTTAAGAGAAAGAAAAGGAGGGGCTGTGAATCTGATACTGGCTTCTTTGATGATTGAAGCCGGACGGATGATTGATGAGGGATTTCAAATAGCAGACATTGAGGAAGCGGCTCAGAAAGCGTTCGGTATCAGCAAGGGGTTCCTTAAGCAAATGGATGAAAAAGGCATTCCGGAATCCATAAATTTTTTGCTTTTTCTGGAAGATAAAAAAGAAGAGGATAAGGGCTTGCATGACATTTATGATAATTTTTTCACTCTTCCGGTCAGCTTTATGGAAAAACTGGAAGAGCACAAGATCGCGCGGAATAAGTCGTCAGCAAACTGGCATAAAAAACATGAGCTAAGAAAAAAAAGCAATGATTTCTTGCTCATTGATATGCTTAAAAACAGATTCAGAGCCGTGTCTTTCATGGTCTCTTCAGAGCTTGTGGAGTCAGGCATATCAGATATTGAAAGCATAGAGAGCATGTGCCGGGACACATTGAACTGGGACAAAGGCCCTTTTTCCATGATGGATGAGATAGGTATAAGAGAAGCCATGGATATGGTTAAGGAAAAGATGGAGCTTTCCCACCGCAGAGAGATCAATTTCTACATTCCAAGTCTTTTGATAACACAGGTCCAAAAGAATAGATCCTGGATAGAGAAAGGATCGAAAAAATAGGACTAAAAAATGGCCGTAACCATAAGAGAGAAGCTGGAGCAGCTTGAAAGAGAGATCCTTTCCGAAAAAGCCTGTTTGAGTTCGAACACCCGAGGCCGTGAAAGAAAGGAACAGCTTCACAGCCTGAGGACCGAGTTCCAGAGAGACAGGGATCGGATCATTCACTGTAAGTCTTTCAGGCGGCTCAAGCACAAAACACAGGTTTTCATCGCCCCTTACGGCGACCACTACCGGACACGCCTCACCCATACGCTGGAAGTATCACAGATCGCCCGGACCATTGCCAAGGCACTGCGGCTCAATGAAGACCTGACCGAAGCCATTGCTCTGGGACATGACCTGGGGCACACACCCTTCGGCCATGCCGGAGAACAGGCGCTGAAAAAGCTCTCTCCCCGAAGATTCTCCCATTACACCCAGAGCCTGCGGGTAGTGGAAAAACTGGAATATGACGGAAAGGGTCTGAACCTGACTTTTGAAGTGAGAGACGGCATTTTGAAACATTCCAAAGGCAGGGGGAAGATATTTGATGTGGATAAAGAAGAGCTTCCCATGACCCTGGAAGGCCAGGTGGTAAGGATTTCGGACCTTATCGCTTATGTTAATCACGACATCGATGACGCTTTAAGAGCGGGTGTTATCAAAGAACAGGATATTCCTTCACATCTGGTGCGCTCTCTGGGAAGACGGCACGCCAAAAGAATCGATAAGATGGTCTGGGATGTCATTGATTCGACGTTCAGAGGGGGATTGATCAATATTTCGTTAAGTGAGAACATGAATCAGTCGATTGTGGCTTTGAGAGATTTTCTCTACGAAAAGGTCTATTTCAGTGAGAAAAATCTCGTTCAGTATAGAAAAGTGGAAAAGATCCTTACGGACCTTTATGAATACATACTGGCTCACCCGGAAGATTATGTGAAGCCCTATCCGGAAGAAGACATGCCCGAGGTCAGAGTGATCGACACGATTGCCGGTATGACAGACTTTTACGCGCTCAATCTTTATGACAAGTTGTTCCTGCCCAATCACAGAACCAGGTTTTGATAATGTGAAAAAGGAACGGTTCTTTTTTCCTTATTTCTGAATTTCGTAATCGATTTTGTTGATAATCTCTTTGGTGGAAGCGTCTTTGATATAAATGGAGAGAATGTAAGAGGAACCGGAAGCTCCCTTGGTTTTGTTTTTTACAGTATGGGCATTGACTTTATAAACATGTCCGGGCTGGACCACAAAAGAGAGCTCAGACTCTCCGCGCATGAGAACAGTCTGGGAGGAGATGTCTACAGTCTGGTTGGGGTGGAAACCGCGTTCAGCTGTATGGAATGACTTGCCTTTAATGACGATAGTGTGATGACCTGGAAGAAGCTCTATGTATGTAAAATTGCCCTGATAATGGGTCTGTGCCTTTAACTGAGGGATTGAAAAACTGTCGATGGAATCTAGCACCAGATTGCTTGATGCACAAAAGAGATATCCCACTGAGTCTTTAGACCGAACAGGGCCTGCATAAGTTTTCAGATTGTTACTGCGCATGGTAGTGGCTATGTTATGGTGAGAGCATGATGTCAGAATGAAACAGAGAACGCAGACCAGATAAAATAGGGAAAAAGGTTGTTCTTTTGATACTTTATTTACAGAGGAGATCATTTAAAGCGCCCTATTAAAAGTATGACAAAAAGCGCCTCTTGTCAAAAAAAGTATCAAAGTGATCTTTTCTCTATTCTAAGAATGAGTCTCTTTAATCCTGGAAAGCACCCAGATTTTGTACCTGTTCCCCTTATCTTTTATCCTCACCTTTGGTGCTTTAAGAGTAAAAAAAGGCGTTTTAATGGTCACTCCGCTGAATATCTCATCCGATTCCTTTGTTTGATAGTCAAGGGAAACAGGCTCTTTTCTCCCGGCCCAGTCGTTGTCTGTGTATTTAATATAGAAAAGCTGATCGATGACAGCGGGAAAATCTTTTGATTCAAAGGAGATCTCATCCACTTTAAAAGATCCCAATCCGTTAGGGTACATATAGATCAGCCCCAACTTGTGTTTGTTCTTCTCTTCGTCGATACGCGAGGATATGAATTCATATACTTCCTTGAAGCTAATGATGTACGATTTTCCTTCCCTCGTTTTGTAATCCATATAAGCCGCATCTCTTTCCCGGATGACCTTGTCCACCCTGGATTTTATTTCCGGGAGGTTGTAAAGGGTGTCAAATCTTTCTTCTCTTTTTACGAGATCCTCTTCGGAGAGGGGGAGCCTTTTTCCGAGTTCCTCATCCAGATAGTGCGCTTCCTTAGCAAAAGGATTCTGCCAGCCGGGGAAATGCCTCTGGAGCAGAAGGGCTTGATAGCAGCCGTAATCATAACATTTCATCTTGGGACTATAGATTTCTGTGATAGATTTTTCCATCCTTTCCGTGTATTTGGTCAAAAGAGCATCCACATCCTTGAAAGCGCTGTAATAAGGGTCGTCTTCCGAACTTAATTCCGGGGTGAAGCCTTTTTCAATGGTTTGAAGGGCTTTTACCTCGGAATAGACGGCTGTGCCTTCCCTGAGGTCATCGCTGGATTCCTGCTTCTGCTGCATGTCGGTCATGCTTTTTCTTTTCAGTTCCCGGGCCGCAAGAAAGTCTTTGATATATTCTCTGGCTTTTTCCGGTTCTTCTTCCTCATAGGCTTTTTTTAGTGCCAGTCCCTCAATCTCGGAATACTGGGCATAATGCGCATCAGGATTGTAGTTCAGGTTGCCAAATCCTATTTGAACATGATCCTCCTGAAAGCAATGAAAAAGCTCATGAACATAGAGGATTATTTGTTCTTCTGAACGGTAAGGTTCTGCTTCTTCTCCTTTTTCCGGTTCACGCCTTCTCAGATTAATGCTCACGGTCGAGATCCTCTTTCCGTCCTGGGTCGTCCCGTAAGGCACGATGCCCCCTCCTCCTGAGAGAGGCTCTTCTAATTCCATTGAAGTCATTTTCTTTGTATCCGCATATACATCCTTTCCGCCTATTTTAATTCCATCCAGGAGAGTGAAATCTTCAGGAGGATTGGGATGGCCGACCAGGATGCGCAGTCTGTTTTCAAATTCGAACAAAAAGGGAAAATCTTTGTAATTGGTCCAGCCCGGCCAGATCTCCTCCGAGACAATGTCAAGAACGTGATAGGTTTCTCCCAAACGTTCGATTGTCGTCTTTACAGCCTCGGGCATTTTAAAGGCTTGTTCCTGCTGAGCTGGTATTCCTGTGTGTAAAACAAACAAAACAGATACTGTTACGAGTGTGAGTCTTTTTGTTTTCATCATCTATCTCTCCAATTTTTTATAACCTTCAGGAAGATCGTATATTCCGGCAGGAGCGTCTTCTTCCTCCAGCATCAGAACCTGGATTGTATATGATATGGTCGGGGAGATAGCCCTTTCTATGATTTCCTCACGATAAGCAGGAAAACCGGATGGGTGCTCCTTCATAAGGTCATACAGTTTGGCCCTCTGAGGGTCGTCTTTAAGCTGTTCCATCATATAGCTGCGGAATTCTTTGCCTCCTGCCACATGTTCATCAACACAGATCCAGTATTTGGATACGATCTCGGAGAAATCAGCGTCTCCCTCCGCAAGAAAACATCGGCACTGAAAGCTGTTGATCTCTTTTTCTTCTCCCGTATCCGTTAACTCCCAGTCATACTTTGGATCGTAAAACTGGCCGGCCGTATGAATGTCCTCTTTTTCTTCAGGGACAGCTCTGATCTCCTCGAGCTTATACTCGTGGTATGCTTTTCTGTCCGGATAAAGGAACCACATCACCCCCAGGTCTTCCCGGGTGATGGTGATCCTGTTCTGGACCTTGCTGTATGATTTGTTTTCAGTGAGCCAGAGTTCATATGCGTATTTGGTCTCAAAGTCCATATAAAGCCTGTTTCCCTGTGTCTTGACATGAACATCGGCAAAGAGAACGCCTGACAAATGAAGCACAAAGGACATCACCAGCAGACACAAAATCGTTTTTTTCATAGGCCCTCCTTTTTGGTCTTTATATTCCTTTTTGATTTTACCACTTTAAAATATTATAGGGAATTTATCCAGTCAATAAGAAAAAGAAAAACCTATTGACAAGTTTCCAAAACGCGAGTAAATTAATGTATATCGCAATTTACTCGCTTGTAATTTACGATGGAGATAAAAATGTTCGTAAATCGTTACTTAGAAAAGCCGGTTTTTGAAGATTTAAAAGGAAAAATGGTCTTTATCGGAGGGCCTCGCCAGACAGGAAAGACAAGCCTGGCTAAATACTTTCTAAAAAAATCCAGTCAGGATTTAAAAAAGTGGTACATGAACTGGGACGCACTTGAAGATAGAGAACAAATTATGAAAGAAATCTTCCCGGCCGGTAAAGGATTGTTGGTTTTGGATGAAATTCATAAGTATTCAAGTTGGAGGAGGATGGTAAAAGGATTGTATGATAAGCGTGGGGAGGAACTAAATATTTTAGTTACAGGAAGTGCCCGCCTTGATTATTACCGCAGGGGAGGCGATTCTCTTCAGGGGAGGTATCATTATTACCATATATTTCCTTTCACTCTCTCTGAATTGGGTGGTGCGCCTTTCACGACGTTGCAAGACCTTTACAAGTACGGAGGATTCCCTGAGCCTTTTTTAAAAGCCTCTGAGAAAGGATCCCGGAGATGGAGCCGTGAATACAGGTTCCATATGGTCCGTGAGGATTTGAGAGACCTGGAGCAAGTCCAAAGTATAGATGCCATAGAGAAGATGGTCTACCGTCTCCCAGATCTGGTTGGTTCCCCACTTTCCCTCAATGCTATCCGGGAGGATCTGCAGGTCTCTCACCAGTCCATATCCCGTTGGATGATTATGCTGGAAAACCTATACATGATATTTCGCATTTATCCTTTTGGCGCACCAAAAATACGGGCAGTTAAAAAAGAGGCCAAGCACTACCATATCGATTGGACCCTTGTTGAAGATGAAGGAAAACGATTTGAAAACATGACAGCCTGCCATCTGTTAAAATGGTGCTATTTTATTCAGGATACCCAGGGGTATAAAATGGAGCTCCGCTACTTTAGGGATGTGGACAAGCGGGAGGTTGATTTTGTTATCCTCAAGGACGGACAGCCCATTCATTTTATTGAATGCAAACTATCAGGAAGGGATGTGAACCCGGCCTTGCGTTATCTGAAACAACGATTTCCGAAGGTGAAAGCGAGCCAGATTTCTTTAAATAAGGGCAGAGATCAAATCACTAAAGATGGTATCCGAATGTGTCCTGCTCATGATTTTCTGATGGATTTTTAATTCATTTGGAAGTCATCAATGATTCCATCCATCTTTCGACCTCCGGATTCAGCGATATGAAGGACATTATGGGGGATAACTTAGCTTGGTTCGACTCCTTAAGTTAACCTTAAGCTGATTGTTACTCATAACGCAGGCTGGCGACAGGATCGGCCTTTGCAGCCCAAAAAGCCTGCAGTAATACCGGCACTATGGCACAGATAAAGGCTGCTGCGCCGGCGATCGCAAAAATGGAACCATCAAGTTGAATACGAAAGGCAAAATCCTGAAGCCACCGGGTTATGGCCAGAAACGCAATTGGAACGGAGATAACATTGGCTAAAAAAACAAGAAAAACAAACTGTCGTGAAAGCAATCCTATCAAACTCGGGATCGATGCCCCGAGAACTTTCCGTATTCCGATCTCTTTTTTCCTGTGTTGAACCAAAAAGGAAACCAGTCCTAGTAGCCCTAGACAAGCAACCACCAATCCCATCCCGGTGAGAATGCTCAACAGCTTTCCCATCTGTGCTTCTTTGCGGTACAATCGATCGAAATCATCGTCCAGGAAAAAGCCGTCGAACGGGGTGCCTGGAAAAAGCTCTGACCATTTTCTTTCAAGGAACTGCAGAGTATTGGGGAGATTTTCGGAAGCCAGCGTTACCGTGATCATGTTGTATCGGGAAGATGAGACTTCCATGTACATCGGTTCGACCTCATGCCTCAAACCTTGGTAATGAAAATTTTGAACCACGCCGACGATAGTTTTCCATTTGCCGTAAAAGCTCTCATGAAGCCGGTCCCCCAATGCCTCTTCGGCCGAAGCGTATCCCAGATGAGCCAGGGCTGCTTCATTGATGATAAAAGCTTGATCTTCATCGTTGAGTTTTTCGTCAAAAGCGCGTCCCGCCGCCAACTTGATCTTGTATTGGGAAATGAAATCGTCATCACAAGATAAAAATGAAAGACGCAGCGATTTATCGAGCTTGTCACCTGTCCAATTGAGAAAACCATCCCGCATAGGTCGCCCTGGCACACTGGAGGAAGCTGTCGCCCCAAGAACACCCGGATATCTTAAAAATTCTGTCTTTATGGTTTTTACCTGGTCCCGAATCTGGGCATTGTCTCTCAAATGCAGGACATACTTGCAATCTTTATCAAAACCGAGATTCTGCCCACGCATGTAACCCAGCTGTTTGTACACGGAAAGGGATCCGGTAGCTAAGAAGATAGATATTGCGAATTGTCCGACAACAAGAACTTTTAAGGCAAAGGATCCCTGCGTTCCTACTCGTGATCCTCTCAGGATTTGATCTGGTTTGAAGGCTGTCAAAACAAAAGCAGGATAAAGTCCTGAAATCATGCCTACGGAAAGCACCAAAATCAGAAAAGCAATAAACACCTGGGGATGGAGAGATTCTTCTATGCGAAGAGTCGTTCCGGCAAATTGGTTGAAAAAAGGGAGGAGTAAGCTTGCTAAAAGAGCCGCACATAGGGCAGCCAAAAAAGTGATGATAATCGACTCACTCAAAAACTGCCGTATAAGCTGCCAGCGCCCGGCTCCGATCACTTTGCGGAGGCCAACCTCCTTGATGCGATAAACACTCCTGGCATTGGAGAGATTGACAAAATTCATGCACCCTATCAGAAGGATAAGGAGAGCGATCATCCCGTATATGTAAAGATAGATCCGATTTCCGGGTGCTTCGAGATCATCCCGGATAGCGAGTCCATTGAAATCGTGACGGAAGTGGATGTCGGTCACGGCCTGAAGAAAGTATCGCCGTGTCTGCCCCCAAGCCGACAGCTCTCTGTTGACAAAGCCGTATGCCATTTTTTCGATCTCTTTTTCAAATTCAGAGGCGGCGATTCCAGGAGCGAGTTTCAGGTAAGTCAGAGTCGGCCCGGCATGCCATTCCTTCAGTATCCACGTATTGGAAAATTGCTGTAAAGAGAGAAAGACATCATACTTGAAATGAGTATTTGAAGGAGGATCAGCAACGATTCCCGTAACAAGATAGTCGTTGAATTGATCTTTATGATTCAGCCTGTTCCATGTCGGATCTTTTATGGAAATTCTTTTCCCGATGGGGTCTTCGTCGCCAAAATATTTTAGGGCCATACGTCTGGTCAGAACGACGTTGTTTATGCCTTCCAGTGCACTCTCCGGATTTCCCCTCAAAAAGGGGATAGTCAGGACAGAAAACAGTTCCGATTCCGAGTAAAAAACTCGGTCTTCGAAGCCCTCCATTTCATCCCGCTTGACCAGCGCGTTTCTGACCGGAAATGCCCTGCCTATCTGTTCCACCTCACTCGGATATTCCTTGAGCACAGTTCCAACCATCGCGCTGACTCTGGCGGTGCAGAATTCCAGGGCAGGCACCTTCCTGTATTCCAGTACCCGGAATAGGCGGTCTGCATCCTTATGGTACTGATCATAGCTGGATTCGTTTGATACATACATCAAGATCACCATGCAGCAAGCCAGACCTGCGGCCAGCCCTCCGATGTTGATAAGGGAGAAAGCTTTTCTTCTTTTAAGGTTTCGGATAGTGATTTTAAAGTAATTCCGAATCATGTAACCTCCTCTGTTCTGACACTTCGTATGTCAGCATGTCCTCAAAATTGGATCGAACCGCCCGGTTTAAGGTCCTCGATGATCCCGGTATCCAGCCAGTAAAATTTACCGCCCGAATAATAAAACAAATATTTCCCATCCGGGGTCACAACAGGCTGGGAACCTCCTCTCGGTGCATTTATCCTCTCCAACAGATTGATTGGTTCTGTCCATTTATCATTACTGGTTTGATAGCTGATGCATATCCCATAGCCAACTTTGCCCGGCCACTTCCTGTTGAAAAGAATATAACTCTCATCCGGGCCGATAAAAGGATTTCCTCCAAGGATTCTGCCCACATTGAGGGGAGGACCGAGTTGTTCCCATTCTGTATACCGTCCGTTTTTTATCCTTATTCTTTTAATGCCATGGGTATAGAGCGTACCGTCCAGGGTGGATGACATGCCCATGATATTCTGGTTAATTCTGCGGTCTAGAGGTTTTGGTTCTCCCCATCCGGCGCCGTCTCTCTCAACATACCAGGTTTTGTATGCCTCGAGCGTATTCCCGGCCGGCTGTTTCCCCCATAAGGGCGGCCAGGGTCTTCTCGAATCGAAAAACAGTTTTTTTCCGTCAGGCGCCATACTGATATTCATCACGCCGTATTCTTTGGAAAATTCCAATATTTCTGGTTTCATCCACTCGCCTTCAACCTCCCTGACAAATTGAATAGCAGGAGGATTCTTTCCATAATCCGGAGGATGGAATATCCAGTAAATTTCTTTTCCATCGGGATAAAAAGCAATGCACCCGTGAACCGCGCTTTTATTAAAGATGATGGAAGGGACGAAAGGTTCGGGCAATGTACCAGGCGGTTTCTGGCCAAGATAGGGACCGGCGAGTTTTGGAAAATCTTTTTGCTGTGCTTTAAGGCAGATTGCCAGCACTAGCAGCAGGCTGATGATAAAAATATGTCTTTTTATTTTGATCCTCTCTCTATTCTCGATTCATTTAAGCGGCTATCCCTTCGGCCGCAGTTTATCGATTATTTTCGCATCCACCCAGTAAACATTTTATGAAGCAAGAATTGTACCAATTTCACTTTTAAAGGGGCAGGAGACCCTATTCATTTTGTTTTGATAGCAAAGTTTGTATCAGAATGAACATCATATGTCCAATAATGAACACAAAGGGAGATCTATGAACTAAAGATGGTATCCGAATGTGTCCTGCTCATGATTTTCTGATGGATTTTTAATTCATTTTTTCTCTCTTTACCGCACCTGCAATTTATTCTATTATTAGAGGGGAGAAAAACAAATGAAAGTCATCAATGATTCCATCAGCCTGTCAGCTTCCGGATATAGCGATATGAAAGATATTACAGGTGAAGTCTCAAGCAGGCTCGCCTCCCATGGGCTCCGATCAGGCCAGGTCACTCTCTTTGTCCCAGGCTCCACAGCAGGTCTCACCACCATTGAGTTCGAACCGGGACTGGAAAAAGACTTCACAGAACTCATGGAGCGTGTGGCTCCTTCTAATAAGACCTATCACCATGACGCCCGATGGGGAGACGGCAACGGATTCTCTCATGTAAGAGCCTCCCTTGTTGGACCTTCTTTGACCGTGCCCTTTTCAGACGGAAATCTTATGCTCGGGACCTGGCAGCAGATCGTGTTCGTTGACTTTGACAACCGCTCCCGCTCGCGAAACATTGTGCTTCAGTTCATAGGAGAATAGTCATTGGCAGAGGATATAAAAGAAAAGCTCAAGCGCATAAAAAAGGAAAGGGAAGCCCGCACAAAATCCCAGGAACTCAGGGACGCCTGGTCAAAACTTGAGGCCAAGGAAGAGCTTTCCACCAAAGAGAAGCTGGAACAGCTCATCCAGTTGAAGAGGGAACGAAAATCTGAAAAAAAGCCCGAATCCCGTTTTGAGCCACAGGACAGAGAGGCACTCCGGTTTACGGAAACGCCCTATTCCCTGGATGCCCGTTACGGAAAGATCAAAGTTTCCCAGGGGCTTGATATCCCAGGCCCCACGCTCGCGTGTTTGAGCGGTGACCCCGAGTTTGAGTCCAAAGACCTGTCCACAGCCCTTTTTATTGACCTTGAGACCACAGGTCTTTCAGGGGGGACCGGAGTAATTCCCTTCAATGTGGGCATGGGATATTACAGAGACGATAAATTCTGGGTCGGCCAGTATTTTCTGGGCGAACTCTCCGAAGAAGAACGCATGATAAAGGAGCTTCATCAGTTCTTTAAGGATATGAAATTCGAATCAGTGGTCACATATAACGGCAAAGCCTTTGATATCCCCCTTCTGGAGACCCGCTTTATTCTCCATAGAACACCGTTCGAACTCACGGAGCTCCCTCATCTTGATTTTCTTTTTCCAGCCCGGAGTCTCTGGCGCCACAAACATGAAAGCTGTCGGCTCTTCCATCTGGCACAGGAAGTGGTGGAGACATACAGGGATGAAGACATCCCTTCCGCTGAGATCCCATGGAGATATTTTCAGTATCTTCAGACCGGAAACTATGACCTGATCGAGCCCATTCTCTACCACAATGCCGAGGACATCCTCTCTCTTCTGGGAGTAGTGATCATCGGCGCATCCATATTTTCCGAAGGCCTGGAAGAACTGACCCCGGACTCCATGGATTTTTTTGGCGCTGGTAAGGTCATGGAACGGATGGGGAATGAAGAAGAAGCAGTCCGGTTCTTCTCTAAAGCCCTTGAAGGAGAACTCACCGAAGAGGTGGGCCTTTCCACCCGGCGCCGGTTGTCCCTTAAGTTCAAGCGAAACGAAAAATGGGAAAATGCGGTCGTGCTGTGGGAAGAAATGGCCTCTGTGAATGAGCCCTGTTTCGACCTTCTTTTTTCTCTGCGCGAGCTTTCCATGTTCTATGAACACCGGAAGAGAAAGTATGAAAAAGCCCTTATCTACGCAGAGGAGGGATTTGTGCTTTCCAGAGGATATTCTTCCCGTTATGAGGAAGATTTCACCCACCGCCGGGAGCGTATCAAACAGAAGATGAAAAGAGAGAAAAAGAAGAAAACCGAAAAGGAGGAGGCCCCCCAATGAAAGCCATGCAGCTTAAAAAATTCGCCCTGATCGAAGAGAACCCTCTCGAATTTGTGGATATACCAATCCCTGAGCCGGGGGAAGGAGAGATCCTGGTCAGAATTAAAATATGCGGTGTCTGCCACACAGACCTCCACACCGTGGAAGGTGAACTCCCTGAAGCCAAACTCCCTGTGATCCCCGGCCATCAGATCGTGGGTGTGGTTGAAAAACGGGGACAAGGAGCCAATCGTTTTCAAATAGGGGAGAGAGTGGGCGCTGCCTGGCTTTATTCCGCCTGTGGCAAGTGTCAATACTGCCTTAAAGACAATGAGAATCTCTGTGAAAACGCCCGTTTCACAGGTTACAGTGTCAACGGAGGCTATGCCGAGTATTTTGTGGTGCCCGAGAAATTCGCTTACTCCATACCCGATATATTTGAAGATGAAGAAGCCTCTCCTCTTCTGTGCGCAGGGATCATAGGATATAGAGCGCTCCGTCTCAGTGAGATAAAACCCCGCCAGCGGCTGGCCCTTATCGGATTTGGCGCTTCCGCCCATGTGGCTATCCAGATAGCGGTCCACTGGGGATGTAAGGTCTATGTCTTTTCCCGCTCACAAGAGCACAGAGAGCATGCAGAGAAATTAGGCGCCTCCTGGACCGGAACTCTGGATCAGGACCCTCCCCATAAATTAGATAGCGTGGTGAACTTCACTCCGGCTGGGGAGACCGTGCTCGACGGCATGCGTATCCTGGATAAAGGGGGCACTCAAGCCTGTGCCGGAATATACATGACACCCATTCCGGAGATGGATTACAACAAATATCTCTATGATGAACGCACACTCCGCAGCGTGGCCAATGCCACACGGTTGGACGGGGAGGAGCTTTTAAGGACTGCCGCTGAGATCCCCATAAGGACCACCACCACTTCGTTTCCTTTAAAGGATGCCAACCGGGCGCTCCGGATGGTCAAAAACAGTGAGATCGACGGAGCCGCCGTGCTTCGGGTATCCGAGTAGAAATAATTTAAAAAATCATTCTCATCTAAACAGGTGAGAAAATATATTAAATACCACCTTTAAAATCATCTCAAGGGAGGATTTACTTAATAGAAGCGCTTGTTATGATTGAACATGGAAATTATCTTTCTAGATAGCCATAAATCAGGAGGTTGAATAAACCAGGGAAAAAGAATCTTCCCCTAGGAGGTCCGTTTGAAACGAAAAAGCTCTGTTAATTTTGGGAATCTGCTTCTTTCTTTATCCGAGGCGTTGTATTTGGCTGGTCCTTTGGTAGCTCTGCATCAGGAAAGAGTAGCCTACATAGTATGGAGTATGGGAGTGGCAGGAGGACTCCCGGAAGACATGCTGGAAACTCATTTCACTGCGGCTCTCCTCCACGATATTGGAGCCATTTCCGTTGAAGAAAAGATTGCTATTCATAATTTCGAGGAGGAGAACACAGACCGGCATTGCATTTGTGGAGAGGTGCTGCTCAAAAGTATTCCCTGGTTTGAGGATATATCAAAGATCATCAGGCATCACCATAGAAAATGGCAGGAATGGGACGGTAAGATTGAAGAGCCTGATATCCTTGGCGCACAAATGGTCTTCCTTGCTGATTATATCGAGCGTTTGGTTGACCGAAATCAATATATTCTCCATCAAAGCCAAAAAATCATTAGCAAGATTACCTCATTATCCGGAACATATTTCCATCCCCTTGTAGTCGATTATTTTCTTGCGACATCCAAACGAGAGGAATTCTGGTTTGATTTGGTATCGCCCAGACTGTATTCCCTTCTCCTCAGTGAAGGACCTTACAGAAGGATGGAAATTGATATTTTAGAAATCACCCCGATCTCTGAACTTTTTAGGAGCATAATAGATTTTAAATCCCGCTTTACAGCGACTCATTCTGCCGGAGTCGCTGCTTGTGCGGAATATCTTTCCAGACTTTATGGATTTACAGAAACTGAATCGCAACTTATGAAGATCGCCGGCGATCTTCATGATATTGGGAAACTGGGTGTGCCAAACAAAATATTAGAAAAACCAGGTAAGCTCAATCAAGAAGAATTTGCGATAATGAAATCCCACACGTATCACACCTATAATGTAATAAATACGATTGCCGGGCTTCGGCAGATTGCTGAATGGGCTGCATATCATCATGAGAGATTAGACGGATCTGGCTATCCCTTTCATTGCAGTGCTGATGAACTCAATTCCGGGGCAAGGATCATGGCAGTAGCGGATATATTTACAGCCCTTGCTGAAGATCGCCCTTACAGAAAAGGGATGACCCGAAAGGAAATAAAAAAAATACTGAAAGATTTGGCTTCAAATTCTATCCTGGACGCTAGAATTGTTAATCTTCTTTTTAAAAACATTGATCAGATATCAGCTTATGTAAAGAAAAAGCAGGCTTCGGCAAAGAAATTCTACGAACAGCAATTTGGCTATGTGGAGCCGAAAAAATTATCTTTTAATATAGGGGACGGGCCCGGGCATCATCAATAATATCAATAACTTAACCATACTTTTCCACAGATCCTTACCCTGAAGAGCCGCTATTTTTGGGGGCAAAAATAAGAAAATCAGCGGTCTGAAGACAACAATTTAATTGATGATTGATTAAAATTACTAATTGGTCACTATCATTGGTTAGCGTGGGTACTTCGCTAACTCTAATAAGGGGAATGAGTTACGAATAATATTATGAGTATTTAATAAACCCAGAAAAGCACTTGTTAAAAAATATAATTTATGAGGATGTGAGGATAGTTTTGTACAATTATACATTTCCCAAAATGTTTTTCTTTCTTGGGTAGTGGCTTTGGTTAATATAAATTTTAAAAAACGGGCTGTCATACCTATATCTCTTAAATTTACAGGTATTCGTGGCATTTTGAGCTTATCTTTCTTAGGGGATTTCTCAAAATTTTCAAAAAACGTTTTAAACCTGTGAACATAATTTTCAGGTTTATATAGATTTTTCAACAACCAATATATGCCATTATAAAGCTGCTTGTGTGTCATTTGTTTTGGAATGATTGTAAATGTATTTAAAGAATTTACTTGTTCAGGACTTGTTTTGGTTGTTTGTTCCCAGTCAATATACCTGTCTTCCTTTATCATACGTTTCATAAGCGGCGACCCATCAGGAGCATGGAGTGGCATAACCTGAATATTAGGAATACCAGATTCATTGAAAAAATCCAATTGTTGTTGAAAGATGGAGAGATCATCGTTGTCAAATCCAACGATACTGCCGGCATGGACCAATATACCGTGTTGCTGTATTCTTTTAATGTCTTCCAGCATATTACTTCTTAAATTTTGAATTTTTTTTACTTCTCCGAGGCTTTTCAAATTAGGTGTTTCAACTCCTACAGAGAATCTCGTTAAACCAGCTTTTGCAGACAATTCAAGAAATTCTTCATCTTTTGCTGCATCAATCGAAATCTGTGCAATAAAGGAAACAGGGTGACTTTTTTTACTGTTCCACTCTCCCAGAGCAACTAAAATCTCTTTTGCCCTTTTTTTATTGCCTAAAAAATTGTCATCTGCTATTAAAATAATTCGAAAAGATCCAATTTTGTATAATTGTTCAACTTCCTTAATAATATTGGAAACAGGTTTGTACCTCATTTTATTCCCCATGTATCCATGAACGCTGCAAAATTCACACTTGTACGGACACCCGCGACTGGTCTGCATAATTCCCCAAAGGTATTTTTTCATTGTACTTCTGGGAACTCCACTAAAGTCTGGAATCGGACTTTCTGCTAAATCAATGCTTCTTTTTTCATAATATTCTGTTTTATAAGTCCCGGCTAAATAATCTCTTAGGAATTTGGGCCAGGTTCTCTCAGCTTCACCAATTATCAATACATCTGCAAATGGTCTCCACCTCTGGGGTCCTAATGTTGCAGGAGACCCTCCGCAGACTATTAATGAACCACGTCTTGAGAATTCTTGAGCTATTTCCTGCGCCCTGTTCAAATAACAGGAAAAGCCACCAATACCCACTATATCGAAAGATTCATTAAAATCTACAAGTTCTACATCTTCATCTATGATCTTAACTTCGAAATCTGATGGAGTTAATGCCGCTAATGTTGCAAGGCTTAGGACAGGAGCTCCACCTGATCTCTTAGTGATCAGTTTTAAGATTTCTGAGACATTAACAAAGTTAATCTCAAGATTCTTGGGCAATACAAGAAGAACTTTTTTTTTCATTTAACATTACCCTCCTATCCTTTTGAGGAATGAAGTTTTCCTTCTTATTGCTTCCACTTTTTTCTCTCTTGAACTTAAAGTAATTAGAGAAATAAGTTGTCAAGATTTTGTAAAAAAGTTATCAAAAGTTTGTTAAAAATTTAATATGGGGGACGGGCCCGGGCAACATAAATTATATCAATAACTTAACCCTACTTTTCCACAGATCCTTCCCCTGGAAAGCCGCCATTTTTGGGCCCCAAAATCACCAATTTAGGGATCACAATCAGATAATTGACTGAATGCGTTTTCATTGGTAATATAAAAATACAGCTGTAAAGAAAGGGGATTGTTGATGCAACTTGATAAAAACGGCTTTCAGCAAAAAAGGGAGAACCTTATTTTAAAAGGGATCATCTTTTTATGTGCCTTTTGTCTTTTTTCGTTTGCATCTATAGGGAGTCAAATAGAAGTCAAAGATATTTATAAGACTGGAGTCATCACTCTTAAAAATAAGCCTGGATTTGGTGAGGAAACGGATTGGGATACACTTTTTTACAATGCGGTTATAGATATCACTGTGGCGCCTGATGGATCTATTTTTGCCGCTTCCAGTCGGCAGCATACAATTTTCAAATTTGATTCCAACGGCAAGTTGATCAAGTCATTCGGGCAGAAAGGGCAGGGGCCTGGTGATTTTAATGGTCCTTGCGACCTTTCTGTACTAGACGGGATATACCTCGTTGTTGGAGAATCCCCCTTAAGTCATCGCATCAGTCTTTTTGATCTGGAGGGACATTTTGTTAAAGTTCTCAAAACCACAAAAAGCGTGTTTAATCCCATTGCTCTTAGAGATGGGAAGATTGCCTATGTATCTCTTTCTCATGTGGATGACAGTAGAGATCCCCTAGCTCAAATTCAGATTGTTTATATTAAAGACATTTCCAGTCAAGAAGAAATCAAGGTAAGTTCTTATAAAACAGTCTTCCCCCGCACAATCCCTTTAAAATCCGGAACCAGTTTTAGTTTCGGAGAGGAGACAGGAGCATGGACTTATCTTTCTCTAACCAAGGACAGGAACCTGATCGTTGGGATTTCAAATCAACCGGTTTTAACCGTTTATTCCCCGGATGGAGAAAAGCTTTATGAAATAACATTGAGAGGGAAAGCCCTACCGCTTACTCGCTCTGTCATTCAGCGTTTTAAAGAGAGTATGTTGAATAAGCACAGAAGGAACTCGAGCTTAATGCAAGAACTGGAAAAGGCAGATCTGAAACTCCTTTTTGATGAATACCTGCCGCTTTATCGGGCGCTCTTGACAGATGAGGCTGGGCATATTCTGGTTTTTCGGAGGGACGGATACTTTTTTGAATATCCGAATACTTTCGAGGTGTATACGTCCGAAGGGGATTTTATTTGTGAGACAGAAATAAAAACCAGGGATTACAAGCTCCTCATCAGCCGATATAGCAAACACATGTGTTTCACCGATGATGGACTCATCGCCCTTGTGGAGCCTCTCAATTCCCCTCAATTCCGCCTTGAGATCATCAAAGTTGCGTATTAAGGATACTGTTTAAAGAAAAGAAATCTTCCTATTTAACCGTTGTCTTAACAGAAAAGAACTTGTATTTATGGTAGGTGACTTTCATCTCAGACACCTTGGAAAAGCCCTCATGCGGATCAGAATAGGCTTCCTTAAAAATTATCCGTGTAGGATAGCGAAGACCATCTTTTTCCAGGCCAAAATCGAGCTCTATGTTTATCCTGGGAGTGGCGCCCCGGCTTACATAATCCGCCTGTATCCTTTCATATCCCCCCAGTGATTCGGCCTCGATTTCCATCTTTAAAACAGATCCATCTTCTTTATCCACCCACACCTTCCCGTAATTCGGTTTTCCAGTGATCAGTTTTTTTGGCTTTGCCTCAATGACCCATGCCGCTCGCCCGTCTACTGATTCTTCCTTCAGTATGGAATAATTGTAAAACTTTTGAGAATCCTCACTGAGCAGTCCGATTGGTCCGTAAATGGGTTTGTACATATAGAATCGCTTCGTCTCAAGCGGAGCATAAGCTTCATGTCTGAGATTCCCATTCTCCATCTCCAGGATCCGCCGTTCCATGACCCGGCCCTGTTTGCGGATTAACTGATAGTCATAGACATATGAATTTTTTTCTCCGTTGTTGAACCTCGAGATTGTAAAAATTGGATCGGGTTTTAATTTATTTCTCTCTTTTGGAGGGTGGCGTCTGTCCACAATAAAACGGGAATTTGTGTTACTGGGGAAGATGGTTTCCGTTATCTTTTCCTGACAAACGAAATAGAGGGCTGTATCTTCAAGCCTCTGACAGTAGCGGGCGGTTTCCGTTAAGATCGAATCAATAGAGGATGGGCTGCGGAGGTGAGTCTCTGGCTCGTCGGGATGTTCTTTTTCGTCTAACTTGAAATCGACATCAACCTCGTACTCAGCGGTTACAGGTTTTCCGTCCTTTATCTTTGGTTCGTACTTCCACTGCCTGAGCGCAGCCACAGCAGCTGCATCAATCTCCGGGTGAAGAGGCTTTGAAATCCGCACCTCTGAAACATCACCAGCTTTGTCCACCTCTAATCCTGCCTTCACAACTCCCTGGATCCCTTTCTTCTGGCAGTCTTCAGGAAATTCTGGCCTGACCAGGACTAAAGGTTGGGATGGGATCGATTCTTCTTCAGGAAGCGCGCTTTTTTGAACTTCTATAAACCATTCCTTTAACAAATCTATGACGGGGTAGATTTTTTTCTTAAAATATTTAATCCGACTTCTTCTTAAGCACTTATCCGGATCCTCCTGAAATTTCTCCATACACTTCTGGGAACAGAACAGGAAGGTATAGCCTTTATACACAAGAGATGCCTCAGCTCTGTTTTTTTCTTCAATCCCATCCCCTCTCCCTACGATCTTTCCGCATACAGGGTCAGCGTCACTGACATTGAAAAAGTCCAATTTGGTGCCAACCAATCCTGCTGTAAACTGTCTGGCATCTCTTTTGAACGCTTGGAGAGCAAGAAAGTAGGAATGGTCGCAGGTAGGAAGGACTAGTATCACAGGCTCATTAAGGGGTATGGTCAGCTTTGTGTCCAGCCACTTTTCTCCACCAACACCATCTTCAATTTTTTGAGTTTCCACAAACAACATAAAATCGCCGTAACTGACTTCACGCTTTAATCGCACAAAAGGTTCATAATGGTAGCGGATTTCGTTTGGTCTGTACTTAAAAGCCTCCACTTTTAGAGTCAGGATGTTTCCTTTTAAAGAGAGAGGATAAAATTGTATGGGATATAAATAAAAATAGTTTGCCCTCACTGCCTGGTTGAGGTTTTCCGCTTTTCCGTCCCAGACCATGGCTGCGGATGTTAAACCTATGACATAAGGAACTTGGCAAATGGAGCTCACCTCATCCCTCAGGAATGTGAACGCATCCTCACCGGGTTTTCTGCTTTCCGGATGGATATGCAGTGTGATGGGCCTGGGGAGAGAAGATATAGCCGGATCAGCTCCGGGTTTAAGCCCCTCCCTAAATCCCCTCATCAGGTAAGAATGGATGACAATCTCATCTTGAGCGTAACAAAGGCCTGTTGTGCCCGCAAAGAAAAGCAGTAAAAGTAGCACAATGAGATATTTTAGGTCACTATTTTTGGTTCTCATCTCGATTTCGTTTCCGAACGTCTTCTTTTAAAATATTACTTCCAAATCATCCTATAGACAACTAATTCCTTATATCCTGAAGCCTTCTCTTGTATACAATAGAAACGACCATTCTTGGCTTTGGCTATATTCCCTCTACCCACGCTGTGCCCTGGATACATCAACAAACTGAAACTGGGCATACTTTTTCTTGCTATAAAAACGCCTTCTGGATTGAATATGTCATGGATATATTCGTTTTCATTTACGCCTTTTTCATAAGTTCTGACATAGAGACGTCCTGTATCATCCAGGAAAAAATAATGAAAAGGAGGCATTTGATCAGGAATGATGACCCTGTCTTTAAATCGCCCCATATTAGAAAGCAAAGTATCAATAAAATCCTGAGTTGGTTTTACGGGTTTATATTTCTTCCTGATTTTTCTTGTAAGATTACCATCTAAATCAAATTTCAAGATTTCATATCCACGAGACTCGTGACCAACAAAGATATTCTTATCCATGATCTGATACATAAAGACACGAGGCGAGCCTTTTCTTTTCGTTTGGTTGGCCATGAAGGTTTGGCCATAATCGCACCTATCAAGCTCTAACAGTATCTGAAATTCAGAGTCACACAATTCAAGCGAATCAAAGCGGTGTTTTGAGGAAAAGTCAAAATTGTCCGTATATTTTAGATAGTTATTATTCTTTAGGGGAAACAGAACGAATAAGCGGCTGCTTTTAAGCATGATCTGAGTTTCCTTGATCAAAGCCCCTTGTTTATTAAAATAATACAACTTGAACTTGCTTTGATCTTGTATCAGAATTTCATCTCTTTCAGTGATATATGCATTTATCGGAGCCATGATCTCTCCGGGGCCTTGCCCGCTGATACCGAATGAGTTGGAAAAATTGCCTTCTCTATCAAATCTATAAACCAAATGTTCTTTTTGATCTGGTCTTTGAAAAAAATATATACTCCCTTCTAAGTCAATGTCAAAACCACCGATATCCACCAGACCTACTGCAGCAATTTCCTCTCTCTCAGTATCTATTGTGAATAGTTCCTCAAGCTGAAGAGTCGATGGCTCTCCTTTTATCTTGTATGGCTCCAGTCGGTTTATAACAACTTCCACACCGTCCTCAATAATTTTATTAACTTCATCTTTTTTTGGGCCGCAGTAGATACATAAGAATAATATCGAAAGCAAAAGAACTATTTTTTTCATACGTACACTCCCCGGTTTCCAAATATTCAATGGTGCAGTTCTTTTATGGCCCTTATTAATAGAGACTTAGATATATGATGGTTTTATCTATTCTATCATATAAATTGTGCTCATATATAATTAATCGAAACAATCCTTTTGCCTGTGTTTTGTATTTTGTTATAATAGCTTCAGTTTTAACTCATCTGTGATGTGCGCTCGTAGCTCAGCTGGATAGAGCGTCTGACTACGAATCAGAAGGTCGCAGGTTCGAATCCTGTCGGGCGCATTTTTCTCTATATTTGCCTCCTTAAAGAATAAGCCAGAATTCTCATTGACAGAATAAGTTTCCTTTTTTTAATATGGTTGATGTCCATGCAGAAAGCAGATGGATGAATCAATAATGAGAAACAAAACAGATATTTTTCCCATCATCCTATTATTATCCATATCGCTCCTTTTTATTTCCTGTGCACAAAAACAAGAGAAGGTGAAGAGAATTCAAGAAGACGGGATTGAAGTGGTTTTGAATCAAAAGGAGCCGTATAAGATCAAAAATATCACCTCAAATCTGATCCTCGAACACGAGATGTCTATTGACACGGAAAGGGATGAAATCGTCGAAACCGGATTGGTAGATATCGAAACATTTGATGTGGATGATGAAGGGAACATCTTTCTCATTAGATGGGCCAGCAATGAAGACTTTGTTTATAAATTCGACAGCCAGGGAAACTTTGTGAAATCATTTGTGCGCAGGGGACAGGGCCCCGGAGAGATCGAATGGGGTGGTTCTGTGAGATATATAGGGGATAACAAACTCAAGATCAAAGATCCGAGCGAGATCAGATATTCAATCTACAACACAGAGGGAGAATTTTTAAGGGATGTGCGGCTGAACTCACATATAAACATCATTAAAATTTTCGACAATGAAAAACAACTGGTTTACTGGCAGGATATGTCTCCCAGTGGAGATAAACATATCGATCATTTGGGTCTTTGTGACTCTAAATTTGAAAATATGAAGGAAATCTACGTCTGCAGTTTTCCTAATAGTCGAGTTGCTGAGAAAGTCTATATCCCGAGATATTCTTGGGTAGAAGGCACCTCTGAAGAAAAAATATTCATAGGAGATGGAGAGAAGGGTTATGAAATTTTGGTGTTTGATTTGGAAGGGAATATGATCCGGAAGATCAAGAAGGAATATGATCCGGTCGAACTCTCAGAGGAATATATAAATAATTTCAACGAAAGAAAAAGGAAAATCCCAAGTCTGGAGAAATACGTTCTTCGCAAACACTTTCCTCCGTTTCAATACTTTTTTACTGATGAAGAAAGACGACTCTATGTGATGACCTATGAAAATGGCACAAGTCCCAATGAATGGATGTTTGACATTTTCACGCCTGACGGTGTCTTTTCCGCAAGAGTCCCCATCAAGAACCGATTGGAATCCCAGGAAGTCACCATCCTGTCCAAGCATAACCGCATCTATAGTGTGTGCGAAAAGGGAAACGGGTATAAGGAATTAGTGGTTTATAAGATGCGGTGGGAATAGGATCAGGCATTGCGAATTGGCCAAGGTAGAAGGATTTGAGTTCCGGACTCCAGGCGCATCCGGAGCTTTTATGATCCTACTTTTTTAATTTTTCCAGCGATGCATCCACTTGTTTTAGTTTCTTCTCCAGGAATTTTTTCGTGTTTTTAAGCTGTTCGATCTTTTCTTCTTCTGTGGGTTCGAGTCCGCAGCAACAGGAATGAAATGCCGGGGCGCATGGGCTGTGAAAGCCTTGGTATTGAGGACCGCACACTTTTATCACCTCCTTTGTTATTAATTTAAGTAATTTAGCATATGCTAATATATCAGCACAAAATTTTTTATCCTTTTATAAGTTCTGAAAACTGTTCCTGATAGTCTTTAAGCGTGGCTTTATTCACTTCGTAATGGATGTGGGGGCTGACCCGTTTATTTGTGACTAGATCCAACTGCCGGAGGATACGAAGGTGTTGGGATACAGCGGATTGCGTGATTCCCAGTTTGTAAGCTAGGGCACTGACACAAAGCGGATTCGGTGCCTGTAGCATCAGCCGCATAAGCTTCAACCGGGTAGGATCAGCCATGGCTTTTAGAAATTCCGATACTTTATCTGTGTTGTCCATTAATATTAGTAATTGCTAATATACTAAAATAAATTAGTCTTGTCAAGTCAAAATTAGTTTCTAAAAACAGAAAACGGGTATAAGAAAGATCAACTATTTCACCTATCATAAAAAAGCGCTGGGATAGTTAAATAATTTGAAATAAGTCCTGTGTGTTTAATCCCTCTCCGATCTCTATAAACAGCATTGATATAGTAACTTACCGTTCCTTTTACTGGGCCACTGAAATCTTTTTTACTGTGACACAGCTTTGGTTTTAAAACTCCTGTTTTATTAAGAGAATTAAGGGCGAAAGTCATGCCACCTGACTCTGGAGAATCATGCCATCCATCTTGAACTCTTAAAATATTGGCAATATCCATCACACATTTTATTCTTCCTTGAGGCTGGAGGTGATCTCTGAAATCTTCTATGGATCTGTTTACTTTATAATGTATTTCAATTGCCTCACAAGACCTTGTTACGTGTACATTTTGTTGCCCCTTATAGGATAGTGTTATTAAAGGAGCTGTCATTCCTAACTCATATAAATTTTCCATATGTGGAGCTGGAGTCGGAGTTGCACACGTCAATAGAAATAAAATTGGAAGGAATAATACGCTTCTAATGATTAGACTTTTTAAATGATGTTTCATTCCATATTCAATCTTTTTTTGTCTCAATTTTATCTGTAAATATCAAGAACAATATATAAGCTATCCAACTGAGGATAATGGACAGCAAAATCCACAATAGTTTTTTCATTCCCTCTGTTCTTGGGGAAATCGCAATGAAAACAAGGGGAAGAAAAGCAATAACTAGGATTAATACCAATTCTGCAGTGCCTATAGTGCCGAACATTTCAACCTCCCTTTAATGAAAACATTCTATCATAACATAATGATAATTGGTAATAGTCATTTCTCTCCTTTTGGTTATTGAATCTCGATCTAATATGTGCTATTTATGAGAAAAGATAAGAAAGTAGGAAGGATTGAGGAGTTATGTGGAATGATATCAAGAATATTCTCTTTTCAATCATCATCTTTCAATGTCTTTTCTTAACATTCTATTTGATCTCTCAAAAAGCTCGAAAACGGCTGAGTAATATCATTCTGGCCTGCATGTTGATCTGCATCGCTCTTGCAAAGATGAATGGAGTTTTCTTTCATTTCAGAGAGCTGAATAAAATAATTCTGTCCCATGCCCCTCATCTGATTGATGCCACTTTCCCTTTTGTTTATCTCTATATCCCAATCCTCTTTTTTTACATTCTCTCCATAACAAAAAAAGGCTTTCGTTTTAAGAAGATCTATCTTGTTCATTTTATCCCTTTTGTTTTTTTCTGTGTTTATATAGGAATCAAATACGGTCTTCTCAGGGCTGATGAGATAAGGGAAATGATAAATACAGATACTCTGTATACCTCTTTTGAGACACATCTTTTTTTCTTTACAAAGTTTGTCCAGTTTTTTGTTTATGCCATTGTTTCTTTGGTGATTATCAAGAAATATCGGATGAGGATTAAAAATCTTTATTCAACTGTCGATTCCATTAACCTGTCCTGGCTGAATTTTGTCCTTTTTGGATTTATTGTCTGGAAATCACTTGAGGCCTTTGAATATTTCTTGTGGATCTTAACGGATAATGAGTATGTGTTTATCTTTTATATTATCGCTGAAATCGTGTTTCTGGTCTTTTTAGCTCTTATGGTCTTCAAGGGGCTTAAGCAGCCGGAAATCTTTTTAGGAGTCAGCGAACCAAAATATGAGAAGACACTGCTTCCGGAGGAGATCAAAGAAGACTATAAAAAGAAATTGATGGACTATATGGAAAGCAAAAAACCCTATTTGGATCCCTCTCTGAATCTCAAGGAGCTGGCTGAACAAGTATCCATACCTCCCCACCATCTTTCACAAATACTCAACACTCATCTTGACCAAAACTTTTTTGATTTCATCAATTCCTATCGAATAAAAGAAAGCCAAAGGCTTCTCTTAGAACAGACTTCCGGGAAAAAAACAATCTTGGAAGTCCTTTACCAGGTAGGTTTTAACTCCAAATCTGTATTCAACAATGCCTTTAAGAAATATACCGGTATGACGCCCACTCAGTTTAAGAAAGTCAATAATTCTTAAATATTTATATGTTCGGCCTTTTTAGAGTGGCTTGTCGGAGTTATAATGTGCATATGTCTTAAGTTTGGAATTCTATTTATGGAGATACGTTATGGGAAATGAAATACTGATCGATGAATTCAAAAGGGATGCGGTAAAAAGCTTGGGTTTGATCAGAGAGAAAAAACCTCTGGTTCATAATATTACCAATTATGTTGTCATGAATTATACGGCAATGGCCCTTCTTTCAATAGGGGCATCTCCGATTATGGCGCATGCCCATGAAGAGGTTGAAGAGCTAACATCCATTGCCGGTGCGCTCGTTCTCAATATAGGCACTCTCACAACATACTGGGTTGATGCGATGGTAAAGGCAGGGAAAAAAGCAAACTCATTGAATATCCCCGTCATCTTAGATCCGGTTGGTTCCGGGGCAACAAAGATGAGAACTGAATCGGCAAGGCGGATTATACGGGAAGTGAAGCCAAGTGTTATCAGAGGAAATGCTTCTGAAATTCTCTCTTTGGCAGATGAGAACTCAAAGACAAAAGGTGTGGATTCCCTTCATTCTGTAGAAGAGGCCGCAGAGGCGGGCAAAGTCCTTGCAGAGGAACTTGACACTGTCCTGGCGATTACCGGAAAAGTTGACTTTATAACCGATGGGACTACCTCTTATAAAGTAATGAACGGCCATCCGATGATGGGAATGGTTACAGGGACCGGCTGCACGGCCACCGTGATTATTGCGGCTTTTAATGCCGTGAACAGCAATCCCCTTTTAGCGGCCTCTGAGGGATTGGGGTATTTCGGTCTTGTCGGCGAAAAAGCAGCAGAAGAAGCAAGGGCCCCGGGCTCGTTTCAGATGAAAATGCTCGATTTTCTTTATTTAATTGATGAGAATAGTTTTAAAAAGGGGATCAAGGTCTCGGTCGAGTGATAAGGGAGAGAGAAGTTCGTTTTAAGAGCGGAAAATGAGAGTGGATTATACATTATATCTTGTAACAGACAGGAAGCAACTCCTCGGAAGAGATATTCTCGATGTGGTGAGCAGAGCTGTTGACGGAGGAGTTACACTTGTTCAGCTAAGGGAAAAGGAGGCCACGGCAAGGGAATTTTTGACGATCGGGAGGAAAATAAAAGAACTTTTAACAGACAAAGGAATTCCTTTGATCATTAATGATCGAATAGACATTGCTTTAGCGCTTGATGCGGATGGGGTCCATCTTGGCAGGGACGATATGCCCATTGGGATCGCAAGAAGGATGCTGGGAAGAAGCAAAATTATAGGATTGTCAGCAGAGACTCTTGAAGATGTCCGGTCGCCAGATATGAAGTATGCGGATTATATTGGGGTTAGTCCGGTCTATACAACGCCAACCAAACCGGAACTTAAAAGCGCACTAGGGATAGAGGGTTTGAGAAAAATAAGAGAGGCAACAAAACTTCCTCTGGTTGCTATTGGAGGAATGAAAGCTGATAATTGCCGGGAGGCAGTGGAAAACGGGGCTGACGGAATAGCCGTTGTCTCTGCCATATGTTCATCTCCTGATCCGGAGAAGGCAGCAAGGGAGATCCTTTCAAATATTAAAAAGGGGAGAAAAAACTTAAAGGCACTTAAAACACATACTTAAAAAGCACAAAAATAACGAGAATAAGCAGAGCGATTTGGTATCCTGCGACCACAGCTGCTTTCCAGGAATCTATGGTTTTATCATTATTCCACCATTCTGATAGAGTGTTTGGTTCTTTTTTTATGATATCTCTCACTGTTTTCACAATACCTACTAGAGGGATCAGTTCTCCCTTTAACGGGCGTTCTTTCTTTTGTTCTTGTTCCATTACTATCCTCCAGTGATATTTATATTATATATTTATTATTCAAGCTATAGAAATCTTTTAATCTTCCATCAGTAGGCGTGGTCAGCGAAGCGCCACCATCCTATTGTGCCCCATAATCCCACAAGTCCTGTGATCAGAACAATGAAGTAACTGACAGGGCTGAGATGTACATTGAGTGTGATCTGGCTGTAAATAGATGGGATGGACCAAGGGAAATATTCTCCCCAGCCTAGAACACCAACGATTTGAGCGAGAATGATCATAAAAATGGCAAAACCTATGGCAGGGAAATAACTTTTGCTGATGTTTGCGACAAAGGCAATAGCCCATGACAGCAGGACCGCCATTAAAGAAATAATGATGTAGCGGTATATTCCCTCCCACAGCAGCTGACTGCTGTATTCGGGAAGTTTGAGGAGAAAACCAAAAACGATTCCGATGAAAAGCGCCAGCAAAGAATAAAGGAAAGACCAGAGAGATATGAGGATAAACTTTGCCAAAACGATCATGGTGCGGGAAGTCGGAAGAACCAGAAGGTCGGTTATGGTCTTGTCTATATACTCCTGCCCGAAAACCCAGGAGGCAATAAAACTGTATATGATGATACCGCCGATAGCAATGGCTTGACAAAAGAGATTGAGGTAGGTAATCCAGCTAGCCGTTCCTGCCAAAAGCTGTGCTTTAGTGCTTATGATTCCCAGATTTTTGGCTCCCTCCGGATTTTTTAAAATAATCATAAAAAGCGCCCCTGCAAGGGAAATGAAAAGAACAGCGATGAGAGTGATTAGAGGCACCTTTGTTCGCTTTGATTTGCTCGCTTCGATCAATAGGACATTAAGTAGTTGATTCATGTCTTCTCACCTTGTTTAAAAAATGTTCTTCCAGGTCTTCTTTTTCCACATTTAATTTGTTAAGAGGAATGTCTTTTTTTATAAGCTCTACAGCCAAATTTTCAGGATTTTTGATAAAACTCGGGTCAGCGATCTCCACTTCGCCAGAGTCATTTATGTGTGGATGCAGTCCCTGCTCCTTAAGGGCGGACAGCAGTTTTGGCCTGTCAGCCGCATCTAAAACCAGCTTTTCCTGCATTTTTTCCTTAAGGCTTTCTATATCCATCTCTTCAATCAAGACCCCTTCATGGATGATACCGATTCTGGTTGTGAATCGATAGATTTCCCCCAAGATATGGCTGGATATGAAGATAGTGACTCCGTCGTTTTCTGAAAGGGATCGAAGCAGATTCCTTATTTCAACGATACCCGCAGGATCCATTCCATTAGTGGGCTCATCCAGAATAAGAAGCTGTGGTTTGTGAAGGAGAGCTTTGGCAACAGCCAGTCTTTGAAAATTACCATGCGAGAGGTGTTTTGATTTTCTTTTCCGGTACCGGACAAGATTCAATTTTTCCATAACTTCATAGACACTTTTTTTATCCTTTATTTGGTAGAGTTTTCTGGATAATTCAAGATTTTCCTCAACTGTTAATTGCGGGTAGGCTGTGGCCCGCTCCACAAGAAATCCTACTTTTGACCAGATTTTTGTGGACAGAGAGCTTATTTTCTGTCCGAAAAGCGCGACATCACCCTCTGTGGGTTTTATCATGCCCAGGAGCATGCGAATGGTTGTAGTTTTGCCGGCTCCATTTAGTCCGATAAATCCGTAGATTTCCCCCTTGCTGATGCTCAAATTGAGGGATTTCACTGCTGCAAAGGAACCGTATTTTTTGGTTATTCTGTTTGTTTTTATGATGGTTTCCATGGGTTTTCCGTTTCTAATGTTTTTTCACCAGTCCGGAGGCGACAAGATCAATCAAAAGGTCAATGGCCTCAGGATAGTTTTCGCCGCCCAGTGAATCTTTAAAGAGTGAGCTTGTTATAATAAGACGTATGACCCCGGCAGCAGCTCTTGGGTCAGCATCTATGAGAAATCCCTGCTCCTGCCATTTGGATAAAAAGTTGAGCATCCAGTCCTCGTCAGCTCTAATATGCTGCGCAAACCGGTCCTGAGGAATAGCCCGTAAAGCCTGCTCACGCTCTTCCTGATCGTACATCCTCCTAATCAGAGGATCGGTTTCCATTATACGCAGGCCTTCGAGAATAAAAGATTTCAGCGCTTCTTTAGTGATAGGGGCTTTGACCGCAAGTTTATCCATGATTTGTTTTCGGATTTCTCCTTCTAATGATTCGATGATCTCAAGGTACAATTCCTCTTTTGAGTCGAAAAAGGAATAAAATGAGCCTTTGGAAATACCTGCAGTCCGGACAAGGTCCTCTATACTGGTCTTTTTAAGGCCAAATGTTCCGAATAGTTCCCGTCCTTTGTCTATCAGTTTTTGACGGATGACCTGACGTTCGTGTTCATTAAATGCTCTTGCCATAGTGTTTTCTCTAAGCTCGTATATAGCTATGACCCAATAGATATATTATTCATAGGTTCATAGGTATGATAAACGCTATATATCTATATGTCAATAGATTTATTAAGAAAAAGGAAGATATCTGACAGGATTTTTGGTCCAGGCTAGAAATTTTTCAAAATTTGAAAAAGAAATCCCCACTGTGGCTGTATTCACATTGGGATGGAAGTTGACTTCCTCTGCGTCTTTGAGGTCTTTGTCGATAATGACCTGAACTTTGTTCTCATGGTCATTGATCAATCCAAAAGGGGATACAGAACCGGGTTCCAAATCGAGGTGCTTTTTTAACCTTTCAGGGGAAGCAAAGCTCAAACGGTCCTCTCCCAGCTTGTGTCTTAGAGACTTGAGATCCGCAGACTTAGAAGCTTCCAGGATTACCAGATAATGGTGATTTCCTTTTTTATTGCGCAGGAAAAGATTCTTGCAGTGAGCCCCCCGAATCTGTGTCCAGTGCTTTTCAGCTTGTTCCACTGTGTAAACAGGAGGATGATGGTGCTCGGTAAAGGGAATCTTCAGTTGCTTCAGTAATTCGCAGACTCGTTTTTCGTTTTCAGTTGGTGCCATATCGCTTTTTATTTTTTTGATTCTTATAGGCTATCATATAAACAATTCAGCAATTAGTCTAGAATGTTCTGTTTTTTATCAGCCTAAAGTCTGGTTTTCATGATAACAAAACACATGAAGTGAAAATTACATTGAAAAACACTGACCTGTTGGATAAAATAGAGCCAATTGCTTAATAATTTCAAGGGGAAAGGATAAAAGATGCAAATATCACGTGATATCAAAATATTCATTTTTTGTCTGTTGTTCTTTGTGGTAGTGGCGGTTAAAGTTTATCCTGAAGGCAAAAAGGCGAAAATCGACTTTAAGATTTCAGGAGGATTAAGCTATCTGCAATTAGGGGATTGGAATGCCCATCTAACAGGATGGAATGACTCAAGAAGAAAGGATGTGGAGGCTGAAGGAGGCAAGGTCATTAGTGAAAATCAACCCCTTCACTGGAGCTTGGAGATGGAAGGAGAATTTATCTATTCTCTCAGCTCTCGGTTTGCTGTTGGATTAGGTACAGGATACATACACGGCAAAGTCGATGATAGCGCAGAAACCTTGACCGACAGCATCACAGTTTTGAATTTCAATAATTTTAAAGTGAGTGCCATCCCTTTGAAAACAAAAGCATATTATGTTCTGAATGTATCGCCAAAAGCCCGGATTTCGTTAGGTGGGGGTGTGGGCTATTATTTTGCCCGTCTCAACCAGCACTACCGGAGAGAGCCTGGAACAGGTTACTGGATTGAAACAGATATGACTGGAAAATGTTCAGGCTTTGGTGCTGAAGGCAGTATAAGTTTTGAGTATGCGGTTAAGAGCAGCCTATCCGTTTTTATTGAGGGATTGGGAAGATATGCCAGGATCAGCGGTGTGACCGGAACGCGAGAGAGGCACGATTCTAATAATTGGAGCGATTCAATTGAAGGATCTTATTATGCATTGGATCGTGAAAGGTCAGGAGAATGGTATCCTGTGGTTAATATTGCCACTGAAGCTCCATCTGAAGAAGGAACAAGGAATGTCCGGGATGCCATACTGGACTTTTCAGGATTTACTATTAGAGCAGGATTGAAGATCAGGTTATTTTAAATTAATCTTTATCCTTAAGCAGGGTCTCTCCCTTTATAAGCCACGAAATACCAAAGGCTAAAATAGCAATAGCTTCCAGCCAGAATATAGGCTTATACGGCTTGAAAATCTCTCCTAATGTATTCTTAAAGAGCACATAAACAGCAATAAGCACGATGCACACAAACATGATAATGCCGCATGTCCTATAGACTTTATTCCTCTGCAGTTTTCTTTTGGTAGGGGACTTCTCAGGATCGGTCTTGGTAAAAAGAAAATAGGAGAAATAAACAAGAGTGAGAAAGAAAAGAACCGTAAAGGCATCATGAATATACCCGATGATAGGGAAGCCGGTTGCCCCCTCGATTGTTGCAGGGAAGAGCGCTACTCCCAGAGCAAACACGAATCCCAGGTCTCCGGCGAGGTCATCCTTACGTTCGTAGCCTTTATATGAGAGGAGAAAAAAGCCCATGGCAAAGAGCATACCCACAAGCACATCCCCCATATCTGTATGGTAGTAGTAGCTGATAGATCGCTGGAGTCCGGTTTTAAAGATGATCCATCCGCCCAGGAACAGAATAAAGGGCAGAGATGTTCCCAGGATGCCAAGGATTTTCCTCAATTCCAGGTAGGAAAAGACCAGAGATTCTTGATTTCCCTTTTGTTTGTTCATATTCCCTCCTTTTTTAACTTTTATTTTTAAAGTTATTAATAAGATTAACAAGTTGAGTGCGATTCTTCACCCCAGTTTTTTGGAAGATTTTATAGTTATGGTCTTTGACTGTTTCAACGGAAATAAAGAGCTTGTCTGCGATTTCTTTGTTTGTTTTGCCCTGACAGATCAATCCAATAACCTCTTTTTCGCGTTTAGTGATTTTGTATTTTTCTGCTAAATAATAACTATTGAGATTTTTAATGCTTAAGCTGATGCTATCATATTTTGAAAGAATCGAAGCGTATCTGACTGCCCACCATGCACTCAAGATATTAAACAAAAATAGCGGCAAGTATATCATCGATCGTTCAAGGACAAAGCTGATTCGACTTAAGCTTGAACCGATTATCAACTTGATGATTCCTATAGCCATGGGAAAAATGATGATTGCACTTAGCATAATTATTGCCCTTCTGTATTCTTTGGCTGGAAGAAAAGCGGCACGATAACGCAGGAAAACAGCAGCGGCAATTATAGCTATGAAAAGCAAAAAGTCAGTCAAAACCATCAATTGATCCACGATATAACGGCTGCCAAGAAGGGGTATCTCAAACCAGCTCACAAACCATATAATTGAAAGGATAATCACACTATTGCGCACAGCCGAAACGACTCTCTTTGAAGTTTCCAGCCCCAGGATGTGCTGAATTAGGGAAAGAAGCGCTAGAAGCAGACCAAATCGGATAACGTAAATGAGAGAAAATACAAAAAACTCAAACCAATTTATTTTCTCCGGTTCTCCCAGGCTGGGGAAGAACGATCTGAAATAATGGAAAACTAAAGTTGAAAACCAGATGATGTTCAACAGCAGCACGCTTGCAAATAAAAGAGTCAATCGTTTGGTTTTATAGATACGAGAAGCCACCCCTAAAATTACAATAGAAATTATGCTTGAAAAAAGGGTTATCAAAACACCAAGAGTATATTCTTGATACATGAGACAAAACTATCATTTTCGTCAATCCTAATCAACTTAAATATGTGTGCTCTTAATCATGCTTTTTCTTTCCCCACTAAAGTTGGGTTTTTGAAATTACCAACTTTAGTCTGATGTTTTTTTCTTATCGATGAATTACCTTTCAATAGATGTTGGTCACAATATTGAAGAGCAAGGTTTATAAGAATTAAAAGGAGCATAAAATGAAACATTTAAAAAGTTTTTGTCTGCTAGTTGTATTTCTTTCGAACATGGTCCAAGTATTTCCAGACCAGCGGTCTACCGCAGAAATCCTTCCTGATGATTTTAGCACCAGAGCATTCTCCCATATCATTTATTTAGCCGGAATGGGACACAGGCAGGTAGGTTCAGAGAATGATAAGCTTGCCGCTCAATACATTAAAGATCAATTTGAAAATATGAGTATAGATGTTGATATCCAGCCATTTGAGTTTGAATCGTTTGAATACACCAGTGTTAGTCTTGAAGTTGGAGGGAAACAGATTCCTGTTGTAGGACTTGGATTCAATCCTTATAAAAATAAAAGGATATATGAGGGAACAGCCCTCCCAATCGATTTAAACGATTCCGAGATCCACTTTACTCAAGAAGAAATGGAAGGAAAGGCCATTGTCTCAAATAATTGGAATGATCATTTCAGATTGATTCGATATAAACCCGAACTTATTATCTACGTTGATTCGCTCGAATTTAAAAAGTTAAAATCGCAAGGTGAACTTAGCTTTAAATTGAATGTTAAAGGAAAACACAAAAAGTATAGATCTGCGAATATTATCGGCAAGGTAGGAAACAATAGATCTTCCTCAAAAGAGGTTCTGATAACAGCTCATTTTGATACCTATAGAAAAAACAATCCCGGTGCTAGCGACAATGCATCGGGTGTGGGTCTTGTATTAGAATTGGCGCGTTACTTTAAAAAGATTGAAGACGAGCTGTACTGGACTGTAAAATTTGTCTGTTTCGGTGGCGAAGAGATCGGCATTATCGGTTCACGAAATTATCTCTATGACAATGCCGATTCACTTAAGCAGTGCGAACTGTTGTTCAATATTGATGACGTCGGAGGAAACGGGCCGGTTCTGGTCGAAATGATCGGTGGAATAAACGGAATATCGAAAACAAAATGCGTATCCCAAATACCTGAAAACATAAGAGACTATTCATGGGAAGGAGTTAACTGCAAATGGAGAATACTGGCCAATGAAGACCTCATGAAAGTCATGGCTGCATCGAATCATCCTCAATGGCTGGTTGATATTGTCAATAAATCAGTTAAAGAACTTGGATACGAAATAGAACCAACCAGAACACAGGGTTCCGATCAACTAACATTTGCTCAAGCCGGAATTGTCACCTCAGGTGTTGACATTATCAGCGCGCACAGTCATACCTCACAAGATATTCCTGAAAATATCAATAAAATGAGTTTGAAGAAGGCAGGTGAAATAGCAGTCCATGTTGTATTGAATACAATGAAAAGATTCAAGGAGAAATAATCATGAATAAGAGCGTTTCATGCAAACATTTTATTGTGATCACAATTTATCTAAGCACAATTTTTATCGCTGTAGAATCAGCTCCGATAAATTTCCCAGAGGACGAATTGACTGTCTCAGAAGTGGAATCTCATCTGCGCTTTCTCGCTTCTGACGAACTCATGGGAAGGAAACCTGGTACATACGGTGCTGATATCGCTGCTCGATATATTGCAGAACAATTCCGTGCAGCAGGGCTAAAAACTTTTTCTCATGCGCTCGATTACTTTCAGGAGGCTCATCTCGTTTTTGAAAATAAATCCGACAAGAAAATAAATGACAGCAAGATGAAATCCATCATCTCAAAAAATGTTATCGGGTATATAGAAGGGAAAAAATCCAGGATGAAGAACGAATTTGTTTTACTATGCGCCCACTACGATCATCTTGGTACAAAATGCATTAAAGGCTCCACCGACACGGACATTATCTTTAACGGGGCACGAGATAATGGTATGGGAACCGTTGCATTGATATGTGCAGCAAAAGCATTTGCTATCAAACCCACCGCACGCTCGCTTGTGTTTATTGCTTTCACAGGGGAAGAAGAAGGATGCCTAGGTAGCCAATATTTCGTCGAAAATCCGCTGCTTTCTCTGGATAAAATAGTTTTTGTTTTAAATAATGACGGTGGAGGATTCAACGACATAAATCTTATTAGAATTGCGGGCCTTGAGAGATATTCATTAAAAAAAACAATCATAGAAGCAGTAGATAAATACAAATTATCAGTTCTGCCTTATCCCAGCGAACTCCAATATCTATATGAATTGTCCGATAATATGCCGTTTGTTCGTAAAGGTGTACCGGCGATAACTGTAAGTCCAGGCTTCAATAAAATTGATGAGGAGATTTTAAAATATATTCACACAGTGGAAGATGAAGCGGATGATACGTTTAACTACGCTTATTTGCTAAAATTCACAAGAGCTTACATATCCATTTCCAGGGCGATAGCGGATACACCATTCCGCTTTCAATCCACAAAGCAAACAACTTATTCGGAAAAAGGACCTAGACAGCAATAAGCAGGATGCACACACTTTGGTTTATTTTATTTAAGCTTATAGCCAATAATTTTTGGATTAAGCTGGGCCTGTCCTTCTTCCGGTTCCTCCCAGAGCATTGTATACAAACAGTTGCCGTGCGTGCAGAGGATTCTTTGTGTGAAAGGCAGTTCACCCACGATAAAACGGCCGTTGGTGTCATAAATCTCCAGATGCTCGTTCACATGAGCAATGACAAGCCCTTTCTTAAGATAAAAAGGGCCGTACACAATAATGGGACTTTTTCCCTCTTTGGTAATGACTTTAAAAAGATTTGTTTTCCTGGAAAAGGATGTAATGAGCTCGCCTTTGGAAGAGTATTTACGAATACTGTAGAAAAGAGGATTCATTTCATATATGGAATCATTTTTCCCAATGGTCATCCCGTCCTGTCCAGCCCAGAATTTTACTTTTAAGGCTTGTTCGGGAAAGGGGGCAAAAGAGTGGATTTTATTTCCCTTGTCATCGTATTGGAAAATGGTGTCTGCGGTGTTGGGCTTGAGAGGATTTTCCTGGCTCCGGTACATATAGATCTCGTTTTGACTGTTGAGATGAAGATATTGGAGAATTCTGGGTGTGCAGATAATTTGTTTCTTAAAGGTCAAGTCCTTTGAGTAAACACTGAGCCGGTTGTTTCCAACATCAGCTATCCAGATATCTCCGTCCTGACTGATTTCCACACTTACAGGATTGACATATTCTCCGGGCCCCTGTCCTTTCCTCCCCAATTCTTGGATGAATGTCCCGTCAGGGCTAAAAGCATAAACAGCCATTACCTGCCATCCGTCCGCAACGATGAAATTGCCTTTTGAATCAACCGCCATATCCGTTATATAGGCGATAGAACATTCCTCGTTTGTCTGCAGCTGGGTTTCTGATATGACCTGGAACACATCATCAACGGATTTTGCAGAGGATATATCTCTTTCAATGACTGGATTGGTGGAGATTGTTGAAAAGAAGACCAGTAAAAAAAGGATAAACAATCCGATTTTTTTTGGTTTTAATGGATACATGTTCCCCCCACTTTCTAACAGCAAACACACATATCAACTTAAAGATAAATGAGAGATGAGGCTTTGTCAAGAAAGGAGAACTAACTAAAATCAGCCGTTTACAGGGCCAAGACCTGTGCGGATCAGGTTGCGGCGGTCATCATACCATTCGCCGTAGGCAGGGCCCGGCAGAAAATCATCATGGGCTGCGGCGAGGAAATCCTTCAGCCGGCTGCGCATGCGCTTGAGTGCGGGAAGTTCGGCTACTCCTAGAGCCAGATTGTTCATCTGGAATGGATCCTCAATATTGTCATAAAGTTCTTCCTCTCCGGTGAGCCATTTGCAGTAGGTATATCGTTTTGTCTTCACTCCGCGCCACTCCGGCCAGGAGGTTCCGGTCTGGAAAAAATCCCAGTGAGACGTGTAGCTTCCGATGAGCACTTCTTCACGGCTGTCCTTTTCTTTTCCTAAGATCACCTGGCTGAGATCTGTGCCGTCAGCCTCTCGAGGGATGTTTATACCTGTAAATCCACATAGAGTGGGGAGGTGGTCCATGGAGGTGTGGAGCGGGTCTATGCGGATGCCTGCCCGGATATGGTTCGGCCAGCGCATAATAAGCGGTATGTTTATGGCTTCGGCATAGGGGACCATCTTGTTGAGGCGTCCGTGGCTTCCGTGCATCTCACCGTGGTCAGCAGTAAAGACAAGGATGGTGTCTCTGGCCAGTTCTGATGTCTCCAGATAATCCATCAAGCGGCCTAGATTGTCGTCCATGTTCTTGGCCATGGCCAGATAGTAGCGCATATCCATGAGTGTCCGCGGATTGTCATCCGGAACATTGGGTGACCAGTGTATTTTTTCCGGAACTTTCTCCAGATATCCTTCGGGAATGTAATCCGGCGAAAACGGCGGGTGAGGAGGATGGGGAGCAACGAAGAGCAGAAAAGGCTTGCCGGAATCTTTGTGGTTTTCCATATAAGCGATGGCCTGATCGATCTCAGTATCGGTCTCATACCGGCTTGAGTAGAGCCTTTTAGGCTCATTCTCATAATAGTAATAGTCATTGAATGCAACGTGGAAATTAAAGGCCTGCCAGTGTATGAATCCCAGACGTCCCGGCCCCGGAGCCACATACTCTGTTTCAGGATTCTTTTCCCTGTAAGCTTTTACAGCCGCATCGTTTGGTTCATAAAGTCCTTCCTCTCTTCGCCATCCTGAGGAGAGATGCCATTTTCCTATGAATCCCGTATCATATCCTGCAGCGCCAAAGACATTGGCCATGCAGTGGGGATTCTGTATCTGGCTGGCTTCCACGAAGTTCATGAGGATTCCGGAATGAGTGGGGTAGCGTCCAGTTTGAAGCATTCCCCGATAGGGGGTGCAGAGAGGACAGCTTGAGATCGAATTGGTGAAAGCAGCTCCCTGACTGGCCAGACGGTCGATATGGGGAGTTGTGATGTTCCTTCCTCCGTAAACACCGCAGACATCAGCCCTGAGCTGGTCATCAAAGACAAAGACGATATTGGGCTTTTTAGCGGGTGCAGGCTTTCTGCAGCCCGGAATGCCAAGGGCTGCTGTTCCTACAGCCGCTATTTTAAGAAAGGTACGGCGGTTCATTTCTTTTTTCTTCATGGGACGACTCCCGGGTCTCAAATTATCACATCCTAATGGCGAGGTCAACGAAGGAAAATTCATTTTATTGACAGGAAAAAATCCTTTCCTGTAGTATTTTAGGAGAAAACTTCAAGAGCATGAATCTATTAAATTGAAGAGTATTTTAAGGAGGCAATATATGAAGAGAACAACAGGATTTATTATCCTAGTTTTTTTGGGTATAGCACTGTTCTTCCCGTCTAATACTCAAAGTATGACTAAAGGAACAACTATGAGAATCAAACTCACAAGTGTCTATGTCAGGAATCCTGCTGAAGCCATTAAGTTCTATACGGAAGTTCTTGGATTCAAAGAGGAAATGTACGTTCCGGAATCCAACTTGGCCATAGTGGTCTCACCCATTGAGCCGGAAGGCACAATGCTTCTTCTTGAGCCAATTGACCATCCCTTGGCCAAAACCTATCAGGAAGGTCTTTATAAAGAAGGGATTCCAGTAATCGTATTTGGAGTAGAGGATATTCAGATCGAATACAAGAGATTGAAAAAACTAGGCGTGGTCTTTAAAAATGAACCAACAGAAACAGAATGGGGAATAGTGGCCATGTTTGATGATACATGCGGCAACTATATACAGCTTTATCAGGAAACATCTCGTTCACAGAGGTGATAATAAAGATGATCTTGCTTGGATGTGAATGGTTTGTTTTAGGTCATTGGACATGATAAGATAGGTATTTCATGAAAGGGTGGGTGAAGATGAGGAAAATCTTATTTGTTTTTCCTTTGGTCGTTCTGTTTTTTTTCATGGAGTTTTTCTTTATCTGCTGCGGGCCTAAAAAACCTGAGGTTACTCCCCAGCAGCTTGCCCAGTACAACCTGCGCATCAAAGAGGCGGATGCGCACTATTATTCCGGATGCTATGTGCGCTTACAAAAAGCTTTCGAGCTGTATGAAGAGGCGCTTGATTTTCCAATCTATAAGAGAAAAAACGGAGGAAAGCTCCTGAAAACAGCTATCCTCCTCGGCCTCAGGGAAAAAGAGCTCGGTTTTTTTAAGGACACATACCTTCATAAGGCCTCTGATATCATCAAAGCTTATCCTATGCTTTCGGATTGTTCTGTTTACTTGAAGATCGCGAGCTCTATTCCCAGGAAAACAGTGGGCATTGTAGGGGATTTATTTGAAACAGGAAGCCGTATCATCGTTCCTTATGATGACATAAAAGACGATATCTCTAGTTGGGAGGCTTTTCTAAATGAGAGATCAGAATCAGATGTTTTTTTCGCTTATTTGACCATTAGTTATTATTCTCCCTTTAGTTATCTGATTAAGGGAGGGCCGGATTTGGAAAAATTGGGAGAGATTTTTAAGGATTTTCCTCTGATGCGCTACAAGCTTTCGCTCTATCCGGAGATGGATCCGGAGGGCCTTAAAAAATTGGTTAGCGATGAGCCAAACTTTCATGAAGTTTATTTCTTCCTGGGGAGCTTAGCTCTTAAGAACAGAGAGCTGATCAAAGCAGAGAAAAATTTATTGAAAGCCTATGATCACTTCCCTCAATCCCTCTCTCTTCTCATGTCTCTGGCAAGTGTTTACTTCGCTTTTGAGGAACTTGAAAAAAGCATGGAATTCGAGGAAGAGATTCTGGCAATTGCTCCCACTCACAGAGATGCACTTTTAGGAAAAGCCATGTGTCTGAGCTATCTCGGAAGGCACAGGGAAGCTGCCGATGTGTGCCGCAATATGATACGTTTAGGAGAATATTACATGGGGGAGGCCCATTACTGGCTTGCCTGGAATCAGAACGAATTGAAAGAGTATGAAAGCGCCTGGACAAACATCCAGAAATCAAAGGATTTCCTCATTGGATACGAGCCGGTATATTATCTGGCCGGACTTATTGCCTTTAACCAGAACAGGCTGGATGAGGCAGAGGAAAATTTAAAGCTGGCTTATAAACTCAATCCATCGAACGGCGATTCCCCATATTATCTGGGGAAAATAAAATCCATACTGGAAGACTGGTTGACTGCAGGGACTTATTTTGAAAAAGCAGGTATGGTTTATGAGCAAGATGAAAGGTCTATCCAAAGGAAAATAGAGGAGATTCAAGGATCTTCTTTTTCAGAACAGAGAAAAAAGAACCTCCTCTCTAAAAAGGCCAGGCAGCTGCAGAAGATAAAGCTTTCCAAAGCCACAGCCTGGTACAATGCGGCCGCAGGATACTACAATGCAGACGAGAAGGAGAAAGCCGTACAAATGGCAGAAAAAGCAGCGGCTCACTCTGCCTTTAAAGAAAAAGCCGAAGAACTCCTTAAATTAATAAAAATTAAATAGGGGACGTTAAATAGGGTAAATAGGGGGACGGGCCTGGGGATCTTATATCATATCAGCAACTTAGCCTACTTTTCCACAGTTCCTTCCCCTGGCAACCGCATGATTTTAGGGCAAAAAAAGTGTTCATTTAAAATCAATCGACTGTGCAGGTCTGACCACGAGCATATTAAATTTTTCTTGAAAACGATCGCAATAAAAACGTAGTATTGTCATATACAGTTATGCACTAAAAAAGGGGAGAATATGAAAAGAGCAAGTATTTTTCTAATTATTTTTATGCTGTTTCTTGTAGTTTCATGCAGCCAGCAGGGTTCTCAGTGGAAAGGTTCCATCAAAACCGAAGATGGAATAACTGTTGTTGAAAATCCGATTGAACCTATGTACACAGGAGAAGTCCTGGAATTGGAAGGAGATTTAATCATTGGGAAAAAAGAGAATAAGGAGGGCTTTCTCTTCCAGAGAATATCGGCTGTCAAGGCGGATAATGAAGGGAACATTTATGTTTTGGATTATAAGGCCTCTAAAGTAATAAAATTCGACCCTAATGGGAATCTGATTGTTGAGTTTGGGAGAAAGGGACAGGGACCGGGTGAATTTGATTTTGCCTTAGGAATGCAGCTTTCCCCAAAAGGAGAGTTGATGGTATCTGATACAAGTACGATGCGTCTTGTTTTTTTTAATCTTCAAGGAGAGCCTCTAAGACATTTAACAGCGATGTTCAGGGATTCCAATCCCCATCTTGATTCAGAGGGAAACATAATATTTCAGTCTTCTGCTCTTGATAATGCTTGGATTCTTAAATTAGCCAAATATAGTCAAAACGGAGAGCTGATTCATACAATCTGTAATCTTGAATATAATAGAGATCTTAACAAAATTGAGGTCTATAGTCCTTCTTATATTTACTACACAGTCTTGGAAAACAATTATGTGGTATGGGCCGTTGCAAAACCTTATGAGTTGTCTGTTGTGGATGAGAATGGTCGATTGATAAAAAAAGTTCGAAAAAAATACGTTCCAATTAAAGTGACCCAAAAAGATAGAAATATGTGGGAAAACCATTATAATGATTCAGGAATGAAAGTCATTATACCTGAGCATTACCCACCCATAAGAGGTATTAGCTCAGATGATGAAGGACGGATTTTTGTCAATCGATATGTAACTGATCCTGAAAATCGTCATTATGATGTTTTTGATCCTGAAGGGAAATTCATTTCTACACTTGTAGTGAAAAACCATCTTACCTTTTGGAAAGATAAAAAGCTTTACTGTGTAGCAGAAGATCCAAATGGCTACCAATACATCATACGATATAAAGTCACCTGGAATTACTGAATTTATCCTATATAAAGAAAAGATGATGTCATTCATATTTACCTATTTAAAAAAGGAAAAAAGGGGAGAAAATGAAACAAAGAGATATGTTGTTATTTATCACGGTCATAGCCTGCTTTCTTATGACTTTTTTAAACCTGTCCGGTCAAGAAATTAATGTAAAAAAAGAAGATGGGATTCAAATAGTCTACAATCCACAGGACCCAGTGAGATCTCTTGGGTCATCTTTTAATTTGGTTTTAAAACAAGACCTTGTTATCGGAATCCAAGAAAAAGGAACAGATTATCAATTTGAGGTCATAAGCGATATCAAAACTGATGATGATGGAAATATATATATTGTTGATGAACAAGCCCACTGCATAAAACTATTTGATAAGAAGGGTAACTATCTTAAGGACATAGGTAGAAAAGGACAGGGACCGGGTGAATTTGTGGCTCCCACTGAAATGGTTGTACTTGAAGATAAAATTGCGGTCTACAGCCTAGGCAGAATCAGTTATTTCACCTTGGATGGAAATTTTATCGATCATAGAAAGGTTATGTTCGGAAGAATTGTTTGCTTTGACTCTGAGGGAAACATAATAGCACAGCAGGCCGGACGTCCTGGAAATGATATGAAATTGTTTTTGAGAAAATTTAATCCAGAGGGGCAAATTCTTTATACGGTTGCTTCAATTGCAGTGGGAAGCCCTCCATCGCCCGATAAAAAAGAAAATGCATTTCCCAAAACTCTCTTGTATACCGTAAGGAAGGATAATAGTGTTGTGTGGACAGAAAGGGATAAATACGAGCTAAATGTGGTGGATAAAAGTGGGAAAATTTATCTTAAAATTAAAAAGGATTTCAATCCGATTGAGTTTACAGATGAACACAAGAAAAGTTTTTTAGAATATACAGACGGGACAGAAGATCAATATCGTTTCCCTAAATATCTACCTCCGGTCCGTTATCTCTGTGGAGATGATAAAAATAATATTTTTGTTTGTACTTATGAAAGAGAAGGGGCGGATAAATATGTGTATGATGTGTTTGATGAAAAAGGCCGGTATGTGGAAAAGTTGACTATCAGAGGATTGCCCATGTTTTTTAAAGACGGATATATGTACTGCAGGGGAGAGGATGAGAATAATTTTCATCAGGTTATTCGATATTCGATTGAAATCGGAAATAATCTGAAAACACAAAAAGAGGACAGAATCAATATTCTTAAACCCGAGATAATCAAAAAGTTAATAGGGGGACAAAGTTAATAGGAAAGTTAATAGGGGGACGGGCCCGGGGATCTTATATCATATCAGCAACTTAGCCTACTTTTCCACAGGTCCTCTCCCTGATAACCGTATCATTTTAGGGTAAAAAATCTGTTCCTTATGAGACCGGACGATACTTTTTATGAGAGAATAAGAAAGCTTTCCCTAATTTTTCAGAAAAATTTTCTTGACATACATAACGGAGCTATGTATATAAGAGCTATAGGTATAGATAAAAGGAGGTTCTCAATGATCTCAAGAGCCTTGGTCGCGGCATCCACTAAACCAATTATTTTATCTATTCTTCTCGATCAGGAGAATTATGGATATCAGATCATTCAGCGAGTCAAGGAAATTTCAAGAGGAAATCTTGAATGGTCAGACGGAATGCTGTATCCCGTACTCCATCGGATGCAAAAAGAAGGTTTTATTCAGTCCAGGTGGAAGATTTCAAATGGGAGCCGATATCGTAGATACTACAAACTGACCGAGCTTGGTAGAAAGGAGCTGGAAAAAGAAAGACGACAGTGGATGAAAGTGCACGACGCGCTTAAGAAGCTGTGGAAACCTCTACCTGCTTTGGATTGATGAAAAATAAAATGTTTGATCTTGAACAGGCCATAAAAAAATGGAAAAAAGGATTGCACAGAGATGAATCCATGGAAGATGGATACATCGCAGAGCTGGAATCCCATTTAAAGGATGAAATCGAGAATCAGTTGAAGCTGGGTAAAAATGAGGAGGAGGCATTTAAAACAGCAGTCAAAATGATCGGTAAGATTGACAGCATAGGTGCTGAGTATCATAAAACAGATTCCAAGAGCCTTATTAGTCTTTTAGATAGGAAAAAACCCAGATTCATGCCGGATTTGCTGTGGAATTATATAAAAGTCACTCTAAGAAAAATAAGACAGCATAAAATTTATTCATTTATCAATATATTCGGGCTGGCTGTAGGCATGTCCTGCTGTATTCTTATCATGCTTTTTGTTCAGGATGAACTGAGCTATGACCGATTCCATGAAAATGCAGATAGAATTTACCGCATCACCAGTCACTGGGAAAGAGAAGGAAGAGAGTTCCATTATGCTACCACCCGGAGTCAGATGGGTCCGGATTTGATTCAGGAAATTCCTGAAATAACAAATGCAGTCAGATTGGTAAAGCACAACTGGTTTGTGGTTGAGTTTGAAGAAAAACGGCTCACTACAGATCCAACATTTGCAGACCCCAGCCTGTTTGAAGTTTTCACCTTTCCTCTGATACGAGGTTCTAAGGAAAATGCCTTGGCTGAACCCAACAATGTGGTTATTTCAGAAAGTTTTGCAGAGAAAATTTTTGGAGATCAGGATCCAATGGGAAAAGTTCTCACTTTATACAGCATTGACTCCCATTATGATCTTCAAGTGACCGGAATTATGGAGGATGTTCCCCGTAACTCTCATTTTCACTTTGATTTTCTCCTTCCTTTAGAGCACCTCCGGGTGAGGGCAAAGGATAAAGAAGATTGGCTGCGAACATGTTTAACTTATGTACTGCTTGATGAACAGGCTGATCCTGAGGTTGTTAAGGAAAAAATTCAGCAGTACTCCGATAGACTCAGCCAAGGACGGCAGTCTTCTGTTCAGCGGCGCCATCGGCTTCAGCCCTTGACCTCCATCCATCTTCATTCTGACCTTGCCCTGGAAGTAGGACAAAACAGCTCCCTGTCATCGTCTTATTTACTCTCTGCAGTGGCATTGGTCATACTTTTGATAGCCTGTATTAACTTTATGAATCTCTCCACTGCTCGTTCTTATTTACGTGGTAGAGAGGTGGGCATGCGCAAGGTCATGGGAGCCAACCGTCTGCAGATATTCCATCAGTTTTTAGGTGAATCCATTATACTGGCATTCATTGCCATGATCATTGGCCTGGCTATAGCAGCCGCGCTTCTTCCGTTTTTCAATTCCCTGGTGTTTAAACAGTTGAGTTTGAATTTAGGAGAGAACTTCTCCTTTGTGGTGGGATTGCTTTTGCTGGTTCTTTTGGTTGGATTTTTAGCAGGAGCTTATCCGGCTGTGTTTCTCTCCTCATTCAGACCTGTTGAGGTATTTAAAATAGAATACAAGAGAAGCAGTATAGCCGGTGTCTTGTTAAGGAAAGGATTGGTGGTGTTTCAGTTTACCCTTTCTTTGGTTTTTATCATTGGAACATTGGTGGTCTTTCGTCAGCTCAATTATGTAAAGCATAAGGACCTAGGTTTTGATAAGGATAACATCATTTCAATCCCTATTTTTAAGGATTCTCAGTTGTGTGAACGGCCGGAATTGATTAAAAAAGAACTGGGGCAGCATCCTAATGTCGAGGATGTTATAGTCTCTTATGGGGCTCCTGGTTTTTATAATGGTTATCCAGTTAGGTGTATCCCTGAAGGATTTTCTGAGGAGGAACCTGTTGAGATGAATTTGAATCGCGTGGGAAGCGATTTTTTTGATTTTTTTAACATCGAATTCACATGGGGGAGGGATTTTTCAGAAGAAATCACCTCTGATAAATATCAATCAGTAGTGTTGAATGAAACAGCGGTAAGAACACTGGGATGGAAAAATCCTGTGGGAAAACAGATCAGGAGCCGTATGTTTGTCGATCAAGACCGAAAGCCATTGCCTGTGACTGTCATCGGAGTGGTCAAAGATTTTCACAATGGATCTCTTCATGAAGATATAGAGCCCACGATTTATCTTTTTCAGCCTGATATGAATACCGAAGTCTTTTTGCGCATCAAACCCAATAATGTCCAGGAGACCTTGACCTTTTTAGAGAAAAAATGGAGGGAGCTGCCTACTCATTTAATATTTTACTATTCCTTTATAAATACAGCTCTGGAAGGGGGGATCTATCAGCAAGATCAAAGAGAGGGAAAAATATTCACCTTCTCTGCCATTTTAGCCATTGTGCTAGCCTGCCTAGGCTTGTTCGGCTTGGCATCTTTCACTGCTGAGCGCCGAATAAAAGAGATTGGAATCCGAAAGGTCTTGGGCGCTTCTGTATCTAAGATTGTTGTTCTCCTCGGTAAAGACTTTTCTCTTCTTGTTTTGATCGCCAATGTACTGGCCTGGCCCATTGGATATTATGTGATGTACCGTTGGCTTCAGGATTTTTCGTACCGGATTAATATCAGTTGGTGGACATTTATTCTGGCTGGGATTATGGTGTTTGCCATCTCTTTACTCACAATCAGTTATCACTCACTCAAAGCATCCCATACCAATCCAGCTGAAACTCTCCGTTATGAGTAAAATGAATAAATAGAATAAATAGGGGGGACGGGCCCGGGGATCTTATATCATATCAGCAACTTAGCCTACTTTTCCACAGTTCCTTCCCCTGACGACCGCATGATTTTAGGGCAAAAAAGCATGGTGCCCTAGTTTGCCTAATTTTCATTAATCACAAACCTTACAGCTCTTCTGTATCCGGATTCATCTTTTACAAGCGAGTAGAGATATCCATTCTTGAAAATCAATTGAGAAGATATGTGTCCTATTATAAATGTTGAAAAAAGAAATCTTCCTTCAGGAGAAAAGACATTATAAGACGTCTTCTCTCTTGTCACGTTTTTCCATTCCGGAGGATAGTGCTGAATCCATAATCTGTCTTTTTCATCTACAGCAAAGGAATAAAATAGGGGAAAGTATTCCAAAGTCTTTTTTGCTTTATTGATATCAGTAAAGTCTTTATATTGCTTCAGCGTCTCTGAAAGTATGTTTTCAGCTTCACCTCTTATTGGAATCGGATCAGAATCCAACGTGAATTTAAATAATTTGGACGGTTCTCTTGAAAATACTGAAATTTCATATTGAGTTGCTGTGGCCACATAGATATTGCCTTTGGAGTCAACAGCCCATCTCACCAAATAAGGAGATAGGAAAGTGGCATCGCCTTCACGATTACTAAGTTGATTAGGCCAGGATTGCTCTTGACCGTAGAAATCATGCACGATGTTTTTTTCTTCTTCGTATCTGCCGACTTTATATATGTGCTTTATCTCATTGTTTTCTTCTTCTGAATATGAATGATAACTCAAGATGATTTCTTCATTCTTTGTCATATAAAATCTGTCTATACTGGGGAAATTCATACTTCTAACATACACTCCATCAAGGCTGAATACATGGACTTTATTTGTCTCTGTGTCTAAAACGAATAAATTTCCACTTTCGCTAAGACATAAGCGAGAAGGCTGTTGAAATTCGCCTGGGCCCTGTCCTTTACGTCCAATACTTTTGATATATTTTCCTTCTGAGTCATATTTTTTAAGATAACAATCCCGATAATCCAAAACATATATATTGCCCCGCAAATCAGCATCGATATCTGTGGGCAGATAGAACATATGATTTTCATCTCCGCTCGTTTTTCCGATAGATAAGTCTTCTTCAAATTCTATGATTTTATCGGGATACATCGGCTCTTTGGGATTCTTAACCACTGTAACACCATTCACTACTTCTACGCTTCCTTTCCATTCTGATTCTTTCTGTCCGCACACATTAAAAAGCACAAGCGCAGAAGAAAGGATGATACAAGGAAGCCCTATCTTTATTTTCATTTATTTCCTCATCATACAGTAATTTATTTTTTGCTGGGCTTTTTTCGTCAAATTCGGATCAAGCTGAGCCGCTTTTACAAAGTCCTCAATAGCATCATCAAAATTCTCCCTGTCCATAAAGGCTATTCCCCTGTTGTAATAGGCTAATGCGTATTGAGGATTGATCTCTAAGGCCTTTGTATAGTCTTTAATGGCTTTGTCATATTGGCTAAGATTTACCCGGCAGTTTCCCCGGTTGTAATAGGCAGAGTCGCTTTGAGGGTTGAGCTCAATGACCTTGGTGAGGTCTTCTATAGCGCCTTTAAAGTCCTTGTATTGATATTTGACCAGCGCCCGGTCATGATAGGCCCTCCAGTAATCCGGATTGATTTCGATTGTTTTATTGTATTTTTTAAGATCGCGCTCTAAAGGGGAGAGACCGGCCTCTTCCATCTCTTTAAAAACATCCACACTGTCATTAGGAGGATTGGAACGAAGCACAACAAACTGAGGCTTTCCCTCTGCTTCTCGAATAAAAAATCCGTTGGTCTTATACACCTCTTGAAATTCTTTCCAATAGGTTGTTCCGATAGTTCCGTTTTCCTGTAACTCTGTGATCTCAAGACGGGGATAATGGCTTAAGAGATAGATTTTATCTCCGTATGATTCGATGTCCGAAATAACTTCCATATATCCCACTCTTTGAGTGCTGCGGGCAATACCTCTTCCGATTTTTTTCAAATTATATTGTTCTTTGGCTTCCAAAATAGGATTCTCAATCTTAAATTCAGAAATAAGCACACCTTCTTTTGAATATTTGCGAACAATTGGGAAGTAGGTAAAGGCGATCCATAATTCTCCTTTTTTATTTATAGCCAGTGTCCTCGAATTCAAAACATTCATACTGTGCCGAAAGGATATAGGTTTTCCAAAGGACTTTGAGGGTTTCTTTTCCAGAGAATAGACTTTGATAAATGGAGTATTCTTATCTTCCACAACAGGCGCCACATATAAAACTCCGTTTTGGTCAAAAACGAAATCATTCAAATGAGATATTTTGAGGCTTTTTTGATAATTTCCGTCCAAGTCCATACACTCAATGGTTTCTTTTTCCCAGTCTTGTATATAAAGAGTATTGTGTGTGGCAAGAACACGATTTGGCTTGAGTAATTTCCCACGTCCTTTCCCTTTTTCTCCGATTCGTCTTATAAACTCTCCTGATGGATTGAACTTGAACACAGCGCTTTTATAAAGATCACTCACATAAATATTTCCTGAGCTGTCTTGTGTGATTTTCTGTGCCTGACGAAAATACCCTGGAGGGAGGGAAAAGTCCTTTTCCAGCTCAACAGCATTCTCCGGAAGGGGCAGAAGGCCTGATTCTGTGAGAAAGATACCGTCTTGTATATCTACTTCGGTACTGACCTTCTGGAGCCCTAAAATAGGGGCGATGCAGGCGAGAAAGAGAAGAATTGATGAGAACATAAAGATGAATGCCCATTGAATTTTATGATGTTTTTTCGTCATGTTAATTTTTCTTTGGCTGAAAAATTACTATTTTATTTTCTTGAGATGTTCTTAATAAATAGAACAATATTCCCTCTTTGTTTTCTTTTATAATGAAATCAATAACGTGAGAGTCTCCATTGTTAAAAGATTCATAATAATATTCATTTTGTAGTTGGCCATTCATATCATATTCTACTATTCCAACTCGAGGAAAGCTGTAAAGAACAAAAAATCCATTTATGTCGGCACGAATGGATCGAATCACTGGCATCTGTCCCATTCCGGTTGGCTTACCTTTAAAAAGGTCTAAATTGATTTTTTCTTTTTCTTTCATCACATCATGGTTGAGTTTGTATTCTGCTAGTAATTTCCCTTTTTCAGAGTATCGGCAAACAAGAGGGAAATATCTAAAAGCCATAAACAATTCATCGTTATGGTTCATGCTTATGGTTGTAATATTTGGGATTTGCCAATTTGATTCATCTCCAAACCTCAATCTCCCGAATGAATTCACTGAGCGCCCCTGTGAGTTGATGACATTGATAAGAAGTGATTCATAGCTCCGTCTCAGGGGAACCGCATAAATAAGCCCATTTTGGCTTATTTCCATATCCAAATAAGAATTACGTACTTTGATTCCTTGTAGATAATTTCCTTCAAAATCAAAAATTTGAATCCGTCTATGGGAGTTATCGCCAACCAACAATGATTCAGAAGTTACAGCCATACTGAAGGGATTCCCAAATTCGCCGGGTCCTTGGCCTTCCCTTCCGATTTTTTTGATAAATTTGCCCTGTTCGTTAAACATGAATATTTGATGGGCTTTTTGATCATTAATGCAAATGATCCCATTCGGAAGGGAGGTGAGTTTCAAGGGGCTCCACAAAAAAATTCCCTTTTCAATCAGTTTTTCAGAGGGAAATGATTTGACCACCTCAAGTTCTACGGCATCCTCTGATACAGGGCATTTATTTAGCCATTGCTGTCGGGTTTTTCTTAATTCTTCTTCACTATGCCCCCCAGCGCTTCGTATATGTTCTTGTTGAGACGTTAGGTTAGGAGTTATCCAAAAAAGCATCATTAGCCCTAAGAATAGACATGATATGGATTTCAAGTTCATGGTTATGGATTCTGATATTTTATTCTGTATACCTCAATGTATTGATCATAGTTGTCTAAGGTTATAGGCAAGATTCTGTAGATTTTTCCGTTGTTATAGATAATGTATCTTGATATTAGTTTAGTTGTGAATGACTGCAGCCATTTTCCTTTTTTGTTAAAAATATCAATCGTGTTTTCATAATCAGGATTCATGTTGTCTTCATAGGTTTCTCCAGAGATCACCCATATGTTCTCTCTTTGGTCTTGAAACATATTTCTGACAACAGGAGGATTTTTGGGAAAAACTTTCTGTCCTTCTTTAATTTGTTTTTCATACATAGAGTAAAATCTGTCTCTTGCTTCTTTGGAATACTCTTTTAACTGATACTTCCTGCCGAATTTTAAGATCGGTTCACCTTCTTTAGTGTATTTGACTATAAAATATTTACTGAAATTGTTTTCGGGGAAATAAAACTCGCCGCTGTCTATAATGAGGAACCAATTAACCCAACTGAAATTATAATATGGTCCTTGAAAACCAGGCGAATATTTATATCTGAATATATCTTTTCCACTAGAGAATTTATGGTCCATTACACATAAGACAAATTCCAACTTTGTAAAAGTTCGATCAGCTTCCGCCCTAAGAACATAAAAGTCATTACCGATACTTCTGAGCTTCAACCGATTTTCAATAAACGCATCGTGACTTGAAATGTATTCGCCTTTAAGATCGACTATTTTATATCCCCAATGCCCTTGAAAAACATATATTTTATCTTTTTTGATAACAAGAGCGTTTGGGCTGATAAATTCCCCCGGACCCTGTCCTTTTCCACCAAAGGATTTCACTAATTTTCCATTGTCATCAAAAACCCATATTTTGCACTCGAAACTGTCCAGAATATACATATTGTTGTTTTCATCGAAATCGATCAGCTTGTATAAATCTTGAGACGAGTCTTTATTGAACAAGTTTATTTGTGTGACATCTATGTCATACAGTTTTTCTAGGTCTGCATATTCTTTTTCGGCAAATTTTGGCTTTGAACTGCTTACTTGAGCAACACCTTCTTTGTCAGATTGACATGAAACCAAGAAGATGCTGATAAATAAAAATACCATCGCTAAAAGTGTTGCTTTACGCATGGCTGACTCCTTCTAATTCATTGGAACCCTTTCACCTTTCAATTAAAAAGATTAAAGATCATTCCAAATGATTTGATAGCGCTTTAAGAATTTATATCCTGTCTCTTCATCATTGTACATGAGGTATATCTTATCCTTAATCATTATTTCAGGTCTGAGGTTCAACCAGACTTTAGCCTCATAAAATCCTTTCTGATTGAAAATATCATATGCTGTAAGAATTTGATTTTCTTCCTCTTTCTCCTCATGGGTTTCTACCCATAGATTTCCTGAATCATCAACGAGCATGCGGGAAGTGATTGTTTTCACAGAAGGCATTGACAATCTTCTGATCATCTTTTTTATGCCTTCTAAGGGGCGGTTGTCATAATAAGCATAAAACTCTTTGGCGTCTTTTTTAGTAAATGGGAGCGGTGTGTATGGCCGGTCAAATCTTCTTATGACTTTGCCCTCCTGGTTATAGATTTCTACTATATATTTATCATTAACACAGTGAAATAAATGTTGTCTCAAAGGATCGCCCGCAAAAATAGAACGAGGTGAATGAGGGGGATAGACGGCCATGGAAGTAATTGATTTTCCCGTTTTTATAGTATGTGTTTTAGATTTTTCTACCCTGAATTCTCCGAATGAACGTATCTCATGGCCTTGAAAGTCATATTCTTTAACAAACAGCTTTCTCCCCTCCATGGGATTTTCTTCTCCGAATGCATACACAGTAAAAAGGCAGCTTGAGTCAGTGGCATAGATAAGTCCTCCCTGTCGCTCTGTCCAATGGTAACTTTCTATGTAATTACCCTTTATGTCAAATAAAGTTATCCTTCTTGTATTTCTATCCATTACAAACAGCCTTCCATCAGGTAGAATAGTCAAATTTCCAATAAATATAAACTCACCAGGGCCGTCGCCTTTTTTACCGATAGATTTGATGTATTTGCCGTTCGAATCAAAGATTTTAATGGATTGATCTAGATAATCCGCGATGTATATTCTTTCTTTTTGATCAACGGTGAATTTTTGGGGGCGAAATAACATATCATACTCTTGCCCTCCTATAGATAGATCCTCCTCAAAAGTGATTGCCTTATCGGGATGTATAGGTGTTCCTGTATTATGAACATACTGGATTCCATCAATAGTCTCAATACTGGCTTCATTTTCTAGCTTTTTGTTGCACCCAGAAAGAATCAAAAGAAGTGTGATTGTGATAATAATAAGGATATTCCTCATCATTCCCTTTTTACTGATTTATTATATATGACTTAGCAGTCTTAAGTAAAGGGATTAAATAAAGGGGACGTCATTATTTTGGGGGTAAAAATCTCTAGTGTTAAGAATTCCTTAACTTATTGGACATACATGATTATAAGCAGAGCCTCAGGCTTTCCTACTCATACCTGAGGGAATCAGCAGGATTGCTGGAAGCCGCTTTGAGGGTCTGGAAAATGACAGATATCAGGGCGGCAAGCAGGGTCAGAAGGCCGGCGATCAGAAACGGCTGCACCCCAACAGAGGTCCGGTAGGCGAATCCCTGAAGCCACTTAAAAGCCGCGTAATAGGCGACCGGCCAGGCAATGAGATTGGCCGCCAGTACCCAACGGGTGTAGCTTTTGGTCAAAAGTGCTATGATCCCAAAAGCACTTGAGCCCAAAACCTTGCGGATTCCGATTTCCTTGGTACGCTGTTCCACACTGAACGAAGCCAGGCCAAAAATACCGAGTCCTGCCACGAAAACCGTGAGCAGGCAGAAGGAAACCAAAAGGTTTGCCAGGCGGCGCTCTTCGTCATAGGAGAGATAGTCCAGCTCATCCACAAATGAATAGTCGAAAATCTGACCCGGAAGCATTTCTGACCAAATTCCCCTGATTTGATTGAGGACTTGAGTTTCCTGGCCCTTGGGAAGACGGGCCACAAGATTTCGGGAGGTCTCGTCCGCAGTATGCAGAACCATAGGCAGAATTCGCGAATGAATGGAGTTGGTGTTCCAATCTTTTATTACTCCAATAATACGGAAAGCTTCGTCATCGCGGAAAAGCATGCTTCCAACCGGATTATCAAGCCCCAGTTCTTCTACGGCTTTTTGGTTGACCAGTACACTTTTTTGGTCAGCTACTCTTCCTTCCTCGAAATTCCGGCCGGCCGTCATTTCGAGCCCCATAACTGAGACAAACCGGGCATCCACGTCCTGGGTTTGGACGATTTTTCCTTTTTCCTCAAGAGTCTCCTCGGTCTTATAAGTGCCTATGTTTCTATTTTGCCCGTAGGGAAAGCTGGCTGCATACGAAGCATTCACTGCATCTGTGCGGTTAATGACCTGGTTTCTGAGAATAGCCGCATTTTTGAGCTCCCTGGCTTCCGAATTTCTCAAAAGGATCAGTCCTTCCCGGTCAAAACCCGGATCACGCATTTCCGAATAACGTATCTGTTTGAGTACAACCAGGGTCCAGGCAATAAGGACTACAGCAATACAAAATTGAACACCTACCAGAATGCGGCGCAGACCGGACTTGGAGATCTTGCCAGGACCTCCTGAGCGGAATACCATGGCAGCAGGAAAGCGTGACATAAGGAAGGCCGGATATGAGCCAGCAAAAAAGCCAACCAGAATGGTCAAGCCCAGTACGGCCGGCAGGATCCAGGGGGTTGAGAATATCCCGATATTGAGAGTCATCCCAAGATAATGGTCCAACTGCGGTTTAAATAGAGTGAAAAGAACCAGACCCAAAATCATAGCACTCGCAGTGAGAATCACAGATTCCATCAGAAACTGCCACACAAGCTGGGGGCGGTTGGCTCCACAGGTTTTGCGCACTCCCACTTCCTTCATTCGGCCGGAGATCTTGGCTGTGGACAAATTAATGAAGTTAATGGCGGCTATGATCAGAATAAGAAGTGCGGTTATGGAAAAAACAGCGATCCGGGTGATGCTTCCTGAATCGGCGATATCATTGTTCATGTCGTGGAGGGCGTTATCAATATAGATCCTTCTTAATGCATGGAGATAAAAGGAAGTCTTATCTGTTTCCTCAGAAAGATGGGTTTGGGCGAGAGCTGTTATCTTTTCATCCAGGCCTTCCGACAGAGCGTTTTCCTTGAGAAGGATGAAAGTGGTGAAAGAGCCCCAGCCTCGCCATCTCATCATAGATTCAGGCAGAGACTGTGTTAAAGAGGCAAAGGAAATAAGCATGGGGGTGCGCATGACCGTATTGGAAGGGATATTTTTCATAACTCCTGTGACCTTGAAATCAAATGTTTTGCCTATGGTCATACGAACCGTTTGTCCGTAAGGATCCTTGTCTCCAAAAAGTTTGTGAGCTGTGGTCTCGTCCATAACAACGCTGAAGGGATTTTTCAGTGCTTCTTCTTTATTGCCGCGCAGAAGCGGCAGAGAGAAGACCTTAAAGATTTCAGGATCTGTGATAAACACCCTTTTTATGTTGAATTCCCGGTTCCCTGCCTCAAGGATTAGATTATACCTGCGAAGAAGACGGACGCTCTCTTCCACTTCAGGAATGGATTCCTCGACAGCAGGGCCCAGAGGAGCGCATACTTCAGAGTTTTCCAAGGTTCGCCCTGCCATGGGATTTCGGCTGTTGATCCGAAATATTCGGTCTTTAAGCGGATGTGTGGTCTCAAAGCTCAGCTCATGGACAACAAATCCGAACATAAGCAAACAGGCTGCCAATCCCACTGCCAGTCCTGTGATGTTGAGGAAAGCGTATTTTTTGTTACGAAGGATATTACGATAAGCGGTTTTTAGATAGTTTTTTATCATCTTAAAATATAGACGTATCAAAAGGAAAATATGTTGCAAAATGATTATAAAAGTTAGAGATCGAATCGCTCGTCTCACCCAATCCAAAGAGGCTGACCACAAGAAAAAGATAAATAAGATGGTTTGATAAAAAAAAACGCTTGACAATTAAAGCTTATTTAATTAAACTACTTTAAAATATAAAGTAGATTAATTGTAAAGGAGGAGATATGAACGAGGTGAACGCAAATGAGGAAATAAGATTCATTAAGGAGATGATCGAAAGAACAAAAGAAATCACAGCCGGTTCCTGGATGTTCTTCCTCATCTGGGGCATCATGGCCATGGTGGGAGTGATTGGTATGTATGTCCTGGTGTTCTTAGAGATGTATCAGTGGATCTGGATCAATTGGATTGTATTTATGACCATTGGGGTCATCTTCACGCTTATTTACGCAGGGAAGCTGGAACGGAGGGAAGGAGTGAAGTCGTATTCACAGAAAATCACCACTCATTTGAGCATTGCTTGCGGAGTTGGATTTGTCCTGGTGGGATTTATATTTCCGGTTTTGAACCTCTATTCGTGGGGATTGATTCCTGTGCTGGTGGCTCTCATCGCGGGTGTTTTGGTCTATATCATGGGAGGGATCTATGAATGGAACCTGTTGAAGTGGTGTGGAGTTGTCTGGTGGGCAGGTGCACTGGGGATGATTTTTCTTCAAGAGGAATACAGAGCCATTCTCTTTATTCCCCTGATATTGATCGGGTACATCATGCCGGCACTGGTGCTCCGGTCCTTATATCAGAAACAGAGTAAGAAAAATGCCTCCTGAAAAACTGGCTGAACTTGATCCTGTTATCCACTCTCGGACTCGGCTGGCTGTTCTGTCCATTTTGATTTCTGTAGATGAGGCCAGCTTTACTTATTTGAAAGAGACCATCGGAACAACTGATGGGAATTTAAGCGTGAGTCTTTCCAAACTAGAGGAGGCAGGATATATATCTATCAAGAAAAGTTTTAAAGGGAAGAAGCCTTTGACAACCTGTAATATTAGCGAAAAGGGGAGGAAAGCTTTCTCAGATTATGTGAAAACCCTTGAAACCTATATCGATTTTAATAAATGATTTTTAGTTTATTAATGTCAACGGGCATAAAGGGATGGCTTCGGTCTGCCGTATCACTCATAGCGCAAGGAGTCAATGGGATTCGCCATTGCATTTTTTAAGGAGTGATAGCTTACTGTAAGCAAAGCTATGATCAGAGTCAGTCCGGCAGCAGCTACAAAAGCCGTTGGGCCAATGCTTATTTTATAGGCAAAATCCTGCAGCCATTTGTACATCACAAAGTAGGCTAAAGGCCAGGCTATCACATTGGCCACAAGAATCCACTTGAGAAACTCCCAGGTGATCATCGAAACAATTCTTGAGCTTGAAGCGCCAAGTATCTTTCGAATCCCGATCTCTTTGGTTTTTTGTTCTGTTGTGTACGATGCCAGTCCGAAAAGGCCCAAGCAGGCAATGGCAATTGAGATCAAACTGAAACCATTGAAAAGCTTCCCCAACTGCCGTTCGGATGTATACTGCTGGTTAAATACTTGATCCAGAAAAAGATAATCGAACGGGATGCCCGTTGAGAAGGTTTTATAGGAATCCTCGATTTGAGCTAATGCTTTTTGTATGTGTAACCCATCGATCTTGATGAAGGCATACTGGTGCCAGGGTTTGTACATCCTGAAAACAAAAGGACGTATTTGCGTATGAAAGGAGCGGGAATGGAAGTCTTTGACCACTCCGATGACACGGGCGTTTCGGAACGACTCGGGCCATGCAGGATGATTCATGTAAATCTTTGTGTTGATCGGATTTGCGATTCCCATCCGCTTGGCTGCTGTTTCATTGATAACACAGGCTGTTGTTTCATCTGTCGGGTATTGTTTGGAAAAGGCGCGTCCCTGAAGAATGGGCATGTTGAATGTCTTAAAAAAGTCATAGTCCACACAGGTGTAATCCACAGACATCATCTCATCAGTCGTGTTTCCTTCCCAGTTGATCTGTATGTTATCAGCCACACGAAAAGGAGGTTGGGCGGCTGAAGTGACATTTATTATCTCTGGATGTTTAAGGAGGGAATTTTTGAATGTCTCAAACTTGGGTATAAAATTCGGATAAACATAAGCAGCGACGATCTGCTCTCGGTCAAGCCCTAAATCTTTCTTTTGAATATAACGGAGCTGCTGGGAGACCAGAAGAGTACAAATAATCATACCTACAGAGATGGAGAACTGGACTATGATCAAGGTCTTGCGAACGCCTCCGCCCTTGTTTTTGAACGAAAATCGGTTTTTGAGGATTTGAGCAGGCTGGAAGGAAGAGAGAAAAAGTGAAGGATAGATTCCTGCCAGAATTCCTGTTCCCAGCATTATAAGTAAAAGAGTTAAAACTATAGGGATATTGGCTCCTGATATGAGGGTCAAGGATTTTCCGGTGAATTGGTTAAAAGAGGGAAGAAAGAGCTCCACGGCAATAAGAGCTAAGATAAACGCGAAAAAGGTAATGAGCACAGCTTCTCCCAAAAACTGACGTATGATTTGTCGCCGTTGGGCACCAATGACCTTGCGCATGCCCACTTCCTGGGCTCGCCTTGAGGATTGAGCGGTTGCCAGGTTCATGAAATTGATACAGGCCATTAGCAGAATAAAAACGGCAATTACAGAGAACATGGTGACCTTTTTGACCTGTCCCGGACGTCCCAGTTCATACAAATGAATACGGGTGAGAGGCTGGAGCTCCGGAACATAAGTCGTTTCCGGGCTGACATTTTTTTTGTATATGCCTGCGATTTTTGCCTCAAAATCCGCAGGCGATACTCCCGGCTTAAGGAGAATATAATTAGGGCCTGACCATTCCTCCCACCGGGCTAGTCTGTCTTCTCCAAGGAATTCAATCCTGCTAATAAAGTCGAAGCGGAGATGGGAATTCATAGGAATGTTTTTAATAACACCTGTGACTGTAAAATCGTGATTGAGTTGAACCAGATGAAGGACTTTACCCATTGGGTCTTTTTCCCCGAAGTACTTTTGTGCTGTTTGTTTGGTGATGACAATGGAATACCTGTCTGAAAGGGCTGTTTCCGGATTACCTTCTAGGAACGGGAAAGAAAAGATCTTGAAAAAACTCGGGTCAGAAAGGTACATATAGGTTTCAGGGTAAATTTTATCCTGGTACCTCACGTGAGATCCGAACCAGGTGCAAACACGGCAGGCTTCTTCCACTTCCGGGTACTCGGATTTTAAAGCCGGTCCCAGAGCATATGTGATATTAAAGCCGGCATTTCCATCCTGCAGCCTGTTGAGGATGCGGTAAATCCGGTCTTTGTTCTGATGGAAACGATCAAAACTCAATTCATCTTTCACCCAGAGACCTATCAATATAAAACAGGCCATTCCTATCGTAAGCCCCAGGATGTTGATGAATGAATAGACTTTTCTTCGTTTGATATGACGCATTGCCACCTTAATATAATTTCTAAACATGTTTATCCCCCATATAAATGACTCGAGTGAAAAAGAGAAGAGGAGGAAGAGTCCCTGGGCTTGACATGAAAACCAGGCAAGTGTGGAGCCGAATTTCCCTGATGCTTTGGTGCAGCGGTCCTCCAGATCTTCCTCTATGGAAGCCAACATCTCTTCGCCAGCAAACCACCTCAAGACAGAGAAGATCCATCGAGGTGGCTTGAGTTTACTATGATTCATGATTCAAATTCATTTTTCAGGTCAGGAACACCTGTCCAGACGGATTGAGTGACATGCTGGATCGCAGCCAATTTTTTTTTACCTAATTTGGTGAGTTGATAATAGACGCGCGGACGCCCTCCTTTTTCAGCCGAGCCTTTAGCCTGGGAGGTGCAGACATATCCGTTTTTCTTCAGCCTGTTCAACGGGGCATAGATCGCCCCAGACATCCATTTGGCCCCAGTGTCCTTTTCTACCTGCTCCCTTATGGAAATCCCATAAGCATTGTCCTTGAGTTTCCAGATTGCCAGGAGCAGAATTTCTTCAATTCTCGATAACATGTCCATGATATAACTCCTCTCTGAAAAATACGTTTTGAATAATACGTATCATAGTATTCATAAAGCATTATATAATAAAAAAACATAATGTCAAGAGATAAAAAAATATTTTTTTTAATAGAAAAAAAGTTTAATATATATATGGTGACTTAAGATTTAATGATAAATTATGTTCAATAAGTTGAGTTCTTAAAAGGGGGTTTTTCGATGAGAAAAAATATCATATTATTTTTATTTATTCTTTTTTTTATATTCTGCAGCACTGATAGTGACGTAGTAGAACGCATTGAAGAAAAAGGAGTGGAGGTCATTAAGAATCACATCAAGCCCTACCAATTGAATGAGCCCAATGACTTCACCACTCAAATCCTTTTCTATATAGATACGGCCAGCACTCTGATCACAAAGACAGGCTTGCTGGATATTAGAGACTTTGATGTGGACTCAAAAGGAAATATCTACTGCATAAGCACTAAAAATCTGGAGCATTTGGTGTTTAAGTTTGGTAAAAACGGTAAATTTATGGATTCTTTTATAAAAAAGGGGAGGGGTCCAGGCGAAGTAGATAAGTTTATGAATTTTCGTATAAACCACAGAGATGAAATCGAGATTTATAAGCCTCATCCACCTACTTTATTGTTTTTTAATGAAAAAGGGGAGCTTATAAGAGAAAAGCATTTTAAAAGATCCCACACAAAGGCCTTGGCTTTAAAAAACGGGAATTACCTGGTTTTGGGCCTTCCCGAGCATTTTGATGAAAATTTTGTTTACACTCCCTTAAGTATTCTTGATTCTAATCAAGAAAAAATAAAAGACCTTGAAATCAGAAAATGGCCCAATCCTGTTAATGCCAAAAAGATGAAATATTCTGATCATATTTTTCAATGGAGTCTTTCCAAAGAAAGAATATTCATAGCTAATGAACACAGAGAGTATGAGATTCCGGTTTTTGATCTTGATGGGAATCTCATAAGAAAAATACAAAAAGAATACCGTCCTGTGACCATTCCTTCTGAGGTTAAAGTGAGATTTAGAAAGGTTTATACTCGATTTGCGGACAGGATATATTTCCCTAAAAATTATGATCCTTTCCAGGGCATTTTCACAGATGATCAGGGAAGATTGTTTGTGGCCACCTATGAACAAGGAGAAAATCCTGGAGAATACATCCATGATATTTTCAATGCTGAGGGTGTGTTTATTGGCAGAAAAAGCCTCAACCATTTTGCAACAGAAAAAGACAGCGCCCCTAGTGCCTTGGAGGCTAAGTTAAAAAACAATCGCCTTTACTGTCTTCAAATGGATGATATGGGATATATGAGGATAGCTGTCTCTGAGATACGCTGGGAGTGAAATGGTTACTGAAGGATTTCCACTTCCAGAATCCGTATCATGGGAAAGGGCTCTTGTCTATAGAAAAACAAGCGGTTTTTCCATACACATCCCAAAAACGTCAATTCCTTATCAGCAACCTCCGTCAGTTCTTCTTGTTTAATAAGATTGTCATTTTCCAGTGAATACAGGAAGAACCGTTGGGATTTTGGTGTATGGACAGCTTCAAGTGAATCGTCTCCATGATACTCAATTTGAGCAACCAGGACATATATTTGATTGTTGATCATAAATGGTTGTCCGTAGTTATAGGGCACTGCTCTTATCCAATTTTGGCCTTTAAGGAATTGAGTTTTCTTATACTTTTCATCAATTTTTATGTTTTTTATTTTTTCCCCACTGTTTAAATCATACGCGGCCAGCTTCATTTCATCTCCGGGGCAGGTCCAGAGGGTTTTATTTTTTATGACGAACCGCATTGTTCCGTTGGTCATGGATTCTCTATTAGTGAGGACAAATTCTTTTTCGATCTTTAAGGTTTTGAGATCAAGAATTTTAAAATTATTATATGTATTCTCATTGGTTCTTCCCATAGAAACAAAAAGAAGTCTGTGTTTATCAATGAAGTCTGAATAATAGAAAAATTGCTCTGGCAAAGCGTAAAGCTCAATATGTTCTCCAGAGGGATTGAATTCCTTGAGCTGATAACCGTATTCTTGGAGAATAAAAATATTCCCAGTGAATGGATTAGTCATTATTCTATAGGCATTTATGATCTCCCTGGGTCCTTTTCCTTTAGTAAGAAGCGTTTTTATAAAATTACCTTCTCTGTCAAAGACTTTCAGACATTCTTCTTTGATGTCCAGAATATATATATTTCCATGTGTATCGCAGTCCACAGAATTAATAGAGGAAAATTGATAGGGCATCTCTTCCTCTGTTTTTGCCTCATAAATGCCAATGTCTCTGACAACTGCAATATTTATTTCTTCACTTGTTTGATTTCCTCTCTCACATACAATGGAAGCAAGGATGAGGACTAGAATGATCATTAAAAAAGATACTTTTTTCATGATTAATCACCTTTCAGTTCTATTTGACTTCTACGTTCTGTATCTAAGTTTTGTTTATTTTCCCCTAATTATTAGTTGACATCAAAATTTTATAATATATTATTAATACAATCAACAGAAGGATGGGAGTGAGAGATCTGAAAAATAATTGGGGGGAGTAATGAATAAAAAGCCTATTTATATGTTTTTTATGATTCTTTTGATTTTTCCTTTTAACACAGAAAAAGAAAAATCCGTTCAGGTTGAAATCATTGATGGAGTTCCTCATGTTATGAATCCAAAGCGGCCTTTAAAGGGAACGATCCTTCTTGAACTAGAGAAAAAGCTGGAGATCAATCCTTATGAACATGAAGAGATCGGATTGAAATATTTTGATGCAGTTAAAGACAGTGACGGAGAAGTCATTCTATTTGATGCAAATAATTCTGAAGCAGAGCGGTTCACAAAAGACGGAGAATACATGGACCGGCTGTTTCGTAAAGGTCAAGGCCCTGGAGAATTCACGAGAATGTCCCTCGTGCTCGTCCATTTTATGAACAATCAGATTTGGGTAACTGGCAGGGGAAAACTGGCTAAATATGACAAAAAAGGGCAATTTATTTAGGAATTTAAGATTGGAGATTTTGTGGTCATTTTTATTAATCAGGATCACTATATAACTGATAAAAGGACAAGAGATGGAGAAGATTGGCTTCATGAAATTATGATCCGGAGAATCACGGAATCCCATGAGATTCAGGATGGCCCGGTTCTTATGGAAGGGATGAATCTGGGAATGATCCGTACTGAACGAGGTGGATTTGGTGATGAGTGGGGCACTCCGGACATGGAATATGCGGTTGACCAGGAAATGAAAAGGATTTATGTGGCAATGAAGGAAGAGTATAAAATCTATGCCAAAGATATACAGGGGCAAACTCTTTATGTGATTGAAAGGCCTTACAAACATGTGACCTTATCAAGAAGAGATAAAGAATTCATGCTTGAGAATTTTATTCAAAGAGACAGTGACCGAAAACCAATGTTTCTCAAAGCGTATCCGAGTAAATTGATGGCTCTAAAGGAAATAAAGGTACTTCCCAATGGATACTTGGCTGTTTATCGAATTTCCGGTCTTAAAAAATATGAAGTGGATGTGTTTGATGATCAGGGAAGATACTTGTATAAGATCGAGGGTCCTGAAGATGTGAATCTTGATAGCGCCTTTTTTTATGATTTCGGCCTATCTACAGTCAAGACGGTGGATGATTTTCCGGTGTATATGGAGTACAGAGTCAAGAACCTTCCTGAAATTTTCAATGGGAACTAGGGAAAATATCCAATGAAAAAATCCATTGCGAGTGTTTTGTTCATTTTGTGTTTTTTGGCGTACTGTGGGCCAGGCAGGCGCAATGTGGAAAAGGCAACCGAGAATGGAGTCGAGGTTATCATCTTGAAGCTTTCTTTGTGGATTATGCAGGCCGTATTTATGTACGGACTTTTGAAAATGGAGAGGTCGAGGGAAGCCGCATTCATGATGTTTTTACTTCTGAAGGTGTTTTTATAAGCCGCATCAACCTTGAATTGAGTTTTGATAGGGAATACAAGTACGCGCTTTCAAGGAACAAAAAAATCTATGGATTTAAAGAAAAAGGGAATGGGTTTGAACAGTTCATTTCATACAGAATCACCTGGAAATAATATAGATCGTCCCCTATAATTTTTCCCCGACATACAGTCCGTATCCAAAATAATTAAAAAGTTTGAAAATACTTTTCGGGGGGACCATTATTTCTTTTATCCAGTTTCTGATTTCGGGACTTTTAAAGAAAAGGGAAAACAATTTCCCCCATGCTCCCAGATAGTCTCTGGGATTCATCAGCTTGACTTCACTGGTCCATTGACTCAAAGCATTGGTTTTGTAAACTCTAGCATCTATGGATTTGAGCCCGGCTTGTTTCATCAGATGCTTCCAGCCTTCAGGGTCAAGGAATTCAGCCTGCCCAAGAGCGCTGTATAGGTATTCAGCCAATTCCGGAGGTGGTGTCTTGATCCAGGTCACCTCATTTATTCCTACAGATCCTCCTGACATGGTCACCCGGGCATACTCATTGATCACTTTCTTTTTATCCTTTGGAAAGGCAACCACAGACTCGCAAATGACAGCGTCAAAGATCTCATCGTCAAAGGGAAGGGCCTGAGCATCTCCGATCTTAAATTCAACCCTGCCTCCAAGCTTTTTTCTTTGTGCTCTCTCCCATGACCTTTTGACCATCGTCTCAGAAAGGTCTACTCCCATAACTTTACATCCGTATTCCTCGGCTATAATGCAGGCGGTTATTCCGACTCCGCTGCCCACATCCAGAACATAGGAATCCTTATCAATACCGCAGGCTTTAATAAGCTCTCTGGTGGCATTCAGACCTCCCATATGTTTGGTCAGGCCCCAGTAAGCCTGGAATTCAAAGTAGGGCTGCATCCAGTTCCTTTTTTTTCTTGAGTATCTGTGAGACCAGGTCGTTAACAGCAGCCTCATACTTCTCCATGTCTTTCAATGGTTTGAGCGCTAATTTATGAAGTTTGATATAGGTCTCATAGAGTTCCTTGAGTTTTTTATGCGCCTCCTCATATTTTTCAGGGGCATCTTCCAGCCCTTCCAACATCTTATCGATCCGGGCTTTATTTTCACGCATCATCTGTTTGTTTGCTTCCATATCTCCGGATAGTATTTCTTTTACGGCTGAAGCGAAATCCATCTCTGTAACTTTTGCGTACTCCCAGGCTGTTCGGTACGCTTTGGACTGACTGATACAGCCTTGAGCCTGAGTAACAATCACATCTGCCATGCCTTTGGCTTTGATTTTATACTCTTCTTCCTCCTGAGCCTTATTGCTGCAGCTGATAGTAAGAACAAAAGCTCCAATAAGGATAATGATAACGATTACAGTTTTTTTCATTTTACCCCCTAAGGTTTTCGGTTATCGTAAGTTTTTGATTTCATTTTTAAGGCCTCTTATCTCCTATCGGATCAAAAAGAGAGGAATAAAAAAAAATATCTTTTAGTCTATTGGATTTTTTTGATTTGTCAAACAAAGGCAAGTTGACAATTTGAAATTTGTTCTATATATTCAAATCGAATCCATAAGAAAATAAGCAAAATTTGGATTGACAGGAGGGAAATTAGTTATGCAAAAAGATATCGAGACCATTATCGACAAAGTTTGTGCCTTTGTTAAGGAAGTTCCTATCGAAGATCCTGACTGGAAAATTCATCAAAATGATCTGATTGAAGACCTCAAAGAGTTACTTGAAATACTGACGGGGCGTCAAATTATTGGAGTGAGACCCCCATGGTGCATTGGAGATGTCGTTAAATATCCACCGCCATTTAGGACCTATGAAAACAAGTAACAAAGGATGCCGGAATATCGATTTTTGAAAAAGAAAATTCCTCTATTGATTACATAGACAAATCCTTCAAATTCAATAATTTTACTTTTTATATAACGGAAGAGTGTAACTATGCGTGTTCTTACTGCTACCAAAAAAGAAGAAAACGCAGACTGAAAATTTCATCCATTCAAAATACTATCGATTTTTTCACTCCTTATTTCACAGATTCCCTCAACATCAGCTTCTATGGTGGCGAGCCCCTTTTAGCTTTTGACTCTATTGAGCAAACCCTCGAATATTTAGAAAAGAACCTTCGACCAGGCCGATCCCTATCGTATTCATTGACCACGAACGGAAGCCTCTTCACCAGAGACATTCTGAGTATTCTGAATGAATTCCACTTCAAGCTTCTGTTGAGTTTTGACGGATATTCGCAAAACAAAACCAGGAAAGAAAACAGTTTTGAGTCATTGGTGAATGTTATCGAAACCATAAAAACCTATCCTCATATTGAATTGAGCACACAGAGTGTCTTTGTACCAGAAACAGTGAGTCTTCTTTCAGATTCCATCGAGTTTATCGTTCGTGCTGGAGTCAAATCCGTGGATTTTAATCTGGATTACATCAGCCCTTGGGATCAAAGGGATTTGAGGTATTTTGAGGAGGAATTGAAAAAAGTGCGGAAAATGGCCCTAGAGCATTATGAAAGGAAAGAAAATATTCCAGTGGCTTTTTTAAACAAATCAGATTCATACGGCATTTCGGTCTGTGAAGGGGGGAAGGAGAATATGGTCCTTGTTCCGGATGGTTCCCTCTGGGGATGTTTTCTTTTGTTTGATTATGCCAGTTTTAAAGGCGATGAGTCTTTAACCAGTACTTACAGTTTTGGTTCCATTGAGGACTTCAAAAAAAAGCATAAAGTGACCTATCCACAAATACGGAAAAATTATTCTCAGATCCGCTTGGACAGGTGTTATACGGATAAAAGTCCGTGCATCAGATGCTTGGATCTTCTTAGATGTACGCTCTGTCCTATTGCGGCCTGTTTTGGGAGTCCTGATATGTGGAAAATACCTCAATGGGTGTGTGAGATCAGGCGAATTTTTACCAGAGAGAATAAGGTCTTCTGGAGTCAGATCGATTCGGGTTGAATAAGAAGGGATCCCGGGTATCACTCATTCTGAAGAGAGCTTATGGATTTTTTAGCTTCTAAGATTTCCGGTAGTCCTTGATCAGCATTTTTCCAATAATTAAGGAATTGTTCGAAATGTTCCAGTGATTGCTCTGTGTTTCCCTTGTCTTTTTCGATTTTTCCAAGCCAGTAATAGCTTAAAACATATAAATTCCCCCAGGAAAGTCTTCCGGTGGTCAGTGTCTGGATGTCATTATAGCATTTAAGGGCTTCGTCAGTTTTTTTTAAAAAATAATAAGCCTGGCCCATGGAATCGAGAAACAGGGCATGGTCATCATAAGGATTATTCTGAGAGGGAAGAGACAAATATCCTTTGTTAAAGTATTCAATGGCGGTGGAATAGTCTTCTGTTTTGAATGCGATCATCCCTTTCAAATGATGATAATATTTTAGATACTGTCTCTGGCTTTGTGTTTCATTGATCAGTCCCATCATGAGTTCCGCTTTCTTTTCAGCTCTGGGAACATCGTTGAGTTGTGCAGAAGCCAGACCAGAGACATACTGACCTAATATGGAATACCAAATAAAGGAATATTCCTTAGGGGATTCTGTTTCCTGAAAGAGCTCTTCAACAGTCTGCTGGCAACGCCTATAATCATGATTGATGTATTGAACAAATGACAGCAAAAAAAGAAAATCCAATTCATTGTATTTTTCATTTTGTTTTCTGAACTGACTGATGTGTTCTGAAATAAATTTTTCACAGTCAGAAAATCTTCCTTCTTGGACCATCAGGTAATGCTGCCATTGGAAGCTCGAAGCTATGGTGTTGTGATCTTTCAAAAGAGCCAGATAGTACTCTCTTGCTTTTTCCAAATCTCCTTTGACCTGATAAATATTCCCTAAAAACTCCAAATTTTGATAATCATCCGGAAAGATCTCCTCAACTTTTAAGGCATATTTTAGGGCTGTGTCCACTTCTCCCTTGCAAAAATAGACATCAGCCAAATGAGTGTAGAACACTTTTGGGTTGATAATGTCTCTATTGTTCTCAAGCAAATCAGCCGCTTTGGTGTACTGACCTTTCTGCAAATAGATCCATACTAGATTTGAATGAGCGGTATCAGGGACATAAAGAATGGCTTTTAAAAAATGTTGTTCAGCAAGGTCATTCTCTCCCATATTTCTATAAATAGCCCCTAACAGTGAATGAGCTTCCTCATCATAAGGATAGATTTCAAGCACTTCTTTATATTTAGAAATGGCTTTTTCTACAGAACCTTCCAGCAGGTAATGAGCATATCCTTCAATCAATAACTTTTCCCTGAGAGAGCCGCGCCCCTCATTTGCAAGGTCTAGTGCTTTCTGACTGTACTCTTGAGCTTTAGATAAATCCTGGAGGTAAGCATAGTTTATGGAAATGCTGCGAAAGGCCATGGCAAATTCAGGGTCCAGTTTAATGGCTTCTTCAAGGAATTGATTGCTCTCCTCGAATTTACCTTCCACATAAGATTTTTTGCCTTTGTAATAGAGCCGAAGTGCCTGCTCAGATTTGGTGAAGCTTTTAATCCGTTCATCATAATCGTTAATGATCTCGTAGCGTTTAAATCCAAGATTTGTTTTTATCCATATAGTGAGGTCGTCAATTCTGTCCAAAAGGTCTCCTTCCTGTCCTTTTTCAACCTGGATGATTCTGGTGCTCAGGGTTTCATAGCTAACAGGCCTAACGATTTTTATGGAGAAACGGAGGATATCCCCAAATTTGCTGTAATTCCCCTGCACGTAATACCGGATATTTTCATTCTGGGCGATTTTATCCAGTACTTTTTTGGTAGGGACTTCTTCGGATTTGTGCTGCATTTTTGTTAAAAGAGCATCAAACTGGAGGGTAGGAATGACATGCAGATATTTGGACTGTTCCAGGTCAGTAATGATCATTTCCTGGAAGTCTTTTCTGTAATGATCCAGAGAGTCCTCTCCAGAATTGTTCTGGAAAGGAAGAACGGACATGGTCATTTGGGTCATACCTGGAATCCCTGATTTCTTCACCTTTCCTGAAAAAAACAGGAAGTATACGGTCACTGAGACAACCAGAAGCAGGGCAAGATAAAAGAACGGCCTTTGAAAAAGACTGAGCGGTTTTTTATACTTTACGGTCTTTATATCCAGCCCGGTTGATTCCAGTTCTTTGAGGATTTCGTCACAATCCTGATAGCGGTTCTCGGGGTTTTTATGAAGGCACTTCATGATGATTTTTTGGAGAGTTGGAGGCACATCAGACTTCAGCTCGGTTATGGGAGGGGGTTTTTCCTGGAGATGCTTTTGAATGTACTCTTTTGGTGTGTGCGCCTCAAAAGGCAGTTTTCCAGTGAGCATTTCAAATAATATGATTCCCATTGAGTAAATATCTGATCTTTGATCGACTTCTTCGCCTTTTGCTTGTTCAGGTGAGATATAAGGAAGGGTTCCTACGACTTTCTTTTTCCTGTCAATTTTACGAGCTTTAAGAGATTTGGATACGCCAAAATCCATGATGTAGGCATGGCCGCTGTAATCGATCATGATGTTACGCGGTTTTAGGTCCAGGTGAGCGATATTTTTCTGGTGAGCCGCCTTAAGTCCAAGGCAAATCTGCTTGGCAATGGAAAGAGTTGTTTCAGCGCTGAGTGATCCGGATGTGTGAATCAGGTCTTTGAGGTCATGTCCTTTGATATAGTCCATAGAGATAAATTTAATATCATTTACTTCACCGATGTCATGTATTCGTATCACATTTTCATGGGATATGGACCGAGCCAGGATGGTTTCTTGTTTGAAATTTTGTATGAATTGGGGGTCTTTTGAATAGAGAGGGCGAATCATTTTGAGGGCGACGATTATATTCAGTTCTCTGTCTTCTGCCTTATAGACACGTCCCATCCCTCCTCGACCGATCTCTTCAACGATTCGGTATCGAGGCCCGAATTGTTCACCGGGAGAAAAGAGAAGAGTGTCTGTCGCTTCTTTTTCATAAGAAGTTGTGTAAGTTAAAGTCTCTGCTTTTTCTTTTAAAACAAATCCGCATTTATCGCAATATTGATGGCCATTAGGAATAGGAGATTGACACTGTGGACATTTTATTGCTTTTTCATTATTCCCCATTGTTAGTAATATATATATAAAAGATGCCAGAAGTCAATCTTCGGTAATATAGGGTGGTACCTAATGGGGCGTCCCCCATGGTGATGAAAAAAAACTTGACATCCTGCTTAAATTGTTATATATTTCTAACAATATGTTAGATAAAAAACACTTTCGGAGGAGAAAAATGAAAGGCTCTTGGCTCAAATATCTCGGGCTTCTGGGTTTTCTAGGCATTCTCGGGGCGTTCACAAACAATATTGGTTTTTATGGTTTTTTTGGATTTTTTGGATTTTTCACTTACGCGAAGATCAGCGGTGATGAACGGTTGGAGGAAAATATAAATAAATCAGCACGAAATGCTTTTATTGCAATGCTGCCGGTTTTTGTCATTGCTACGGTCCTCGCTGGGATCATGGAAGATCTTAATGTGTATATTTATGCTTTTATTGCAGTAGTGATCCTGCAAATTTTGATTTTTTCATTTTCAATTATCTATTATGAAAAAAAGTGAAAAGAACAGCCATGTCTTTTAAAACAAGGATTAAGGAATTCAGGGCAAAGTTTGATATAACTCAGGAGGAGCTTGCCAACAGAGTCAAGGTGAGAAGAGAGACGATCGTTTATCTTGAGAAGGGAAAATACAATCCATCTCTCAAACTGGCACATGATATTGCGAAAGCGTTGAAAACAACTATTAATGACCTCTTTATCTTTGATGATCATGAAGAAGAGAGTTGATATTTCATTAAAAATACATTAGACTCAAAAAAAGTAGTGGTAAATCGTATATAATTTAATATATTAGTTATAATAGCGAGCAGCTTAAAAGGGAATATGCACTTATGAAAAAGGTGCTGATTTACATTTATCTTTTTTTGGGGGGAGTCATTGTCATTCTGGAAATTTATGGTTATACCTTACTTCGCCAGCGTCCACAACTTCCTGTTGGTATCGATAAAAACAATGTCGTTCAGATAGAAAATATCCAGATCACCCAATCGGATGACATCTTATTTGTGTTGCGCAGCCAATCCATAGGGGATTCCATTCAGATTAATATAAAAGAGAATGGGTCTATTAAGAGCACAACTGTCACTTTAGTTCCCTATTACTCAGGGACTCCTATCCCTTTGATCTATCTGTTTATTGGCCTTTTTACCTCAGCTACCGGATTTCTTGTTTATATTCTCCGTTCCCGTGACAAAAAGGCTAGGGTGTTCTATTGGACATGCCTTATGTTTTCTTATTCTGTGGTGATAGGAAGCGGATATTATCTTGTTGCAAAAAGTTGGCTCTCTGAAATAGCCGTATCCTTCAATTATGTGACTTATCCTCTGGTTGTTGCTCTTCTGCTTCATTTTTCGTTCCAGTTCACGCCTCGAAATTGGAGAATCAATAGAATATTGGTCCTGCTCATTGTGTATCTTCCTTCCTGTTTGTTTATGTTCTTATGGATTCCGGTGTTTCTTATCAGTATTTTGTCAAACTCCATTGAAGCTTATCACATCCATTTGATAATACTGGATGTATTCCGGATTTATCTTGTCCTTTATGTAGGTATTTCAGTAGGGCATTTGATCCGATTGTATAATTTGATTTTCATGCAGGAACAGAGAGCTCAAATCAAATGGGCGCTTTATGGTTTGACCATAGGCCTGACTCCTTTCATCTTTCTTTTTTTAATTCCTACTATCCTGGGTTTGAGTCCTGTTATCTCAGAGGAAATTTCAAATATGTTTTTTATCATTATACCTGTGACCTTTTCCATAGCTATCATAAAATACAAGCTGATGAACATAGAACTAGTGATTAACCGCTCTTTGGTCTATGGGCTTCTTTCTGTTGTTATAGTGAGTATTTTTCTGTTTTCTCTTCATATTCTTCATAATTATATATCTCGATGGTTAGCGGTTGAAAACTATGTTTTATCAGGTGTTGCCGCGCTCGTGGCTGCATCGGCATTTCATCCTTTAAGGAAAAACATACAAAATTTTGTAGATAAGGCCTTTTTTCGGCTCAGTTATGATTATAAAAAAGGCATTTTAAATTTCATGGAAAGGGCCCAGAAGATGGCCATCTCTGATCAACTGATTGATTTCTTTTTCTTGACCCTTGATAAAGTGCTTCCTTTGGAGAGAAGGGGAATAGCGCTGTACACTTTAAAGAACAATAAGCCGGAGTTCGTTTTAAAGAGAGAATGGAATGAGGAGATAAATGAAATTATTCAAAAAGAGGTAACAGGGACTCAGATTTTCTCTAAGAAAAATTCCATTAGAATCGCGGAGGGAATTGACTTCTCTCAGGAATCTATTCTTGAAAAATCGGGAGTAGAAGCGGTTATTTCTCTGAATTTTCAGATGACCGCTCTTTCCGGCTGCTTGATCCTGGGGAAAAAGAGATCAGGGGAAAGATACTCTCATGAGGATATCGAACTCCTGCTCACACTTTCTCAAGAATTGACGGTCAACCTTGAAAGGATCAGACTTCAGGAAGAAGTGTTTTTGGAAAAAAAGGAAAAAAAGAAATTGGATGAATTGAACCGAATGAAAACTGAATTCATCACATCTGTTTCTCATGAGATTCGAACCCCAATGGCGTCCATTCAAAGCCTTTCTGAAATTTTAAAGGAAGGAAAAGTTGAGGATTCCGTAAAACAAAAGGAGCTGTTGACTCTTATGGGGAGTGAATGCACTAGGCTTTCACGTTTTATTCATAATATTCTGGATTTTGGCAAGATCGACACACGAAGAAAACAGTATCAGATGATACCTACGGAGGTCATCCCTTTGGTTAAGAATGTATTGAGGCTTTTCAAACCCAGGTTTGAGTCCCAAAAATTTAGTGTTAAAACACATTTTCCCGATAATCCCATTGTCCTGAGTCTGGATCCGGATGCTTTTCTGCAGGCTTTGACTAATATTCTTGATAATGCTATAAAGTACTCAAGGGACCAGAAAAAAATTGAGATTTCAGTTTCGGAAAAGAAATCGGAAGTCGAGATAAAAATTAAAGACAGGGGAATCGGAATTTTCGATGATGAACAGAAAAAAATCTTTGAAAACTTCTACAGAACAAATGAAGCTGTAAAACAGTTTCCTAAAGGAGTTGGATTGGGATTAAAAATAGTCAAACACATTATGAATGCTCATAAGGGGAGCATTCGGATTATGAGTCAACCCGGACAGGGAAGTGAGTTCAGCCTGATTTTCCCACGACCATGAAAAAAATACTGATCATAGAAGATGATAAGGCTTTCCTAGAGACTCTTGTCACTGCCTTGGAAGTGGAAAACTATAACGTCTTTTCTTCTTCTGATGGAAAAGAGGGATTTCAATTGGCATTAAAAGAAAGAGTCGACATCATTGTGCTGGATCTGGTCCTCCCTAATATGACCGGTATGGAAATCTGCAAAAATCTTCGAAAGAAAAATATCATGACTCCTATTATCATGCTGACAGGAAGGAAAAAAGAGGAGATAGACAAGGTTTTAGGATTGGAGATGGGAGCGGATGATTATCTTCTTAAACCTTTTGGTATAAAAGAATTCTTAGCTAGGATAAATGCAATCCTCCGCAGGACAAAGCCAAAGGAAACCCCTATTGAGGAGTGTTCTTTCGGAGATGTGTATATCGATTTCCGGAAACAGGAAGCTAACAAAGGCGGGAAAGATATATATTTTACTTCCAAGGAGCTGGGATTGCTCAGCCTACTTATAGCTCATGAAGGAGAGGTGCTCAGCCGTGAGATCATACTCAATAAAGTATGGGGCTATGATCAATATCCCACCACCCGGACTGTGGATACGTTTGTGCACAACATCCGGAAAAAAATTGAGGACGATCCTTCCAATCCTGTCCATATTTTGACTATCCCCTGGACAGGATATAAATTCCAGAAAGAGCGCCCCTCCTAAGAGCGTTCCTCCTAATAACAGGTTCAGTAATATAGGGTGGTGCCTTATGGAGCGTCCCCTATAATTAAATAAATCCACAGCAAAAGAGAGTCTATAAAAGTGAAGAGCTCGTATCAATGTATGATAAAATGACAGAAACAGCCCTAAAAGGTCAGCATGAATATAGAAGAGGTTATCGATAGCCTAGGAGACAAGTTGTACCATTATCTGACAATCAAATTGGGTTCTCCCCAGGATGCCGAGGATGTTTTGCAGGAAGTGTTTTATCGGCTCATTAGATATAAATTAAGATTCCTGTTCATACGCAATCCTTCAGCATATCTGTTTCGGATGGCGAGAAATGAGGCAGCGGATTTCCTGAAAAAACGAAAAAAGGATCAAAAAATCCGTTATTCGGAAGAAGAATTTTCAAGAGTTATAAAAGCCAGCCTTGAAGGTTTGGATCATAAAGCTCTGGAGAGAGCTTCTGAAGCTTTAGCCAAAATTCCGGATGAGCAAAGGGAAGTTATTGTTTTAAAGTTTTTTGAGCAGTTGACTTTTGAGGAGATCGCCCGTGTTTGCGGAGTTCCTATGGGAACCATAACCAGCCGGTACCGCTACGGAATGGAAAAAATGCGTAAAACAATGGAGGACAGAGATGAAGAATGTGAATAAAGCTGAGAGAATTTTGGAGCGGCTTTCTCCCAAACCCATGCCCTCGGAAATCAAGGAAAGGATTTTACAAAAGGCCAAGCAAAAAAAGGGAGACTTCAGAACGATCTCACCTGCGTACAGGGCACTATTCGGGATAAGCCTGATTCTTCTTCTTATCGTTTTTTTAGGTGATCTAGTGATCCGGAAAAGTGAATACCGTTATCTGGTATATATTATGAACGGTCAACAAATTTCGGAAGATACACTTGAGGAGGAATTTAAGGAAATGACAGATGGGCTAATAAACATTGAAGATGAATCTTATCTCAATCATTGGTTGACCCGGCATTATCCGATGCATAAAAAGCATGGAAAATTAAGGGATTATCAGGATATTTTGGATATTCTTAAGGAGGAGATCAATGGGACCTAAACTGATAAAAATACTGGCAAGAATCGGTATTATCCTTGTGGCATTGGTTGCCGTCGTCTTTGTTATAAGAGCTGTCTTTAGTTATTCAGCGGGAAAGAAGTTGGAAAATTTTTTGGACCGGGCAAAAGCAGAGGGAATTCCTTTGAATTTAAAAGATATAGAGCCTGATTGCGACCCAAGGTATAATGCAGCCCTGGACTGGAAAAAAGCAGAAGCCTCTCTTTCCGTTGAAAAAGCTGAGAGAGAATTACTAAATAAAGTTATTAATGATCTCTTTTTTGGAGATCCTATGGAAAAAAAAGTTAGAGAGCAAATTCAGGATCTGGCTGATAAAAACAGGGAGGCCCTGGATTTTATGCTTGAGGCTTCTTCTAAGACCTGCTTTAAATCCCGTGATGATTGGTATAACCATGCCTGCGATTTTGAGGTTAACAGGGCAATTCAGATGATCCAAGGGACCCGGCTTCTAGGTATTGATGCGGTGCTTAAAGCTGAGAAAGGACATGCGGAAGAAGCCATATCCCAGTGTCTGGCAGCAAAAAGGTTTCTTGAGCTGCATCTTCAGGAGCCGTTTTTAGTCAATTATCTCGTTAATATGGCCTGTATGAAGCAGCTGGCGGTTTGTTTGGATTTTATTGTATCTGACAGGGAGATTGAGACAGATACTCTGGAAAATATTCTCCAAGAATGGGATAATTCGCCCTGGAAAGAAGGGCTTGTTTGGGCTCTGCAATCAGAAAATATATTTCAATTGGAATCCGCTCTTCTGTATTTAAGAGGAGAAAATGATTTGTATTTAGGCCCAGCAGGAGACTCAAACCGTTGGTTGTTTCACCCTGTTTTAAAAAATGAAATCATCTGGATGAAAAAGGCCTATGACCGCCTGATTGAAGCGGCGGAATTGCCCTATCATGTCTCCAGAGACTCCAACCAGGTTGAACAAATCAAGAATGAAACACCATGGACTTACAAAATGATGGGAGCATTAGTCCCCGATATTGAAGCTGTCCTGCTAAAGCGGGCCACTTTGGATGCCCTGTTTGATACAGCCCGTATCGGAATAGCCTGTAAGATATTCAAGAATTTAAATGGAGATTTCCCGGATGAACTGAGTGAACTGTCTCCGGGAATACTGGATGAAATTCCGGTCGATCCTTTCACTGGAAACCCCTATGTTTACAGAAAAGGAGACTCCGGATTTATTGTCTACAGTGTGGGTTCCAACCAGAAAGATGAGGGTGGGAGAGGAACCTGGAAGATTACTCAGAAGGTTATGGAAAAGGATGATGATTGGGCCTGGAAAGAAGAGGCCAACTTCATTCCCTGATTCCTAAAGAACCTCATAATCATCGATTTTCTTATTGACTGTATTTGGTGTGTTCCTGTATTCTTGAACCCAAAGCACTAAGGGAGAATATGTAATGAATAAAAATGAGAACAAATCTGCAGGGAAATTTCTCTTCTTCTTTTTAATTATTTTGATTGTTTTTGTTTTCACTATTTCGTGTAAAGAGAGAGCACCAAAAATTGAAAAAAGAATTGAAAACGGAGTGGAAGTAGTGGTTAATCATTTAGAGCCGTATGTTATCCCAGATGAACCTTCGACTCTTACCCTGGAAAAACTTTTTTCAATTGACACAGAAGATGATTCCACTGCGGAGATCGGCTTAACCGATATTTACCGCTTTGACATTGATGAAAACGGTAATATTTTCATTCTCCGCCCACCGGCCGGAACAGGAGATCTCATATATACGTTTTCTGAAAACGGCGAGTTTATTACTTCTTTTGGAGTTCTAGGGCAGGGTCCCCATGAAATGGAATATCCCAATGAAATTATAGCTGTACCAGATCAAGGCATCTGGATAATAGAAGACCCTAAGCAAAAATACCATGTGTTTGATGAGCAGGGACATGCAGTTGAGGAAAAAAAGATCAGTTCGGGTTTTGAGAGCCTTTATCCTCTTGAAAACGGGATGTTTTTAATGAAACGATTGATCGTGGGTGATATGTCATCTCCTTATTTCACGTTGTCTATGGGTTTGTATGATAAAGACTTCCATATAATGAGAGAACTAGATGAATTCAAGAAGGTTCCTAACAAAAATAAGGCTGCTTTAATACAGGAGAAGATTGTCAATGGAATAGAATACATATTTCTGTCAGAGGAAGAGGGTGGAAGAATTTATTTGGGTAATTCAGAAAGAAGTTATGAAATTTCCGTGTTTGATTTGGAAGGGACGCTTCTACACAAAATCCAAAAAGAATATTCTCCTGTTCCCGTTTCTTCTGAATATAAAGAAAATTATTTAAAACCATTCAAAAAGTTTATGCCGGATTATGCAAAGAAGATATACTTCCCGGAATGCTGGCATGCTTTTCACTCGTTTTTTCTTGATGACCAGGGAAGATTGTACGTGATGACCTATGAGCCCGGTGAAAATCCAGGGGAACATATGTATGATATATTCAATGAGGATGGTGTTTTTATAGCCCGTATGAGTCTCAATGCCTCTTATCAGAATTACGGACGTTTATTAGCCAGATCTAGAAGTGAAAGAATTTATTGTGTCCAGGAAAAAGAAAGCGGGTACAGACAACTATCCGTATACAAAATGACATGGGGGAAATAAAAAGAAATTTAGGTTGAATAATAACAAGGAGTTTTCCGTATTTATGAGAAGGAGGAGTTCAATGAAAAAGATGCGAATATATTTTGTTTTGTATTTATGCCTTATTTTTATGCTTATTCCTCAATTCATTCTGGCCGGTCAAAAAGCTTCACTGGCCGGTCATTGGGAGGGATCAATTGATATACCTGGAATGAAGCCGGATATTCTTGTTGATTTCAGCCAAAAAGATGATGGTTCCTGGGAAGGAAAGATATCTATCCCCAGCCAGAATGCTAAAAACCTGCCTCTGCAGAACATCACTCTGGAGGGCGACAATGTTGCCTTTGAGATGAGCGGGATCCCCGGTGAACCGACTTTTAAGGGGACCTTCAATGAAGAAGGATCTCAAATCACCGGAGATTTCACTCAGAGCGGTCAGACATTTCCGTTTAATCTCGTACGGGAAGTCAGCCCTGTGGTCAAAGCCAAAAAAGCTTTAGCGGATTTTGACGAGCTTGTTAAGAGGGGACTGGAAAGTCTTAATGCACCTGGAGTGGCTGTGGCTGTGGTCAAGGATGATGAGGTCATTTTAGCCAAAGGATACGGCTTTCGTAATGTGGAAAAGGAACTTCCCATGACGCCGGACACACTTCTGGCCATAGGATCAGCGTCTAAGGCATTCACTACCTTTGCTATGGGAACTCTTGTGGATGAGGGAAAATTGGATTGGGAAACTCCAGTACACAACTATATCCCCTGGTTTAAGCTTTATGACCTTTTTGCCAGTCAGCACCTGACGCCAAGGGACTTAGTGACTCACCGATCCGGTCTTCCGCGTCATGACCTCGTGTGGTACAACAACTACCAGGCTTCCCGCGAAGAATTCGTCAGAAGACTCGTCTATCTCAAACCTACAGCTGATCTGCGGCAGAGGTTTCAATACAACAACCTGATGTTTCTCACTGCCGGATACCTGGTCGAAGTACTCACAGAGCAGCCGTGGGAAGAGGCTATTCGCTCTCATGTACTCGAACCTCTGGAAATGAAAAGGACTAATTTCTCAGTCGAGGACTCCAAGAAGGATAGTGACTTTGCTCTTCCTTACCGTGAGGAGAAAGGCAAGATCGAACTCATTCCATTTCGAAACATCACTAATATCGGCCCGGCGGGTTCTATCAATTCCTGTGTGAATGAGATGAGTCGATGGCTTCTGGTTCATCTCAATAATGGGATAATCGACGGAAAGCCAATCATCAATGCCCAGACTCTTGAGGATATGCATCTGGCCCATATGCCTACTGGGGGGACACCAGCCATACCTGAAGTGACTCCTGCTGACTATGGCATGGGCTGGTTTGTGGATA
>CAYWDH010000009.1:0-88235 GCA_964456985.1 uncultured Eubacteriales bacterium
AGCTCAGCTTTGCTGAGTTCCCTCAAACACAGCACTCCGAAGGCTAAATCTTTAAAATCGCTTCAGCCACACCTGATTTTCTTAAAGAGTACGCTTTCTCTGTAAGATAAATAACATCATGCCTCATCCGGACTTTCAGGCAGGCAGGGTGGTTCTGAAGTCATCCGGAGGCGAGCGGGCCTAACGAGATTTAACATAAAATTAACAGAACATTTATTCGTTGTTAACAAAATTCCCGCATAATCCCCATAGCTTTTTTAAAGCAATTTTAAATGGAGGTTTTAATGAAAAAACTCAGTTTATTGGCGTGTGTTGTGCTCGTGTTGGGTCTTCTTTCCGGTTTTTCCTATGCCCAAGGAAGCTTTAAAGGGCTCATGTTCGGTGACTTTTATTATGTGGCATCTCATAACAATGAAGACTACGAAGGAAGAAACGGATTTTGGTTCCGAAGGATTTACTTTACCTATGACAACCAGCTCACAGAAAAGATCAAGATGAGGTTCAGATTGGAAATGAATAGCCCTGGAGCTTTCGATACAAAGAGTACATTGGATGCAAAAGTCAAAGATGCCTGGCTGGATGGAGATATAGGCGGCGGACAGCATCTGGTTTTTGGTATTGTCAGCACTCCGACTTTCGGAAGCAATGTGGAAGATGTATGGGGATACAGGCATTTGCGGAAGACTCCTCTGGACCTAATGAAATTTGCGCCTTCCAGGGATTTTGGTATCGGAGCTAAGGGAAATCTGGATAAAAGCGGGGCAGTATCCTACAGCCTTCTCTTTGCAAATGGATCCTCCAACAAGTCAGAAACAAACAAAGGGAAAAGATTTTACGGCTCGCTCGCTTTTAAACCTGTCGAAGGACTGATCCTGGAGGCCTACGGCGATTATGAGACCACGACAGACAAAAAGAATTACTATGTCTATCAAGGATTTGCTTCGTACCAGGGGAACTGGGGACGGATCGGGCTTCTTTATGCCAACCGCCACTATGATTATGAGGATACGAAAAAGGACTGGACCATATTTTCCGGGTTTGCTGTTATTTCAGCATCGAAAAAGCTGGATTTTATTGCCCGCTATGACAAGATGCTGGGTGAACCCATAGACTCATCCGTTGATTATATCCCCTTTTCCACTGAAGCACCGTCCAACCTCATTATCGGAGGCATCAGCTATGAGATAGCCAAGAGCATCTGGATTATTCCCAATGTCAATTATGTGTTCTACGACGATCCGGACGAAGGTGAGACTCCAGGAGATGATGCGTATATCAACCTAACCTTCTTCTGGAAATTTAAATAACAGGATGGAATAAATTAAAATAAAAGGAGATTTTTAAATGTTTAAAAGTAAGATTGCAATGACAGTTCTGGCAGCTGTGTTGAGTGTGGGATTGATGGTCAGTGTCCCCACATTTGCTGCTAAAAGTCTGACGATCAAGGGATCGACAACGGTTCTTCCCATTTCGCAGTCCTGTGCCGAAGCCTTCATGAATATGCATTCAGACGTGAACATTTCTGTACAAGGCGGAGGTTCGGGAGTAGGGATCGCATCTCTGATCGATGGTACCTGTGATATTGCGGATGCATCGCGGCCTATCAAAGATAAAGAAGTGGCAAAGGCCAAAGAAAACAATATCGAGGCTTATGAAAATGTAGTGGCTTTGGATGGTATCGCCGTGATCGTTCATCCTTCCAATCCGGTCGACGGCCTTTCCATTGAGCAGATTAAAAAAATCTATACAGGTGAAATTTCAAATTGGAATGAAGTGGGCGGAAAAAAGATGAAGATCACTGTGATATCCCGCGATAGCTCAAGCGGCACTTTTGAAACATTCAATGAATTGGCTTTGGAAAAGGAAAAAGTGAGACCCGATGCTCTTCTGCAGGCTTCTAACCAGGCAGTCGCGCAGGCAGTCTCCAGAACACCAGGTGCTATCGGCTACGTGGGTCTTGGATATCTGTCTTCTTCTGTCAAGGGAGTTTCTGTTGATGGAGTGGAGCCAAACAAGGAAAACGTTGTTAATGGATCTTATGAACTTGCCAGAAAGCTGTTTATGTATACTGATGGGGCTCCTGCAGGAGTCGTGAAAGCATTCATTGATTTTGTTCTGAGTGAAAAGGGACAGGAACTAGTAGAAAAAGCTGGATATGTACCACTTATATAAATTATGATATATCCATCTACGGCAAAGACCAGAAGATGAAATGCACCGGATAAGAGAAAGGATCTATAAAGGTCTCTTCACTCTTCTGGCCTTTGCCTCCCTTATTTTTCTTATCGGAATCACCATAACCCTGTTTGTTGAGGGACTTCCGGTCTTTAAGGAAGTGGGTTTATTCGACTTTATTTTCGGGAAGAGCTGGTATCCCACTTATGAACCGCCCGATTTCGGTATTTTGCCCCTGATTCTGGGATCTCTTTGGGTGACAGCCGGAGCTGTGTTGTTCTGTGTTCCCATAGGAGTGGGCAGTGCACTTTTTATAAACGAGCTGGCAGGAAAAAGACTGAAGGCAGTGCTCAAACCCGTTATCGAGATCTTGGCCGGGATTCCGTCCATAGTTTATGGTTTTTTTGGAATGGTGGTGATCGCGCCCTTTATCCAAAGGCTTTTAAATCTTCCGGTAGGTCTGACCGCTTTTACAGGAAGTCTTATGCTCGGTATCATGGCGACCCCCACGGTGTGCAGTATATCCGAAGATGCTCTCAGTTTTGTTCCCAGGAGTTTCCGGGAGGCTTCTCTGGCAGTGGGAGCTAACAGATGGCAGACCTTGACCAGAGTAGTATTCCCAGCTTCTGCCTCAGGGATCTCAACGTCCATCATACTTGGAATGAGCCGGGCTGTTGGAGAAACCATGACTGTTTTAATGGTCACAGGAGGAGCCGCAGTGATCCCCCATACCTTATTTCAGCCCGTAAGGCCTATGACGTCAACCATTGCAGCTGAAATGGGGGAAGCGGTCATGGGGAGCACACATTACCACTCCCTTTTTGCCATAGGGCTCGTTTTGTTTGTTTTTACCCTTATTTTTAATGTGATCGCAGAACTCATAAGCAGAAGATTCAGAAAAAAATTGGGATTGGGAAGATGAAAAAACAGCTCAGTCAGAATATGGGATTCGGGCTTTTGTTTCTCTGTATAAGCACGGCTGTTTTTTTTCTGGGTTCTATTATTTACTTTATCACGATTAGAGGCTTTAAGATAATATCCTGGGATTTTATTACCCAAGTGCCGCGTGAGGCTATGACAGCCGGAGGAGTGGCCCCTGCCATAGTGGGAACTTTTTATCTGACAGTGGGGGCCATTCTTTTTTCTCTTCCACTGGGAGTGGCATGTGCGGTCTATTTAACAGAGTACTCCCCCAAGAGTTTTGTCATTAATATTATTCGAATGAGTATCAACAATCTGGCTGGAGTGCCGTCTGTTGTTTTCGGGCTATTCGGATTGTCCATATTTGTCAAACTTTTCGGGTTTGGCGTCTCAATCCTGGCCGGATGCCTGACTTTAGGTATTCTAGTGCTACCTCAAATCATTTCGGCCTCACAGGAGGCTTTGTTGGCTGTGCCTCAGTCTTATAGGGAAGCCTCATTAGCTCTGGGCGCGACTCACTGGCAGACCATAAGAAGCACGGTCCTTCCTGCCGCTCTTCCGGGGATACTGACTGGCGTAATTTTGAGCATAGGGCGTGTGGCTGGGGAGACAGCTCCCATACTTTTTACAGCGGCAACTTTTTATACCAGAGGATTTCCACATTCCATATTTTCTGAGGTCATGGCTTTGCCCTATCATATTTACGCTCTCATGACAGAGGGAACGCATCCTCAGGAGCAGACTCAGATTGCGTACGGATGCGCATTGATACTCTTGGCATTAGTGCTTGCGATATCAGCAGCGGCGATTATAATACGACAAAGACATAGGAAAGCATATGAGCAATAAGGTCAAAATCAAGGTTGAGAACATAAATTTTTTCTATGGAAAATCCTGTGCTTTAAAAAATATTAGCATGGATATATATGAGAACCTGGTCACAGCTATTATCGGTCCTTCAGGTTGCGGAAAGTCCACCTTCATTCGTTTATTCAACCGAATGAATGACCTGATTCCACGAGTCCGGTTTGAGGGGAAAGTCTGTTTGGATGGTGAAGACATTTACAGGCCGAAAGCGGACATAGTGGATATTAGAAGACGAGTGGGCATGGTTTTCCAAAAACCAAATCCCTTTCCCAAAAGTATTTTTGATAATATAAGCTACGGACTCAAGGTCAATGGGATGAAAAGAAAAAGCGCCATTGAAGAAAGAGTGGTCAAATCCCTTAAAGATGCGGCAATCTGGAATGAAGTTAAGGATAGACTTCATGAAAATGCCCTGAGTCTTTCCGGGGGACAGCAGCAGAGGCTCTGTATCGCCAGGTGCCTGGCTGTAGAGCCGGAAGTCATCCTTTTTGATGAGCCTGCCGCAAGCCTGGACCCCATTTCAACAAAAAAAATTGAAGAGCTCATAGAAGAGCTCAGAAAAGATTACACCATTGTGATCGTTACCCACAACATGCAGCAGGCTGCCAGGATTTCTCAATACACGGTTTTTCTTTATCTGGGAAAGCTTATTGAATATGAGCCGACCAATGAGTTGTTCACCGTACCTAAAAACAAGATGACCGAGGATTATTTGACAGGAAAGTTCGGATAGAACTTTTTTATATATTTTATAGAAGTGATGACAGGAGGAGACAATGCTTGAAACAGAACTGGTCTCATTAAAAAAGCGGATTATTGAATATGCGGCTTTGGTGGAACAGATGATAAAGGACAGCATTCAGGGATTGATGGAAAAAAATGAAGCCAAGTTTAAAGAAGTCATAGAAAAGCTGGAACCCAGAGCCAATGAAGAGGAGCTAGATATTGAAGAGCAGGGCACAGTTGTCATGGCAAAATTTCAACCAGCGGCTAAGGACCTTCGTATCATTCTGATGATATTAAAGATGAACAATGACTTGGAGAGAATGGCCGACCATGCGGTCAATATTGCCGAAAGAGGCCTTTTTCTCATAAAAAATCCCATGGTGAAACCTCTTATAGATATTCCGAAGATGGCTGATATCACCATGCAAATGCTTAAAGACAGTATAGATTCTTTTATTAAAGAAGATTCGGATTTAGCAAAAAAAGTATGCGAGCGAGATAATACGATAGACAATCTAAATGATCAGATATTGAGGGAGCTGATCACCTATATGTTTTCAGATCCTTCGACCATAGAGCGGTCCATTAAGCTTATTCAGATCTCCAATAATTTTGAACGCATAGCCGACTTGGCTACAAATATATGTGAAGATGTGATCTATATTGTAGAAGGAAGGGTTATAAAGCATCATAAAGATACAGAGTGAACCTGTGATTTGCTGATATAAAATTCAGGTGTGGCTGTCGCTTGCAAAAGATTTTTAACGCCATTCTTCTTCGTTTTTCTCAGCGCTTGCGTAACTCCCCCCGTCCGTGGGTCAGACATACTCAGCGTCCGGCTTTGCCGGATCCCCTCGAAAAGCCTCATCCGAAGGCTAAATCTTTTATGGTGCTTCATCCACACCTGAATTTCTATATTGACACGTTCGGCATCCGGAATAATAATAAAGTCGAAATATCCGGGAGTTGAAAGCTAAGATGGACCTGTTAAAAAGCGCAGAGCAGATATACTCGGCTGCATTGAGTGCAGTATCTCCTGATGAACTTGTGCGGGGTAAGGTTGCTGTTAAAAGGGAGCGGCTTATTATTTCCGGCCGAAGGTTCGATCTGTCAAAGTTCAGAGACATTTACATAGTCTCGTTCGGAAAATCAGCTCCTGCAATGGCCGAGACAGTACTTGAGATTTTGAGAGGAAGAGTCAAATCGGGTGTTTTCTTAAGCCAGGAATGCAGAGAAAAGAGCCTTCCTCCTCTGGTCTGCATGCAAGCTTCCCATCCTTTACCTGATTTAAACAGCATCCGGGCGGCAAAAGAGATCCTGTCCCTGGCAAAAAAAATAAAAAAAGATGATCTTTTAATCGCCTTGATTTCAGGAGGAGGTTCTTCACAAATATGTCTCCCCCCAAAAGATGTAAGTCTAGAAGAGAAAAGGAAAACTATAAAAGGCCTGCTTTTGGCAGGAGCCAACATCAGGGAGCTCAATGCGGTACGAAAACATATTTCCCTTATAAAAGGAGGCCGGCTGGCAGAAGCCGCCTTTCCTGCTTCAGTCATAAGCATCTTGATATCTGATGTCATTGAAAATGAGCTGGAGACCATTGCTTCAGGGCCCACTTACTGGGATTCTTCGACATACGAAACAGCCAGGGATATCTTAAATAAATACGGCCTATGGGAGACTTCTCCTGACTCTGTACGAAAAATAGTAAAAAGAGGAATTCTGGGGCTTGAGGATGAGAGCGTTAAAAAAGGCGACCCTGTTCTTAGGAGAACATATAATTTTGTCATTGGTGATAATAAAACAGCCTTGACAGCAGCGGCAGAGAGGGCTTCGTTGATGGGATTTGAGGTTTTGCTTTTATCTTCATTTGAGGATGGGGAGGCAAGAGAAAGAGCAAAAGATTATGTGGCTTCATTGTTGAGAGTTAAAGAAAAAGCCCGCATGCTTTCCAGGCCCATATGCCTGCTTTCCGGAGGGGAATTCACGGTTACAGTGAGAGGCAGTGGAAAAGGAGGCCGAAATCAGGAGTTTGTTCTTGCTTTTCTTAGAGAAGCTGCCAGGCTTGGAATAAAAGAAGGGGATTGGATCATCTTGAGCCTGGGAACCGATGGGATTGATGGCCCTACAGATGCAGCGGGAGCCTGGGCAACTAATGACACTCTAAACAGAGCGGAGGAGCTCTGTTTGGAACCCGACCGCTTTCTCGCCAATAATGACTCTTATCATTTTTTTAAGAAAACAGGAGGATTACTCATGACCGGGCCCACCGGGACCAATGTGATGGATATCAGAATACTGATTGTGAAATAACCTGGGATAATTTTGTCTTGTATATTCTCATGAAATTTATTATGTTAAAATAACCATAAGCCTGGAAGATTCAGGATGGATTTGATTGTTGAGGAGAGACATGGCAGGAGATTGGAAAGTCGAATTAGCAAATTTTTTTGAAGAGTTAAGAATCCTGAAAGAAAGCAAACACGAAGCATTAGAAGATTTTAACCAATTTTGTGAATTTGTTGTGGAGACCGCCTTTGAGACTTTGGAAGATGAGCTTATTCAGTACGGCATCAAATCAAAGATCATAAAGGTTGCAGGTAAATCCATTGCCTTTCAGATAAATTTCTCCAGATCAAGAATAAGCCATTTCAAATATACCATATATTTTCCCAAAGGATCTCTGAATCTCAAATTAAAGCTGAAGTTGAGAGGAAGGAAAACAAAAAACAGCGATGCGGATGAGAAAGAAATAGATTTCAAAATAGAAACAGGTCCGAACCGTATTTTGGATTTGGAGAAAGAGGATATCATTCAAGACGTTATTGAGAAATACAAGAATTTCGTTTACGAGTCTGAAGCTGTCCGGGAATAAACCTCAGTTGTTTTAAGCAAAATATAAGCAAAGTGCAGCCGAGAGGAGCGCTGGCTGCAGCGGGATTTTGCAAGGGCCTGCCTGAATAGAAAAGATGATGATTTTAAACAAATCTGAAAAGGTAATCCAGGTCCCACTGCTAAAGAAATGGCAGTTTCTTGTCCATGGATTCGGCACAAGATATTTCACAAAAGAATCTCTTGACAATATTTCAGTTTATAAAAAATTTAAAAAAATTTATCTTGATCAAAAGCATTCGGATATCATCCATTGCATTGATAGGAGGTTTTGTGAGGGACTCAAAGGGGATAGCATGATCACAGACATCCCCGATACTCTTCTTGTCATTAAGACCGCCGATTGTCTTCCTGTTTTGCTGGCAGACATAGATAATAAAGTAATAGGGGCTGTTCATTGCGGGTGGAGGGGATCGGGATTGAAAATTTTACAAAAGGCTTTCTTAGCGATGAAAGAAAAGTACTCCACCCAGCCTTCTTCGTTAATGGCAGTTATGGGGCCGTGCATTTGCGGAAAATGCTATGAAGTAGGGGAAGACGTATATAATTTTTTCAAAGAGATGAATATCCCTCTGGATGTTTTCAAGAGTCATCCTGATAGTGAAAAAAAATATTTTCTTGATTTAAGGAAGACGAACCAGTTACAATTGCAAGAAATTGGTTTAGAAAAAGATAAGATACTGAATGTCGGGAATTGTACTTATAGCGACAAAATGTTTCTTTCGTATAGACGAGATGGAAAAAACAATGCCAGGATGCTGAGCTTTATTGGCCTATCATTCTGATTGCTTTGAAAAAAATGATGTCATGAGGTTGAAATGAGCAAACAATATTCTGATATAGACCTGCCTGATTTAAATCTTTTCAAAAAAGGAAAGGTCAGGGATATATATGAAATTGAGGATAAGCTGCTTTTTGTAGCATCAGACAGAATATCCGCTTTTGATTATGTGCTTCCTTCCGTTATCCCTGATAAAGGCAAAGTACTGACCCAACTATCAAAGTTTTGGTTTGAATTCACCTCCTTGGTCTGTCCGAATCATATGATATCAGGTGATTTTAATGAATTTCCCAAGTCTCTGAGCAAGTACAGGCATGTTTTGGATAAGCGGTCTCTGCTGGTTGAAAAAACGGATGTGATACACATGGAATGCATAGTGAGGGGTTATGTTTCCGGCTCAGCATGGAAGGATTACCAGAAGGAAGGAAAAATAAGCGGCATTAAGCTTCCAATGGGACTTAAAGAATCAGATAGACTTGACGAGGTGATTTTCACTCCGTCTACAAAGTCCGAACAGGGACATGATGAAAATATTTCATTTAAACAGATGCAGAAGCAAATAGGGACGGAGCTAGCACAGAAAATAAAGGATGTCAGTATTGCACTTTACCAAAAAGCCTCTCTCCACGCGTTATCAAAGGGAATACTCATAGCTGATACCAAGTTTGAATTTGGTTTAAAAGGAGGAGAGCTTGTTTTGATAGACGAGATATTTACTCCGGATTCGTCAAGATTTTGGCCTGTGGAAAGTTATTCTCCCGGTGGGCCTCAGCCCAGCCTTGATAAACAGTTTGTCAGAGACTATCTTGAGAGCACAGACTGGGATAAAAATTCCCCCCCGCCTCCTCTGCCGGATTCTATTATTAAGCAGACAGCTGAAAGGTATAGGGAAATTTATTTTAAGTTAACTGAAAAAGATAAATTATAAAACCTCATATCCCGTTTGGGAGGCATTGGATAAATGAGGGAGAGGAGGAATTTATGACTTTTAATTGGCTGGATGTGATACTGCTTCTAATCCTTATAGTGACAGTCATCCTGGGAATAATTAAGGGTCTGGTGAGACAATTAATAGGGATTTTGGCTGTAGTAGTGGGAGTTATCCTTGCACTGGCTTATTATCCATATGTTTCGCAGATATTAAAACCTCTGTTCTCTAATGAGGTCATAACTCATTTTCTGAGTTTCATGCTCATATTCATTGCGACTCTTGTTCTGGGTTGGGTGCTGGGACGGCTTTTTTCTAAAGCAATGAAGGGCTCTTTAAAATTTCTGAATCATCTACTGGGAGGAGGGTTCGGACTTATAAAAGGTGTTTTGATCTGCGGTATTATCATTTTTGCTTTGATGGTTTTTCCTGTCCAAACCAATGCTTTGAGGAGGTCAGAATTGGCTCCCTACTGCCTTAAAGTCACTCAGGCCGCCATTGATCTCATTCCGTTGGAGCTTAAAGAAAAGTTTAATAAAGCTTATAACGAGATCATAAATAAAAATAAAGGAGAGAAAGATGCAAAAAGAATTTAAGAATCTTTCTCTTCACTATAAAATAGAAATACTTATCGAAGAGTTGGTCGATAAGGAGATTCCCATAAAGGAAGCATTGAAAGAATTTGAAAAAATTTATATAGAAACAGCGAAGAAAAGATTCAATGGTAACAAGACAAAAACAGCCGAAGCCCTTGGAGTCCACCGTAATACCCTGTATAATCTGTGCAAGGCTCTGAAAATAAAATAAACCTGCCTTATTCATAAAAACCAGCCTGCATATCCCTTCCCTATTACATGATTGATTCTTTTTTGATGTCATGTTAACAAACAAAGTCTATTTCTTTATTTCTGTATTGTGTTTTAATTTAATGCAGGCTGATTTTAGCAATCTAGTGTAAAGATTGCTAAAAAAACCCCTTTTTCTGTTGACATATTAATCTTTTTTAGTTATATTAGCAGTCTCTATAAAAGACTGCTAAAAATTAAAAAAGGAGGTCCCAATGAAGGTTAGTCCTTTATACGACAGAGTTCTTTTAAAACGTCTTGAAGAAAAAGAGACAAAAAAAGGCGGGATCATTATCCCGGATACAGCCAAAGAAAAACCACTTGAAGCCGAAGTCATAGAAGTTGGCAAAGGTCGAATCGATGGAGAAAAAGTCATTCCTCTTGAAGTTAAAAAAGGGGATAAAGTACTGGTAGGAAAATTCAGCGGAACCGAGATCAATATTGATGATGTGGAGTATCTTATTGTTCGAGAAGAAGAAATTTTGGCTAAGGTCAAATAGTTTGGAAAGGAGAAAATTCAAATGGCAAAAAAAATAACATTAGGCCCTGAAGCAAGACAGTCCCTACTAGTGGGCGTGAATGCTTTGAGCAATGCTGTAAAACAAACCCTCGGACCGAGAGGGAGAAACATTGTATTGGAGAAAAAGTTCGGATCTCCCACAAGCACGAAAGATGGAGTTTCTGTTGCTAAAGAGATCGAACTGGAAGATCCTTTAGAGAATATGGGCGCTCAGCTCGTTAAAGAGGTGGCTTCAAAAACATCTGATGTCGCAGGCGATGGAACGACCACAGCTACTATTTTGGCTCAGGCTATCTATTCCGAAGGATTGAAATATGTCACAGCCGGAGCGAATCCGAGCCTCATCAAAAAGGGAATCGACAAGGCAGTTGAAGTAGTCGTAGAAGACATGAAGAAGTTGAGCCGCAATGTGAGCGGCGAGATGATCGCTCAGGTCGGTGCGATATCTGCGAACAACGATGAGTCCATTGGAAAGATCATTGCCGAAGCCATGGATAAAGTCGGGAAAGATGGAGTCATAACTGTTGAGGAAGCCAAAGGATTAGAAACCACCATGGAGATCGTTGAAGGTATGCAGTTTGACCGCGGATATCTCTCGCCTTATTTCGTGACGGATGCTGACAGGATGGAATGTATACTTGAAAATCCGGTTATTCTTCTTCATGAGAAAAAAATCAGTAACCTGAGGGAACTGCTCCCGCTCTTGGAAAATATTGCCAAGATGAACAGACCTCTGCTCGTTATAGCCGAGGATGTCGAAGGAGAGGCCCTGGCTACTCTTGTTGTTAATAAATTGAAGGGAACCTTCCAATGTGCAGCGGTTAAAGCCCCTGGTTTTGGCGATAGACGCAAAGCCATGTTGGAAGATATCGCCATTCTTACAGGTGGTCAGGTCATTACAGAAGATATCGGTGTTAAACTTGAAAATGTATCTGTGGATTGGCTGGGTGAAGCCAATAAAATAGTCATTGATAAAGACAACACCACCATTGTGGAAGGCAAAGGAAAATCTGAAGATGTAAAAGCGCGTGTGAAGCAGATCAGAACTCAAATTGATGATACAACTTCTGATTATGATAGAGAAAAACTTCAGGAGAGACTGGCTAAGATGGTCGGTGGTGTTGCCCTGATCAAAGTGGGAGCAGCCACAGAGACAGAGCTCAAGGAGAAAAAGGCTCGCGTCGAAGACGCCATGCATGCTACGAAAGCTGCTGTTGAGGAAGGGATTGTTCCCGGAGGCGGAGTGGCCCTTCTCAGAGCTCAGAAGTCTCTTGATTCTGTTAAATTAAAGGATGATTCTAAGATCGGTGTGGATATTGTCAGGCGTGCTATTGAAGAGCCCCTGCGCCAGATAGCCCATAATGCTGGTTTTGAGGGGTCAATTGTGGTTGAAAAGGTCAGAGAAAAGCAAACAGACACAGGCTTTAATGCCTTAACAGAAAAATATGAAGATCTGGTTAAAAGCGGTGTTCTTGATCCCACTAAAGTTGTGCGGAGCGCTCTTCAAAACGCAGCAAGTATTGCCGGAGTGCTGCTTACAACCGAAGGACTTATATCTGAAATTCCTGAAGAAAAAGAAGGCGGCGGACAGCCTCCCATGCCTCCAGGAGGAATGTATTAATCGATCATAGTCGGTACGTAACCTCAAGCCCCTTTCCGTTATTGGAGAGGGGCTTTTTTTTTAGCGCATGACTTCCCTATTGGCTACAGAGGCAGGATTGTGGTATAAAAAGCATGTGCTGAAACTATTTGACAGATATATACTGAAAGAAATAATTCCCCCTTTTGTTATTGGACTCACTGCATACACATTCATGCTGCTGATGAATCAGATTTTGCTTCTTTCCGAGATGTTTATAGCAAGGGGGGTTCCCGTTAATACGGTCCTATCTCTTCTTCTTTACCTATTACCTGCTATGCTTGCCTTTACCATTCCTATGTCAGTTTTAATGGGGATTCTTGCCGGCTTGAGCCGACTTTCTTCAGATGTAGAGATAACCGCTTTCCGGACTCTGGGAATAGGCCAGGGTCAGATTTTAAGGCCGGTTTTGATATTCTCGTTTTGCGGCTTGCTTGTCACTTCTTTGTTTACACTTTATTTAGCTCCGCAAGCAAATCATAAATGGATAAAGACTTTTTCCAGGTCTATAAAAGCTGAAGCCCAGTTTAAGATAAATCCCAGAGAGTTTTTTGATAGGATCCCTCAGATGACCCTTTATGTCCAAGATATTGCAGAAGGGGATTTATGGGAGAATATCTTTGTTCATTTTTCCCTCCCCCAAAAGGAGCCCAGGATCATATTTGCTGAAAAGGGAAGGTTACATATATTTCCAGAGAAAAAGAGAGCGACTCTTGAGCTGCTAAACGGAATAATTCATTCTTATAATGTTAACACTCCGGAGAACTACAGCATGACCTCTTTTAAGAGGCTGGAGGAGGAACTGGATGTGCAGAGTATTTTTGCTGGAATTTCCGCAGAAAAAAGAGCGAGAGAAAAAGATATAAAAGAACTGCTTAACGATATAAAAAGAATTAAGAGTGATTTAAAACAGTCGGTCTATACAGATGAAAATTCTATCATATTTAAACAAAAACAAAGAAGCCTGAAAATATATCTGGTAGAGACGCACAAAAAGTTTGCGCTTCCTTTTGCGTGTATTATTTTTGCGTTTCTGGGCATTTCTTTAGGAGTCACCACAAGAAGGGGAGGGCGAACAAGCGGATTTACTCTGAGTATTGCTATTATCTTGGTCTATTATATTTTGATTACCGCTGGAAGAAACATGTCCCTTATCGGCAGTCTAAGTCCATGGTTAGGCATGTGGGGGCCTAATATTTTATTCACTGTTTTGAGTGTTTATGCCTATACCTATTCACGAAGAGAAAGCCGTTTTATAAGCTCTGTTTCTATAATTTTTTCAAGAAAAAGAGGGAAAGAAATCAAAAGAAAAAGAAACAGGGCCTCTTCTCTCGTGCCGCGGATATACATCCGTTTTCCCAATATTATCGATCGATATATCATCAGGAAATACATATCTATTTTTATGCTCGTATTCATGAGCCTGCTCTGTGTTTTTATTATTATTACTTTTTTTGAGAGCATAGATAATGTCTATGAACACGGGAAATCCCTGAGTCTTTTTTATGAGTTCATATGGTTTAAAATACCTGAATTCATTTATTATATACTTCCTGTGGCCTCTCTATCTTCAGCGCTCTTATGTCTCGGGATATTGACAAAATTTAATGAGATAACAACCATGAAGACTTCGGGCATGAGTGTGTACCGGATCATAGTCCCTGTGCTAGTGTTATCCGTCATAATCAGTTTTTTCTCATTTTATATACAGGAAAATATCCTTCCTTTCTCGAGCAAGAAAGCGGATGCCACATGGAATAAGATCAATGATATACCCCCCTCCAGTTATAATCGGCTGGACAGGCGGTGGATCGCAGGGAAAAATGGGGACAGGATGTATTATTATAGATATTTTGATCAGGACACGGCTCTTTTCAGAAACATGACTATATTGGACATTGATAGCACCTCATGGGAATTGAAGAGGAGGATCTATGCTGAGGAGGCGGAGATAAGCGGGAACAAACTCGTTTTACATGACTTATGGGAGAGACGGTTTGAGCAGAACAGGCCTGTTTCTTTTAACATGAAAGAAAGCCTTGGGCTTATCCTGGATGAAGAGAAAAGCTTTTTTGTTAAGGGTGTTAAAAAGGCAGGTCAGATGCGTTTCGGAGAGCTTAGAAAATATATAGAAGAGTTAAAAGAAAGCCATTTTGAGACAACCAGATTCAGAGTGGATCTGAACTATAAGATTTCTTTTCCTCTGGCATGTTTGGTCGTGGTTCTGCTTGGGATTCCTTTTGCGTTTACCATGGGAAAAAGAGGCACACTGGTGGGGATAGGCCTGAGTTTCGCCATTGCCATTATATACTGGGGTGCGATAGGTATTTTTAAAAGTCTTGGCTTCGCCGGTTATTTGAGCCCGTTTCTTGGGGCCTGGGGGCCCACTCTCATTTTTGGTTTGATCGGGCTTTATCTGATTTTTAATCTGAGGACCTGAGTAATACGGGTTTACAGTATTCGCGAACCTCAATCACATTTTATATTTTCCGAAATCTTCGGGTTTCAAATTTTCAAGCCATTTTTTCAGTTTTTCGGAATCTTCGAGCTTATCATCAAATTTCAAGCTCTGGGCTTTTTCAATAACTTGGTCCTTCACATAAATAGGAGTGTTTGTCCGGAGGGAAATGGCAATGGCATCCGAGGGGCGGGAGTCAATGGTTATTGATTTGTTGTTGTGGTTGCAGTATATGGTCGCATAGAAAGTGTTGTCTCTTATATCGTTTATTACGATTTTTTCAAGTTTTGTATCAAGGTTAGATAATATATTTTTTATTAGGTCATGAGTCATTGGCCGAGGGGTTTCAATTTTTTCTATTTGTAGGGATATGGCATTTGCCTCAAAAACTCCTATCCATATAGGGAGCATCCTCTCCATTTTAGGGTCCTCAAGAACAACAATGGGCATTCTTGATATAGGATCTATGACCAGTCCTTTTATTCTCATTTTAATTTCCATAGCTCCCTCCAGAACTAAATCTAAATATATGTCTGGATGCTGATAATGTCAAGAGACCCCCGCGAGGAAGGGTCTGTTCTGAATAAAAAGATGGTGTCGATTTGATGAAAAAAGAGAGTCAGAGAGTTCTGTCTATACGATGTTTATTACAACATCTTTAGTGACTGTTTTCCCTGAGATATTGTCTTTGATATCCAGCCTGAGGATATACTGGCCTGGTTTTAAATCTCTCGTTTCCTGCTTCTCTTCAATGACCTCATCTCCTTTTTTCTTCTGGATAAGAACGGTTCTTTCGAGTTTCAGAGGCTGCGGGATGATAAGGGAGTCATAATTCCCTTCAGCGAAACGGATCAGAGGCTCTTCCTGTCCTTCTTGGAGAACCAGATAGTTAACCGTGTAATTATATCTTTGAGTATTGGGATCCGGGGAGCCTCCCATCACATAGAAGAATGCTTCACAGGTGTCTCCGGAATGGAATGTGTTGTTGATGACAGGTTTGATTTTGAGAATTGAGTAGGTGAAAAAGCCTTTATGCACATATACTCGGTTTTCAGCTTCGTCCATTTTTTGAGTGTCATCAATGAAAAAAACGGGCGCGACTTCGAGAGTATCTCCTAAATTGGCAGGATCCTTAAGCTCAAATTCAAAATATTGGGTCCCGATTTTTTGATAATTGTTTTGAGTAAGGGCCATTGCCAGCAGATACTTCCCAGGAGGAAGAATATATCCTGTTGAATACATTTCTTCTTTTTCAGGGTCATATGCGTTTTGGTTTACCTGGAAACCTGCAGGGATAAACACTTCCTTGGTGTAATCTCCGTCTATCTGATTGAAGAGAAGAAAGACATCAAATCGGCTTTGGAGTACTTCCGGACTCTTCTCAACAAAGGCCTGCTGTTCTTGTTTTTCCTCTGTTTGAATAGGAGCAAGCGGGGTGTACCCCATGTCCGCATTCTTCGCATTGAAGAGCAGAATGAAATAGAGATTTTGACTTGCGGGAAGATAATAATAGTCTGTGACGGAAAAGGGAATATCCATCCTTGCTTCTCTGGATTCCATGCCCTGCACCAATATGTTTTTTACTTCATCTGGTATGGGTTTTGGTTGTGCTTTTTCTTCCTGGGCATTCAATTCTGGTATGAATACTACAGCGGTCATGATGAGTATCATTAAGACCGGGGTAATAAATTTTTTCACTTTCATCGTTCCTCCTTGAGAGTAAAAGTTCTCTCTTTAATAATTGAGACACAAATTATATCATTTATTGAATAAAAAACAATAATATATCAGAATCGGAAAAGCATTTCTACAGAAAATTTTCAAACTGCCTTTTACTTGTTTATCTTCTTATTTGAAATTCAATGACAGCTCTCTGATGTTCTTTAAAAGTGGAGCTGAATTTATGCGTGCCGTCGTTTTTTGACACAAAATACAAATAATCAGTTTTTGATGGGTACAGTGCTGCTTTTAGGGATTCTAACCCTGGATTTGATATGGGGCCCGGAGGAAGCCCGTTGTGCAAATAGGTATTATAAGGCGAGTTCAGTTTTAAGTCCTTGTTTCTGAGTCTTCCGTGATACTCATTTTTCTTCTTAAGGGCATATATGATGGTTGGGTCACAGTCCAGCTTCATGCCTAGGTTCAAGCGATTGTGAAACACAGAGGAGATTAAAGGTTTCTCTTCAGGAACTGATGCTTCTTCTTCAATCAAAGAAGCCAAGGTGACAATATCTCTTATTTCCATTTCCATTTCTTTAGCTCTTTCTTTCCATTGAGGTGTAAAAGTTTTTCTGAATTGGTTTACCATTATTTCAATGAGCTCAGCTTCGGATGTGTTTTTGGGAATATGATATGTTTCAGGAAACAGATATCCTTCAAGGTCCTGTGCTTTGGCATCAAGAGAAGATATCAACTGTGTGTTTTTCGCAAGACGGAGTATTTTTTCTTCGTTGAAAGAATATTTCCGAGATAAAAGGTCAGCCATTTCCGCTATGGTCAGTCCTTCAGGGATCGTCACTGGATGAAGTATGATATCTCCCCGTAGTATTTTTTTTAGGACTTCTTTTACAGAGATAGGAGGGTTGAATTCGTATTCTCCTGCAATGAGTTTTTCTTTTGGATAAAACAATCTGTATGCAGCCAGAAAAGGCCACTTCTTTTCGATGATATTTTCTTTTTTGAGTTTCCGTGCAATCAGCGAAGCACTGCTCCCTCTCTCAATTTCAAATACAGTGCCGGGAGAGAGCCGATCTCTGGGATGATTGTATTCCCAAAGAAACCAGCTCAAACAAAAAACAAAAAGGACAAGGGCAGCCATCAGAGCTGCTACTATTGTTTTTTTTATTGTGATCGATTTCATAAGCTTTCCAAATAACTTGAAAGGATCAGAACCGCAGAGATCTGGTCCACAAGCTCTTTTTTCTTTTTGTTACTCAATCTCTTTTCTCTCATAATGCGCAGGGCCTGTTTTGTCGTTAGACGTTCATCCCAGTAAACAACAGGTATACCCAGCGATTTTTTCAGCCAGGAAGCAAATTGTTTTGTTTTTTTTACTCTGCTTCCTTCTGAACCATCCATCCTCAATGGAAGACCTATGACTATTTTTGTGATCTTATATTTTGAGGAGAGATTTTTAAAAAATTGCAAATCTTCATCTTTATTCTTGACTTTATAACTTTGAAGGGCTTGAGCGGTTATGAGCATCTTATCGCTCACAGCAAGGCCAATGGTTTTATCTCCATAGTCGATGCCCAGTATTCTCATATCTCTTTTTTTCTTTTTTTGCTTGCGTGCTTTTGAACGGCAAGGGCTATGAGCTTTTCAAGAAGTTTTGTGAAGGTCACACCGCTTGCTTCCCATAGTTTTGGATACATACTGATTTCAGTAAATCCGGGAATGGTGTTTATTTCGTTTAAATATATTTTCTGGCTTCTTTTCTGAAGAAAAAAGTCAACGCGTGCCATTCCTGAGCATTCAATGGATTTGAAGGCAGCTATAGAGATCCTCTGGATCTCTTTGGCTGTGATTACCGGTATGTCAGCAGGGATTCCAAAGCCTGTTTTTCCTTCTATATATTTATCCCGGTAATCATAAAAAGTCCTGGAAGGAATAATTTCTCCGGGAAGAGAACTGACAGGATTTTCATTACCTAGAACACTGCATTCAAATTCCCGCCCTTCTATGGCTTCTTCTACAATTATCTTATTGTCATAACTAAAGGCAAGATGAATGGCTTCTGAAAGCCGAGTGAGGCTCTGGACCTTGGTTATTCCGATACTTGAACCCAGGCTTGAAGGCTTTATGAAGAAAGGAATTCTGTATTTTTTAATTTTTTCTATGACTTTTTTTCTATCTTTTACCCAGGTGTTTTCATAGAAAACGTCATATCTAGCAAGAGGAAGTCCTTTGGCTTTAAATATGGATTTTGCCATAGCTTTATCCATTCCGATTGCGGACGATAATACTGTTGCACCCACATAAGGGACATCTGCAAGTTCAAGGAGTCCTTGTATGGTCCCGTCCTCCCCATAAGGTCCGTGGAGCACTGGAAAATAGACCGAGGATTCCTGTATTTCCTTATGGTTTTTTGTGTTCCAGGGCAGAAAAGAAGAAAAAGTCCCTTTTTCTCGTTTTTCATTGGTGTATTCTGGGGAGTCAACGACCTTCCACATTCCGTTTTTGTTGATATAAATACATAGAGGTTTGAATTTTCTTTTGTCTAAATGATCATACACAGCGGATGCTGAATTGATTGAGACGTCATGCTCTGCAGAGCGGCCTCCGAAAAGAATGATTATGTTTTTCTTTGTTTTCATTTGTCCTTTTCATTTTATAAGAATTCGCCTGTTATGTCTAACAGCAAAATGCTCGTTTTTCTTTTTCCCAAAAGTTATAATATTCAATTAATTTTAACATTTGACACAGGTTTAACGACAAAATATAATAGGTAAAAATAACTTATGAAATTATTGTAGCAAGAGGTGCTAAAGTGAATAAAAATCAGAAAACAGGTGGAAAATTAGTCTTATGTATGGCTTTTGTCCTCATTTCCATAGGTATCATTACGTATGGATTCCAGCAGCAAGGGATAAAGAAGGCAAAAATATATGAAGATGAATACCAGCTGATAACAGAATCTGATTTATACTGTTCCTTTTATGCTCTTGATGGGGAAATGCCGGATATTAAGATCATCGGTGCGGAAAGAGCCTATGAGAGGGATATGTTCAGCGACGAAGATATCGTGTATTTGAATAAGGGCAGAATGCAGGGATTGAATGAGGGGCAGGTTTTTATGGTGATAGAAGTCAGAAAAGACATACCCGGTGTCGGTCCTGTTGCATTCAAAAGGGGCAGGATTCGGATACAGGAGCTGGATGACAATAAGTCAACCGCACGCATAGAGAAAGCCTGTGGCTGGATAATGGGAGATTATTACGTAGTCCCTTTCCAGCCAGGGGAAGGGATGATAGGAAAAGACCTCGGCTATAATATTCCTCCATTTGAGACAGAAGGTGTAAGGGGTGAAGTACTCTTCCTGGATACGGATTTTAATCAAATAGGGACCGGTCATTGGGCTCTTATCAATATCGGCCGGCAGGCCGGTATTACTTTCGGGCAGCAACTGATTTTATATAGAGTCATTGAAGAAGATGCGCCTATACAGGTTTTTGGGAATAGTATCGTGATCGACGTGCAGGAAGAAACAGCCACTATAAAAGTCCTTTCTTGCAGAGATGCTTTGAGAATCGGTGACAATGTGATGGTACGGCCGGAAAAGTAGAAAAAATCACACTTTTCCGCTGCGGGCGGAGACAAGCCGCTCCATCACTCTTCTTTGATTCATCTTTTTTAAATCCAGGTATTCATTTTTGCGAAGAGCCTCGTTTTTTATGGTTCCTTAGAGTGGAAGGGTGCGTCATGGAGGCGCGGGTCGGATTCGAACCGACGAATCGAGGTTTTGCAAACCCCTCCCTTAAGCCACTTGGGTACCGCGCCAATCCGTTTCCATTGAATCTTTTCGTTCTGGAAGATTTGTTCCGGGTGTATATCTGGAGCGGACGATGGGATTTGAACCCACGACCTTCTGCTTGGCAAGCAGACGTTCTACCACTGAACTACGCCCGCTCTTTGTACTCAATCGCCGCACATGGAACAGAGCTAAATTACCAGAAAGGACAAAGACTGTCAACCTGTCCTGAATTGAAATAGAAAAAACAAAAAGAACTGTTAGGAAAAATCCGATAAAGTTTATTGACACGCAGGAGTGAAAATTATATATTTTAACAAATCTACAATGAAACAAGGAGAATAAGTATGGAATTAATTCCACGAATTCAGGGAATAATACTCAAACCCAAAGAGGAATGGGAAAAGATCAAGCAGCAGCCTTCAAGTGTATCTGATCTGTTCATGAAGTACGTATTGATTCTTGTGGCTATACCCGCCGTTGCCCAGATTATCGGGCGTGGGCTTATAGGCTACAGTGTGCCTTTTGTGGGATGGGTAAGGGCTGGCATTGGAAGAGCACTGCTTCAGGGAATTTTTTATTATGTGTTGACTGCGGCTTCTGTTTATCTTTTGGGGATTATTATCAATGCCCTGGCTCCTTCATTTGGCTCCAAACAGAACCAGGAAAAAGCCATGAACCTTGCGGTATTCAGCATGACACCTGCCTGGGTAGCGGGAATCCTTTATATTATTCCTCAGTTATCGGTCCTTGTTCTTTTAGCTTCGCTGTACGGTATTTATATTTTCTACCTTGGCTTTGCTTCTTCCATAATGGAGACTCCTAAAGAAAAAGTAGTGGGTTATTTCATAGTGACCATAATCGTATCTATTGTTCTCTATGCCATAATAGGGCTGGTTCTGGGAGCTGTTTTTGCCGTAAGCGGAGGATTAGGGGCTATTTAATTCTCGGCATATCCTCAAGAAGGCCTCTTCAGGCTCAGAAGCCTGGGTTACAGGCCGTCCTATAACGAGAAAGTCTGCCCCGTTTTTAACTGCCTGTGAGGGAGTCGTTACTCTTTTTTGATCATCGCTTGAAGCCCATAAGGGCCGGATTCCGGGATTGATGATCAGGAAGTCTTTTCCTATTTCTTCCTTTATCATCTTTGTTTCCTTTGGAGAGCAGACGAGTCCGTCCATTCCAGCTTTTTTAGCCAGGTTGGCGAGTCTGATGACCTGGTCATTGAGCTTGGTTTTCATTCCCATCTGTCTGAGGTCATCACCTTTCAGGCTTGTGAGTACAGTTACAGCAAGAAGAAGAGGTTTTGGCTCTCCTGTTTCCTCTGAAAGGTTCGTTGCCTCTTCCGCAGCTCTTTCCATCATCTTCATTCCCCCGAAAGCATGAAGTGTCATCATACTGACTCTGTGTCTGAATCCTGAACGGACAGCTCCTGCGACCGTATTGGGGATGTCGTGCAGTTTCAGATCCAGAAAAACATTTTTTCCGAGTCTGTGAAGCTCCTGAATGAGGACAGGCCCTTCTGAAGCAAAAAGTTCTAATCCTATCTTAAAAGTCTGGACATTCTTTAATTGTTTTACAAGGTCTAAAGCCCTGCTTTTTGTTCGAACATCCAGGGCCACTATTATTTTTTTTGCGTGTTCTTTTTTTGGTTCCATAAAACACCCTTTGTATTTAAGGATTGAGATCCACAGTTCCTGAAAGGTCTTGAAGCCGCTTGATCTTTTTTTCTTTGCAGAAGGCTGTTATCTCATCAATTATTCTCAGTGTGGCATCAGGAGCTGTAAAATTCGCTGTTCCCACCTGGACAGCTTTGGCTCCTGCTATTATGAACTCAATCGCATCCCTGCCGCTTGCGATACCTCCGATTCCGATAACAGGTATTTGAACAGCATTAGCAGCTTGATAAACCATTCTAAGTGCTATAGGCTTTATAGCCGGGCCGCTCAGCCCTCCGAAAATGTTTCCGAGTTTTGGCTTTCTTGTTTCAGGGTCTATTCCCATTGAAAGAAAAGTATTCACAAGAGAGACCGCATCCGAACCTCCTTCCTCTGCACTGACAGCTATTTCTGAAATATCAGTGACATTCGGGGACAACTTGGTGATAACAGGGGTAGAACAAGATTCTTTCACCAGTCTTACGATCTCATATGTATCATCGGGATTTTGAGCCGGACAAAGCCCTCCTTTTTTTACATTGGGACAGGAGATGTTCAGTTCATATGCAGATATTTCTTCATATTTATCCAGGTATTCGGCAATCCGGGCATATTCCTCATTCGTATCCCCGCAGATATTGATGATCACGGCTGACCGGAGCCCATTTAACTGAGGAAGGATTTCTTTTGAAAACCGTTCCACACCAATCCCCTGAAGCCCTATTGAATTCATGAGGCCGCAAGGTGTCTCAGCAAGTCTTGGAGGACGATTTCCATGTTTGGGAGAAAGATACAATCCTTTGATAACAAATCCACCGATTCGGTTCAAATCAATAAACGGGGAAAATTCGACCCCGTATCCAAAGGTTCCACTGGCAGCAATGATAGGATTATTTAGTTTTAAAAATCCCAGATCGACTGAAATATCAACCATTTTTATGTCAATCCCATATAATATCCCCTGCAGAAAAAACAGGTCCGTCCTTACATACTTTATGCCACTCGGATGTTTTGCCCTTTTTTATTTTTCTGACACATCCCCAACAGGCACCAAATCCACATCCCATAACGGACTCAAGGGACAGTTCAGCAGGGATCTGGTGTGTTTTCGATATCTTTGATAGGGTTTTCAGCATTCCTTCTGGCCCGCAAGCATAAATGAGGGAAGGGATATCTTTTTTTAGTTCTGTTTTAAAAAGATCGGTGACCAAGCCTTTGAATCCTGAGGAACCATCATCCGTTGAACAGAGAGTCCTTATATTTTGTTTTTTGAATTTGGATGCAATGGGCAGGTCTTTAGAGGTCTTCCCTCCGTAGAAGACCGTTACATTTATATGTTTCTTCACGAGCTCGCAGGCAAGAAAATAAAGAGGCGCTACTCCCCTTCCTCCTCCGACAAGGCTTGCTCTATTGACTTCAGATTTCTTTTCAATAGGAAAGCCGTTCCCCAGCGGCCCGAGGATTTCGATTTTATCCCCTCTTTTTTTTTGACTGAGTATGGAAGTACCTATACCTGTATTCTGAAAAAATATTTCTATATGGTGTTTGTTTCGGGCATGGATGCTGAAGGGGCGACGGAGAAGGGGATAAGGATTGTCTGTGATTTTAACCATCAAGAACTGCCCCGGTTTTGATTCCCTGGCGATTACAGGAGTCTCCAGATACAAGAGAAAATAATCACTTCCCCAACTTTTTTTTCCGGTGATTATAGCTCTGTGATTTTTTAACATAAACAAAGTTCAGTTGCGTTGAACTTAAAATACCAGAATCTATTTTTGAGAGCAATAAAAACTTTGACATAAATAGGTGTTTTTGAAATAATCAAAATCTTCATGAATGACCTGTATGATGGACAAGTCGGCAAAGTGTTGTATTCCATTAAAATCCAGGCTGGAAACGGGAGGTAATACAGATGCATATTTCCAAACGTGCCCGGGATATACAAGCATCTCCCATAAGAAAGTTAAAACCATATGCGGATCAGGCAATTTCAGAAGGGGTCCGGGTCTACTTTATCAATATCGGACAGCCTGACATTAAAACGCCGGATCCTGTATGGAATGCCTTTAAGAAGGGAAAGGAAGAGGTTCTTGAGTACGGCCCTGCTCAGGGGATTATGGATTTAAGAAAATCTATTGCCAGCTATTTTAATTCATACAATATTCCAGTGACCCATGAGAATGTGATCATCACAATAGGGGGGTCAGAAGCTATTCATTTTTCTTTTTCTGCAGTAGCGGACAATGGTGAGGAGATAATTATTCCTGAGCCCTTTTATACTAATTACAATGGGTACGCGGCTTTTGCAAATGTGAAAATAGTTCCCCTTACTCTTGATGTAAAAAATGGATTCAGACTTCCGCCTAAGAAGGATATAGAACAGACAATAACACCAAAAACAAGGGCTATTCTACTGTGTTCTCCCAACAATCCTACAGGGACGGTTTATATGGCTGAAGAGCTGGAAAGAGTGGTTGATCTTGTAAAGAAACATGACCTGTTTCTCATTGCGGATGAGGTGTACAAAGAATTTGTTTATGATGGATACAGTCACAAAAGCATACTGGAGTATGAAGAGATCAAGGATAGAGCTATTGTTGTAGACAGCATCTCCAAACGTTTTAGCTGCTGTGGGGCAAGAATAGGCGCTGTCATAACCAGGAATCCTGAGGTTTATAACGGGATCCTCAAGTTTGCCCAGGCCAGGCTTTGTCCTCCGACCCTTGAGCAGAAGGCGGCCTTAGAGGCTTATAGAATGGGAATCGGTTATTTTGAACCTGTGAGAAAGGAGTATCAAAAGAGGAGAGACATCCTGTTCGAGGGATTAAAGGACTTTCCCGGTATTGTCATGCACAAGCCGCAGGGCGCATTCTATATTATTGTGAAGCTTCCCATAAAAGACAGTGAACATTTTGTGAGGTGGATGTTAACTGATTTTAGATTTGAGAATGAAACGGTCATGGTGGCTCCTGCTCAGGGATTTTACAGTACTCCTGGGAAAGGGATGGATGAAGTGAGAATCGCGTATGTTCTTAAAGAAGAGAACTTAAAAAGAGCTATAAAGGTCTTTAAGGCAGGACTTGAAAAATACAGGTCACTGTTTTAGCCTGAGTGGTTCGCATTTACCTGTATATCCTTGAAAGTAAAACAAAATAATGGACATCGCCATTTTTTTATGAATAGTTCAGGTTAAATATTTGACCTTATATCAAGATTGTTTTAAAATGACGAATTACTTAATATTTTCCCTGAGTCTTATTTAGCAGGAGTTTTAGTGCCTGCAGATAGAGTGATATCATATTCGGATGATACGGCTTTCATTAAATATGAATTATTTTCAAAGAGAACGCGGAATCGAAGCTCATATCATTGGTTATGATGAAAAAAGGAGGTCAAAGTGACAAAGCAGTATGTATATTTTTTTGAAAAGAATAATGCGGACGGCAATAGAGACATGAAAGGCTTACTTGGAGGCAAGGGAGCTAACCTTGCAGAGATGGCAGGGATAGGGCTTCCGGTCCCTCCGGGATTTACGGTATCTACAGACGTATGTGCTCTCTTTCTGAAAAAAGGGAACAAACTCCCGGATGAGGTGAAGAAGGAAATCCATGTAAATTTAGAGAGATTAGAAAAAACAGCGGGCCAAAAGTTTGGCGATAAAAGAAATCCTTTGCTGGTCTCTGTTCGTTCAGGAGCCAAATTCTCTATGCCTGGAATGATGGATACCATACTAAACCTGGGTTTAAATGACGAAACAGTGGAAGGACTGGCTCAAAAAAGCAGAGACAGACGGTTTGCTTTAGACTGTTATCGGAGATTGATGCAGATGTTTGGTGATGTTGTTTTGGAGATTCCCAAGAAAAATTTTGAGGAAGTATTAAGGGCGAAAAAAGAGGAGGAGGGTATTCAGGTCGATTCACACCTTCCGGAGGAAGCATTAGAAGAAATACTCAATAAATATAAAAAGATTATTAAGGCGGATACCGGGAGAGAGTTTCCTCAGGATGTCAGGGAACAATTGTTTTTAGCCGTATCTGCGGTATTCAGTTCCTGGAATAATCCCCGTGCGGTCACCTACAGGAATATCAATCACATTCCGGATGATTTGGGAACAGCCGTAAATATCCAGCTTATGATTTTCGGTAATTTCGGAGATACTTCTGCCACAGGAGTTGGTTTCACCAGAAACCCCGCTACAGGAGAGAAAGAGATCTATGGGGAATATCTGGTTAACGCTCAAGGTGAGGATGTTGTCGCCGGAGTAAGGACCCCGTCTCAATTAAAAGAGCTTAAAAAAGATATGTCTGAAGTCTTTAAACAGCTTGTTCAAGTGATGAATCATCTTGAGAAGCATTACCACAATGTCCAGGATTTCGAATTTACCATTCAAGAGAATAAGCTTTATATGCTTCAAACAAGAGACGGGAAGAGGACAGGGCAGGCGGCTGTAAAGATAGCGGTTGACCTGGTCGAAGAAGGCACCGCATCCAAAGAGGAAGCGTTGATGATGGTGGAACCTGGGGCACTGGATCAGCTTCTCCATCCTGTTTTTGATCCTGTTGAAAAAGAAAAACATAAAGTTCTTGCCAAGGGACTTGCCGCTTCACCGGGGGCAGCTGCCGGTCAGGTTGTCTTCTCCTCTGATGAGGCCGTAGAATGGAAGGCAAAGGGAAAGAAGGTTGTCCTTGTAAGGGATGAAACGTCTCCTGATGATATACATGGGATGAGCGCTTCACAAGGAATTCTCACGGCTACAGGTGGAATGACCTCACACGCCGCAGTGGTAGGGAGACAGATGGGAAAGCCGGCTGTTGTCGGATGCGGAGACATTACACTCAATGAAGAAGCAGGAAGCTTTAAGGTCAAAGGAATAACGGTTAATGAGGGAGAGGAGATTTCAATTGACGGCACTTCTGGCGAAGTTATGTTAGGAGAGATCGAAACCAAACCCTCAGAGATCATTCAGGTTATCAAAGGAGATAAAGAGCCTGAAAATTCTGAAATATATCAATATTTTGTTAAATTTCTGGGTTGGGCTGATGAAGTGAGGAGGATGAATGTCAGGGCCAATGCGGATACGCCGGAAGATGCTCAAATAGCCTTTGCCTTTGGAGCTGAAGGTATCGGATTAGCCAGAACAGAACACATGTTTTTTGAGAAGGAAAGGCTGCCCATTATAAAAAACATGATTCTATCTGAAACGGAAAAAGACAGGCGTATGTATTTGGACAAACTGCTGCCTTTTCAAAGACAAGATTTCTATGACCTGTTTAAAGCGATGGGTGGGAATCCCGTAACTATCAGAACCCTGGATCCTCCTCTTCATGAGTTCTTACCGAAAAAAGAAGATTTGATGCTGGAGATTGCTGATTTGAAGCATTCAGGAAAAGCAAACAGCGAGAAGATCAGAGAAAAAGAAAAACTGCTGGAACGGGTCAAAGCTCTGTCTGAGTTTAATCCTATGCTCGGCCACAGGGGATGCCGCATCGGAGTCACCTTTCCTGAAATTATAGAGATGCAGGCTTCCGCTATTTTTGAAGCTGCTTGCCAGTTATCAAGTGAGGGTGAGGATGTTTTTCCGGAGATCATGGTCCCTTTGATAGGCTCGGTAAATGAGCTGGCAAATCAAAAGAAGATCATCATTGATGTGGCGGAAAAGTTAATGAAGAAATATGATGTCAAATTTAACTACACGGTCGGAACGATGATTGAGATTCCAAGGGCCGCAATTACAGCGGATAAAGTAGCCAAAGAGGCAGAGTTCTTTTCTTTTGGCACAAATGACCTCACCCAGACTACCTTTGGTATATCAAGAGATGACGGCGCTTCCTTTATCAACCAGTATTTAGCCAAGGGTATCTGGAAGGACGATCCCTTCACAACAGTGGATATTGAAGGCGTAGGAGAATTGATGAGATGGGCCGTTAATAAGGGACGGGCCACAAGACCTGATTTGAAGGTGGGAATATGCGGTGTGCACGGTGGAGATCCGCGGTCGATCTTCTTCTGCCATAAAATAGGGCTAAATTATGTGAGCTGTTCTGCATACCAGATACCTATTGCTAGGCTAGCTGCAGCCCAGGTCACTCTACAGGAAAAAGGAGAATGATCGTAAGAACAGGATAAAAGACTCTGTATCGCTCTTGAAAAAGTCTTGCACATCATTGAAAAGAAAATAATAATAAGGGCATCGCCATTTTTTTATAAAGAGGTCGGATTTGTCAATGGCTTTGCTTAAAGATATTCTCAGGGGTTTGAAAAAAGATAAATTCCCCTTCAAATTTGTTTACAGCGACTCTTACTGGATGGTGGATTTCAAAGATCATGTTTTTCCTTTGAGTAAATACAGATTGGTATATGAGAACCTGCTTAAAAAAGGAGCGGTGAAAGATAATTTCATTGAACCTACTCTTCCTGACGAAAAGGATATCTTAAGGGTCCACCTATCCAAATATATAAAAAAGATAAAGACCGGCCGGCTGTCATCTTCGGAACTTACAGCACTTGAACTTCCGTTTTCCAGAGAAGCCATAGACTTTTTTTTTCTTACCGCAGGAGGCACAATACAGGCATCAGAGGCAGCACTTAGAGACGGGATGTGTGTGCATATAGGAGGTGGATTTCATCATGCTTTTGCAGACCATGGTGAAGGTTTTTGTATGATAAATGATGTGGCAGTGGCCTTGGAAAAAATGAAAGCAGAGGAGAAAATACAGAGGGCCATGGTCATAGACTGCGATGTTCACCAGGGTAATGGAACCGCATCTATACTGGGGAACAAAGATTACGCGTTCACTTTTTCGATCCATCAAATGGATATTTATCCTGCCGAGAAGGCTGCTAGTTCCCTGGATGCCGGTTTATGGTCAGGAGACGGGGATGACAAATACATTGACACACTGGGACAGCACATCCCCCGTATTTATGAAGAATTTGCTCCTGATCTCATTTATTATCTTGCAGGGGCTGATACATATAAGAAAGACAAGCTAGGTAATTTGGACTTATCATTAAGAGGCCTTGAAAAAAGAGACAAAATGGTCATAGAAAACGCTCAGAGAAGGGGCTGCCCTATGGTCATATTGTTTGCCGGCGGATATGCTGTCGATATCAATGATGTTGTTTCCATTCATTTGAATACCATAAAGACAGCAAGAAAGATTTACAAGCGTTATGCGAGAAAAAAGACTCAGGAATCTTGAAGTAATATATGGGAAAAAACCTTTGTATCTCCCATCATGTTGTCTATAACGCAGTATTCATCAGGATGGTGGGCTGTTTCTTCTATTTTTGACCAGCAGGCAACTTGATAACCGGATTTCCGTAAAAAGGCTGCCGCAGTCCTCACTGCTATCCCAGTGGGCTTTGCTTTTTTCCCGTATATGGCTTTGACTGCATTCTGCAAGGACTGAACCACAGGAGCTTTAAGAGATGTTTCCGCGTGCGAAGAATCTCTCTGAACGTCTTCCAGTATGATATGGACATGGTATTTTTTTTCTGTTTTTTTGGCCATTTTTTGGATCTCTTTTTTGACTCGTTCTATGTTGTGCTCAGGAATGAGACGGCAGTCCATATAGAAAACATCCTCTCCGGGAATTGTGTTTATATTGGGCACATTGGCTTCTTTTTTGGTGGGTTCAAATGTTGATATCGGGGGAGAATAGATAGAATTTTTTTCAGAAAATATTTGATAAAGCCGGGTGAGCTCTGTTATGAGAAAGGCTGCCGCCTTCAAACTGTTTATCCCTTTTTCAGGGGTAGAGCCTTGAGTCTGTTTGCCCAACGTTTTGATCTTTAACCAGTATATACTTTTTTCTGCGATATCGATCATTGTCCCGTATTTGTTTCCTACACCAGGGACAATGATCAAATCCTGTTTTCTGAAAGGATTGGAGTTTTTCATTACGTATTCGATTCCCTTTTTATTACCTGTTTCTTCATCAGAAACAAAGATCAAGCCTGCATCAAATTTTGGTTTTATTCCTTCTTGTTGGAACGCTTTCAATGCGTATATGGAAGCCAGCATATCCTGTTGATTGTCTTCCAGCCCCCTGCCGTATATTTTTCCGGCTTCGACATAGGCTTTGAAAGGATTCCCTTTCCATAGGGCAGGTTCCCCGGGGGGGACAACATCCAAATGCGTCATTATCCAAATAGTCTTCGAAGAACTTTTTCCTTTAAAAAGGGCGATTATATTAGGCCTAAAACAGGAAGGAGCGTCTATGTCCGGAGCTTTGATGACCTTGACTTCCTTGAAATCAATGGTCTTCAAAATGTCTAAAACCAGCTCTGCCTTTTCTGCCTCTCCTTGTCCGCCGTTAGCAGGAGATATGGAAGGAACCGCGCACAACTTAATCTGTGTATCGACCATTTCATTTCGGTATGTATCTATTTTTCTCGTGATTTTTTCCAGTTCAGTCATGTTTTTTCCAATGCTCTAAATAATAGCACCGCTTTATTAAAGAAGCAAGACATGCCGGAGCCCTTTTATCTAAGGGAAATGAAAGGTCTTTTTGTGTTTCTAGCCAGCTTGACATTTAGGGCGAGAGAGACTACATTTAGCCAAAATGAAGATAGGTATAGATCTGCGGCCTTTCCTTAGATTTGAGACAGGGGTAGGTACATACATCAAAAATTTGATTTTTTCTCTGTCCGATAAAGATGTGGAAAACGATTATTATCTTTTCTCTTCTTCCTTAAAGCAAAGATTTTCACCCTCTAAGATTCCTATTTTCAATAAAATGCATTTTCGTGATTTCCATTACCCGGTAAAGTTGTTGAACTTCGCATGGTACAGATTGGGATGGCCCACTATGGATGCCTTTTTTAAGACCAGGCTTGACCTTACTCACTCTCCGACTCCTTTGATTTGTCCCACAAACGGGAAAGCCATCGTAACCGTGCATGACCTTTTTTTTATGGATTTCCCTTCACTGGCAAACAGGGAAGCAAGGAAGTTTTTTCTAAAGAATATCCACCGGTCTCTTCAAATGTCACATGGAGTCATAGCGGTATCACATTTCATTAAAAAACAACTTCTGGAACGGTTTCGTATAGACAAGGAAAAGGTCAAAGTGATTTATCACGGGGTAGACCAGGAATTCAGTTCGGACATCTCGTTGGAGGAGATAAAGAATTTTCGTGCGTCTCACTCTCTCTCTTCAAAAGTCATTGTGTTTGTTGGGGCCATGGAACCAAGAAAGAACCTGATAAATCTTGTGAAAGCCTTTTATATCGTTCAGAGTAAAGAGACTGATGTATCTCTTGTCATTGCGGGCAGTAGGGGCCGTGACTATCCTGCCTTGAAAAAAAGCATAGATGAAAATGGGCTGCAGGCCCGGGTAAAAATTCTGGATTATCTATCCCCAAGAGATCTCAAACGTCTGTACAGGACCGGTACGCTTTTCGTGTTTCCTTCTTTATGTGAAGGTTTCGGCCTTCCCCTTCTAGAGGCAATGACCAGCGGCATGCCGGTTGCCGCCTCCAAAAGGGCAGCGCTGCCTGAGATAGCAGGAAATGCGGCCCTCTATTTCGATCCTGATAAACCGGAGGAAATAGCTTATCGGATTTTCGAACTTCTCAAGGACGATGATCTCAGAAAAAAATATATTGAATCAGGCAGAAAAAGGGCAAAGGAATTCGACTGGGAAAAAACAGCAAAAAGCACATTGGATTTTTATTGGAGCGTATATAGAGGGGAATAAAAGAGAGAGTGGAAGGGACGAAAAAGAGCTTGAAAATAGCGGTTGATTGTTATGAAGTCACTAAAGAGATGACCGGTGTTGGACGGGTTATTCACAATATCCTGCTTTCTATGTGCAGAGAGGAGGATGGTTATGAGTTTCTTGTTTTCTCACGCCAGAACGTCAAGGACTATTCGAATTGCAGGAATATAAAGCAGGTTGTGCTCCCTGAGGATAAAGGGTACTTCAGATGGCAGAACGGTCCCTTTTTTAGGGGAATAAAAGAACGTCATCCGGAACTTCTCATAGCTCCGAATTATACTCTTCCCTTTTTCGTCAAAACGAAGTCAATTCTTTTTGAGCATGATGTCTCGTTTGTATCGCATCCGGAGTGGTTTTCAAAAAAAGAGGTATTTAAAAGGAAGTATTTTGTGAAAAGGAGCCTTTGTAAAGCCTCCTTGATTATGACATTATCTGAAGCGTCCAAACAGGAAATAATCAGACATTACACTATACCTTCCCATAAGATCAAGGTGCTTTATCTTGGAGCGGGAGAGAATTTCAAGCCGGCTGCAGATACAGAGGTTTCAAGATGGAAAGAGGAAAAGGGCCTAAAAGGCCATAAGATCATAGGGTTTCTGGGTTCTATTTTTAATAGGAGGAATATTCCTCTCTTAGTTGAGGCAGTAAGGCATTTAAGGAAAGAATTTCCTGAAGTCATGCTCTACATAGTGGGAAAAGACCTGACTTATCCCCCCCAGAATATAAGACGGATCTTAGATGAGGAATGGATTCTCTGGGAGGAAAGTATTCAAGAATCAGAACTCCCGCTCTATTTCTCTTCATTGGATGTTTTTGCATACCTTTCTGAATATGAAGGTTTCGGGCTCCCGCCTCTTGAAGCACTTTCATGCGGTACGGTCCCTGTTTTGCTGAACAAAAGCGCTTTGGCAGAAATTTTCTCAAAGTTTTCTCTTATGACTGAGAATCCGGATGTGGGGGAGATTCAGCTTCATTTGAAGAGCGCCTTGAAAGATAAAGACAGGATGAATGTCTTTCTTCGTGCATTCAATAAAAAGAGGGCGTATTTTTCTTGGGACCGGGTTGCCGGAGAATTCAGTGCGGCTATGGATGAGGTGTTGTGTGAAAAGTAATCTGTCCCGGGATTTTTCTCCAAAAAAAGAAGAGGTTGTTTTGTCAGCCATACTGGTTAATCATAACGGGAAAGCCACTATCGAAGAGTGCCTTGATTCAGTAAAGAAAAATTTGGAAGGCATAAAAAGCGAGATCATTGTGGTCGATAACCATTCGACTGACGGAAGTGTGGATATATTACAAAAAAGATACCCCTCTATACGTCTGCTGCGCAACCATGAGAATATGGGATTTTCAAGGGCAAATAATCAGGGTTTAAGAGCCAGCAGAGGATATTATGTTCTCATAATTAACACAGATACACTGGTGTATTCGAATTCCATAAAAAAAATGATGGAAGAGATGCAAAAGAGCCCTGATAGAGGAGGAGTTGGACCGGCTTTGCTTACAGGGGAAAATGAGTATCAAGTGTCATTCGGGGGGAAGGTCAATTTTTTTTCTGAAGCAGCCAAAAAAATATTTATAAACAGAATATACAGCAAAAAGCTCAGAAAGAACCAAGAAAAAAGAGATGTTGAATGGTTAAGTGCCGCATGTTTTTTGTCTCGAAGAGATATCCTTGAGAGAGCAGGCCTGTTTGATGAACATTTTTTTTTGTATTTCGAGGACATAGACCTTTGTATGAGAATAAGGGAAAAGGGGTGGAAGCTGGTTTACACACCTGAGGCCCGGGTTTTTCACATTGGCGGAGCGAGCACGAGGCAAAGAAAGCTGAACAGCCGTTATCATTACAGAAAGAGCCAGATTTATTTTTACCAAAAGCACGGCAGTCCCTTTTCTCTTTTCCTTCTAAAAATTTTTCTGGGCATCAATTTTGTTTTTGTTTTTCTGCTGGGCTTTTTTAAAAAGAACAATGTTTTGAAAGAAAGAATCAGATTCTTCAGATTGTTGAGAAAACAGGGATGAGAAAAATTAAAGTCCTGGAAGTTATTGATAAAACCTTTCTTGGCGGTGGGCAGAAGAATCTTCTCAGCCTGGCGGAAAATCTGGATAAAGATAGGTTTGAGATTTCTGTTTGTTCCAATCCTGAAGGATATCTGGTGGAAGAAGTGAAAAGGAAAAATATCTCCCATTTTCCAGTATCCATGAGCAAACGTTTCAGGAAAGAGCCCATAAGAGCCATTGAGGCATTGCTGATAAAACACGGGTTTGACATCATCCACACTCATGGAGGGGTGGCTGGTTTTTACGGAAGATGGGCTGCACGGAAACACAAAGGTCTGGGTGTTGTTCATACCGTGCATGGAGTCCATTATCTTTACTACAGGAATGTTTTTCTTAGGTACGCATACATTTGGTTAGAAAGATTTTTTTCGAGGTTTAGTCATGCGGTCATATTTGTTTCCAGGGCAGACAGGGAAAAAGGCATAAAGTTAAAGCTGGCCCCCAGTGAAAAGATAAAACTCATAGAAAATGGGATCGATTTTTCATCATTCAAAAGCCCAGACATGAAGAAGAGGGCTGGTGATGAGATCAAGAATGCTCCTGTGATAGGGACTGTAGCCAGGCTTCACCGGCAAAAAAACATCCCTCTTCTGCTTAAAGCGGGGGCAAGAATTAAAAAGCATTGTCCTGGACTGAAAATTTTCGTGGCAGGAGGAGGACCGCTTCAGGAAAGATTAGAGAGGCTGAGCAAAAAGCTGGGAACGGATGACATCGTTTATTTTCTCGGAGAAAGGGAAGATGTACGTGAGCTCGTGTCCGGATTTGATATCTTTGTGCTTCCTTCTTTATGGGAGGGCCTTCCATATGTATTACTGGAGGCAGCGGCACTTGAAAAGCCTGTCATAGGGACAGATGTGGATGGGATAAATGAGTTGATCGAGAACGGTAAGACCGGCATACTTGTATCCCCGGATAAACAGGATGAACTGGCTGGTGCTGTCTTAAAGCTTTTAAATAACAAGACTCTTGCTCAAAAATTCGGTTCTGATTTGCACAAGAATCTCAGAGAGAGGTACTCAATCTCAATAATGATCGATAAGATTCAAAATCTTTATACAGAGTTATTCCGGGAAATGGAAAAACGTTGAAGATCAATGAGGCCATCAGATTCGTTGACAATCTTATGGACCCTTCTTATAATTAACCTGACTTATTCACAAGTCGAGGTTGAAGAGAGCTTAATGAAATTCAGGTATGGAAGTGGCGACATTAAAGATGTCATTGCGAATGACCGTCAGGGAGTGCTGTAATCTCATACTGATACGAAGCATCATAAGATCAGCACGTCGCTTCTCTCCTCGTGATGACAGAAGCGAGCACAAGCCATATCTGAATTTCACATCGGCTTGCCTGTTTTTATGAATAGGTCAGGTTAATTTCAATGGAAAACATCAAAGTCGCCTTAGTGCATGATTGGCTTACCGGGAGAAGAGGAGGTGAAAAGGTTCTGGAAGTTTTATCAGAATTGTTTCCTGATGCCCCCATTTTTACTCTTTTTCATTTTCCCGGAAGCCAGATAAAGGCAATTGAAGAGAAAAAAATCATCACGAGTTTTATCCAGAGATTGCCCTTAAAAAAAAAGAAGTACAGGTCTTATCTTCCTCTGTTTCCACTTGCTGCAGAGCTTTTTTACCTTCAAGATTATGACCTGGTCCTTTCGAGTTCTCACTGTGTGGCTAAAGGAATTATTCCCAGGCCTGATTCTCTACATATTAGTTATGTTCATTCTCCCATGAGATATGCATGGAACCAATACTTTTCTTATTTCTCTAAACAGAGACTGAATATTATTTCCAGAATTTTGATCCCTCCTGTGATCCATTGGTTGAGAGTTTGGGATGAATCATCTACCCGGAGAGTTGACCACTTTATTGCTAATTCAAAAACTGTAGCTGATAGAATACACTCGTATTATAGAAGGACAGCGGCAGTGATCAATCCCCCGGTCGATATTCATTTTTTCCGGCCGGGAAGACAGACAGACCTTTATTATCTTATTGTTTCCGCTCTTGTTCCTTATAAAAGAATTGACATAGCCATAGAAGCGTTTAACAGGACAGGGGATACATTGAAGATTGTTGGGAGCGGTCCGGACTATAAGAGACTGAAAAGAAAAGCGAAAAAAAATGTGAAATTTCTTGGCTCTCTCCCCTCGGAGGACCTTCTTAGAATGTATCAAGGAGCCAAGGCCCTCATCATGCCGGGCGAAGAGGATTTCGGGATTAATTCACTGGAATCCCAGGCATGCGGGGTTCCTGTTATAGCTTTCGGCCGCGGTGGGGCTTCAGAAACAGTCATACACGGCTCAAGCGGTTTGTTTTTCAAAAAATTGAATGCAACCAGCCTTATAAGTGTCCTTGACAAGTCTAAAAAGTTGCCATTTAATAAAACTGAAATAAGAAACAATGCCTTGAAATATTCAAGGGAAAAATTCAAGGAAAAGATTTTTTCCTTTATCAAAGAGAAATGGGATGAATTTCAAGATACAAAATGATAAAGAAGCATAGGACCAAACTCATCAGTCTTTATATTCTCAGCGATATTATCGGGATATTGATATCTTATTTTTATTCATATGGTTTTCGTTTTTATGGGTATATCATTCCTGTGAACCCCGTAAAAGGCATACCCTCCATAAAATCGTATGTGTTCATTTTTCCCCTGTTTCTTATTATTCACATGTCTATATTTTTCTTTCAGGGGTTTTACAGGACACGCCTGAAAAGGACAGGAATCGAAGATTTTTTCCTTATCACACTGAACACGGTTTTTACCATCATTGTTGTGATGGGATTCTTGAATTATCTCAATGCCTACAGCCAGGGACCGGCGCCCTTGTTTAAGATAAACTTCAAGCTTTCCCATGGTTTTTTAGGAGTTTATTTTATAAGTGTTATATTTATTCTCTCATTTTTCAGAAATCAGATATATTATTTCATGAAAAGGCGGTATGCCAGGGGGCTGGATCTCCAGAGCGTTGTGATCGTCGGTGCTGGAAAGATGGGAAGGGCCATTGCCCAGAAACTGGTTAAGTACAAGGACCTTGGATTTGAGGTGAAAGGATTTCTGGATGATGAAAGGAAAAAGGGAGAGGTCATTCCTGAGGGAGAGGGCCTCAGGGTTTTAGGCCACATCAGAGACCTGGCAGATGTGATTGAAGAAAAGAGTATTTCAGATGTCTATGTAGCCCTTGATTTGAATAATTATCTGAAAATCATCGAAATACTTAAAATAGTCAATAAATATGTGGTCAATGTCAGGTTGATACCGGATCTGTTCCAGCTTTTAACATTAAAAGCGCGTATAGAGGATTTGGATGGGTTTCCTGTTATCAGTATAGATGAGCCTCCGATGAGGGGATTTATGCTGTTTGTGAAAAGAACGATAGATATCTCAGTATCCTTCATTCTGCTGGTTTTACTGACTCCCCTGTTGGTCCTCACAGCTCTAATGATAAGCCTGGATTCAAAAGGCCCTATTCTTTTTCATCAGGAAAGAGTGGGCCTGGATGGTAGGAAATTTGTGATGCATAAATTCAGGACAATGATTTCAGGTGCGGAAAAGAAAACAGGTCCGGTTATGAGCAGACCAGGTGATCCGAGAATAACCAGAATCGGAAGGTATTTAAGAAAATTCAGCATAGACGAGCTTCCTCAGATAGTCAATGTATTACTTGGTGAGATGAGCCTTATAGGACCCAGGCCTGAGAGAGAAGTGTTTGTGAAAAAATTTCGGGAGAAGATGCCTAAGTATATGTTAAGGCATAAGGTCAAATCAGGGATGACGGGCTGGGCTCAGGTCCATGGATTAAGACAGAATACTGATTTTGAAAAACGGCTTGAATATGATTTTTATTACATTCAGAACTGGTCATTGTTTCTTGACTTAAAAATTCTATGGAGAACAGTCCGGAGAGGATTTATAGATAGAAGAGCTTGATAACCTGTTAGGCTTAATGAGTTTGTTTTCTATTTAGGCGTTCAGCCTGGTTAAGCCATTTCAAACCAATGAATGTGTAATGGATTCCGGATAGGACAGTCATTATCAAAGTAAGAATAAAGAGAAACAGCAGGAGATGACTTTCCCTATTTACTGTATTGAGAAGAAGGACAGATAGTGGGGTTGCCATCTGAAGCACCGTGCTTGCTTTGCCGGTGATAGTAGGAGGGAATTTTTTTTGGCCTATGAGTTTAAAAGCTGCCGCAGCGCCAGTGACGATGTACACATCACGACCTATGACGGCTATTGTCAACCAGATCGGGATGGTGTTCGGATGGCTGATTGAAGGGAAAGAAAGAGCAATAAAAGATGTTGTCATTAAGACTTTGTCTCCCAATGGATCAAGCAGGGCTCCAAGGTTGGATTTCTGCTTGAACATCCTTGCTACAGCTCCGTCAAAAAAATCGGTAGAGATAGCAATGAGAAAGGTAATGAAGGCTGATTGCGTTTTTCCTGATAGGACAAAATATAAAAAAACAGGACTTAATATGAGGCGGGATAGAGAGATGAGATTGGGAATCGTGATGATGGCGTTTTTGCTTTTTTCTTTTAAAACCATATTGTTCCTTAATAGCAAAACAAAAAAATCAACATCGCCGTTTTTTATGAATAGTTCAGGTTATTTGATCAGGGAGAGCAATATCTTGATGGCTCTGAGAGCTTCTTGGCCTGACACCGGATCGTTAGGATTGAAGTTTCTTCCCATGGAGGTATTGAGCACTCCGTATGAAACAGCCATAATAATGGGCCTGTAATAAAAATTGTTCGGGGGAACATCCGACAGATCTATTGATTGAGGCGGGATTTGCTGGATGAGTGTGTATCCGTTTTGTTTGAGGAAGCTGATGAGCCGGTAAATGATTTCCGCCAGTTGAGCTCTAGTGACGATTTTTTTTGGTTTGAAAGTATGGTTTGGATAAATATCAAGGATGCCCATAGATGTCAGTTTTAGAATATACTCTGAAGCCCATGAGGTTGAAATATCAATAATTATAGGTGGTTCTTTGTTTGGGGCCTGGAGGTGTTTCTGGAATTCTATCCCTAAAATGGCAGCCATGTCTTCTCTGGTTATGGTCTCCCGGGAAGGAATAGTGTTATATTGACTGGGCAGTTCAAAGATCCCGAGCCTGTTTTTAAGCTGTTCGATACGTTTGTCAATATCCTGGTCTTCAGGTTCCAGTTTTTTTAGGTCTTTATATGCTTCATAGCTTTTTTTAAACTCTTCGTTCTGGAAGAGGGCTTCTGCATATAGTTTAAGGAACTGTGTGTTTTCAGGCTGGAAAGACAGGAGGGTTTTTAAATGGATAAGGGCTCTTTCATATTTGTTCTGTTCCAGATAGATATGGGCGAGAGCGGTGTGAGCCTGTATGGATTCGGGAGAATAATAAAGAGCTTTAAGATATGTTTTTTCACTGGCTGAAATATCTCCTTGTTTCATAAGACTCTGAGCTGTCTGAAGTATATCTCTTGTTTTATCTGCTTTGATTTCTTCGTATCTGGATTTTGCCCAGGGATGTTCAGGTTCGTATTTCAAAACCTCCCTGTACTCCAGGAATGCAAGGTCGTCTCTCATGGTCTTTTGATAAAGCTGGGCTAGTCCGAGGTGAGTGACGGCGATTTCCGGATTTTTTTCAATAGCTGTTTTAAAGTAGTGTTCAGCAGATTGGGTATCATTTAATAAATAATAAGAATAGGCCATGATTATAGTGTAAAAAGGATTTTCAGGACTCAGTTTTGAAACTTGGCTCAGAGCTTTTCTGCCGTTTCCATTTCTGATGTCATCCCAAGCTTCTTCAATGATTATCCTTTCGTCAAGCGAGAGACCGGATACCTGAGACTGAGGGAGACTTCCGGTATATATTTGGGGGCTTGGTATTTGCTCGATTTGGCAGGACCACAAAAGAAATAAAATACATAGAGAAATGAAAATTTTCTTTTTCACCACTTTTTTTCTCCTTTTTGTATAAAGGGTAAAAAGCTCATCATGTTTTCAGGTTCAGCTAAAATTTTCAACATATAACCATCACTGTTTTCTCTCCTTTTTAACACAATTGACCATTTAGGAAAAGAACGAATTAAATTTTTTTTGGATTTTGGGATGCGAAGTTCGAATATTTCAAAGTTTTTAAAAACAATCGAGCTGATTTTTTGTTTAAGGCTTTCTATCCCCAGTTCATACTTGGCAGAAATGTATACAGAATCTTCCTTTAAGTCATTGTTTTTATTAAAAATTTCTTCTCTGTTATCCAGAAGGTCGGTTTTGTTATACACTTTAATGATGGGGATATCCTGTACTCCGATTTCAGATAGAGTTTTTTCCACAGCCATTATTTGGTTGATGGATTGGTCTGATATAAAATCAATCACATGGCATATACAGTCCGCTTCCTTGACTTCATCTAGAGTAGCCTGGAATGCGGTTTTTAGCTCAATGGGCAGGTTTCGAATAAAACCTACGGTGTCGCTTAAAAAGGCAAAGCCTCCGTCCGGAAGGTTCACACGGCGGATTACAGGGTCAAGTGTAGCAAAAAGCTGGGAGGAAACAAATTTATTCTCCTTGGTAAGCGTGTTAAACAAGGTTGATTTTCCCGCATTGGTATACCCTACGATAGACACCAAAGGGACAGGCCCTCTTCCCCGTTTTTTTCTTTGGTTCACACGGCGGTTTTGAATTTTAAGGATGTCTTTTCTTATTTTTGATATTCTATCCTGTATCCTGCGGCGATCCTCTTCAAGTTTTTTTTCTCCAGGGCCTCTGGTGCCAATGCCTCCTCCTAACCGGGACAGGGCTGTTCCTTTCCCGGTAAGCCTGGGCAGCATATAATTGAGCTGAGCCAGTTCTACCTGGAGCTTTCCTTCGTTACTGTGGGCCCGCTGTGCGAAAATATCAAGGATAAGCTGGGTTCTGTCAATGACTTTACACTTTATTTTTTTCTCAAGGGCATGCTGCTGCGCCGGAGATAAAGCCTGATCAAACACAATAAGGTCAGCACTGAGCTTGCTTTTGAGTTCTTTGAGTTCTTCGACTTTCCCTTCCCCTATGAGGAATTTAGGGCTGATTTTCTGCCTGTATTGGAACTGCTTGTCTATGGTCTTTGCTCCTGCCGCAAAGACCAATCCATTGAGCTCTTCCATAGATTCCTCAGCAGACAATTTTTCTTTTTTATTTGTTGATAAATTGATGATTATTGCTTTTTCCATTTTCTTAAGCCGTCTGATATGCATTTTATTATGGATTCATAATCATAAGGGGAAAACCAGTTTATCCCTTTCATCTTTTTAAACCATGTAAGCTGCCGTTTTGCATAATGTCGGGTATCTTTTTTTGTGGAATCTATGGCTTTTTCTAAGGAAATTTCATTTTTTATGTATTTGAGTATGCTTTTATATCCTATGGCTCTAAATGGAGGAGAATCGTCTTCGATCCCTGATTCCAATAAATTCCGAGCCTCTTCAACTATACCTTTTTCAAACATTCTGTCAACTCTGGCCTCGATTCTTTTGTAAAGAGTTTTTCTGTCAATAATGAGTCCGATTTTAATGATATTAAAGTTCTTGACAAATGATCGGGTCCTTGAAAAATGTTCAGATATCGGTATGTTTGTGGCGCGGTATACCTCTAAAGCCCTAATTATCCTCAATCTGTCGTTCCTGCCTATTTTGCTGAAGTAGTCAGGATCGACTTTTTTGAGTTCCTTCCGGAGTTTTTCGAGTCCGTGTGCATCCGCTTCTCTCTCAAGCTCTCTGCGTACGGAGGCATGATTCTCTTTTTCCGGGAATAAGCCCTCTAAGAGAGCTTTAATATAGAGTCCAGTACCTCCGGTTATTATGGGAAGTTTTTTATTGTTTGTGATCTCTTCAATGGCTTTTAAAGAAAATCTAACAAAATCAGCCGCTGTAAACTGTGTTGAGGGTTCGGCTATACTGATCAAATGGTGGGGGATATCGTTTCTTTTCTCTGGAGCCAGTTTGTCGGTTCCGATGTCAAAGCCTTTGTAGACCTGCATGGAGTCGCAGTTGATGATTTCACCATTAAAATAGCGGGCGATCTTTAGCGCTGTTTCACTTTTGCCCACGCATGTGGGGCCTAAAATAACGAGAAGATTTTTTGTTTTATAAAGCAATTTTGATAACAAGCAGTAGTGCCAATACTGAGATGAGGATTAAAAAGCCCAAGATTTGGTTTTTTTTGTATTCCATTTGCCTATATTTTTTAAGTTTTTTGCGACTTTAGATTCATGCTCGTCTCCTAAGGTTTTTTTCACAGTCAGAAGCTCTGAAACGAGTATTTCATTAAGGGAGGCCAGAAACTCATCTAATTTGATTTCTCCCGGGAGGCTGGGATGGGTTGAGGGTGTGGAACTTATATTCACTTCTCCGTTTTGAGATAGGCTTATGTTCTGGAGTTGGAGGGGCAGATGTGGTTTTATGTCTTTAATGCATTTTTCCAGAACACTCAATGCAACAGGGCCGATTTCTTTTGAGATATATTTGTATATATATACGCATTTCTTGTTAAAGGAATTGAGAATATTGGAGAGTTCGAATTTGGAGATTTCCTTTGTGAAAGAGATCGTATTTTTATGAAGGGGCCCGGCTATCCGAAGGCATGAGAAGAGATAGATCAATCTGTTTGTTTCTTTATTTCCGATCTCACTGAGTTTGTATAATTCGCTTATTTTTATTTTGTCTCCAATAATATTTAAAAGGTAAATCTCATTGGGCTTGAGGTCTGTGTTTAAAAAAGATTTATTTGCATGAGTCTGGATGTATTTATCAGAAGATGGTATATGAGAGTTGATTATTTCCTGATCATTCATTTGATAGATGCCTTTGCGGATAATTTTCAATGTGGGGATGGAGATCAATATTTCTGACTTGTCTGTTTCCTGTGCCGGGTCAAAAAAATAATCCGCATCGGTCCAATCAAACAAAGGGAGAACGTCGTCTATGAGAAATCTTTTGAGAAATTCCCATAGCTCCAAAGACGAAAATATATTAAGCTCCGTAATGGTTTTAAGTTGAGATATTTTTTTCGCTTTTGCAAATTTTTCACACTTTTTCATGCTTGATGAAGAGAGATGTTTTTCTTTTTGCAGTAAGGAGAAAAAACTCATTTTATTAAGGGATGAGGCGTTTGCTATGACATCTCCTTCATAGAAATCTATGTTTTTAGAGGTGTTGTCTTTTTTGATTTCCAGATGGCCTGTTTTTTTATAGTTCCATACTCGGTAAAGCAAATGAGGAAAAGGAGAGTCTGAAAAATTTCCATTAAGCCACACTTTTTCCATAAACATAAATATACTTTATAAATGAACAGAAAATATGTCAAACGGATTATCTGAGTTAGTTAAAAAACAGGAGAGATCAACCCATGAAACTCAAACTTAAAAGACCGATGCCTATGTTCAGCAAGCTTTTGAGGATCCATAATCCGTAAGATATGAAGAGCGCTTTTTTGAATGATATCTTGAATAAGGAAGATAGAGCATAACCCAGAACCCAGAACATCCACAGTTGGAAAAAGTCGAACTGACTTAATATGATAAATTTCAAGGATAACGCTTCCAGATTTGGAAAGAATAAGGCAAGGCTCGTGGTCGTGCCCATAACTGTTTTACTTGTGAAAATCATAATGAGCCTGACAACAGATCCCAGGATCTTATCAATAAAGCTCGCATGGATGAATGCAGAAAAGATCTGTACATATTTCCCTTCCGTTGAGGTCATACGTCCCATGACCATGAGCACAGCTGCGGATAAAAGAAGACCCAGCACAACAACAACAGGGGTCACCACAAAGGACTGGAGTATGATTTGGACTTTGGATGGATTCTGCATCCGGTCAAGCGTATTGTTGAACCGCTCCTCCCCCATCCGGTCTTTGAGTTTAATGTTGTTTTTAAAGGTATTGATGCTGTCCTGTTGAGAAATAGGCTGGATGATAAAAGAAAAAACAGCCGTGACAACGAGTAAAACAATAAGAGCATCTTTCCAGGGTGCTTTCTCGGCAATAAATGCGAATGTCTCTTTTGGGTTCAAAAAGACTCCTTGGAGCCGGCTAAAAAAATTCATGATTATTCTCCCCTTTTTTCCTCTTTTTCAATCATTCCGTCTTTTATATAAATGATCCTGTTAGCATGCCTTGCGATATTTGAGTCATGTGTGACCATGATGATGGTGTTTCCTTGAGAGTGGATCTTGTTGAAGAGCTTTAGGATCTCTTGGCCGGTTTTTGAATCAAGATTGCCTGTGGGTTCGTCAGCCAAAAGAATGGATGGGTCATTCACCAAGGCCCGGGCAATGGCCACTCTCTGTCTTTCGCCTCCGGATAGTTCTGACGGACGGTGGTCCTTTCTATTCAGGATCTCCACCATTTCAAGGGCCCTTTCAGCTTTTTCCCTTCTTGTATTCCTGCTCTCTCCTCTGTAAATCAAGGGAAGCTCCACATTGTGGAAAGCGGAAGCTCTGGAGAGAAGATTGAACACCTGAAAAACAAAACCGATTTCCTTGTTCCTTATGAAAGCGAGTTCATTATCATCCAGGGAACTGACAAGCTTATGGTTTAAATAATATTTTCCTTTGGAAGGAGTATCAAGACAGCCTAAAAGGTTCATTATGGTTGATTTTCCTGAACCTGAAGGACCCATTATTGCAAGGAATTCGTTCTTTGTTACGGAAAAGGTCACACCGCAGAGAGCCCTGACCTCCTGTTTACCAAGTTTATAGATTTTCCAGAGATTCTCAGCAGAGATGATGATATTGTTGTTGTTTCCCATCAGGAGCTCTCTTCCTTTTTTTCAGCCTTGACAAGCATATCATCATTGAGCTGGCGCAAAGCACTGTAAGGCCCCACAGCGATGTCTTCTCCCTCTTCAAGTCCTCGTACAATCTCGATATTAAGTTCTCCCATGATTCCTTTTTCAACAGGACGGAATCGGGCTCTGTCATCTTTGATGATGAACACGCCTTCTTCCTGTTTGTTCGCGAGAGTATCCGTCTCTTCGTCTGATTCTTTGAGGACAAGGGCTGAGATGGGAACAGTAAGCACACCAGATTTTTCTGCAGTGATGATATCTGCAGTTGCAGAAAGCCCGGGTTTTAGATTTTTCGGAGGGTTCTCCAGTGTGATAACGACTTTAAAATCCTTTGATTCTTCAGAGCCGGTAACAGTCTGGATAGCAGAGCTGCCGATCTCTGTGACTTTTCCTTTAATGACCAGATCAGGAAAGGCGTCCACTCTGACTTCCGAAGTCTGTCCGAGTTCCACTCCAATCACATCGGTTTCGTCAACTTCCACATCCACCTCCATTACAGATAGGTCTGCGATGGTTAAAAGTACTGTTCCTGGATTGTTCATTGTCCCTACCAGAGCGATTTCTCCTTCCTCCACATTAAGGCTTGTTATGATTCCGTCTATAGGGGAATCATAGACGGTTTTTTCCAAGTTATCGAGAGTGCTTCTTAAAGACGCTTGGGCTTGTTTGATCTGATACTCGATCGATTCATAGCTGGCTTTTGAAATATTGTACTTTGCTTGAGAAGATTCTAATTCTTCCCTGGATATCAATTTTTTTTCAAAGAGAGCTTCTTTCCTTTCAAAGCTTCTTTTGTCATTTTCAAGCTGAGCTTCCGCCTTGATTTTTTCAGCTTGTAAAGAATGGATATAGGCCCTGTCTCTATCAGCGCTTGCCTCATATTGAGTGGATTCAAGTTTGAGGAGAAGGTCATTTTTTTTGACAACCTGTCCCTCTTCTACGGCAATTTTTATTATTCTCCCTGCTATAAGGGCACTGATATCCACACTTTTTTTGGGTTTAACTTCTCCTGAAGCGGAAATTTTGGATATAAGGTTTTCCTTTTTGACTTTTTCCACTGTGACGGTGATGCTTTTCTCGCGTTGAGCCTGAAGATTAATAAATATGATAATGGCTATCAGTAGAATGACAGCGCCTATGATAATGATTTTTTTCTTGCTTTTTTTTGGTTTTTTTTGTTCATTCATTAGATCTCTCTCATGTGCGTTTTTTATCATAATACAGTACGTATTTTTTGGCAAAGAGTTTTTAATTTGATAAAAACATATATTGCCCTGGATATATATTGCTGGTAATATAATTATTCTCTGTTTTTTAAAGAAGCAGGATTTTATTTGTGATTGATTCAGGTCAATTCGATGAATTTAAATAAGTATTTGAATGCCGCGGAAAAGGCAGCAAAAAAAGCAGGCTTGATGCTCATTCAGAATATTGGGTCAAACAGAGAGATATCGTTTAAGGGCGAGGTCAATCTCGTCACCAACTTTGACAAGCAGTCTCAGGAAATCATTCATGATTCTTTACGAAGTGTTTTCCCTGATCACGACATCATAGCAGAAGAAGGTCTTAAAAAAGAAAAAGGCTCTGATTTCAAATGGATAGTGGACCCCATAGACGGAACCACAAACTATGTCCATGGATTTCCTGTTTTTTGTATTTCCATAGCTGTTGAAAAAGAAGGGGAGACTTTGGTTGGCCTTGTTTTGGATCCCATGCGGGATGAGTGGTTTACGGCAAAAAGAGGCGAAGGGGCCTGTCTTAATAAAAAAAAGATACATGTATCCGGCATTGATGAACTTGATAAAAGCCTTCTTACAACCGGTTTTCCCTATGACATCAGAGAGAGTGAGTTGAATAATCTTGACCATTTTTCAAATTTTGCTGTAAGGTGCCAGGCCATCCGCCGCTGCGGCTCAGCTGCTCTCGACCTTTGCTACGTGGCGTGCGGACGGGCGGATGGGTTCTGGGAACTGAAGCTTTCTCCCTGGGATACAGCGGCCGGAGCTTTAATAGTCAAGGAAGCGGGAGGTTGCGTCACTGATTTCCATAACCAAAGATTCCATCCCGGCAAAAAACAGGTACTGGCCTCAAATGGAAAGATCCACAAACAGATTCTTGAGGTTTTAAAACTGGGGAAAATATGACAAAAAAGAGGGGGCATTATTTTATTTTTCTTTTTTCTTTTGTTTTTTTATGCAGTGCCTTGTGTATTTACATGGGTCAAGGCCAGGATATCATACGGCCAAGGCTGGAAAACAGCAGGGTTTATAGAATGGGAGTGCCTGCAGACCGCCATTGGGTGAGCACGGGTTTTGATGTTGAGCGCGGAGAAGTCATTCATTTCATGGCAGATGGGACTATTTCACTTCAAAAAGGAAATCCAAAAGCATACTGTGACCCGAATGGGTACAACCTAAAAACGATGCAGCAGCCGATTGAAGATAAAAACATCGGCTCTCTTATCGGAAGGGTAATTTTGCTTATTTCTATTGAAGAAGATGAAGAGACGGGGGAAGAAATAAGGAATGAGATCATAAAAGAATTTTATATTGGCGGAGAAACAGAGGTCGCCATGCCCTTAGATGGGGAGCTGCAGCTGGGAATCAATGAACTTGTGGTGGAAGATAATGAAGGGGCCTTCCAGGTCAGAATGTATTTGGTTGATGAACGGCTTTAGTGGCTGTTTTCTTTAGAGATCAGTCTTTCCAGAAATTGGGTGTTGTATTTGCCTTTTAAGAAATCCGGGTTGGATAAAACATTCAGATGTAGCGGTATATTTGTCTTGATTCCAACGATAATGGTCATTTCCAGCGCTGATTTCATTTTTCTTATGGCTTCTTCCCTGGTTGGGGCATGGGATATGACTTTAGCGATTAGGGAGTCATAATGCGGGGGAATATTCCATCCTTGGTATGCGGCCGAGTCAATTCGAATTCCTTTTCCACCGGGAAAAACAAGGAATTCAATTTTTCCTGGGGATGGTACAAATGAAGTGGGGTCTTCGGCATTGATCCGGCATTCAATACTGTGGCCGTTGATAAACAGGTCGTTTTTGGGGTCGAGTTTTTCCCCGCTTGCAATCCTAATCTGTTTTTTTACCAGATCGATTCCATAGACCATTTCGGTTATGGGATGTTCGACTTGAATTCTGGTATTGGACTCCATAAAGTAGAAATTTTTTTGGCTGTCAACAAGAAATTCAAAAGTACCCAGACTATGATAGTCTATGTATTCTGTGGCTGTTTCTACTGCTTTTATCATTTTTTTCCGTATTTTCTCATCTATGAATACAGAAGGGGTTTCTTCCAAGATTTTCTGGTTTTTTCTCTGGATAGAGCATTCCCTTTCTCCAAAAGCCATGACACGGCCGTTGTCGTCTCTTATCACTTGTATTTCTATGTGCCGGGCGTTTTCTATGTATTTCTCTAAATAAAGATCAGGGTTACCAAAAGCTGAATTCGACTCATTTTGCGCTATAGTATACTGTTCCTCAAGATTGGAATGGGAGCGGACGATGCGCATTCCCTTTCCACCTCCCCCTGCTGCTGCTTTAAGCATAACAGGAAATCCGATTTTTTTTGCAGTTATTTCAGCAGAGCTAAAGTCTTTCACTATCCCATCTGATCCCGGGAGGATGGGAAGCTTTGCTTTTTTCATCTCCTGCCGTGCTCTGTTTTTATCTCCCATCATTCTCATATTTGCAGCTGAGGGGCCTATAAATATCAGTCCTTCCTGATTGCATATTTCAGGAAAACGGGGATTTTCAGCAAGAAATCCGTATCCCGGGTGGATGGCCTCGGCTTTAGTGATCACTGCAGCGCTGATTATGTTGGGGATATTGAGATAGCTGTCGCTTGCTTTTGCCGGGCCTATACATACTTTTTCGTCCGCAAGAAGTGCGTGGAGAGAGTCTTTGTCCGCTTCTGAAAAGACAGCTACGGTTTTGATTCCCAGTTCATGTGCTCCCCGCATGATCCGGAGAGCTATTTCTCCCCTGTTAGCTATCAATATTTTTGAGAACATTTATTTCTTTTTCACTGAAAAAAGATTTTGTCCGTATTCGACCGGATTCCCGTTCTTGACGTATATATCCTCTATGGTGCCGTCAATATCAGATTCGATTTCATTCATCAGTTTCATGGCTTCTATGATGCACAGGGTTTGGTTTTTCTTTATATCTTCCCCGATCTCCACAAACGGAGGGGAGGATGGATCAGGCGCTCTGTAGAATGTGCCTACCATCGGAGAGGTGATAAAGTGAAGATTGTTATCTGTTGATATATCTTTTGTTTCTTCTTTTTCTTCCTTATTTTCTTTGCTCTGGTCAGCCTTGGGGGGCTCGGGTATGAGGGTTACTTCCTTGATCTCTGGTTGTTTTGGTTCTCTGCTTATTCTTATTTTGAAACCTTCCATCTCGAGTTCAAAGTCAAAGAGATTCCTTTTTTCAAGCAGATCTACAAGTTTTGATATTTCCTTATAATCGATCTTTGATTTCATTGTGTATCTCCCTAAAAAGCCGAAATCTATCTCGCTTTGAAGAAAATTAGTATTAAATTAATCGCTATGGATGTAAATGTCAAGAAGAAGTGAGCGTTTCCAGTTCCGCTGTTTTGAGGTTTTAGCCTGGATGATGAACAAGCCGGTTTATTTATTGTGTTATAATAAGAATGAAGATCCCAGGCTGAAAAGAGAGGACTTATGTTAGAACAAATATCCGAACGTCTTCAAAATGTCATGAAATATCTCCGCGGAGAGGGAAAGATCACGGAGAGGAATATGCAGGAAGCCCTGAAGATGATGAGAATGGCTTTTCTTGAAGCGGATGTCAATTACAAAGTTGTCAAAGATTTTGAGGTCAAGGTCAAAGAGAAAGCTTTGGACCAAAAAGTACTGTCAAGTCTTTCTCCGGCTCAACATGTCATTAAGATCGTCAGGGATGAACTGACAGCGATGCTGGGGCAGAAAGAGCAAAATATAAATTATGCGGATACTCCCCCTTCTATCTTTATGCTGGTAGGGCTTCAGGGCACAGGGAAGACCACCACATGCGGGAAGCTGGCCCGGAGGGAAAAGGAGCTCAACCATAACCCGTTGATGGTTTCCTTTGATCTAAAAAGACCTGCAGCACAGGAGCAGATAAAAACAATAGCCAAGACTGTTCAGTCGTCTTTTTATGAGTTCTCAAAAAAACAGATGAATTCTCCTCATAAGGCATTAGAAGAGGTGGTCGCCTATGCTGAAAAAAACAATCATACTCCTCTTATTGTGGATACAGCCGGAAGGCTGCATATAGACGATGAGCTCATGGATGAGCTGAAGCTCGTCAGAGACAAACTGAATCCTGACGAGGTTATTTACATAGGGGATTCTATGACGGGACAGGATGCGGTTAGAAGCGCTTCTGTTTTTGAAGAAAGGATCGGATTGACTTCTATTATCCTGACAAAACTTGACGGAGATGCCAGAGGGGGAGCTGCCTTGTCCATAGTTGCCGTAACAGGGAAACCCATCAAGTTTATTGGGGTAGGTGAGAAATTCGATAAACTTGAAGTATTTCATCCTGACAGAATGTCATCTCGGATCATTGGAATGGGGGATATGCTGAGTTTTATAGAGAAAGCGGAAAAAGAAACAGATATGAAGCAAGCAGAGGAACTGGCAAAAAGGATGAGGAGGGAGGAGTTTACTCTTGAGGATTTTAAAAAACAGCTTGAGCAGATTAAGAAAATGGGCTCATTGTCTCAAATTTTACAATCCCTTCCATCCGGAGGTGTGTTTAAGAATATCAATAAGATGAATATAGACGACAAGAAGGTCAGTTATTTTGAGGCGATCATCAATTCTATGACTCCTGCGGAAAGGAACAATCCGAAGATAATAAACGGGAGCAGACGGTCACGTATCGCTAGGGGAAGCGGAAGACCTGTCGCTGAAGTCAACCAGCTGCTCAAACAATTTTTTGATATGAAGAAGATGATGAAGAAGTCAGTTTTTAAAAAAATGATGTCGTCTTTTCCTTCATCTCACTAAACCTGACCTATTCAGGTTCATCACAATAATGAATACCTGCTAAACAGAATAAGTGATCATTCCGCGGCATATCTCCATCCTCGCTCCACCCATCCCCCCGTGGGGAACCCCTTACGCTGCGGGAGGAGACACGCCGCTCCATCACTCTTCTTTGATTCATCTTTTTAATCCAGGTACTCATTTTTGTTCATCATCCCGTGTAAAATGAGTTGACTTATGGTCGAAATTTAGCTATTATCTCAAAACAAATCATAAATGGAGTCAAATGTATTAGATGGTTGCAATCAGATTAAGAAGACATGGAGCGAAGAAGCGGCCCTTTTATCGGATCGTAGTCATAGATTCCAGAAAACCGCGAGAAAGCAAGGCAAAGGAGACAATAGGATATTACAATCCTTTACAAGACCCTCCTGAGATTAACATTGATTTAGAAAGAGCGAGATATTGGATAAGTAAAGGAGCTCAAGCTTCTAATACAGTACGGTCTCTTTTAAATAAAATTTCTATGTCAGAGAAACAATCAGACAAACAAGCTTAAAGGAGGTTACAGTGCAAGAACTAGTTGAAATGATTGCTAAGTCATTGGTTGACAATCCGGACAAAGTAGTGGTTTCCCAACTAGAGGGGGAACAGACCACAATTCTTGAACTTAAAGTTGCTCCGGAGGATTTAGGTAAAGTCATTGGAAAACAGGGAAGAACTGCAAGAGCTATCAGAGTTATACTTGGTGCAGCGGGCATGAAACTGAAAAGAAGATTCAATCTGGAAATTATCGAAAAGTAAGGTATCAATCAGAAGCGGTAAAACAGCGAGAATTCAAAGGAGGAAAAAGGCAGGCTCAGAGAAAAAAGACACTTAAGCGGGAAGAGGGAGCCTTTGTTGCATTTGTTTTAAGAGAAAAGGCTTTACAAGCAGTTCTCAGAAAAGAGTGTGGGCAGGGGAAAATACTTCTGCATAATAAAAAGGTTGGATTCCACAAATAGTTAAGTGTCGTTATTTTAAAAGGATTTTCAGAGCGGGATGAGGTTTGATATAATCACAATATTCCCAGAAGTATTTGAGAGTTATTTTTCGAAGGGAATCCTAGAGAAAGCTCTTAAAAAAGATTTATTTGAGATAAACATCCACAATCTGAGAGATTATGCGAGAGATAAACATCATCAGGTGGATGATCGTCCTTTTGGAGGAAGTCAGGGAATGGTTTTCAAGCCCGAGCCGGTATTTCTTGCTGTAGAAGCGGTTAAAAAGGAGGCAGATGCTTTAGTATGCCTGCTGAGTCCAAAAGGAAAATGTTTTGACTCAAAAATGGCAGAACGATTTGCGAAATGTTCACAGATAATACTTGTTTGCGGGCGCTATGAAGGAGTGGATGAAAGAGTAGCTCAAAACCTGGCTACAGATGAGATTTCCATAGGAGATTTTGTTTTGACTGGAGGAGAACTGGCTGCTATGGTTATTGTTGACAGTGTTTCAAGATTTTTTCCTGGAGTCGTAGGAAGATTGGAATCGGTAAAGCAGGACTCATTCTCATCAGGCTTGCTGGATCATCCTCAGTTCACAAGGCCCAGATCTTTCAGAGGGCTTAAAGTCCCCGAGATTTTGTTTTCGGGAAATCACGAACAAATTGAGCGCTGGAGAAGGAAAAAGGCGCTTGAGAAGACCATGGACCTCAGGCCGGACCTTTTGAAGAACATAAAGCTTTCTGAACAAGATAAAGCCCTTATTGAAGAGTTAAGAAATGAAATGAAAGGCAGGAACAATGAATCTCATTGATTTAGTAGAGAAAGAAATGATAAAGGAAGACAGGGATAATTTTAATGTAGGGGATACTATAGAGGTTCATGTGATCATAAGAGAAGGAGACAAAGAGAGAGTCCAGGTGTTTAAAGGTGATGTCATTTCGAAAAGAGGCTCGGGTGCGAAAAAGATGTTTACTGTCAGGAAAATTTCTTTTGGCATAGGAGTAGAGAGAATATTTCCGCTTTATTCCCAAAGCATAAAGAAAATAGAAGTTGTTAGAAAAGGAAGAGTGAGAAGGTCCAAATTATATTACTTGCGTCATTTGAAAGGTAAAGCGGCCAATATAAAAGAATCCAGGTAGTTTGTTGTTTGCTGTGGTTGAGGCTCTATCTTTATGTTATGATGATAGAAAGTGGCTGATTTTCATATAGAAAGGCAAATTGCAAAAAGAGGGTTTAAGAATATAGCTGGAATAGATGAAGTTGGAAGGGGAGCTCTGTTTGGGCCGGTTGTATCTGCAGCTGTTATGTTTTCTCCCTCTTGTGTACATAGTACTCCTCAAGGATGGTTAAAGGAAATCAATGATTCAAAACTTCTTTCTGAAAAAAAAAGAAGAAGACTTTCACTTTTAATATTAAAGAATGCTTGTTCCGTTGGGATAGGAGTTTCCACAAACTTAGAAATTGATAGAAAAAATATTTTATGGGCTTCAAAAGAATCCATGAAAAGAGCTGTTGAAAACATGGCAGGGGAAGTTGATTTTCTTTTAGTTGACGGATTAGAGCTTAATGATGTAAATTGTTATCAGAAGAGAGTTTATCAAGGAGACCAGAAAAGTATTTCGATCGCAGCTGCATCCATTGTGGCAAAGGTTTTGAGGGATCAGATGATAGTCAGGCTGAGTCAGATGTTCAGAGGGTATTTGCTGGAGAAAAATAAGGGGTACGGAACCAGGGAGCATTATAGAGCATTAGAAAAACTCGGACCGACTGTTTTTCATAGGTCTTCCTTTAGATTGAAATGTGAAAAAGAAAGATGACTGATAAAGAAGAAAGGCAAAAAATAGAAGCCAGGGCAAAAAAACTAGTTAAAAAGGGGAAGACTGCTGAGGCTGTCACAGAATATAAAAAATTATTGAACGGAAGCGAACAGGATATTCCTATTAGGAATACAATTGGAGACCTGTATGTAAAATCGGGTCAGAGAAAAAAAGCGGTCGCAGAGTTTGAAAATATCGCCAATTTGTATGAAGAAAAAGGCATTTACTCCAAGTCCATTGCCACCCTTAAACGGATTGCCAGGATAGAACCAGAGAACCTTGATATATCCAGAAGACTCGCAGACCTTTATAAAAGCCGGGGATTTAAGTCTGAAGCTCTTGTTGAATATTCGAAACTGGCAAAGGAGTTAAAGAAAAGCAAGAAGAGTAAAGAAGCCATTGAGATGTATGAAGCTGTGCTCAAACTTAATGAAGAGGATATGGAATCAAGAGAGGTATTGGCAGGATTGTATGAAAAGGAAGGGAAAATTGATAGTGCTATCGAAAAATTGAATGAGGTTGCAGAATACAAGATCAGTAAAGAAGACTTGAAGGACGCGCATAAAGCATTACAAAAAGCAAGAGACTTGAGAGAGGACTATCCCCGTACGTTGACCAATATCATTGAGATATATAAAAGAGAAGACAAGAGAAAGGAAGCTTTCAAGCTTATTAATGAGATCCTTAAGAAGGACGAAAAAAATTTAAGAGCGCTTTATATTTTAGGCAAGCTTTATTTGGAAGAGAAAAACAATAACAAAGCAAAAGAAGTATTTTTACGGATCACAGCCGAAAGCCCAAAGGATATTGATGCGAGAGTGAAACTGGGAAAGCTGTTCATTGAAGAGGGAGATCTTGATAAAGCATTTGAATATTACGAGCCTGTTGTCGATCTGCTAGCAAGGAAGAAAAAGGAAGGCAAGGCTATCGGTCTTTTGGGTCTTATATTGTCAGGCAGAAAACCTCACGTAAGGACTCTTGAGAAACTGGCTGATCTTTACAGATCCAAAGGAAACAAAGACAATCTTGAAATTGTGAACAGACTCATTTTAAGCGAATACAGAAAAAAGCAGGAAAAAGAAAAAATGATTTCAGTTTTGGGAGAGCTGCTCAATCTCTTTCCGGAGAAAGAAGAATATTTCAGCGAATACAAGAAAACAAAAAAAGAGCTCGGACTGCTGGAGGAGGATGAAGAGGCCTCTCTCAATGTCAGTGAGATTGAAGAACTCATAGAGACAACTCTTGCTAAAGTAGATTTGTATATTGAACAAGGCCTTATAAAGAACGCACGGAGAATCCTTCAAAACCTAAACATCAGGTATCCGGATCATGAAAAAATAACCGGAAAGATAGAAGAGCTGGAGGTTGCCGCTTCAGAAGTTCACATTGAAGATATCCCATCACGTTTGGGCGAAGTGAAGAAGAAAGAAACGGAGTTGTTCGGAGAAGTCAAGAAACCTCCCTATCCTTCTGAACCCGCTTCATTAAGGCCTGATTCTGAGGAAAAATTAACAGCCGCTGATATTTTTGCGGAAACAGATATTATTCCGATTGTCTCAAAAGAAGACGGTGATAAGAAATATTATGACCTTGCCCACAGACCTGACGAAGAAATAGAAGCGATTAAAGACATTTATAACTACCAGTTGAGAGGAGACACAACGATTGTGGAGAAAGCTCTTTCAGATATTGTATCCGATTTCCGCAAAGCTCTGGATGAAAAGGTCGGGAAAGAAGACTATGACAGCCATTATAATCTTGCCTTAGCCTTTATGGAACAGGGATTGTTTGATGAAGCTGTCGAGGAAGCTAAAATTGCCTCTAAGGACGAAAAAATAGCCGCAGATAGTTTTCATGTCATCAGCTCCTGTTTCCGTAAGAAAAAGGATTTTAAGCAAGCTCTCAAATGGCTGCAAAAGGAGCTTGATTTGATTGAAGAGGACACAGAGCCAGCCTATTCTCTTAAATATGAGATCGCTTCTGTTTATGAGGATTTAGGTGAGTCTAAGAAAGCCCTGAGCTTGTATAAAGAAGTGAGACAGTGGAATAAAGATTACAGAAAAGTTAAGGAAAAGATAAATAAAATAAAAAAGAAAACATAATTCTTCCCTCTCTTACTATCCTTCCCTTTCTGTGCCTGTATAAAAGATCAGAAGTGAGAAAATACAGATCTATTTTCGTTATCTAAATTGGAGTTGAAGGGTATGGTCCATACAGAAATCATTCAAAGAGAGGGAATGGTTCCGGTTTCAGAAGATTTTCAGATTGTGGGCAAAAGCCTCTCCATACAAAAAATCTTCCGATTCATTCATAAGGTAAAGGACGTAAATGCCCCTGTTTTTATAAGTGGAGAGAGCGGGACGGGAAAAGAACTGGTGGCAAGGAATATCCATTTGATGGGAATAAGAAAAAAAGAAAATTTTGTCGCTTTAAACTGCGGGGCTATCCCTGAGAACCTTTTAGAGAGTGAGTTGTTTGGATACAGAAGGGGTTCTTTCACAGGTGCTTTGAGAGATAAACAGGGGCTTATAGAAGAAGCGGACAAAGGGATTCTATTTCTTGATGAGATCTGTGATTTATCTCCTATGCTCCAATCTAAGCTTTTGCGTGTTCTTCAGGAGAAAGAGCTCCGGAGAATCGGTGAGAACAGACCGCGCCCTGTCGATATAAAAATCATAAGCGCGACAAATAAAAATATAGAAAAAGAGGTTGAAAAAGAAAGATTCCGTGAAGATTTGTATTACCGGCTTAAAATAATTTCTATTAAACTTCCGCCTTTAAAAGACAGGGGATGTGATATTTTATACCTCCTTGAATACTTCACAGAGAAATTCAGCAGGGAAATGAATTTAAGAAAACTCCGATTTTCTTCCGAAGCCCTGGATTTTCTGCTGCACTATTCCTGGCCAGGAAATGTAAGGGAACTCAGGAATGAAGTGCTGAGATGTATTGTTTTGAGACAGGAGTCGGCTGTCATTTCTGAGAAAGACCTGTCCAGGAAGATATGTTCCGGGATAAAAAAAGCAAGTCCGATTTCTTATGGTTTTTTTGCCGCTAGGGCAGAGTTTGAAAGAAAGTATTTAAACCAGGCCTTGGCTCGTTTTAATTATAATCAGACTCAGACGGCTGAAAAAATCGGATTGAGCCGTCAGGGTCTTTTTAAACTTATAAAAAAACACCGGATTGAGATGCCTTGATTCGTCTGAATTTCATTTATCCTGCATTATTCATAAAAAAATGGCGATGTTCATTTTGTTTATCATCTAGGTTAAACCTCAGCAGCTCCACCCCCTGAATGAAATCCGGGCGATTTGACTTGAATGATTTTTAAATTTCTGTTAGATTTTGTCAAAATGAATAAGAGAAACAATAAAAAGGATTCTATTGTATTCAAGGCGGAATGCCCCTGCTGCGGGTCCCTCTTATGGATAGATTCCACTAATAAGGAAGTCATAAGATTTGACAGAAAGAAGAAAAAAAGAGGAAGCCTGGATGACCTTCTTTTAAAAGAGAGAAAGAGAAAAGCGGGCTTTGAAGCTAGATTTGAGTCTACAGCGGAGTTAGCAAGGGAAAGGCAGAAAGAAGCCCAAAAAAAATACAGGGAAGCCTTAAAACGTTTGGAAAAAACGGAGGATGAAGATTAAGGGGATTTGGATTCAGCTTCCTATTTGAGTTTCGTCTTCTCTTTTTTTTGAGGCCATTGTAAATCCTGTAAATCCAAACACAACTAAAAGAACAACAGAAATATAATTCATGAAAGCCCAGGGAAGATAGGAAAATGTGGATACGCCTATGGTCCCTGTTATATATACACCGGCCATACTCCAGGGTATCAAGGGAACTATGATAGCACCGCTTTCTTCAGCTATCCTTGAAAGGTTTTTTGCGGCAAGCTTTTTCTTTTTGTAGATAGGGGCCAGCAGTTCTTCAGGGATAATCATGGAAAGATATGAACTGCCAGTGACCAGTGCCGTGACAATACAGGCCGATACGCTTGTTATGACAAGACTGGAGACTTTACGTGTGAATTTCATGACCCTGTCCAGTATAACAGAGAGCATTCCTGTTGACTGCATTATTCCCCCGAAACTGAAAGCCGTGAAAGCAACCAACTGGGTTTCCATCATACTCATCAGGCCTCCTCTGGATATAAGTTGGTCAACCTGTTGCACACCTGTATTGGATTTGTAACCTGTATTGATAGCGGATGCAAATTCTTGAATGGACATTCCTTGAAAAGCAAACGCAAGGATACCGGCAATAAAGGAAGAAATCAGCATGCCAGGTATGGTCGGTTTTTTGGTTGCTGCAAAATAAAAGACAACGACCATCGGGAGTAGAAGAAAAATATTAAAATTAAAGTTCTCCTTTAAAGTATGTGTGATTATCTTCATGCTTTCTGATTCGACTTCCTTGGCACTATACCTGAGACCTATAAGGAAATATATAAAAAGGCCGAGCAGCCAGGCAGGGGTTGCTGACCACAGCATATGTTTGATGTGATCGAAAAGGTTTGATCCTGCTGCTACCGGCGCCAGGTTTGTGACATCAGAAAAGGGGGACATTTTATCTCCGAAATAGGCACCTGCCACTATGGCTCCCGCTGCCTGTCCAAGAGGGATTCCGAGCCCCATGGCTATCCCTATGAACGCAACCCCAAGTGTTCCTATGGTTCCCCATGATGTTCCCGTGGCAAGAGATGTCAGGGAGCAGATAAAACAGGCTGTGACAAGAAAGAATTGTGGTGATATGAGTTTAAGTCCGTAATATATGACCATCGGAATCGTGCCTGATGCTATCCACGAACCTATCAGGATTCCCACACAAAGCATTATGAGGATAGCAGGCATTGCCTTATGTATGCTGTTGACAATGCCTTTTTCCATGTCACTCCATTTAAATTTAAGAATGAATCCAAGGCATCCGGTTATAAATGCAGCTGCGACCAATAGCACTTGAGGTCTGATTTGATAAACACCATAACCCACACCAAGAAGAAGTCCCATTGTTATCAATGGAATGAGAGCCGTATAGAATCCGGGCCTATGCGGGGTCTTACCCTTTTTTTCTGATTGATTGTTCATTGTTTTTTCTCTTCTTTTTTTTTGAAATCGCGCTTAATTTTATTGTGAAAAAGTTCCTTTAACCAGTAATTTTTTCTTTTCCATTACCTTTTTTCCCATGGAAAATGCGTGGATCAGATTGAATCGGGGATCAAAAATATTGATATCCGCGTCATAACCGGGCGATATTTGCCCTTTTTTTCTCAGTGCGTAACAGCGTGCGGGATTAAGGGTGAATATCCTCAGTGCCTTATCTATATCTAGTATTTTTTTGTCGATCAGGTAGCGGAAATGAAGCAAGAGGCTTCTCTGATCCGCAACGGTAAGACCTATGAGGCTTCCCTTTTCATCAAAAACAGGCATGCTTCCATTGCCGTCTGAGCTTACGGTGATGTGGTCAAGACAGGCCTTTTTTTCTATACATTTACTAACGGACCCGCTTATGCTGATAAGACCTCCTTCTTCGTTATCTTGATCCGCACCTGCAGTAAAGTCAATGCATCCGCCCATTTTATTAAAGGCAATAGCTTTCTCTAAAAGAACAGGATTTCTGTTGCAGTGAGTGGGGATTATTTGACTTGGGGGGATCTCTGTTTCATTGATGAGGCGGAAGATCATCTCCAGTTTTTGTTCGCCGTCTCCTACATGACAATGCAGGATTCCTGCTTTTCCCCCAAGCATGCCCCCTACTCGGCATTCAGCAGCAAGCCGGCAGAATTCTCTAAAAGAAGGCTGTGATGAGCGGTGATCAGAGATGGCGACTTCACCGGCACCGATGACTTTGTCTATGAGGACAAGGTCCCGCCTTATGCTGCCGGTAAGGGTCGTGGTTGGTATTTCATAGGAACCGGAAAATATATACGTGGAGATACCTTCAGCCTCAAGCCCCTTTGCTTTGGCATAGAGTGACTCCATATGCCGGGTCACACTATCAGTCCCAAGACATCCTATGACCGTTGTAACTCCACTGGCAATGATGTCCTCGACTTTGATTTCAGGTGTTCTTGTAGCAGGTCCGCCTTCCCCTCCTCCTCCGAGGATATGGACATGGCTGTCTATAAATCCAGGTGTTATAATCTTTCCAGATAAATCGATTTCCTCATAAGGCGTTCCATGGAGATGGATGGTTCCTGGTTTGGCTACAGAGACAATCTGCCTTCCTGCGATAAGGATGTCTTTTTTCCCGAGAGGAGAGGGAGCATAGACTTGCCCTCCTTTCAATAATGTGATCATTTTTATCTCCTTTTTACAAAAGCTGTATACCTGCCAGGCCGGAAGTAATTGGATTTTAAGTTACCACGGACGTCAGAAATTTTCAAGATAAGTGGATAATCTAACCTGGATGATGAGCGAGTCGAGAAAAACAAACACATTTCAGTTGTCATTTTTTCAAAAAGCATGTATATCCTTGAAAGCAAAACGAAGAAATGATCATCGTCATTTTTTCATGAATAGGCCAGGTTAAATATTTTCTTGAAAAATGCTGCCAGGAAAGTGAAAATATGGAAAAGAAACAGGCCTTGTAATGGTTTGTTAATTGGGATATTTTAAGGGATATCTTATAAAATGGATTTTGAACTTGAGTATAAAAGATTCTGGCCGGTTATAAGGACTCTGACTGACATCTCTCTCCTAGGCAAAAAAATAATCCTAAAAGGAAAAGAAAATTTCGTTAAATCAGGGCCCAATATAATAGTGGGGAATCATGTGGGCAGCTTTAAAGATATAGCGGTCCTGTTTAAAATAGCACCGCGTCCTATTGTTTTCACAGCAAACAAGATGATTTTTGCTAAAAACGACCTCAATCGTTTGATCAGGAATTATCTGAGGCACAATCTTAAGAAATTTGGCGCACTGCTTGATTTTCTCTCAGGGCCTGTGAAGATTCCGCTCGTTTATTACATATCGAACAACATTTCTAAAGTAGGCACGGTCCCTGTGGATCTATCCGGGAAAAAGAGGACAGCTATAGGAAAGTGTGAGCAAAATTTGAAAAAGAAAAGAGCGGTTGTGCTTCTTCAAGGGAAAGGACTGGTCAAAGAAGACACATCTAATCCTTTTATAAGTACGTTTAAGAGAGGGCCTTCAATAATCTGCTATAATCTTTATAAGAGGGATGGACTCATGGTTCCGGTTACACCTGTTGCCATATTTGGCACTCAAAAGCCTTTTTTAACTCCAGGGAAGATTAGAGTGAGTATCGGAAAACCATTGAGAATTCTGGATTATCTTGAAGATGAATTCACACAAACAATTGAAAGATTTAAGAAAGCGATGGAAGCTCAAGTAGAGTCCTTATTGCTGGAGCTCATACGCTTATGATGCCTCTTCCATGGGGTTTCTTAAGCGTCAGTCATTTTCGCTTTGATACCGGGACAAGACCTCTGAATTGACACGGGTGTAAAGGTCATAGTTTATTTTTACACCGATCTTTTCTCTCATCTTTAAATACATGGATTGAAAGAGTTTATTCTGTTTTGTGTTTAAAAGTTCGTTTCGCGCCTGTATGAAATTTTCATCGAATTCCTCTTTTATCGCTTCTTTTCTTTCTAGGACACGCAGAAGCACCACGCCTCCGTTCACTTTGACAGGGTCACTCAGTTCCTTTAAGGGGAGAGAAAAGGCAATCCTGTCTATTTCGGAATTATCTCCTATAAGACTGAGATACTGTTCTCTTTTATGATTCTGAGCGCTTTTATATTCAATGTCATCACTTTCTGCTAGTTTCTTCAGGTCTGAACCATTGAAACTGTTTTTTATGCGGGAAGCCCTTTCAAACGCTTTCTGTTCTTTTTTTTCGCTGATAAAATCATTTTTTACTTTTTCTTCCACTTCCTCAAAAGCTGCAGGTCTGGGGGGGTCTATCTTTATGAGTTGTGAGATCCCCTTTCCTTTATAAGTGATTAGGGGTGAGGAGATCTCTCTTTCTTTCATGTTAAAAAGCATTTGACTTAATGAGCCTGACGGATCGATCTCATCTATTCCTTCTCCTAATTCAAGAGGCCCAGTATTTTTTATTTTATAACCGAGCTTTTGAGCAGCGACGTCAAGGCTCTTATCTTTTAAAGCGAGTTTTTCCAGCTGAGCGATTCTTGTTTCTATCATTTCTTCTGCTTTATTGTCTCTCAGAATGGTTTCTATCCGTTCTCTTACGTCTTCTAAGGGGAGTTGGACAGCCGGCAGGATTTCCGAAATCCTTATGATGGATACTCCGTCTTCGAGTTCAATGGGATCAGAAATTTGTTTTTCAGTCAGTTCTTGAATGGTGTTCTGTTCTTCAAGAGGGAGCTGCTTCCATTCAAAATAACCCCAGTCTCCGTTGTTTGCAGCCTGATCGTCTTTTGAAAACTCTAAGGCTAATTTTCCGAAATCTTCGCCCTTATCCAGTTGTTTTTTGATCTCAATTGATTTTTCGAGGATATCCTTTTTTTCACTATCTTCAAAGGGGAGAAATATCCGCTGTACTCTTCTTTTTTCAGGTTCTTCAAAATGGCTTTTATTGCTTTCATAGTATTTCTGTACATCTGGATCCTTGATATCTATTTGTTCTTTGAGGTCCTCTTTATTGAGAAACACGTATTCTGCTGTTCTTTTTTCCGGTATTTCATATGCATCTTTGTTTTTACTGAAATAGTCTAAGAGGGCTTCTTGCGACGGCTGTTCGCTGAGTTCCATTTTGTCAGACGGGATATAAATATATTCCAGTTCCGCAGACTCATTGGTTTTCTTGAAATTTTCCCACACTTCATCTCTTGTTACTGAAACTCCCGAGGTCAAAATCTGGATGGTTTTTGTTGCCAATATCTCTTTGGAGATGATTTCTTCGAATTCACTGACAGTTGTCCGATTCCATTCAAGTATCTTTTTATATTCATCGAATCCGATAAATTTTCCGTCTTTCTGGAATACGGGATAACTAAGAACTCTGTCTCTTATTTCAGAATTAGCAACCTTGACACCGATAAGGCGGGCTGTTTGAAGGAGGAGTTCTTGCCTTATGGTCTCTTCTAAAGCCTGCTGTGGGATATTCAACTGCTGTATAAAGTTGGCGTCAAGCTCTTTGAACTGCTCTTTGAGCGATTCGATTTTTGTTCTGAGACTGTTTATATATTGGTCAACGGAAATCTTTTCTTTTCCTACATAGGCTACAACGTTTTTGTCTCTTACTTCTCCTGATCCTCCTCCTTTGCCCCATACAAAGAATATGGAAAGAATAAAAGCAAAGATAACCAGCCAGAGCGCGGGTGCCAGTGATTTCAAGTTTTTTCGCATTGATTTAAGCATTTTTCACCTCGAAACTATCTTTTTCAAAAAAAATATCATCTGAGAAGACATCTTGATATGACAAGTCTCTGGATTTCTGAAGTCCCTTCATATATGGTAAGAACCCTCGCATCTCTATATAATTGTTCTATGAGAAATTCTTTTGAATATCCGTATCCTCCGTGAATCTGAAGAGCTTCGTAAGCTATTTTATTGGCAGCTTCTGAAGCAAAAAGTTTTGCCATTGCGGATTCCTTTGAAAAGGGCTCTCCCTGGTCAGCTAAATGAGCGGCTCTGTAAGTGAGAAGCCGTGAGGCTTCGAGCTGGGTGGCCATATCAGCGATTTTGAATTGGATGGCCTGGAAGGAGGAGATATTCTGTCCGAAAGCCTGTCTCTGGTTTGAATATTTTATAGCTTCTTCAAGACATCGGTTTGCCAGGCCGACTGATTGGGCCGCAATCCCTATTCTCGAGTGGTCAAGACAATTGAATGCAATTTTCGTTCCCTGACCTTCACCGCCCAGAATATTTTTTGAGGGGACTTCACAGTCTTCTAAGGTTATTTCCGAAGTCAAGGAAGAATTCAACCCCATTTTATCTTCAACTTTCGTTATTTTAAGTCCCGGAGAATCCCTGTCCACAATAAAAGCGCTGAGCTTTCTTTTTTCTGAAGCTGTTTTATTTTTGGCAAAAAGTATATAGGCATTTGCATTTTTTCCACTTGTCACCCAGGTCTTTATTCCGTTTAAAATATACTTGTCGCCCTTTTTTACAAAAGAGGTCTTCAATGCCGTTGCATCTGATCCAGCTTCTGATTCACTCAAGCTGAATGCTCCCAGTATTTTCGCTTCAGCTGCTTTGGGTAGATATTCTTTTTTTTGTTCTTCAGTCCCGAATTTGGATATCGAGTAGCAGAACAATGATGAGTGAACGGAAAAAATGACTGCTAGGGAAGGTGATACACGGCTTATCTCTTCAATAACAAGAGAAACTGATAGGCTGTCTGTTTCACTTCCTCCGTATTTATCAGGGACGAACATTCCCATAAGGCCGAGTTCCGCCAATTTTTTAATCAGCTCGCTGGGAAATTCGTGTTTTTGCTCTAGTTCCTTAGCCACAGGACTTATTTCCTTTTCAGCAAAATGCCGTACCATTTCCTTAAGCATCTTTTGTTCTTCGTTTAGTTTAAAGTTCATGCAAGTTTTCTCCAGATTGATTCTTATTTTTTCCTTTTCAGTCCCTTGAATTTTTAAAGTACCCACATAAATTGTTATAGGTTTTATTTAGATCTTCTGTTGTTAATTTTGTTTTTCCGATGATAGGCATAAAATTGGAGTCTCCAACCCATCTTGGTATGATATGGAGATGATAATGATGGGCAACGCCAGCCCCAGCGCTGTGACCTATATTCATTCCAGTGTTGAAACCATGAGGATTATAGACCTCACGGATAATTTCCAGGGATTTTTTCAACATATCTGTCATTTCGTCAGAGGTTTTTTTCCCCGCCTTTTCAATAGAGTCCAGGTGTTTATAAGGAGCTATCATAAGATGGCCTGGTGAATAGGGATATTTGTTAAGGATTATGAAGTTATATTCTCCCCTGTAGAGAATGAGATCCTGTTTGTCTCTTTTTCTTTTTGCGGCGGCACAGAAGAAACATTCTTTCATTTTATGCGCATTTTTTACGTATGGCTCTCTCCATGGAACCGTCATATATTCCATTATTTGTTTATGCTCTGTTTCAGGATTTTGCTCGGTTTAAAATAGATCACTTTTTTGGAAGGAACTTTGACCGGCTCTCCGGTTCTTGGGTTTCTTCCTGACCTTGAACCACGTTTTCTTATACGGAAGCTTCCGAAGCCCCGAAGCTCGATTTCTTCACCTTTTTTTATGGCTTCCTTTAGTGTATTGAAAAAAATATTGACCCCTTTCTCTGCTTCCTGTTTTGTAATGTTCATATCTTTTGCCAATTTGTTTATTAAATCAACTTTTATCATGATTTATTCTCCTTTTCTTTTTTTGACTTAATTTTAGGGGTTTCTATATTTTTGAGCTGGTCTTTCATAATATCGCCGAGGGTGTGTTTTGTATCCTGGCTTTGCATGTATTTTTTGTACTCTCTTCTTTGCATTTCAAGTTGAGCCTTTTTAAAGCTCAAGGCGATCTTCTTGTCTTTTTTGTTCATCTTAAGTATTTTTGCCAACCTTTCCTCTCCCACAGAAAAGGCATCTGAAGGATTTTCAATTTTTTTCTCGCTAAGTTCTGATACGAAAACGACCCCTTCGATACCTGGCATGATTTCAACGAACACGCCAAAATCGACGATCCTGACTATTTTTACATTGACGATACTTCCGACCTTCTGGCGCTCGAAGAAGTCCTCCCAAATATCTCCTTCCAGTTGTTTGATACCAAGTGACAGCTTCTCTTTTTCAACATCTATACTGAGAATAATAGCTTCAATCTCGTCCCCGGTTTTTAATACATCAGAAGGATGATTTATTTTTTTCCAGCTTATATCGGATATGTGGATGAGCCCCTCTACTCCTTTTTCGACTTCCATGAAAGCTCCGAATGCTGTTATATTCGTGATCTTACCTTTTACTTTTTTACCGGGGCCGTATTTGTTTTTAAGTGTTTCCAAGGGATGCGGCTTGATTTGTTTGAGACCCAGTGAGATTCTTTTTTCAGCCGGATCAACGTCAAGGATGCTGACGGTCACTTCTTCACCCGGAGAAAGAACCTTTTTAGGGTGCACCATTTTCCTTGACCATGTCAGATCTGATACATGGATCAAACCTTCCACTCCTTTTTCTAATTCGACGAAAGCTCCGAAATCCGTTAAATTGACGACCTTTCCTTTAACCTTTTGTCCTTCTTCGTATTTATCTTCGATATCTTCCCAAGGATCTTTGGTCAGCTGTTTATAGCCCAGTGATATTTTTTCTTCTTTTTCGTCATAGTCAAGAATAACCACTTCGATTTTCTCACCGATTTTGAAGAGGTCAGAAGGATGGTTTACTTTTCCCCATGACATGTCTGAGATATGTAAAAGCCCTTCAACCCCCCCTAAGTCAATAAAAGCGCCGAAATTGGTAAGGGTTTTGACTTCTCCCATAAAAGTTTTTCCTTTTTTCAGTTGAGAGAAAACCTGTTTCTTCTTTTTTTCTTTTTTATCGATAAGAAGCAGTTTGCGGGAAACCACAGCATTTTCGCTTTTTCTGTCAAATTTTATGACCTTAAATTTGAATCTTTTTCCGATTATCTCGTTAGGGTCTTTAATTGATTTTATATCTGCATGAGAATCAGGAAGAAATGTCTTAATTCCCACATCAACAAGATATCCTTTGTTTACTTTTTCTGAAACTTTTCCGATGATCCAATTATTGTATTTATAGGCTTTTTCAAGGTTATCCAGTGCCTTTGCAGCAATAGCTTTGCTTTTTGACAGAGGTAGATAGCCGTCCCTTGGTGTTGTCCTTTCCAGAATGGCCTCTATTTCATCTCCGGGATTGATTTTTTTTATGTTTTCAGGATCGCTGAAATCTTCAACCGGAATGATCCCTTCTGATTTTGATCCTATGTCGACCAGGACAAATGAGGGTGTTATTTTCAGGACTTTTCCTTTGATAAGTTTTCCGGGGACAAGTTCGGAAGCTTTAAATTTGTACTTATCAAGCAGAGCTTCGTAATCTTTTGTTGAAATGTGATTGTTGTTTTTTGTTAACTCTGACATTGGTGTATTCTCTCCCTGTGATATTGATGTTTGAAGTTGGATTTGATTTTTTTTGATACTTCGTGGATGACTTCAGGAGGAGTGGATGCACCTCCTGAAAGGCCTATTTTTTGAGCCCCTTGTATCATCTCTGATGTGATTTGTTTTGCATTCTCAATAAAATGAGTGTTTTTCAGGATGCTTTTCGAGATTTGATAGAGCTTGTTTGTATTTGAGCTGTTTTTTCCTCCGATTATTAACAGAAGATCAACGGAAGAAGCCAGCTTTGAAGTGGCATTCTGGCGGATTTGAGTTGATTTGCATATGGTATTGTGAATGTTTAGTTCTTCTGTACACTCCATCAACACGCCGGTCACTTCCTTGAATGTATTGAAGTCTTGAGTGGATTGACTGATGACCGCACGTTTCTTTTTAAACGGAAGCTTTCTGGCCTCCTTCTCATTTTCTATGATAATGCCCTTACCTAGACTATGTCCCTTCAGCCCTATTGTTTCAGGATGTTTTCTGTTCCCAACTATGATGATTTCATCCCCTTTCTCAGCTAGTTTTGATGCCAGTTTTTGTATGTTCTTGACAATGGGGCATGTGGCGTCTACGATTTCAATATTTTTTTGATTCAGCAGATCATATATTTCAGGAGAAGCACCGTGGCTGCGAATAATAATAGTTCCCTCGTTGATTTCTTCAGGGTTTTTTACAGGTCTTATCTCCTTTTTTTCCAATTCCTCGATGACCTGGGGATTATGTATGAGGTCCCCTAAGGTATAGACTTTTCCGGATTTGAGCTGGCGTGTTTTCTTCGCTATCTGAAGAGCCCGCTTGACTCCATAGCACAACCCTGAATTTTTTGCGATTTTAACTTCCATTTTAACCTTATAAGTAGCCTGGATCATCCACAGTCGAGGTTACTGCAGAATAAAAAAATACCCTCGCCATTTTTTTATGAATAGCTCAGGTTAGTTGGATATACTATATGAGAAAGACATTTTTGTCAATGCTAAATATAGGTAAAATCTTAACTTAGGCGGTTTTTTCATTCTTCTTCGTATTTTTCCGCTAATATCTTTTCGATTTCTTCTTTACTTGGAAGATCTTTGATGCTGTTGAGTTCAAAATAGCTAAGGAAATGTTTGGTTGTTCTGTAAATTAATGGTTTTCCCGGACTTTTTTTCCTGCCTATGATTTTTATGAGTTTTTTCTCAAGGAGGGTTTTCAAACAGTAACTTGCATCTACTCCCCTTATAGCTGATATTTCTGCCAGAGTAGTCGGTTGGTGGTAGGCAATGGTTGATAGTGTTTCAAGGGATTCCCTTGAGAGCTTTTGCTTTTTTTCATGCTTCAGGAACCTTTTTATATATATGTCATATTCATTCTGAGTGGCAAAGAGGTAACCTCCAGATGCCTGAATAATAGTGATACCTCCTTTGTTTTCTGAGTAATGCTCTTTCAGTTCAGCAGCAGCATGTTCGATTTCTTTATCCGGGAATTCTTTTAAGATATCTTTGATTTTGTCTAATGACAAAGGATCTATGGATACAAAAATCAAGGCTTCAATAATATTTTTCAAATCCTTTTTCATTCTTTTACTTCACTTCTTAACCATACCTTTATTCTATGGAACAGGTTTTCTTGGACGGCAATAACCGCTCTTTCACTTATGAGCTCCAGCAGGCAAAAGAAAGACACCATTGATTCTTCAAGTGTCTTTTGACTTCCAAAGTATTCAAGAAAGTCAAGATAGGAATGGTCTTTTAAATATCTGATGATATCCTGTTTTTTTTCTTTGACTGAAATGTCTTTTCTATTAATGACTTTTATTCCATCTTTTTCTTTTCTTATCATGAGGTTAAAAAACACTTCGGCCACATCAAAAAGAGACACTTCGATAAAGTCAAGCTCATGAAAAGATACTGATTTGGGAAGGGCCGTTCTTTTCCATTTTTTAATCTGTTTTTCTTCTTTTTCTCTTAAGATTTTGCATGCTGCTTTTATTTTTTCATAATCCAGCAACCTTTCAACAAGAGTTTTTCGCGGATCCTCCTCTTCATCTTCATAGGTTTCCCGGGGCAGAAGCATTCGTGATTTAATATGGATAAGAAGCGCTGCCATGAGAAGGAATTCAGATTCCCTTTCGAGATTGATGTTTTTTTTATTGTCCAGATATTTCAGATATTCTTTTGTTATGGATGCAATCGGAATATTATGAATGTCTATTTTCTTTTTTTTAATCAAAAAAAGAAGAAGGTCGAGGGGACCTTGAAATACCTCCAGGTTGATTTGATAAGTATGTTGGGAGCTCTCCATTTTACCTGAATGGTTCATAAATAAATGTTCAGAATCCGATCTTGTTTCTCACTTCTTCCATGGTTGCTCTGGCTTTTTCCCTTGCTTTTAGGTTTCCTTGCTCAAGTATTTCCCATACCAGGCTGGGATTTTTTTCATAGGTCTTTCTTTTTTCCCTGAAGCTGGAAAGGTCCTTGATGAGAGTATCAATGATAACTTGTTTGCACTCAATACAGCCAATCCCTGCGCTCCGGCATCCACGAATGATCTCTTCTCTATCTTTTTTTGCAACAAAAGCTTTATGCAGAGTGAAAACAGGGCAGTCATCAGGATTTCCAGGATCTCTTCTTCTCTTTCTTTTTGTGTCTGTCACCATAGTGGATATTTTTTTTTGAATCTCTTCCGGGCTGTCTTTTAAGTTGATTGCGTTGTTAAAGGATTTGCTCATTTTACGCCCGTCAGTGCCGGCCAGCTTCGGCACTTCTGTAAGCATCATCTGGGGCTCCGGGAAAACATTCCCGAAGATACGGTTAAAGCGGCGTGTGATCTCTCTTGCCAGCTCTAGGTGATAAGCCTGATCTTCCCCAACGGGGACGACATCAGCCTTGTACATAAGTATATCAGCTGTCTGCAGCACAGGATATCCGAGAAATCCATATGTGTTCAGTTCTTTTCCTTTCAGTTCTTTCTGCATTTCTTTGAAAGTGGGCACTCTTTGAAGCCAGGGAAGAGGAATGATCATGGAGAGCAGCAGATGAAGTTCTGCATGCTCTTTGACTTCTGATTGAATAAACAGAGTGCTTTTTTGAGGATCCAGTCCTATGCTCAGCCAGTCTGCCGCCACTTCAAATGTGTTTTGCTTGATGGCACTTGGGTTTTGGTATTCGGAGCTGAGAGCGTGCCATGTGACTATTGCATAATAACACCGATATTCTTCCTGGAATTTGATCCAGTTTCTAAGAGCGCCGGCGAGATGTCCGAGATGAAGGGGGCCGGTAGGTCTCATGCCGCTGAGAACGATTTTGTTCTTTTCCATTTTTATAGAATGATCGAATAAATAATAATTTGTATAGGCCTTATGATAAGGTTAAGCAAGCCCAAATACAACAGACCCAGTATGATAATAAAACCGAAAGGACGGATTTTATCATACATTCTGCTTGCTTCTTCAGAAAGGAAACCGGAAATGATCCCGCTTCCGTCAAGAGGTGGAATGGGGATAAGATTGAATACAGCAAGAAGAACATTCAAAAACACCGCATAGAATAAAATCACGGCCAACCCTTCCAGAGGGCGAAAGCCTCCTTGAATACCTCCTCTTCCCATTAAGAAGGACCTTATAAAAGAGCTGGTGTTCGGATTGACTGATTTAAGGAAAACGATAGCTATAAGAGAAACAAAAGCGGCTAAAAGATTGGCTGCGGGGCCGGCTGCGGATACGAGCATGTTATCCCGCTTGGGATTTTTCAGGTTTGCCGGATTGACGGGTACAGGCTTTGCCCAGCCAAAGGGAGGCGCTCCCATAATAATGAGAATGGCGGGCATGAGAACCGTTCCTATGGGGTCTATATGGGGTATAGGATTCAGGGTGATCCTTCCCATAATATGAGCAGTGGGATCCCCCAGTTTGTAGGCAGCCCATCCGTGAGCGGCTTCGTGTATGGTTATAGCGAAGAGAATCACGAACAGGCTTATAATGATTGTGACTATATTCATTTGTTTAAAAATCATTTATAGCATAACTGGGATTATCCGTAAAGCTTCAATGTCGCTTCAGCCGCATCCGGAAGTCATCAAACCCGCAGCAAGCTTGATTCGTGAATAACCTATCTTGGTATGCAGATCAATGAATATTCAGAGAATGGGGAGGTATTTTTCCACTTCGTATTCAGAGACCTTTTTGTCGAATTCTTTGGACACTGATTTGTTGTACTGCTCGATCTCATATTTTTTATTGAGGAGGAATTTTTGAAACAGGTGTTCTCCAAGAATTTCCTTGACAAGTTTGCTTTTTTTCATTTTATGAAGAGCGTTGTGCAGGTTTGAAGGAAGGGTTTTAATATGAAGTTCTTTTTGTCTGTTCTGACTCATATTGAAGATATTGTCCTCAACCGGATTCGGCAGTGCGGATCTGTTCTTTATTCCTGCTAATCCCGCCATAATGGTGGTAGCGAAACAGAGATAAAGGTTGCAAGCCGGATCAGGACACCGGAGTTCAATACGAGTGGCTTCTTTTTTTCCGGGTTGGTATTCAGGCACTCTGATATAGGCGGATCTGTTTTTTTGTCCCCAAGCGATATAAACAGGTGCTTCATAACCCACTATAAGCCTTTTATATGAGTTGACCCACTGACAGAGGACAGCAGAGATATCCGGTCCATTTTTCATGAGCCCGGCAGTGTAATATTTTGCCGTATCAGAGAGATGATACGGATTCTTTTTGTCAAAGAAAATATTTTCTCCTTTTCTCCAGAGAGATTGATGTATATGCATCCCGCTGCCGTTTTGTCCGTTTAAAGGTTTGGGCATGAAGGTCGCGTAAAGATTATGCATTCGGGCTACTTTTTTGACCATATAGCGAAAGATCATGCACGTGTCAGCCATCTCAAGGGCGCTCAGGTATTTAAGGTCGATTTCATGCTGTCCGTTTGCGACTTCATGGTGGTCATATTCAGATTCTATGCCCATTTTTTTCAATAAGATTTGGATTTCCTTTCTCAACTCCCCATGCAGACCTCCAAAAAAATACCCTCCTTCATCCAAGGGCTGGGCATTTTTTTTGCTGGGAAATATGAAAAATTCAAGTTCAGGACCCAGTTTTATGTCGTCTATTTTAAATTCCTGCGCCGCCTTTTTTATAGTCTTTTTGAGAACATATCTTGAATCCCCTTCATAGTGGTCTCCTTCAGGTGTCAGGATGTCACCAAACATAACAGCCTCTTTCCATCTTACGTTTTCGGCAAATCCCTGGTATTCCCACGGAAGGATCCTGAATGTGGACGCTTCGGGTTTGATGACGAGGTCGCTTTCCTCTATTCTGACAAAACCTTCGATAGACGAACCGTCAAATCCTTTGCCCTGCTTAAAGGAGGTTTTGAGTTCTTGGCTTGGGATGGTAAAGTCCATGTGCCTTCCTAAAATGTCGGGAAATATGATCCTCACAAATTCAATCCCGTTTTCAGGATTCAGGACTGTATCAAGTATTTCTTGCTGATCCTTATACCCAAAACATTTAAATTTTTGGTCTTTAAGCACGGTCAATGTCCTCCATTTGTGTAAAATATTTTATTTTAAATATATTTTTTTATATAATAAAAGGAAACTAATGTCAATTAAATATTGAAAAATAAATATATTTGTTTTATTTATTATTATAATTAATAACAAATGTAGGAGGAAGTTATGATAGATGACCTGGACCGAAAGATCATTCGAGTCTTAAATAAAGATGCGCGAAAGAGTTACAGAGAGATGGCCAAACATCTGGGAATCTCTGTGACCGCTGTTATAAACAGGATGAATAAATTTGAGGAAACTGGTGTCATAAAAGGGTATATTCCTGTGGTGGACAGAGAGTATTTTGGTATCAAGCTGACAGCCCTTATCGGGCTTCGTTTGAAACAGGGAAATCTTCTTGAGATCCAGAAGCAGATAGCCAAAGATGACCGCATAGCGGGAGTGTATGATATTACGGGAGAATGGGATTCATTGATTATAGGTTATTTTAAAGACAGGAAAGACCTTAATGATTTTATAAAATCACTGCATTTAAAAAGCAGTATTGACAGGTCCATAACCCATATTGTGTTGAATATCGTGAAGGAAGAAAAGCGGGTCATTGTCTAGCCTGACCTATTCATAAAAAAATAGCGATGTTCATTGCTCGTTCATCATTCAGGCAAGCGGATAGACAAAATCTCTTGTTTTGTTATAATTGAGCTGATGAAGAGATTACGCCTGATTTTTGCTGTTGTTTTATGCCTTCAGGTCTTTCCCTCTTATGCGCTCACCAATGCTGATATAAATTCATATAAGATTGAAGAATTTATTGAAGCGTTCAAGCAGTCTATTGAGAACAAAGACTTCGATGCCTATAAAGAAGCTTTTTCCTCAGAACGGGAAGATATTGAAGTTGCCCGATTAGAGAATTTTTTTGAAGACTTTTCCATGAGTTCTGTATCAATAAAGAGTGTTTCTATAAACAAACAAGATTCATATCAGCCGAGAGTTTATTTAACACTGTTATTCCAGAATTCCTATTCCCTTATTCTGGACACCTGGCAGCTAGATATCGTCAAAGTGGAGGGGTCCTGGAGAATTCTGAACAAAGATACCATTGGGCAGACACAGACTCTTTACAAGCTCAAGATACCTTCAGAAAGAATTGAACGAGTTAAAAGAGTCGAGATCAAACATAAGGACATTTCCATCACTTTTAAAGAGCCCATTGTCTTTTATGACAATATCCCGGAAATTGAAACAGGCTTGATTCTTATCGGAAAAGGGCACTTAGAATTCACTCCATCTTTACCCAGAGAACAGCACAATTTGGAATTATTATATAACGAAAGGGCTTTGAAAAGCAGTATCGATTCCATTTATCTCAGGTTCAGTCCAGGTTTTTTTAAAAAAAATATAAAAATAGTCAGGGGATCTGAAGAACCGAATGGGATTGAAGAGTCTGAAATAGATCTAGCCCATGAAATTTTTATGAAAAATTACCCTAGGTCTTTTACTGTGAGAAGTTCTCTGACCCATGATTTTTTTTCCATATTACCTCAGGGCGAGGAGGCGGCTTTTGAATTTAGAGTTAATAAAATGGGAGAACTGACTTATATTTTTTCTCCCTTTGCCTTTGAGGAAATAAATCTCTATCAATGGAAAAATGGGAAGATTATATGCCTGTATTCGCCTCCCATGGAAGAAGAAGGAAAGAGATTATTTGTGTCATTCGGACAAAAGTGTGATGTAAAGAATTATCAATTAGATGTGAGCTACAATCCTAGTGAAAATCTTTTTTCTGGTATGGCGAGGATCAAATTCGAATCAAAGGTCAGGAGGTTGAGCAGCATCAAGCTGATATTAAATCCGGCACTAACGATTTTACGTATCAATGACAAAGAGCAGAACAGGCTGGTTTTTTCGCAGGATGATTTCAGAAAGACGGTCTATGTCTATCTCTTGAATCAGTTGGCAAGTGGAGAGTTGGGCGAAATCGACATCTATTACAGAGGAAAAGTGCCTCCTTTAAAGGGGGCTTCTGATACTGCAGAAGCCCTGCAAAGGGAATCAAAAATAGAATTTGTTGAGACAGAAGACAAATTTTATCTTTACAGCCGCACTTCATACTGGTATCCAGCCCCGGCTGAAGAAGACTATTTCACAGCCCGACTTAAATTAGTGCTTCCTTATGGTTATTCCGCTGTTTCTAACGGCAGGATGGTTAATGATTTCAGTATAAAGGGCACGGATGCTAGGAAGGGTATAGATGAAAACGCTCATTCAGTCTATATTTTTGAAATCATGAACCAGATCAAATACCTTTCATTCATTACCGGGAAGCTGGAGAAGGAAGGGGAACGCAATGGATCCATACCGATTGATTATTACAGAGGCCCCCGAACCCAGGCTTATACCGGGCGTATTTTTAAGACAGCGGAGGAAGTGATTGATTTTTATCAAAGCCGATTCGGTCCATACCCTTTTGATAAATTGAGCATTGTCAGAAATGTGGGAAAGAATAAGGGAGGGCAAAGCCCTCCTGCATTGGTTATCATTAATGATTTGCCGAGGATGAGCGGTGTGAGTTCTCGCCGGATGACAAGAAGCCCGGTTGATCTTTCCAGATGGGACGAATATTTTCTTGCTCATGAAATAGCTCATCAATGGTGGGGGCAGGGAGTATCATGGGAATCCTATCACGACCAATGGATAAGTGAAGGATTGGCTCAATTTTCAGCTTCTCTTTTTTTGAGGGAAAAGTATGGAGAAGAGAATTTTGGTGATATTTTGAAGAAGTATTCCACATGGACCAAAAAAATGAGCAAGTGGGGTTCTATTATGATGGGTTCCCGAATAAGCCATCTTGATTTTGAAGCGTACCAGTCTATTATTTACAATAAAACAGCACTGGTTTTAAATATGTTAAAGGATATGTTCGGGGATGAAATGTTTTATCTAGGGCTGCAGAGATTTTTTCTTCGTAATAAATACAGCGCAGCAAACACGAAGTCATTTATCAATATTTTCAATGAGCTTGCTGAAAATGATCTGGATGATTTTTTCCACGGTTGGTTTGAATCTTATCATCTGCCTGATGCAAAAGTAGTGTATTCTGTAGAGAAGAACAGCAATGGTTTCATCTTAAGACTGAACGTGATCCAGGAGGACCGGTTTTTTATGTTTCCATTATGGTTGGAGTGGAAGGAAAATGGAAATAGAGTGAGAAAAAAGATATTGGTAGATAAAAAAGTAGTCAGTTTTGAATTTCAAATGGAACACAAGCCGAAAAAAATTAGCATCAATCCCGATGATGCTGTTCCCGGCTGGTTTCATATCCAGAAATCTTAAAAGGATTTCACCTTATTCTTTCTGGTTGTCATTTGTTTTAATATCCAGGCGCTTTATCATCTCATTTAAGGTCGTGGGCTTGACTCCAAGAAGGCTGGATGCTTTCTTTTGAATCCCATTGGATTTTTTCAATGCATCGATTACAGCCTTTTTCTGAAAGATACGGGTTCTTTGCTTAAGGTTGAGATTGTAGTCTGAGATGAGAGAGTCGGTTTTTCCGGTGATTTTTGATTTAAGGAGAAAGGACGGGATTTGTTCTCTTCCGATTATTTTCGAACGGGTCAACACAACAGTCCTCTCTATGAGATTTTCGAGTTCCCTCACATTTCCGGGCCAGGAGTAATTTTCGAGAAGCTCCATCACATCTTCAGTCACTTCAAGATCTTCTTTATGGTTCTCTTTGGAGTAAAGATCAAGAAAATGTCTGACCAGCAGAGGAATATCTTCTTTCCTTTCCCTAAGAGGCGGGATTTCTATTTTTATGACATTGAGGCGGTAGAAAAGGTCTTCTCTGAATTGATTCTTATTGATGAGTTCTTCAAGGTCTGTATTTGTTGCAGCGATGACCCGTGTGTCCACTTTAATGGTTTTGGTGCCTCCCAGTTTCATAAATTCTCTCTCCTGCATCACTCTGAGGAGTTTAGCCTGAGTTTCCAGATTAAGGGAAGATATTTCATCAAAGAAAATACTTCCTTTGTCTGCAGCTTCGAACAATCCCTTTTTTTGATTGACAGCTCCTGTAAAGGCTCCTTTGACATGTCCGAACAGGTGACTTTCCAGGAGTTGCGGGGGGAGAGAGCCGCTGTTCACTGTGATAAAGGGAAAATCAACGCGTTCGCTGTTCTGATGGATGGCTTTTGCAACGAGCTCTTTTCCTGTGCCGCTTTCTCCTTGAATGAGGATTGTGCTCCGGGTCGGGGCTGAGGCTTTTATGACAGCGAATACATCCTGCATGTTTATACTCTTGCCTATTATATTGTCGAAACTGAACTTCCTTTTAAGCTGGTCTTTTAACTGGATGTTTTCTTCTTGAAGTTTTTTGTGTTTGATGGCTCTTCTCAAAGTGATAAGAAGTTCGTCATGCTGGAAAGGTTTTTGGATATAATCAAAAGCCCCTTTTTTCATAGCTGTGATCGCTGATTCAACAGAAGCATAGGCTGTGATGATGATCACTATAGCATGAGGGTCGATTTTTTTGATTTTCTGGAGCACCTCTATTCCATTCATCCCGGGCATGAGAAGGTCCAGAAGAACCAGGTCAAAAGACTCGGTTTCGTGTTTTTTTAATGCTTCCTGGCCGTTTGAAGAGAGTTCGCATTGGTATCCTTCAGAGACGAGCAGGTCTTCCAGTACTTCATGGATTATTTTTTCATCGTCGATGATGTGGATGGTCTCTTTTTCTGGCATTTTTTACACCGTTAAAGGCTTATCTTCCTGCTTTTTCTTTTGTTTGATGGGAATGAGAATAGTAAAAACAGTTCCTTTACCCATAATGCTTTTTACGTCGATATGTCCTTCATGCTCTTTTATTATAGCATAGCTGATAGAAAGCCCAAGGCCAGTTCCCTTGCCGAATCCTTTTGTTGTGAAAAAAGGATCAAAGATGTTTGCTAAGTGTTGGTTCTTGATACCCACACCTGTATCCTTGATCTCAACAGCATTATAGCCCTCTTTTTGATAGAGGCTTATTCCGAGTGTCCCTCCGTCCGGCATGGCATCAAGCGCATTGAGAATGATGTTGATGAAAACCTGCTGAAGCCTGTCTTCCTGGGCCCAAATCGGTTCCACATCTTTAAGATCTAACTTGAGATCGATATTCATGTTTTTTAATTTATAGTCGATGAGAGAGATGATAGAGCGCAGGCTTTCCTTAAGGTTGATCTGTTGGAGGCTGGATTTCGAGGGATTTCGTGCCAGATTAAGTAAATTTTTTACGATTTTCCCTACTCTGTCAGCCTGGTTTTCTATTTTTTTTAGGATTTGAGAATGGGGAGTATTGTTGAGTTTTTTCTGGAGTATTTGAATGTAACTGGATATGCCTGTCAAGGGAGTGTTTATCTCGTGGGCCACGCCTGCGGAGAGGAGCCCTACGGAAGCCAGCTTTTCTGAGGTCAGAAGCTGCTGTTGAAGAGAAATTTTTTCTGTAGTGTCATCAAAGACTATGATCGTGCCGTAAGGATTCATTCTATTGTCAAGAAGCGGGGTTTTTGCTATGTCGAAAATTTTCTTTTTTCCTTGAGGAAGGTCAAGAGTAATCTCACTGAGAAGGCGGAATTCCTTCTGGGTGTCTGATGGGAAGAGTGCCAAATAATTTTTTTCTCCTAAGACCTGACTCAGTCTTTTCCCCTCCACATCTACTTTTTTTTGAGAAAAGGTATCTTCCATGACTCGATTCCAGCCTATAATTTTTCCTTTTTGGTCCATGACCGCCACGCCTACGGTCAGGCTCTCAATAATGTTTTCGTTGTAATCCTTAAGCCGCTCGAGTTCAAGAGCTCTGTCTCTGGCTTGATCATAAAGTGTGGCGTTTTCCAAGGCTAAGGCCATAGAAGAAGATATGGTCCGCAGAAGCTCCCAGTCATCTGAGGTCAGGAAGGTGTTGTCCTTTTTCTTTCCCATGGCCAGACATCCGATCAGTTTTTCTTCCACTTTGAGAGGAAGAAGATGGAAAAATCCGAGGGCTGAGAAACCGCTGTCTTTAGGTAGTGATTTTTGTTCCTCTGTTATCGAATAAAGCGAAACAAAATCCTCTTTTTTTATTTTGTTTAAAAGGTGGCTTTCTATGTTTATATGATTTTGGGATGAGGGGGAATCTCCTCTGGAATTTTGAATGTAGAAAAGACTCTTTGGGCTTTTCGCCGGAAGCAAGAGTGCGATTGAGGTAAGGGATAAGGCGTTTGAGATCAAGTCGAGGAGTGATTTTGATAGTTTTTGAAGGTCTTTCTCCCGGCTTAGTTCTTGACTTATCGAAAGAAGGATTTTTCTGTCTTTGTAACTTCTTTTGTAAAAGACCCTGTCCAGAAGAGATTGGATCAGTTTTTTTAAGGGAGTGAACAGAGTGGCGCCAAGAATAATGGCCAGAACGCCCAAGATAAGAGCGTTTAGTCTGTTCTCCGGTAATATTTTTGTCTGAGAGCTTACAATAAAATAAAGGATAGCAATAACTACATAGGAAGAGACAAGAGTTATGGCTTTTTTCAGGATGACTTCCAGGTCCATGAGCCTGTACCTTGAGATAGAATAGGCGAATGTCAGAGGAATCAGAGCCTGCAGGATGACAGTCATTTCTGCGATTTTCGATGGGACAGCTCCAAGGATGTACGGGATGGAGTATAAAATCGAAAAAGGAATAATGCCCAAACCAAGGCCGTAGGCGATCCATTTGAGCTGTTTTTTTATAATGAAATCAGTGAATTTGTATGAGTCATGTATGATGACACCAAGGGCCACAAGGGTAAAAACAGTGAAATGGAAAAGGTCGAGTTTTTCTAAAGTTTCATAATACTGGCTTATAAAGGATTCTGTAAAATTGAAAAAATTTGGAAGGTGGATGAAAACCCGGCTTAAGAGAAGGGCAGCTCCAGGAAGATAGAGCACAGCCCCTGAAGAAATGATCTTTCTGGAAAACTTCTTCCTTTTAGGGAAGATAAGGAAAAAGTGTAATAGAAGAGGAGGGAAAATCACAAAGGCGATTTTATCGATCCAGTAGAACATATAATCCAGAGTATCGAGATGGCCTGTGGGCGAAAAGACATAAATACAGTAAAAAGCAAGTGAAATAAGGAAAAAGAATATATAGGGGAGAGTGAGTCTTCTGCCTGCATTTAAAAGAACAATGAAACCTATGACAAAAGTAGTAAGCCCGATTAGCGCAAGATAAAAATACAGCAAACCTGTTCTTTGTGTTGTGAGAAATAAGGAAGGGAATATCTGATCTCCTTTATGAATGACCTCATATCTTACTTTTTGATTGAGATTTCCCGCTTTCCAGAGCTGCTTGGAGAGGTCAATGCTGCTTCTTATGGGAATATCGTTTATGGAATAGAGAATATCCCCCTTATCAATCCCTACCAGATAAGCGGGGCTGCCTTCTTCCACTTTGACCGCTTTAAGTCCCTGGGGAGTTTCCTCCCAGGTCACTCCGTCTGTAGGCTCTTTCCATACGATTTTTTTATAGATATTGATGCAGCCCAAAACCAGGAGTATGAGGACAGGGATAAGACTCAGATAGTTTGTTTTTTTCATTTTGTATCAAAGGTCGTTTTTAGGAACCGTATGGAATCCAGAAAAGTGAGTCATTATTGTAAAAAACATATTTAGTGCAGTATGTGTCCCTTTTCGGCTCTTATGGCCCAGCTTATAGGTGGTTGGGAAAGATATCTTTGTAAAACAGGATTTTCTTTAAGGCCCAAAGGTTCGGGATTTCTTTCAAGAAGAGTGGTCATATAGTCGGTTTCTTTTTCCTGATTCTGAACTGTCTGGTAGGAGAGCCCGTCCCTAATCCTGTGGCCCATAGATGAGGAAGGTTGAAAGGGGACTTTATATAAAGAAACAAAAGATGATAACAGAAAAAACAAGATGATATCCACTAAAACATGTTTCTTCATAACTTTAAAAATAAGGATTTGTTAGGTGTTTGTCAATACACCTCACTTAGGACGCTAAGGACTGACTTCCTTCTTTTCCTCTGCGCGTTCATCTGTTTCTGAACCGTTATGATACTTTTTTCAGAGGTCCTCCTCTGATTGACAAAAACAGGATGATTAATTAATATGGATATGCTTTCCAAGAGGTTTGATGGTTTGATATGCCTTATTATAATTGCAGGTTAGCCGCTGAGACGGGAGAGGTCTTTTCAAAAAGTTTTCTGGCTCCGACATCCGAGGCCTGCTGCAGGCACTTCAGGGAAAAAGGCTTCTGTATACTTTCAGTTAAGCGCGATTGGAAGAAAATAAGGATCACTGTATTCCCTCATGAAAGAAGACTCAATGATAACGAGTTTATCATGTTCAATCAGGAGCTTGTAGCTCTTCTCAAGGCCGGATATCCTGTTCTGAAATGTATGGAGATCATTACCGGCCGCATAAGGGATATAAAGCTTAAAGAAGTGTTGATGATGGTAGAGGAAAAGGTTAAAAGCGGCAGCTCTCTTTCTGAAGCTTTTTCACAACACAGCCATTATTTTTCCACGGTCTATATTGCATCCATTATGGGAGGAGAAAGGGGAGGAAATTTACCAGAGACTATCAAACGTTATATCAAATACAAAAAGGTACTGTCTGAGGCAAAGGAAAGGATAAAAACAGCCCTGATGTACCCGACTTTGCTTGTCATTTTTTCCTTTGCTCTGATTTTGCTGCTCGTCAATTTTATCATACCGAGATTTTCTGATTTTTATTCCGGATTTGGAGCTAAACTTCCGGTCATCACTCGGACTTTACTGTCTTTTTCCATGACAATGCAGAGGATTTTTCCCCTGCTATTGATTTTGCTTTTACTGCTGGTTTTCGCTTTTTTCCGGATAAAGAAGAAAGAGAAAGCTCTTATATTGATGGATAAGTTGAAGCTTCATCTTCCTTATGGCGGAGTCATATGGAAGGAATCCTCTGTTTCCCTTTTCTGCCGCACATTAGGGCTGCTTCTCAGCGGGGGGATTTCTTTATTGTCTTCCATTAGTATTGCCCGTCGGTCAGTTCCCAATCATTATATTTTTCAGAGGATGAAAAATATTCAGGATGACATAAAAAACGGGGAAAACATCTCAAAATCTCTTGAGAGGACCGAATGCTTTTCCCCCCTGGCTTTGGATATGATAAAAGTGGGAGAGACTTCTGCAAATCTGGAAGGGATGCTGTTTGATACAGCTGATGTCTATGACCAAAGGGTTCAGGCTAAGGTTGATCGATTTGTTTCTCTGGTTGAACCCATTATCATTGTATTGATGGGCCTGGTGGTCGCAGGTATGCTTTTGTCTGTATATCTGCCTATTTTCAATATTATAAGAGTAGCGGGATGATGAAAGACAACAAACAGAGAAAACAGCCCATGCCATTGAAGGATGCGGAACTCAAAGCCAAAGAAATGGCTGGGAAATATAAAATTTCTTATATCGACCTTTCGGATGTATCCATCAACAGGGACCTGGTTCGGTCTTTTCCCGTGGATTTTCTGTACAGGTCAAAGTTTATTCCTTTTGAGGAAAATGGAAAAAGTGTAAAAATCGCTGTGAGTGACCCTTCGGACATATCTGTTATAGATTCCATTGAGTCGTTTTTAGGTAAAAAAGTAAATGTATTTGTATCTTCAGAAAGGGGAATTTTTGAGGCACTGAGAAAAAGCGAAGCCTCATTGCAGGTGCTAAAGGATGCTACGGAAGGATATGTGGTTCAGATAATAGACAAAGATGAACAAACAGATGAAGACACCATCTCAGCGGAAAAACTGGCAGATCAGGACGGCTCCATAATAAAATTAGTCAATTCAATCATATTCACGGCTGTTCAAAGAAGAGCCAGCGATGTTCACATCGAGTCTAAAGAAGATGACTTGATCGTAAAGTACCGGATAGACGGGGTTCTCAGCGAAGCCATAGACCATATTGATAAGAAATTTCAATCGCCTATCATTTCACGTATTAAAGTCATGTCGGATTTGGATATTGCAGAGCGGCGCGTTCCTCAAGACGGAAAGTTCAGGCTTAAAGTAAAGGATAAGGGGATTGATTTCAGAGTATCCATCATGCCCAGTATTTATGGAGAAGATGCTGTCATACGGATACTTGATAAAGAGATGATAACCGAGGCCATTTCCGAATTAAAACTGGATATGCTGGGGTTTTCAAAGGAAATTGTCCATACGTTAGAAAGATATATCATCAAGCCCTATGGTATGCTTCTTGTGACCGGTCCGACAGGAAGCGGGAAAACTACCACTCTTTATGCGGCATTAACGGAAATAAAATCGCCAGAAGATAAGATTGTGACCATCGAAGATCCCGTTGAATACCAAATAGATGGGATCACACAGATCCCAGTCAATGAAAAAAAGGGACTTACTTTTGCTCGTGGGCTTCGTTCCATTTTAAGACATGATCCGGATAAAATCATGGTCGGAGAAATTAGAGACCCTGAAACAGCCCAGATAGCCATCCAGTCAGCGCTGACAGGACATTTGGTTTTCACAACAGTCCATGCCAATAATGTCTTTGATGTTATCGGTCGCTTTCTTCATATGAAAGTGGATCCGTACAGCTTTATTTCCGCACTTAATGGAGTGCTTGCCCAGCGCCTCGTAAGAGTTCTCTGCCCAAAGTGCAAGCAAAAAGAACAGCTCAGTAAGAAGCAGCTTATTGAGTCAGGATTAGACCCGGAGAAATACAGAGATCATGTTTTTTATGAGGCGGAAGGATGCGAAGAATGTCATTTTACCGGTTACAAGGGAAGAACAGCTATTGCAGAGTTTCTTGAGCTTTCTGATGAGATAAGAGAAATGATTCTGGACAAAAAACCTCTATCTGAGGTCAAGAAAAGGGCTAAGCAGGAAGGCATGATTTTTTTAAGGCAGGTTGGTATGGATAAGGTCCTCCTGGGGACGACCAGTTTAAAAGAGTTGAATAAGGTTACTTTTGTTGAGTGAATTTTATATTATAGAACTATTTTCTTAAGTAAATGGTATTAAAAATGAGTTTGTTATGGGAAAAATTTATTGAGTTTTTTACCACTCCCCCAGGACTTTTTTCTGGCTTCTCTATTGCCTCCCATTACATCTGTGGAGTCCACTTATCAACAAAGGAAAAAAGCATTGTTGATTTTTATGCAAAAGGTATTCCTGAGGGCGTTGTTCAGTCCTCTTTTATTGAAAAAAACATTGTTGAACCAGAGGTCTTAAAATCAGAATTTTTAAAAGCAGTCCGCAGTATGCGTATGAACAGTAAGGACATAGCTTTGATTTTTCCTGAGTTATCTCAAAAAACATTTACTTTTTCCTTTGATTCTCTTCCTAGTACCTCTCGGGAGAGGGAACAGATCATCCGCTTCAGAATAAAAAAGAGGATGCCTTTTTTGCCTGAAGACGCAAGAATTTCATATGACCTTTTTCCAAGAGATTCAGGGATAAGAGCTGTGGTCATCCTGACGAGGACAAATATTATCAAAGAGTATGAGGAGTTTTTTCAGCAGTTTGGATTCAATGTACGGACAGCTGTTCCTCCGTCTGTAGGCCTGGTCAATCTAGTAGATGCCGGATCTGAAGAGAACTTTTTTCTGTTAAATATTGAAAAAGAATCGTTTTCTTTGTCTTTATATAAAGGCTCGGAATTCATTTTATACAGGCAAAAAAGATTTGATTTTGAAAAAGGGGGGACTGGAAGTCTTCAGGAAAAGATGGAAGATGTCTTTGAGGAAGTGGAGAAGACACTGAATTTTGCTGCTGAAGGACTGGACCGCAGGGAAATAAAATTTTGGATAAGGAGCGGGATAGGAGGTCCTGATGGATTTATAGAGAAAGCAGAAAAAAAATTGGGATGTTCCTTTCAGAAAATAGGGTCTTCTTTAAATGTCGGTCTGAATCCGGAGGAGACGGATAGATTGTCTCCTGTTTTGGGTGTGCTGTTATGAAAAGAAAAAGACGATTGGATCTTAATCTTGCAGGCAATCCGTTGAGAAACAAGAGATTGTTTCGCTCGTTGTTTTTTTTCATAGGAACAGTGTCTGTTTTATGGCTTATCATAGGAATGATCGTTTTTTGGAAAAACAGGAATGACAGTCGAGATATAGAGACGACTTTAGCCGGAATTGAGAATAAAATCGATCATGTAAGGAGAGAGGAGAGAAGATATATCACTCAAGCCGATAAGCTTTCCCAGGAAAATCTTTCTGAAGTAAATGTTGTCAATCATCTTATTTCTCAAAAAGCTTTTTCCTGGACAGAGATGTTCACGGCTCTAGAAAAATCTCTTCCTGACGATTGTTATATTGTTTCCATATCTCCCGTGGAAAGGGGGGATTCTAAAGCACAGGTCAAACTAGAGGTCGCTTCAAGCGGATTGGATCCTCTTTTTCAATTCATTGATAATTTATACTCTATGGATTTCAGCGGCGTAAAGCTTATTAGGGAAAGGAAGAGTGAAACAGGTTCTTTTATTTCAGAGGTATCTTTGGATTATGATAAAATTTTTTGATCTTTTGGATTTGAAGCAGCGCCGGATACTCGGTTTTGCGGGAGTGTTCTTGTTTCTTGTTGTTCTCTTTCACGTTTTCATCGCTGGGGGACAAGTAAAGACCTGTTCCCGTTTGAAGAAGACTCTTTCGTCCAAGGAGGCAGAATTATCCAATCTCAATAAATCTGTTGCTGAGAAAAAGAAAGAGTATGAGAGATGGACTCAGGCCGGAAAGGATATCAATTATTTATATGATCATTATTTTTATCAAGGGGAGAGGAGTATTCGTAAAATCAGAGAGGATCTTAATGAATTATATAAAAAAACAGGAGTACAGGCAGCTGATATCAGGTATGAATATCATGAGGATGCCAAAGAAGCCATCCAGAGAATATCCTTATCCCTTAGCATCACAGGATCATACCTTATGATAAAAAATTTTCTCTTTGAAATAGAAGATTTGGAAAAATTCCTCTATGTGGATAGGATCAGTTTTGAGGATATTGAGAGAAGAAGAGGGCAAGTAAAGCTGGGGCTTTCTTTATCGGTTTATTATGTCAAGTAAAAAAATAGTAGCACAAATATCTGTTGCTTTCATTGTTCTCTTTTTCTGTATGCATTTGGTGTCATTCGGGACTCAGGAAAAAGCCGGGGTTGATACAAAACCGGAGAGAATTATCCGGTTGGATTTACTCAAACCAAAAAAAAGGGAAATGAGTCTACCGGTAATAAATATTTTTACCGGCCAAAGAGATGAGAATCTTTCAGTCTCTGAACACAGGGGGATCCCAATCACAAACAGACCAACCGGAGATTTGAGTCAAGGGATTGATGTGTCTGTTAACGAAGGAGAGGAAAGAAATCCAGGGATCCAGGATTTTAATCTGAAATATCTTGGATATGTCGCTTCTTTGGAAAAAAAGGTTGCCTTGATCCTTTATAACGGAGAGTTTTTAGCGGTGGAAAGAGGAACTGTCCTCCCGGGAGGAATTGAGATCATTGAGATCACTTCAACCACAGTAACGGTTAAAGGATCGGGCTCAGAAAAAAGAGTACTAAAACTAGAGGGAGAAGAAAAATGAAAAAATATATATTATGCGTTATATCGCTCATGATTTTGTGGGGATGCGCAACCTTTAGCTGGTACTACAAAGAGGGGACCAAAGCTGAGATGGCTCAAAACTGGGATGAAGCTATCCGGTTTTACGAGCAGGCCCAGCTGGAGGATCCTCAAAATTCGGTTTACAGGCTGGCACTTTTCCGGGTCAAAACCTCAGCCAGGAATGATCATCTGTATAAGGCCAGGCATTTGGCTGCACAGGGGAAAAAAGACCAGGCCTTTGAAGAGTACCGACAAGCTCTCTCCTATGATCCGGAAAACCGAATGATTTTAGAAGAGGCAAGGATGCTCAGCGAGGGAGAGATGCTTCCGGAGAAAATCCCGCATGAAAAAATAAAATCGCCCTTGGAGCTAAAGGTCAGTGATGAGAAAATAGTATTGAAATTTATAGAGGAGACGGATCTCCGCTCCATATTTATAGCGCTGGGGAAACATGCCAATGTAAACATCTTGTTTGATTTTCAGTTTCATGACACGCTCTTATCCATTGATCTGGAAGATATGACTTTTCTGGAAGCTTTGAATATGCTGTGTCTTTCCTCTCAAAATTTTTTCAGAATTATAGATGAAAACACAGTGTTAATCGTACCGGATACGCCTCAGAACAGAGCCAAGTATGATATCGTGGCTGTGAGGACCTTTTATCTTTCTAATATTGATGTGATAAACATACAGGCGCCCCTGCTGCAGATGCTGCGGAGTTTATCACAAATTCCGAAAATATCGGTCGATGAGACATTGAATTCCATATCCATAAAGGACACTCCGGAGGTGCTTGATACAGCAGAGAAGCTGATTGCATTATGGGATAAGCCCAAGGGTGAAGTTATGATTGATATGGAGATTATGGAAGTCTCGCGGAAAATTACAAGGAATCTCGGGCTCAATCTTGATTCCTATGCTGTGGGCGGAAGAGTCGTCACGTCCGGAGGAGATGAGAGCACGGGTTGGATCGGTGCGGATGAGATCGATTTTTCAAAAGCTGGAAATTTTCAAGTCAGCCTTCCCGTTGGGATGCTTCAGTTTTTAGAATCAGATGCAGATACCAAGATCATAGCCCAGCCCAGGCTCCGCGGTGTTGAGGGAGAAAAAATCGAGTATGTCGTCGCTGATGAGGTACCGATTCCCCAGACAACTTTTTCTCCCATAGCTGCCGGTGGAGTCAGCCAACAACCCATCACTTCATTCACTTATAAGAATGTGGGGATAGAGATATATATAACCCCTGAGATCCATTTTGAGCAGGAAATAACTCTTGAGATGGAAGTTATGATCAAAGCTCTGGGCGGGTCTGGATACGGCGACCTCCCGATCATCACGAAGCGGCAAGTGAAAAACACCATGAGGCTCAAGGAAGGAGAGACAAACTTATTAGCCGGACTCCTCAAGGATGAGGAAAGAAAGACGTTAAAAGGGATTGCCGGATTAAAGAGCATTCCTTTAATAGGAAGTCTGTTTTCAAATACGGATCAGGAAGTCCAGCAGACAGATGTGGTCTTGACCATTACGCCTTATATTATCCGTTCGATACCTCTAAAAGATGAAGACTATAAGCCAATATGGATGAACCTTGACAAAGGCTTTTCCTCAGGTTTGTCGGGCGATGTGATACATGAAGAGATTCTTCAACAGAGAGAAGAGGCTCCAGTAAAGGCAAATGAGGCCTCAAGAAAAGAGCCTGGCTTCAACAGGATGACTCTGTATCCCCCTGAATACCAGGGAACTAAGGAAAGGGATATTCAAGTTAGGATCAACTTAACCTCAGAAAAAGATATCCAGAACATGTCTTTGAATCTTTCATTTGACCCTCAGGTTCTGGAATTAACTGAAATCAGAAAAGGGGCTGTCATACAAAGCATGGGAGAAAACCCATCCTTTTTGGAAAATACGGACAATAACTCAGGTCTGTGCACCATTGGATTTACAAGCCCGGATATGGCTTCCGGATTTAAAGGATCGGGAATTTTAGTGACACTAATTTTCAGGCCTGTAACAACAGGAGAATGTTCGATTTCCGTGTCAGGATACTCATGCTTCAGCACAACAGGGGAAAGCTTGGAGTTAGAAACAAACAGCAGTCAGATCACGATCCGGTGAGAGTCAATGAAAAAGAGGAGAGAATGAGAAATGGACGTCAATCAAAATAGTCCTAGAAGTGAGAAAAAAAGCTGTTTAAGAAACGGCTTTTTTTTAGTCTTATTTATCATCATCGCCCAGGTTGCAGGAATTGTGGGCTCTATCTTTACAGCAAACTCTGTCAATACGTGGTATAAAGAAATTTCAAGGCCTTCGTTCACACCCCCAGATTGGCTTTTTGCTCCTGTATGGATCACTTTGTATTTACTAATGGGGATTTCTGCCTACCTGGTATGGAAAAAAGGAGCCAATAAAAAAGAAGTCAAATATGCTTTGACCTTATTTTTCATACAGTTGGTCCTGAACTCCCTCTGGTCAATCATTTTCTTTGGCTTCCATCTTGTCCTGATAGCCTTTTTAGAGATTATTCTTCTCTGGTTCATGATTTTATTCATGATCATTAGATTTTATTCCATCTCCAAGCCTGCTTCCTTCATACAGATTCCGTATCTTTTTTGGGTGAGCTTTGCGGCCGTGCTCAACTTCTCCTTTGCCGTTCTCAACGCTTTTTGATAATGTAAAATCAGGTGTAGCTGGTCGCTTTTGACTTTCATCAGGCAAGCTGATTCTTCAGCCCGCTGATCTTCCCCAGCGAGTAATCTCAGCTTATTCCTCGGCTCG
>CAYWDH010000010.1:0-77473 GCA_964456985.1 uncultured Eubacteriales bacterium
GCCCTCATCGTAGCCGTATGCGAAGACCGTATGCCCGATCCACTGGATAAGAACGGGGGTATCCTGGGAGATGTGCCTGACAAGGGTGGCTTTGGCTTCTTCGAGTGACGCATGTTCAAAGAGCCGGGCATCCCAGCCCAGTGAGTGAGCCGCCCAGATAAGGTCTTCTACAGGCCCTGTGTTGGGATAGATCCAGATCCTCTCCGGTGTCTTCCAGTAAAAGAATCCGTAGCTCCAACCCAAATTGAGGAGAGAAGCGACCTCGGTCTTGCAGCCGTAATAATCCATATTCATCCACAAGGAAGTCATGGCACAGAAACCATCCAGCATGGGATGAAAGGGGACATTGGCGATGATGTGTTTCGCCGGCATCTCGTCTGCAAAAACAGGTGTTGTCATTGCGGCCATAAGAAAAACCAAAGCGGCTGTTACCATCAGATATTTTTTCATTTTATTCTCCGTATACTGATTCCCTCCTTGTAGACGCATTTTGGGAAGAAAAAGTTCGGTTCATATAAAAAAAAGTCTATCGGTATGAAATCCAGCAGATGGTAGTACTTGCAACCCCTCATTCTGCCTAAGGCAGTAACTTATTAAAATAAATGGATTATAATCCACGAATTAATATAAATTACTTGCATTAGGCTCTGAAAATTGCCTTTCAAGTCCCATACAAGTTATATAAGTGATTAACGCTTCTTAATTTTTCGGTATATATCGCGTCTGTGACCTATTTTAATGACCCAAACAGTCAATATATTATCCTTTATGGAATAGATAATGCGATAATTTCCCTGCCTGATTCGATACAAATCCGGATCAGACAGCTTTTCATGTCCTCGAGGCCTTGGATTTTCAGAAAGTGATTCAATTCTTTTCATAATGCGCTTCAAGTCTTTATTAGGTATGTTTTTTAGATCTTTGAGTACGGATTTCTTAAAATATATTTTATATGCGGCCATCTTTTTTGAGCTCTTTAAGAACATCTTTAAAGGGGATTAAAGGCTCGTGCACTCTCTTTTCATAGGCAGCCAGGTCTTCTGCATCTTCGGCAAGAGCCATTCTGATAGCTTCGTTTACAAGTTTTGACATGGATTTGGAGGTCTCAATGGATTTGACCTTTAAGGCTTTATGCAAGGCAGGGTCAAGATATATGGTTGCCCGTTTTGATAGTGTGCTCATAAAAACCTCCTTTTATAATTCAATAGCATTATAACATAACAACGTTATAATGTCTATTACGCAAAATGCGTTACGCATGATTGATATCTTTCTCAATATTAGACGCACAAAAAGAGCCCCCATTATCAAAATCACTCGCATTTCCTGTGAAAATAGGACAATTGTCTATTGACTAAAACCCCCGCACAGGGTATTCGTATGTGTATTCGTATAGTAAACGGAGATCAATGATGAATGTCGTAGAGATCGAAAACGTGACAAAAACCTTCGGCTCGGTCACAGCTGTGGATGAATTGTCCCTCAATGTCCCGAAAGGGTGCATTTACGGTTTTATCGGGCCCAATGGGTCAGGGAAAACCACCACCCTGCGCATGATCATGAACATTTTCTATCCGGATTCAGGCACCATACGAACGTTCGGTGAGGAAATGAAAGGGACCAGCACTGACCGCATCGGCTATCTCCCGGAAGAGAGGGGCATGTACAAAAAGATGAAAGTGCGCGACCTCCTCAAGTTTTACGGGGAGCTCAAAAGCGGGCACAGAGTGGACAAAGACGTGGACTACTGGCTCGAGCGCCTGGAACTCAGCGATTGGAGCCAGAAAAAAATAGAGACCCTGAGCAAAGGCATGGGACAGAAAGTCCAGTTCATCTCCACCATTGTAGCCAGGCCCGAGCTTATCATCCTGGACGAGCCCTTTACGGGGCTGGATCCGGTCAATGTGGAAGTGATCAAAGACGCTGTCCTGGACCTCAGGTCCGATGGGTCCACAGTGATCTTCAGCACCCATGACATGAATGTCGCTGAGAAAATGTGCGATTTCATATTCATGATATTCAAGGGGCGGAAAGTCCTGGATGGGACTCTGGCATCGATCCAGCAAAAGTACGGAAGCGATACCCTCCGTATCCGGACAGAAGGCGGAAGATCCGCTCTGGACGGCATAGAAGGCATTGATAAGATCACAGACTTCGGAAAACTCCAGGAGCTGCGTATTCATCCGGGATTCGATCATCAAGAGATCCTGAGCCAGATCATGTCCCGCACTCAGGTCTACAGCTTTGAACTGGCCACGCCCACACTGTATGACATATTTCTGAGAATTGCCGGGCCCGAAGCCGAGGAGCACGCCGATGCGTAAAACACTGAGATTTATAAAACGGGAATATCTGGCAGCAGTCAGAACAAAGGGATTCATAATCATGCTGGTCCTGATGCCGGTGCTGATGGGAGGAAGCGGTATTGCCATGTATCTCCTTCAGGGCCAGGTGGACACAAGGGATAAACGTGTGGTCATTGTAGACCGCGCCGGGATCGTAACGGACATGATTCTCAAGGAAGCCGAAAAACGCAATGCAGAAGCTGTTTTCGATAAAGAGACCGGGAAAAAGGTCAAGCCCGCTTATGTGTTCGAAACGGCGGAGCCCAATGTCTTGGATCCTCAGACCCAGAGGCTTGAGCTTTCAGAACGCATACGCAGAGGGGAGATCCACGCCTTTTTGGAGATCGGCCCCAATGTGCTTCATCCAAGGGGTAACGAGAGCTCATTCTGGATCAAATATCACGCAAAGAATGCGGCTATCGACAGCGTCCGCACCTGGCTGGACAACACGATCAATCCCTACCTCCGAACGATCCGCCTGTCAGAGGAAGGGATCGAAGGGCCCAGAGCCAACGAGATCATGACCTGGATCCGGGTGGAGCCCATGGGATTGGTATCTGTGGATGAAGCGACAGGCGCGATCAAGGAAGCCAGAAGAACGGGCGAACTGGAGACTATCCTTGTGCCGATCGTGCTTTTTTTCCTGATGTTCATGCTGGTAATGATGGGGGCCATGCCCCTTCTCCAGAGCACCATGGAGGAAAAAACACAGCGGATAGCCGAAGTCCTCCTGGGCAGTCTTCAGCCCCATCAGTTCATGGCGGGAAAGGTCATTGGAGGCTTGCTTGTATCTCTGACCGGAGCCCTGGTTTATGTCGCCGGAGGTGTCTTTTTCATGGGCCGGATGGGGTTGACTGATTTTATTCCCTTCCATGTGATCCCCTGGTTTTTTGCTTTCCTTATTCTGGAGATCGTCATGGTGGGTTCGATCCTGGCTGCAGTCGGTTCGGCCTGCAATGATCCCAAGGACGCCCAGAATATGACCTTCCCGGCCATGATTCCGGTCTTTTTGCCCATGTTCATTTTTATGCCTGTTCTGCAGGAACCGACCAGCGCTTTTGCCACCTGGCTGTCTCTTTTCCCCCTTTTCACACCTATGCTCATGATCATCAGAACAGCCTCTCCTGTGGGTATCCCGGCGTGGCAGCCCTGGGTCGGACTGGCAGAGGTTCTGCTCTTTACTGTTTTTATCGTGTGGATCGGAGGGCGGATCTTTCGTGTCGGCATTCTTATGCAGGGAGGCCCCCCCAAGATCTCCAAAATGATCAAATGGGCTTTCCGCGGCTGATTTATAAATAATGATTCGAATTAATGATGAATACTTATTTATGGAACTTAATCCTCTTTATTATATAGTAGTAATTCCTAAAAGTTTTACCATCTGAAACAGCTATTACGTGACTAAAATACCAAGGTTTTTTTTCTTTCGGGAGTTTGAGACAGAAGAAACCTGTAGATTTTAAGGTTTTCTTTTCTCCATCTGTAGAAATTTCTTCAACTGAATCATCACCGTCGATGACCTTTTTGTAAATAACTTTGCTTCCATCCCATAAATAAATCTTAACTTGTTCAATAGATGATCTATGCTCTTCATTTGCAATAAATTCTATAGATTCAACATTATGCAGGTTTATATCTCTATGGATTTCAACCTTATTTACCTCGACATAATAATGTATCCTTATTGAAATTTCCGTTCGACCTCTCCCAAAACTCACAGGTTCATGATATTCAAAAATTATGTAATTTGCTGGAATAAGTTCTTTTCCAGTCTGTAAAGTTATAGTAAATTTTAAATCTTGTGTGAATACTTCTTGTGCATTTGAATACTTTACTGCAAAACAAAGTATAATGACCATAGGAATAACTAAAAATAGTTTTTTCATTTTCCCCTCTTTGAAAGGTGCTGTATGAATTAGATATCAATTGACACTATCTGTCAAGTTAAGTGTAGGTCATTCCACATTAGCTCTGATTTATACATCTCTCAAATAAAAATATCGCTTCCTTTCACGATAATCATCATCCTTAAGCTCCAAGCCCACCACTTCATTAAAGCTCGTCTCCAGTAAATACGTATTTTCCTCTATAAGCGTCTTAAAAGCTTCATCAGCATCGATCCCCTCAGCAAATCCCAGAACCTGGCAATTTTCAATATCCGGCTCGACCGCCTCACTCCCAGGCTGATAAGTGTATCCCTCAGATGTGATAAAAATATAAGCTCCCATGTGATCCTCCTCAAAAAAAGTTGATCCATTATGGATCACTTTTAAGGATGAATCAAATGATAAACTCTCTCCCCATTTTATCTTGACCTTTCTCTTCCCTCTATGATATTTTTTATCTTTGGAACCAAGCTAAGGCAAAAAAGTATTAAAATATAAAGTAATTAAGACTTAGTTTTTAAAACTATGCGTCTTTACGTGGGAGTCACAGACAATAACTGGTATGACTTCCTCTCCCGCCTCCCTGATTGTGATGAAGTGAACTTCTGGCAACCATCTCCTTCCAATCCATTTAAAGCCTTAAATCCAGGCGAACCTTTCCTCTTTAAGTTAAAAAGCCCCTATAACCATATTGTTGGAGGAGGTTTCTTCACATATTACACCAAACTTCCTGTAAGCTTAGCTTGGGAAGCCTTTAAAGAAAAAAATGGGGCTTCCTCATTTATGGATATGAGATCCCTCATCTTATCAAAAAGAAACCTATCTTCTGATACAAGAGAGGACTTCCAGATCGGATGTATCCTGCTAACACAACCTTTTTTCCTTGATAAAAATCTATGGTTTGTGCCCCCTGAATGGAGTAAAAGCATACAAACAGGAAAAGGCTACAGTCTGGATAAAGAAGCAGGCAAGATTATATGGGAGAGAATACAATTCCTCTCAGAACAAAAAGACTCTAAAGCCCTACAGCTTAGGGAAATATTGAATGAACAACAAAGGTATGGAAAAGACCAGATCATAAAACCGCGTTTAGGTCAAGGCACTTTCCGGGTCAAAGTCACAGATGCTTATCACCGCTCCTGTGCGGTTACAGGAGAGAGAGCGCTACCGGTGCTGGAAGCTGCCCACATAAAGCCCTTTTCTGAAAGCGGGCCTCACATGGTACAAAACGGCCTTCTCCTTCGATCCGATCTTCACAAACTCTTTGACAAAGGCTATATGACCTTAACGACTAAACTTGATGTAGAAGTGAGCCGGCGTATTAAAGAAGAATTCGATAATGGAGAGTATTACTACACCTTGCATGGAAAAAAGATGAGACATCCAGCTCACCTGGATGAGAGGCCAGAGAAGGAATTCATAACCTGGCATAATGAGAATAGGTTTAAGGGATAATCGTTTATATAATTGACAGGAAATTAAAGATAAAAAATATCTCTTTATTGATAAGATATTAATATCATTTTTATTTTTAATTTATAAAATTTTTTTGGAAAATCACAAAATGATGAAATTATATAGCTTTCTTTTTTTTGAAGGGAATAAAAATCTATTAAAGTATAGAAAAATAGGACTATTAGCATCCAGGAATGTTGTACCAGGAGTTTCTCAAATTCTAATCGAATTAGTAAATAGGTTGTCAAAATTAAACAATTGTGTTTTTATTAGTGGTTGGCATTCTCCTATTGAAAAAGAAATTCATGAAGATTTAATAAAAATAGGAAAGGCACATATTCATATTGGTGCAAAATCAATTAATAAGATGTTTTGTCAATTAGATAAAGGAAAAACATTATTTATTTCTCATTGTGATTCGAAAGTTATCCGAATAACAAGAGAAAATGCCCTAAAAAGGAATAAAATAATATGTAAAATTTCAGATTTATTATTAATTCCTTGGTTGGATACAAAAGGAAAAACACATAATATTGTTTCTAATTATTGTAAAATCATACCAACTTTCATTTTGAATAAGGAATATAATTTAGATTTAATAAAACATGGTGCTTATTATTATAATTTTCCTAAAATAAAATCTCTATTGGAGAAAAATAATGCAGACTTTAACAATTGAGGAAATTGTAAGAATCCAATCATATATTGTCGCGGAGCAAATAAAAAAAGCAGCAAACTGGGCTGATTCCGAAGAGGATTTAAGGGTTGAAACTGAAAAGATACTCGAAGAATTTAAAAAGAAAGCTAAACTCAAAGAATTGAAAGGGCACCATGAGGTGACTATAGGAAAAGGGAGAGCAGATTCTATATATAATTATATTGTCATAGAATACAAAAAACCGGGGAGATTATCTGATTCCAATAGCTCTTCTGGAAATAAAGAAGTTATAAATCAATTAAAGGATCGTATGGATGTTTTAGAGAAAGAAGAAAATAGAAAGATCACAAAATTATTTGGCATTGGTCTTGATGGGAATTGGTTTGTCTTTGTTAGGTTTCGTCATAATAATTGGGAAGTTAACAAGCCAGTACCTGTAAACAAACAAACAACAGAGAGATTTTTACGAGCATTATTAGCTCTTGCAGCAGCAGGCAAAGCTCTTCAGCCTCAATATCTTTCTGGAGACTTTGGTGCCGATTCACCCCTGTCAGGAAAAGGCATAGAAACTTTTTATAAAGCAATAATTAATACTGATAATCCAAAAGCAAAAGTCCTTTTTGAAGAATGGAAAATTTTGTTTAGTGAAGTAGGAGGATATGATATAAAATCACTTGATAACAAAATTCAAATATTAGCTGATTTTTATAATATAAAAGAAAAGCCCGAACCTTCTGCTTTGCTGTTCTCTGTACAAACCTATTATGCATTATTTATGAAACTTTTAGCTGCAGAAATAATGAATTATTTTAATCCAATGTTTCCTTCGATTTTAAACCGTTTTCATCAAGCATCCACAAGTGAAAAACTAGTACGGGAACTGAAAGACTTGGAAAAAGGCGGTATTTACAGGCAAATGAAGATAACAAATTTTTTAGAGGGGGACATGTTTTCATGGTATCTAGATGCATGGAATACTACAGATAAAGCTGGCAAAAAAATTGAGGTAGAAAGAGTCATAAGGGATATTATAAATAAAATGGATGAATATGATCCAGTTACTCTATCAGTTGAACCTGGGGAATCCAGGGATTTACTTAAAGAACTCTATCAAGAGCTTTTCCCAAAAAGTGTGCGTCATGACCTTGGAGAATATTACACTCCAGATTGGCTTGCGCAATGGGTAATTGAGAAGGTAGGTATAAAGGGCAATCCAGATGAGCGAATTCTCGATCCAGCTTGTGGATCAGGAACTTTCTTAGTTCTAGCGATTCAAAAAATACGAAAATTCGCTGAAGAAAATATGATCCCTGAAAGAGAACTTATACAAAAAATTAAAGAAAATGTTGTGGGCTTTGATTTAAATCCGCTTGCTGTTATTGCAGCACGATTGAATTATCTTATTGCCATTAGAGATTTAATTAAATATGGAGATGAGATAGAGATACCTATATATCTTTGCGATTCGGTTTTGACTCCTTCTGAATATGAAGAACTTTTTACACCATCCGGTACTCCAGCAAAAAAAGGAGAAAAAGGATCAGTGAGAAAACTTAAAACTAGTGCAGAAACGTTTATAATTCCTTCAGAAATCGCTTCTTCCCGTAGATTTGTAGCAAGATATACAGAACAATTAGAATATTGTGTTCAACATGATTTTACACAAGAAGAATTTGTCCAGCGATTAAAAGAGGAAGATCTTCCTGTAGAAAGCAAAGAATTGCACGTAGATCTATTTAATATTTTAACTAAGTTAAATAAAGCTGATAAAAATGGAATATGGGCAAGAATCATTAAAAATGCCTTTGCTCCTCTTTTTATTAGTCCGGTTGATTATATAATTGGGAACCCTCCATGGGTTAATTGGCAAAATCTTCCTGAGGAATATAGGCAAGATAGCAAAGAACTATGGTTTAAATATGGTCTGTTTCCTCATAAAGGAATGGATGCTATCCTTGGGAAAGGAAAAAAAGATATTTCGATGATTATGACTTATGTATCTATGGACAAATATCTAAAAAAACATGGAAAGCTTGGTTTCGTTATCACTCAATCTGTTTTTAAAACCGCAGGAGCTGGACAAGGATTTAGAGGATTTAAGATTGATGATAAAACATCGATAGCGCCAATTTATTGTGATGATATGGTAAAAATAGAACCATTTGAAGCAGCAAATCGAACAGCAGTTATAATACTTCAGAGGGATATAGAAGTTAATTATCCTATCCCATATACTTTATGGAAGAAGAAAAAAAGAGGGAAAATTGATTCTCATACAGAGTTACAGAATGTATTAAATAGTGTTGAACGAATCAATTTCGTTGGAAAACCGGTAGATCCTAAAGATAAGACATCTGCTTGGATGACAGGTTATAAACAAGCTCTTTATGCAGTAGATAAAATTATAAGGAAATCAGACTACATTGCTCATGCGGGTATGTATACAGGAGGGGCTAATGCAGTTTATTGGGTGGAAAAATTAAAAGAATTAGAGGGAGGGAATGTACTTGTTAGAAATATTACCGAAGGGGCAAAAAGAAAAGTAAGACAAGTAGAAGCAGTAATTGAAGAGGATGTCCTTTATCCCTTAGTTCGAGGAAGGGATGTGAAAAGATGGAGAGCTTATCCATCAGCTTATATAATAATGGTACAGGATCCAATTAGACGACAGGGTATTGATGAATCGATCATGAAGCAGAAATATCCTCAAACATATGCATATCTTAAAAAGTATGAAGATGAATTAAGAGATAGAGCTGCATATAAAAGATATTTTAAAGAAACCGATCCATTTTATTCAATGTTTGATGCTGGAGAATACACATTTTCTCTATGGAAGGTAGTATGGCCATGGATTTCTACTAATTTAAAAGCAGCTGTTATTAGTAAGGATATCGAGGGAAAAATTTTAGTACCGGAACATAATACATCTTTTGTGTCCTTTAATAATCCTGAAGAAGCGTTCTTTTTTTGTGCTTGTTATAATTCAGCACCTGCGAATTATATTGCTAAATCTTCATGGTCAGGTGGGGGAGGGGGTATTGCTTCTCCTAAAATTGTTGACAGAATTTTTGTTCCCAAATTCAATAAGTCAAGTAAGTTGCATCAAGAAATTTCATGTTTAGCAAAAAGAGTTAATGATCTTGTATTAGAAAATAAAACTGAAGAATTAACTAAAACCGAAAAGCAGCTATCAGAAAAGTTGGCCTCATTATGGAGTCTAAAAAAAGATGAACAAAGAGACATTCATGAATCTTTGGAGAAAATGGATTGTTAGTAAGTATAATACATTGGAGCCATTCTAAATGCATAACATAGATTTTCAAAAATTAGATATGGTTGTATCTAAAAATCCGCTTCTTACTAATTATGGAAAAGGTCGAATATTAAAGATTAAGAATGGCATGGCTAAGGTAGAGTACATTCCTCATGTTTTTAGCAGTCCACCATACTTTGCTCACACAAAACTATTAAAGCTGGAAGAAACAAAAAGAATTCCTTCACCAATTGAACTTTTAGAGGATCACCAAATTGAAGAGACGTGGAAATTTGATTTGCGTCAGATGGCAGCGAGATTTCTTACTGCAAATAAAGGAGGACAGCTCTCAAACACACGTACAGAATTACTGCCTCATCAGATTTTTACTGCTTATGAAGTGGTGAAAAGTCAAAGAAGAAGATTTTTACTAGCTGATGAAGTGGGTTTAGGTAAAACCATAGAGGCTGGAATTATATGGCAGGCACTTTTTCAAAGGGGAGTTGCCAGCCGGACTCTTATTATTTCTCCAGCTGGTTTAACGTTGCAGTGGCAGGAAGAAATGCAAGAGAAATTCGGGGCATTTTTTGAGATATTTAATCGCGATTTTTATACCATAAATCCCCGTATTTGGGATTTAAAAACGACGGCCATTGCTTCGATTGATACTTTGAAGCGTACAGAACACAAAAATAAATTATTAGAAAACCGAAAATGGGATTTAATTATTTTTGACGAAGCTCACAAACTCAGTGCAAGAGAATATGGAACGAAGTTAGATAAGACGGAAAATTTCAAATTAGCTGAGGATCTCAAAAACTATACAAATGCTTTAATTTTAATAACAGCAACACCCCATCAGGGAGAAGACAATCATTCTCGGTTTATAAACATGGTAGAGTTATTAGATAAAAATATTGATTTTAGTGCTTTAGCTTATAAGGATTTGCCATTATTTCACACGGTAGCTGAATCAAATAGCACGCCATATTTTGAATATATACTTCGGACTCCAAAATCAGCAGTTACCGATGCTTCTGGCCATAAGGTTTTTAAAGGAAGGCAAACTCATAAATATGCTTTCAATATGTTTCCCGATGAAAAGATATTTTATCAGGCTGTAACAGATTATATTACAAGAGGATATTCATACTTAGAAAGGATTGCAGATAAACAGAAACGTTTGGCTCTAGGATTTGTGCTTTCAACCTTTCAAAAGATTGCTGCAAGTAGCACAATAGCAATTAAGGATTCACTTAGAAGGCGGAAAATGTTTCTTGAAAACAAAAGAGTTATTATTCAAGAAGAAAGTCTGTTTGAAGATGATAGATTTATAGGAGAATATGAGGAATCACAAGTTGCATTCAAATATGATGAGCAATTCATTAAAAGCGAAATCAAAAAAATTGATTCCCTTTTAGATATGAACGTAGTTAATGATGTAAAGTCAGTTGAGATAATAAAGTTTATAAAGTCAATATTAAGGAAGATAAAAAACGAAAAAGATAAAAAGATTGTTATTTTCACTGAATATTTAGCTACCCAGAATAATTTAATTAATATTTTAGAAAAAGAGTTCGGCAATGGATGTGTGACTTATATAAATGGAAGTCTTAATGTTGATAAAAGAAGACTAAATAGATATAAATTCAGGGATGATAACAACATTCACTTTCTTGTATCCACTGAATCAGGTGGTGAAGGGATAAATCTTCAGTTTTCCCACATTTTGTTTAATTACGATTTACCTTGGAATCCTATGAGAATAGAACAAAGAATTGGACGTATATATAGATATGGCCAGGATAAAGTTGTGCAAATATATAATTTTAGAACCAAAGAAACAATAGAAGATAAGATCTATAAATATATAGAAGCGAAAATCGAACGATCAGCAAAAGCATTATCTAAAGTTACTGGGGAGGATGTTGAAGATATTGTCTCTACGATGTATGGAGAGATGGAAAATGAAATTGATTATAATGAAATATACAAAAGATCTTTAGTTGAAGGAGACATTAAAGAATCTAAAGATGAGATTGACAGAGGTATTGCAAGAGCCAAGAGAGCTTATGAGTTAGCAAAAGAGAAACTATTCAAAGAAGCGTCCTCATATAATTTCGATAATTATGAAAAACATTTAAAGACCGAACTGTCTCTTCAGGATTTGGAGTCATTTGTAAAAAGGTATTTAAAAATTAGGCGAAAACAAGTATTTGAGTCGGATGGAGTATATTCTTTTATTACTCCAAATGAATTAGAGGATGATTCGATTGAAAAAAAATATAAAAAAGTAACTTTTAGCAGGAAAAAAGCTATTGATCATCCAGAATTGGAATTTTTTGCTATAGGACATCCATTCATTGATAAAGTGATGTCCCTTTGTGGTTCTATAGAGTTTGGTGGATATGTAACCTCAAGATTATTGCATAATGAAAATTATAAAGGAGTAAAGGGTATTCAATTTAATTATATAGTGCGCAATAGAATACAGCGGCAGGAAGAGGAAGAATTTCTTTTTGATATGTATACCATATTTATAGATAAAGATTATCGGATAAATGATGAGATCGCATATTTATGTCAGCGTAATTATTCTTTAAATGAAAACGACAGTCTTGAACATAAGATTGATATTGATGTTCAAAAAGCAGAAAATATCGCAAAAGAATATCTTCAACAAAAAATAAAAAAAATATGGGATTGGGAAGAGGATGTAGAATTATTAAATATCGCTTTAGTTTATATTGAGTGATTATTTGTTTGATGATTACTTGTCTAGCCCATATGATATATTTTTGACTATTCTTTTATGAAAGGTGACCAAAATGAAAAAAAATATGTGGATGGTAAGAGCTGGAGAAGGGGGATATCTTTTCCAGGATTTCAAAGAGAACAATTTAGTCGCTATAGGTTGGGGAAAAATTGGCAATTTAAAAGAAATCAAAGGAGTTTCTGAGATAAAAAAGCGACTAAAAGAATCTTATACTGACCGAAAAGCAGGTTGGATTGTAATGAGTGCTAGTCAGGTAAACAAGTTCAGGTTTGATTTCAAAAAGGAAGACTATGTCATTACGTATGATTCTCAGGAAAGGAAATATTGGATCGGGGAAATAACTGGAGATTATGAATACCACGAAAAAATAATAGAAAAATATCCTAATTTAAGAAAAGTAAGGTGGGAAAAAGAGATAGACAGAGACAAACTTTCTGTCTCTACAAAGAATACATTAGGAGCCATATCAACGATTTTTTATATAGGGGATGATGCAAGGAAGGAAATTTTAGACTTTCTCAAGGGAAAAGAAATCACTGATGAGTCTGCTGAAGAAACAGAAGATTTATTAAAAGAGGATATGAAACAAAAGGCCCATGAGTTTATTAAGGATAAGGTTGCTAAACTCGATTGGTCTGATATGGAACGACTGGTGGCAGGGATTTTAAGGGCTATGGGATATAAAACAAGAATATCACCTCAAGGTCCGGATAGAGGCAGGGATATTGAGGCATCCCCTGATGGGCTAGGACTTGTTGATCCCAGGATAATTGTAGAGGTAAAAGACAAATCCGGACAGATGGGAAGAAGCGAAATAACAAGTTTTACAGGTGGATTAAGGCCTGGACATAAGGGAATCTATGTGAGTACTGGTGGATTTTCGAGAGATGCAAAATATGAAGCTGAAAGAGCCAATATTCCCATTACATTGATTGATCTGGATGGCCTTATTAGTCTGATTGTCCAATATTATGATTCTTTTGATTCTGAAACCAAAACTTTAATTCCTCTAACAAAAATATATTGGCCTGAGTAGTTCCCAAATTTTTTAGGGAATATATATTGTTGATTTTTTTAGGAAATTTTATGTACTAACCGAGATATGACCTGAATTTATCTTTATGTCCCCAGTAACACAGAATTTTCCAACTGGGCAATCTCCTTCTCGTGGGCATATTAGGTCTTTTCTTTTTCTGCAGCCATATTTAGATAGATGCCAAAGCGGTTCGTCTAATTGTAATGTATAAGTAAGGTCTTCATCATTTAATTGATGAATAGCCTCTCTCCAAACTTCATTTATAAGAGAGGAGATTCTGTTATTTCTACTGCCATTGTATTCACCTATTAACGCCCCTGTTCTAAAGCTAGATCTGGCAACGTGTACATCAACTGGCAATGGTACTTTGTCCAGATTTTTCAGATTAATATTTAAATTGTCTTTAAGCATTCTTATCCATAAAGGATAGATTTTGTTTCCTGTAAAGCTTGGAAAATTTTTCTTAAAAGTATAATCAAATTTTTTACTGTAAATTATAGATGCATCAGAGCTCGCCTCTTTTACAATGTTCAGAGGATCATCTTCATAGATTTTATTTAATGATTCTGCTACTTTAAACCAAATATTAGAATCTTTAGTGGGCCTTTGTGATAATTTATGCTTCTGCATAGCCTTTTTTACATCTTCAATATTATGCTTAACAACTTCTTTTGGGAAAAAGAGCCATTTCGTTGGTTCATCATTAAAAGTTATTCTCCCAGATTCCCATAATCTATTAGCATTTCTCATGTAATCTATAGAAACAACCATTGTTATGAACATTAAGTATTCATATTTGGATGCTCCGGGTACTTCTGATCCCCATTTAATTGTATCTGGTTTTACATCTTCGGGCATATTGTTATGACCAAAAATTCCTTCTTTAGAATTAAATTTAGAATGAAGTATTTTTGCAACCTGCTTGGCCTTATTTATGTCTTTATTTAGATTAAACATTTTTATTTATGTCAAGTATTGGGCTTTTGCTTGAATCATTTAATATATTTTTAGAAATTTCTCCCTTTTGTATTAATCTGATCACTTCTGGGAGTAGCCCTATATCTCCTTGAAAAGAAAAACCTATAGAGACAAAGTTGATTTTTGCCTTTTTACAAGATTCTTGAATGCAATATAAATAATTGCGATTGGCACCCCCTTTAAAGAAGACTACCCAATTATATCCTGAATTTTTTAATTTATCTGCGATAATAGGAACGAATTGTTTTGCTTTTTCCTTAGTCATGATTTCATTGTAGGGGGCGATAATCTTCTCTGCAGGTAAGAGTTCATGTTTTGCACTTAAAATATACATATCACAATCATTTTTTCTATTGTAGACGGCTTTTATTCGTGCTGATTTATATAGTTTATAGGCTTGAGTGGGGGAGTTGTGTTTTTTGTTTCCGCAAGCAGTTACCAATGCTATTTTCATTTTATATGTTTTTATTAAGTATTTATTCCGTTTTGTATACTATGAATTAATTATCTCTTTTGAATGTTGCTGATATAATTTAAGGATTTTATTAATCTTTTTGAGATATTTCCAAGTATAATAAATTTGACTTAATGTTACTCTCTTTTTTTGAAATGAGGTTCGGATTCAGAAGAACCTATAAAATAAAAATAATGATGCATTACTCGAGCAAGTCTAGAAATAAACATAAGAGCAGAATAGACCCTATTACCCAACTCATATTCGTTGGTATCTTTTTTTACTATGTTTTCCCCAAATATCGTAGTTGCTTCTGTTTTATCTATAACAAAACCATGGTCTTTGTATGAATAGACAAGGTCTTTTGCAATTGTAGTTGGTTTTTGTTTTAAATTAGATGAATGTGCTTTTAGGAGGCGCTCTGCATATTGAACAGCTGATTCTGCTACACGCTCAAAATATCCTAGATGAATAGGCTTTAAGGACATATTCAAGTATTTAGCAAACATATCTGAGGCATGAGGATAGTGTTTAACTAGATCAGCAATGTGCTCAATAGAAGCCTTAAGCCCTAGTGCTGGAAGATTATCGATTTGGGGATCAATAGGACCAAGTTCACTGAGACTTCCCATGTGTATTTCATCTGCAGCACAGCAGATTAGTGTTGCACCAGACTTGGCCTGGCGAGGTACGACTACAATAAATTTCCCACATGAATATTCACGACATAACTTACCAATCAGATATGCTGAGTCTATAAATCCACCGCTTGAGTAAAGCACAAGTAGGATTGGATTCCTTTCGGAGAAAGAGGTTGCTGCTGAGTAAATGTGGTCTGCATCACTTTTAACCATTCGTCCTTCATCATGGAGTATGAGGATGTTGTATTTATTTGCTATTGTGCTCTGATTGATCTGGTATTTTATATAGTCTTGAATAAGTTTATCGCGCTTCTTCGCAGAATCGGAAGGGGCATCGGGACTCAGTGATGTGAAAAGAGTATCCACAAGTAGGTTAATATTATATTTTTTCTTATTTTTATCTTTACTAGTGGTTGCTGACTGTGGTGATGGTGTAGGTTCAACATTAGGAGTCCTTTTATTTTTGGGTTTTGGTTCAGCTGCTTTTTTTTGTTTGGTGCTTTTTTTCTTAGTTGCTTTACTAGGCATATATTATCCTCTTAATTTTAGAAAAATCATGCAGATTTTTATGGAATACCGTATTGTTTTTTCTTGTTATATAATTCTGAATATAAACATGAAATAATGTAATTAATATAATAAATTTTTTTATCATTATCCTTTTGCGTTTAATGCTTTTAACTGTAATATTGTCTTCAACATAAATATTAACAAAATAAACAACACTATTCAAGAAAAAAGTATATTAGATGAAGAATATCATTTGTATATATGTATTTTTTTATTAACAGGAAGCAAGTTTAAATAAGATTTCTCAATTGATGCTTTAAAAAACATATTAAATAAAATTATATATTAACAATCTCTAAATTTGATTATTTTTATTATATCTCTACCGGTTTCGTCTTCAATATTTATATATATTTTTTTTACGGAATTTTCGCTATCTTTTGATATTGTAAAAAAACATGTATACAGTCCATCCTCAGTTAAAGGAATAACTGAATGTAATTTTCTTTTATTGTCTAATAAATTTATGAATGGCATCTCTCTATTTTCTTCTTTATAGATTTCATTCTCTCCTTTGTAAATTTTAAGACTTTCATTATTAACATTCCATTTTTTATTGAATATTTCAATTTTTATAGCTTTTGTTTTTTCTTCTTTTATTAAAAGTCTTATATAGAGAAAAAAATTGTTGTTTTCTTTTTTACAAGTTATCCAAACATTACTAAAGATATGTGGAAGAAAGTTATATACAATGAATATTGAAACAATACCTATACCTAAAACTACAGCAAGAAATAACAAATTTACAGCTCGTTCTCCCATTATTAATTTTGGAATATTAGAGAATATTAATATAGAAGCCATTACACTAGTAAGGACAACAATTCCAAATGATGCGAGTAATGATCGAGGATTAGGTCTTGAAAGTGGAAGGTATTCTCTAATCCTCCTAAAAAATTCAAAAATAGATATTATCAAAAGTATAAATCCAAATATTCTAAGAAAATTAATAGATAGATCTTTTAGAAAATAAACAAAGTTGTTTAAGCAATTTAAGTTTAAAATTAATTCATTCATACTGAAAGTAACTACCCACATAATAGTTATAAACATTAATATAATTAGGAAATAAGAAAATATTTTTTCTATAAATGAAAGAGCAAATTTAATACCTAAATCTCTACCTTCATAAGCGCAAATAGAAATATATATAATTGCTATTACTCCAAAAATAACTAAAGAAATAGTAGTGATAGAAATCATAACTTTATTTCCTTTCCTAAAGATGTTTCTAATTCGTATTCTAAAGTTGTTCTTATCTGTTTATTAGAATATTTTTTTTCAATTTCTAAACATAGAGTAACTAATTTCCTTCCTTTTTGCCCTCTATGAAAAGGGAAAAAATCACTTTTTTCATTTAACCAGTCATTTATATTGTATTTCTTCTCCTTTAAACATTGTTTAAATAGAGCAGTATTAGGGTGAACATGCACAGGATTGCATGTAACTTCGTCTGGATTAATAATACTTAATAGGTTCAAAGTGTCATCTAATTCATCTTCAGTTTCGCCTGGATATCCTAATATTATCCAAATACCAATATTTATCTTATTTTTTTTTATTATTTTACAAATATCAATAATTTCATCGTTAGTCATTCTAATATTTTTATTCATTGCATCTCTTATTTTCTCTGAACCAGATTCAAGTCCAAAATATATTTTTTTACCACCTGCTTCTGAATAATTCTTAATTAAGTTTTCATCGATACAATCAAATCTTGTGTGCATATAAAGACTTAAACTAGAATTTAATTTTTTTATTTCTTTAAATATATCGATTGCCCTTTGTTTGTTATAAGTAAGTGTATCATCTTGGAAACGTAAATTTTTAATATGATACTTATTTAACAGGAATTTAATTTCTTCTGAAACTCTTTTTGGTTCTTGAAAACGATATTTTTCCCAAAGTTGAGGAGAATAACAAAAATTACAGCGATAAGGGCATCCTCTTGTTGTTATCAAAGAGATAGTATTTATATTGCCAAAATTAAAAATTTCTTGATATTGAGGATATTCAGTAAAAGGTATAATGTCAGTATTATTTAACTCATTATTATTTAAATTACGTCTTGGATTTGTCTTTATTATTTCCCCTCTTTTGTTTCTGAGGACTATGCCTTCTATTTGTTCTAGTGATTGATTAGTATCTATTGAATTAATTATTTGTAATAAAGTTATTTCTCCTTCCCCAATAACGAGTATATCAAATATATTTGAATATCTTTCTAAAAACATTTCTTGCATGATCGAAATATGTGGTCCTCCTCCAATGATAAGAATTTTAGAGTCAAAATTTTTAATCTCTTTTGCTATTCTTATTCCATAATTACGTGTGGGGGAAGTTAAACTTATTCCTACACAATCGATATTATTTTCCTTTTCTAAAATTAGCCTTGTACTTTTAATTAAATTAATTTTTTCAGAGAACTTATTTTTTAGATATGCAAAAAATGAGTCAAGAACCAAAACCTCATGGCCTATATTTCTCAGAATAGAAGCAAGTAAATTTATTCCAAAGACTGGATTGGAAGAATTAATTTTAGAAATTTGCCTCTTTCCTATATTCCTATTAAAGTCTGCTTCAATTAATAATATTTTCATATATTTTTTACCAAGCCCTCCTAGATTGAAGAATTTTAATTTTAATATTAATCCTTTCTGCCATATAAATTGCAAGTTCAAGCATTTTAGAAATTCTTGTTCTTCTTACTGCTCTATTAACTGGAGGATAATCGATGCTATAAAGGTGAATTTCTATAGGATTTATAATTTTTAAAATTTCAATGTAATCGAAATTTTTTAGAGAGTTGAAGTTCTTGATGCCTGAAGAAAGAACAGCAGATGAAATTTTAATATTTCTTATTTTACTAAGATCGTTAACAATTTTTTTAAATGAGATATTTCTATCAGGTTGATTTATATATTTAAATGTATTCTCATCAGAAACATCAAGTTTAAAAATTTTTTCATCAAATTTATCTATTGTCTTTAAAACTTTAGTATTAGCTAACATACTTCCATTTGAAAATAGTGCCAATGGCTTATTTGGAAAATATTTGTCACGTAATATCCTCGTATAATAAAATATTTCAGAGAACATTGGATGAAAGGTTGGTTCGCCATTGCCTGCAAAGGTTATATAATCTAAATGTGTTTTTTTTAAGGCATGAAATTCAAATGATGATATCAATTTTTTCTTAATTTTATAAATATCAAACTTATTAACTTCTCTGCTCAATGTATTTTTTTTGCCCCCACAATCACAGTATAAGCAGTTAAAATTACAAACTTTCTTTTCAAAGGGAAATAGATTTATTCCCAAGGAGTAGCCCAATCGTCTAGAAAGAACAGGGCCATAAACAACCATATTTTTACAGTTCCATATGAAATTTTTATAATCAACTTCTCTTTTGTAATTTATAAGGGATATTTTCCCTTTTATTATATTTTCAATGGTTTCTATCTTTTCATTCATAAAATATCAATGGCCCTCCCAATGAAATATTGTTTTTTCGATTAATAAAAAAAGTTTATTTAATAAATAGCCAATTACTCCTGTAAGTATTATTATTGAATACATTTTAGGAATTTGAAACATCAAGTGAGAATCATATATTAATTTTCCTAGGCCAAATCTGGTCCCAATAAACATTTCTGTAACAACAACAAGAATTAAGGCTATAGAAATGCTTATTCTTAAACCAGCAAAAATATGAGGAAACGATTCTGGAAAAATAATTTTAATGAATATTTGGAAATTACTAGCTTTCATAACTTTAGTAGATTTAATTCTCGCTTCGTTGCAATTTTTTACACCATATATTGTATAGATTATAATAATAAGTGAGCAGGAGAATATGACTACAGAAAGCTTCGCTTTATCACCTATTCCGAAGAAAAGCAAAAACATGGGAAAAAGTGCAGATGCAGGAATTGAACGGAAAAAGTCAATTATAAATTCAAAATATTCAAAAGATTTTTTAAAATAGCCTAGTATAAGGCCAAGTGGAGTCCCAATAGAGACAGCTAGTAAAAATCCCAATATGAGCCTATAACAAGTTGCAAAAAGATCTGACCATATTTCTCCCTTAAATAATAAAAGGAAAAGTTTTTCTATTACATCTATTGGAGAAGGAAACAGAATTGGATTAACAATTTTTATTAAACTAAACATAAACCAAACAAAAATAAAAATAATCGGTCCAAGTATTATTCTTCTTTTCATTTCAAAATGGCCTTCCTGAATATATCTACAGCTTCTTTTTTTAGGCGAGAAAAATCATTAGAAATCATCATTTGTTGTTTTCTTGGGCGAGGAAGATCGATATTCATTATATTTGCTACTTTTGTTGGCTTTTTTGCTAAAAAGACCAGTTTGTCTGCTAAATAAATAGACTCATCGATGTCATGCGAAACAAACAGTATAGTAGATTTGGTCTTATTCCAAATTTCTAAGATTTTATCTTCCATAAAAACACGTGTCTGAAAATCTAAAGAATTAAATGGTTCATCCATTAAAAGGATTTGTGGTTTATTAATAATTGCTCTTGCTATCGCTACAAATTGCTGTTGGCCAGTACTAAGTTCATATGGATAGAGATTATTTTCAATGTTAATTCCCAGTTTATGTTCAAGCTCAAGAACACTCTTATGTCTTTCCTTTTTCTTTATTCCTTCCAATTCTAAAGGAAAGGCAATATTATCAATATTTTTTCTCCAAGGCAAAAGGGTTTGTTGAAAATTTTGAAAGATATATGCTGTTTTAGATTCACTTGGGTTTTTTCCATTTATTAAAACTTTACCTCCATTATAAGGTAATAAACCGGATAATATGTTTAAAAAAGTGGTCTTCCCACTTCCATTTGGCCCAAAGAATGTTACAAACTCTCCCTTTTTTATTACCAAATTAAGATCTTCAATTACAGATAAATATGTAGATTTTTTTTTGTTTCGATGAAAAGATTTGTATAAATGTTTTACAATTACATAATCATTCATTGTTTTTTCTTGAATTATTGTTCATAATAAATCAATGAAGTATCTATTTCCTTATTTAAAACTCCCCATTCAAATAATAAATTGGCGAGTTTTTGGATAGAATTTCTGTCAATGTTTTCTAATTTCCAATATTTTAGTGGTTTGAGTTTATCTATAACTTCTACTTCTATATTTGTCCATTTTGCAAGTATCTTTTTTACCTCAGGAATATTTTTGGGATTATCTAAAAAGTCTAGTGCATTATACATTGCTTTTTTTATTTTTTTTGCATCTTCTGGATATTTTTTTATGAATTCTGATGAAAAAGCACTTCCCGATCCAGGCAAAGGACTCATTACATATTTTGCTAATGGGGCTTTTTCTAATACTCTTGAAATACCCTTTACAATACTTACTGTTGCAATTGGTTCTAATGCGAAAATAGCATCTACTTGTTTGGATTCAAGGGCTTGAATTTGCAATGAAGGTTTCAGTTGTATAATATCAATATCAGTTTCTGGATTCATAAAATTACTAAGAATAATTTTGGTATAGGTAAGAATAGTTGATCCAGGGTATATCCCTATCTTTTTTCCTTTGAGGTCTGATATATTTTCTATTTTAGAGTCTTTTTTTACTAAAATATAATCAGGAAAAAATTTTTCGTTTATTACATTTACTATATATATTTTAAATTGTCCGGGTTTTTGTTGCTCTATAGAAAAAACAACAGGGAAAGCACTAGTAGCAGTCCCATCAATTCTTCCACTAATAAGAGCTTCTGCCATTAGATTTGCAGAAGAAAACTCAACAGCATCAACTTCAATTCCTTCTTTTTTAAAAAAACCTTTTTCGATTGCTACAAAGAAATGTTGATAAATTTCTGTCTTTTGATAACCAATTTTTATTTTTCTTGTTTGTTCAATACAACAAAGTTGCATTGAAATGATAATAATTATTAATAATGATATAATATTTTTTCTCAATGCTCTCTCCAATTTTTTTATAACTAAATCTTTATTTCGTATTCCATTTTATTTATTAATTACTGGTTTTTTTAAGTTTTCATCATCTGTGTCTAATTTTTTACTTCTAAATTGTTCTGTTTTTATAGTATATATATATTTAATAAACAATTCCAGTCGATGGAAAGTCAAATAATTTAGATAAATTTCAAGTTAAGTTATGATCTTATACGTTTTAATTATTCATAGATAATATATTGCTAATGTATCTAATAATTTTTTTTAATCTAGATAGTTAATATTTTATGATGTGATAATATATTTTTGTTTTATCCACCCAACATCTCCAGCAATTCCGAACAGCCCGTATAATTCAGAATCAATTCCTTATTATCCTCTATCAATTCCTTCTCCTGCCCCAGCACCTCCTCAATAAGCTCCAAAATATCTCCTTCGCCTTCCCAATTTTCCTCAATAATGGCTGGATCTTTGGTCCGTTTTTTTATCTCATTGGCAATAAAAGCGCAGAAGTAGATATCATCAATATAGCCGTAAGGGCCGTGGATCTCTTCAGAGATCACATCAGCAGGAATGATAAAATAGGCAATAGCACAGGATACCAATGGCTTTAACCGGTAAGGCATCCGGGAGTCATCCAAGAGATTGGTCATGAGTTTATACCATTCAGGTGTAAGGAAAATAAAGTCATCATGTCTTCCCTCATAGGCCTTAATATCGTTTTTTAATTTGTCATAAAAATTTTTCATATCACACCTTCACTTATTTTTTAAAGTAGGGACATATTTCTTTAAACTCATCGCAAAAAGGACAAAATTCCTCTCTTGGCTCAAATTCCTGGTTTTTGATCTTTTGGATCCAGCCTGAAAGATTGGATTCCGCGGTTTTTCTTTTGCCATCATCCCAGTCTATAGTCTGCGGCTCATTATCCTCTAGAAAATAAAGAGAGCGGTCCGAGATGTTGAGGTTCAATCCTTTTTCAGCACCTAGTGCGTAGATATCCATCTGATGGTCGTACTGCTCTATACTTGAGGCTTTGGAACGAGTGGTTTTAAAGTCAACGATCTCTTTATAATCATTATTTCCATTTCTTATGAGATCGATCTTGCCTCTTACCACTGCTCCCTCTTGTTCAAAGGCAAAGGGCTCCTCTGCGGAAAAGAGATCGGAGCGGGATGGTTTTTGTTTTTCCATGTAGTTTTTTATCTGATCGACAGCTTGTCGTTTTTTTTGGATCTCTTTTTCTCCTTTTAACTTTTCAGGCATAAGCCAGGTTTTATCAACATAGTCTAGGATTTTATTGAGCTTTACTTCTTTCTCTTCGAGGATGTCCTTGTGTATGAGTTCCAACGCTCTATGCACAGAAGCTCCAAAATAAAAATAGCTTGATATGGGAGGCTTTAATCCGTCAATGACAAAATACTTATATCTTAGAGGACACTGCAGGTAGTAGGATATGTGGCTGTAGGTTATTCTAAGCCGGGGCTCTTCAGAAGCTTTATCCAGGTGTTCGATATGGATAGGGGAGTTGAGGATTTTCTGGCTTCTTTGAATAGCGCCTTTTGTGTTTTTGCCCAAAAGTTCGTTTACAAACCGGGAAGGGCCGCCTCCTCTTTTGTTGACCACGTCAGATGATCCGATAATCAGGAGATCTCTGGCGCGGGATGCAGCCACATAGAAGAGTTTTCTCTCGTCCACAATGTGAGGGTCTTCGACTTCGGGTTTGCCGCTTGTTCTAAGTTCATAGGGGATCTCATACTTTTCCCTTCTTCTTCGGGTAGGGAACCGTCCCTCCATGGCAGCGCCTATGACCACGACCGGGAATTCAAGGCCTTTAGCCTGATGCACAGTCATGATCTGGAGGGCATCTTGAGTGGGTTCAGTGAATGAGTCAATGCCGCTCTGTTTGAGCAGCTTCATGTAGGAGATAAAAGGGTAGATTACATTTGTGCCTCTGTATTCATCAAATTCAGAGATGATTCTTGTGAATATACCGATGTTTTTTATAGCCTCTTTGTTTTTTTGTTTTTCCATGCGGTTGAAATATCCTGAGATGCGCTGGAGGTCGTAGAATATTTCCAGGATGGATTGATTTTTTCTTTGTTGGACTTTTTTCTTAAGTTCAATAAGAGCTAATAATTTCTCTCTATCTTTTTTTCTTTTTATCCCTATGGATTTGATGTCTTTTTCGTTTTGAAGCGAGGTGATGTCTTCTTTAAACTTTTCTAGCTTTTTTTCGGTTTTTTTATCCAGGCCGAGGAGTTTACATCTTATGAATCTGTCACCCCAGGGCTTGGGGGCAGACAGGAATAGAAACAAATTATAGATGTCTGAGATCTCTTGTCTTTCAAAAAATCCTCCATCTCTGTGCACGATATAGGGAATTTTGTATTTTCCCAGAGATTCTTTGTAAGGATCTGCATAGGATCTTACACTTCTTAAAAGAATAGCCACATCCTTGTAGTGTGTGATGGTTCCGTCCAGTTTCAGTTTCTTTAATATTTTGACAACCGAATCAGCTTCATCTTCTGCTGTTTTTTCGTGGACGTAAAGAATATCGTTTTTCCATTCTTTACGGATGCATCGGAGTGATTTGGCTGAGCGGCACTCGTTGCACACTATGAGGCGTGAGCTGTGGATAATAATAGGCTCAACGGAACGGAAATTATCCTCTAATTTCACAGTTTTGATCGGCTTGTATTTTTCAGGAAATTCCAGAATGTTTTTAACCGTGGCTCCTCTGAAGCGGTAAATGCTTTGGTCATCATCTCCCACCACAGCGATATTCATCTTAGGCTCTGCAATCAAGCTCAGTATCATATCCTGCACGGTATTGGTGTCCTGGTATTCGTCGATCAATACATATGTGTAGCGGTTTTGTATTGTTTCAAGGACGTCTTTGTTTTCTTTAAGCATTTGAAGGGTATGCTTCTGGAGGCTGCTGAAATCCGTGGCATTGGTTTCCATGAGCAGATCCAGGTAGTTTTTGTAGGCATTGGCAATAAGGAGCTGTTCTTCCCAGAAGGCCTGGCTGTCTTCATCGGCGCTTTTTAGATTTTTTTCGCAGTAGGAGATGAATTCTTCGGGGTTGATAAGCTCTTCCGTAGCCAGATTAAAGGTGCGGAGAGCAGAGGCATAGAAATCGCTTTCTCTTCCTTTCATGACTTTACCGAAGCCGAGTTCTTTTCTTCGGGAATAGATAAAGAGAAGCTGGGCCGCTTCATCCAGCACCCAGAAGCCTTTTGGGAAGGGGCTTTTTGAGCGGAACTCATTGAGGAGGGAGTAGCAGAGGGAATGGATGGTTGAGACCTGCATAAGCTCTACATTTTCGTTTTTGAGCTTGGACTGGATCCTGTCTTTAAGCTCTAGGGCTGCTTTTTCCGTGAAAGTGGTCACCAGCAGATTTTGAGGGTTGGCTTTGCCTGAGGATATAAGATAGGCAGTTCTCTGGCTTATCACTTCTGTTTTTCCGGAGCCTGGCCCGGCTATGATAAGGAGAGGTCCGTCATGATAATTAATGGCTTCTTCTTGGGCAGGAGTTAGCTGTTTTTTGGGTTGGGAGCTATTTTCAGTTGCCATTTTTCCCTTATGCTCTTCTTTTATATCAGTGTATGAGGCCTTTCAAAGGCAATCACAATGAGTTCGTCTCCTTTGCTGAACACTTCGAATACAGATGGCTTGGGATTGAGAAGCACTTTGTCCTGTGTTTTCACTCCGATGGGGATCACGGGGTTTTTTTTGTCTCTGTTGGAATAGATGTCAGCTCCTAGCTGGGAAAAGCTCTTTCCTATGTAATCTTTTGGCACTGGGATGAGGTATATCTCATTGGTCTCTTCTGAAATGGTCAGGAGGTTTCTGTAGACTTTACTGAGGCCGTGGACAAGGGAGGTCTGGGCAAGGAGGAGAGAGCTGAAATCGCCTGCGGAAATGATCTCATCTGCGCCGGCGCGTTTTAGATGATCGATATTTTGAGGGGAGACTCCTTCTACGGCTGTATAGGTTTTGGGAAGGTTGAATTCGCTGCACAGACTTCTAATTCCCATACACACGAGAATGGATTTGGCATCTGCCAGGTCTCCCTGTTTGGGATCAGCTAAGACCACCACTGTATAGGCATTATGCACATTGGCTCTTTTTAAAATGATCTCATTTGTGGGGTCGCCTTTTATGATGTAGACATCTTCGAATTCAGGTACGTCTTCGTGTTCTGGAAAATCCACCTCATCTTCCTGATCGGTTATGATCACAATTGGTCTTTTGTTCGTTACTATTTTGGCGTGGACTTCTTTTACCAAAGGCAGGCCTTTGGTATTCCAGTTGCAGATCACTATGTGATTTTTTAATTCATATTTTGGCATTTTTCTTTTACCTCCTATACGATGTTCCACCAGCATTGAGGCAATGGTGGCTGTGAAGATCCCTACAATACCAAGGCTCATGACCAGGATCATAGTCACGATGATCTTGCCTATTGTGGTCTGCGGAACACCGCTGTCTAAGCCGCTGAAGAGATACACAGCAATATTCCAGAGGGATTTGGGGAGTGAGTTGAATTCTGTATTTTGAGCGCCTTCAGTGAACCAGAGAATGGAGGCTCCGATAAGCCATATGAATATGATGATGGTAATCAGGCGGGCGATTTTGTAGTCTCTGAAGAGCTTTGTGAGCGGCCATGCAATGCGGTTTATATTTTTCATGGATGTGTTTTTATGTTATCTATCTAATTTTTTGCTTAGCTGACAATTAGAGATAAACATATCACAACAGGAATCATTTGGTCAATGGGAGCTTCTTTTAGGTGGGCTTGATGAACAGGAAAATGGTTTGTTTTTTAAACAACCATTTAATACATGACGATTTTGGCCACTTCTTTTGGGTACTTATTCAGTTTCTTGCGATAATCCTCTAAATTCTTGAGATCATATTGAAGCCTTTTTTTTGCTTTTTTCAACATGAAATTATATAAATCTCGCTTTGCATTTATTCTAGCCCTAGCCCTTTTTTTTGCTTTATCTTCTCTTTTAGTGGAAACTAGAGTGGCGGCAAGTTTAATCTTGAGTTCCTCTGTTAAATCAAGAATTTCTAGTCTAATTTGAAATTCTCGTATTGTCTTTCTAGAAAACTCAACCTCTCTTCCTAATCTCTCTAGTTGAACTTCTGAAGTTCTTTTAAAAAATTTATCTGCTAACTGGCATGATATAAGAGACATTGTTATAAAAAATAGTAATAAGATTCTAGATGATTTGGTGAAGAAAATTATTTTGTTAAACATATTAACCTCCTTTTGCTATGAAGAATATGTCTAATTATCAACCCTTATATTTATATAAACCCCAATATTAAATAAGCAGTAAGATTAATATTGACGTCGTGCAAATCAATCTTTTTAAAACATGGGAAACATGATGATGAGAGACAAATCCTGCGGGAGTAAAAGACATGACAAACTGCACGTAAGGTCAATTTAGAATTAAGAAAGTGCATAAATGAATTATATGGGGATCAATCAACATTAGCAACTCTCGCACATCACTTTTATTGATGAGAGGGAAAAAACTCAGTTCAGAAAAGATGGCTAGCTAGCGTTCAGGTCTGGAGAAGTTGCTTGATCATAACAAAAACTTAGATGTCAATTTTCTAAATAATTATTGTATTGGTATTAAGTGATATATATTTGAAATATCTACTTAAATTAAAAAATTCTTTATTGAATCAATTTGATTGAATATAATCAGATTGTTACAAAAAGGGAAATTGTTCGGAGGCAATAACCATGACGACTGTAATCAAAATACTGAATCAAATTGAAAACAAAGAATTAGTATTACCGGAATTCCAAAGGGAATTCACATGGAACAGGGATCAAGCCAAAAAGCTTATCGCTTCTTTTCTAAGTGATTTTCCTACAGGAGCTCTTTTATTCTGGAAGACAAAAGAGAACATTGCTTTGAAAAATATGCCTGACTTTACCCCAGATGGAAGGGTAGAGGTAATTTTAGATGGCCAGCAGCGTTTGACAACGCTTTATCTTCTTATTAAAGATGACATTCCATTATATTACAGCAAGAAAGATATTGGTGATGGAAAGGATATTAGACACCTCTATTATAATCTTGAAACAGGGGAACTTGAATATTATAAGAAGGCAAAGATGCAGAACAATCCGAGATGGGTTAGAGTTACTGATTGCTACAAAGAGGAGAGAGTTGATGATTATGATATTGCTGAAGAGATCAGCCAGAAGGAAGACATTGAATTTAGGTCGATTTCTAGAATATTAAGAGACAATCTAACTAAATTAAGAAACATAAAAGAAAAAGACTATCAAATAATATATGTCAAAGACACATCAAATCTAAGGGAAGCATTGACAGTATTTGATAGAATCAATAGTGCGGGCACACCATTATCCCAAGCAGATATTGCCCTGGCTCATATGTGCAGCAGATGGCCGGATACAAGACGCATTTTTAAAGAAAAAATAAGGGAATTAAAAAAATACGGCTTTGAATTCGATCTAACATTTTTAGTTCGGGCAATGAATGCGGTTGTCAACAAGCGGGCAGAATACAAACAACTCCATGATAATACCGAGGAAGAACTCAAAAAAGGATTTAAGAAATTAGAGGGGATACTTGATTATTTGGTAAATATACTGAGAGACAGAGCCTATATCTATGGGACTGATGATTTAAATACCACTAATGTATTGATTCCTATGATTGGTTATTTGTCGTTATATGGGCCCGAATTCAATAGTGAATCCACGATGAAAAAGATGTTTTACTGGATGTACACTGCATTGTATAAGAGAAGATTTGCTAGCAGTGTGGACCAAAAGTTGGAGGATGACCTTGGCTGCTTAAAGCCTGATTTTACTCCGGATAAAGATCCGACTGATGATCTTCTTGATAATCTCAAGGAGGATCAAGGGGACCATGAGGTTACAAAATCAAATCTCTGTATGCGTGGAATAATCCACCCTTTGTATAACATGGCAAACATTGTAATTCGGGCAAATGGCGGATTTGATTGGGGTAAAGGAATAAACCTTTCACAGCCCTATGGAAAAAAATTCAAAGTGGAATGTCATCACATCTTTCCTCATTCGATCTTACTAAAGAGTGGTTATGAGACAACTAATCTGCATCATCAAAAATTAATTAACGAGATCGCGAATCGAGTTCCATTGACCAAAAAATCTAATATGGAAATATTTACCAAAGAACCGCGTGAATATTTTCCTGTTCTTGAGAAAAGATACCCTGGTAATCTAGAACGCTTTTTCATTCCTATGAACAAAAAGCTATGGAAAATTAAGAATTTTGAGGGCTTTCTTGAAAAAAGAAGAGAATTAATAGCAGAGGGGATTAATGAATTTATGAAAAATCTGATTGAGAGCCAAGATACAGGTGCGGAAACAGAAGATATTTTATCGCTGGTGAAGCAAAATGAAGGAGAAAAATTGGAATTCAAGTCTTCATTGAGGTGGAATCTTAATCAACAGGATTGGGATAAAAATCTTGAAAAGGTTGTGTTAAAGACAATATCTGCGTTTTTGAATGCCTCAGGAGGGAAGTTGCTTATTGGCGTGAAAGATGACGGGTCAATATTCGGAATAGAAAAAGAACTGAAAAGATTCGGCAATGAGGATAAATTTGAAATCCATCTGTCGAACATTATTGAGGCAAATATTGGGAAAAATTTTATGCCATATATTCATATTGAGTTTCATGAATTAGAAGGGAAAACAATTTGTTTGGTGAGTGTAGAAAAAAGTCCAAGACCTGCTTATCTAAGATGCGGAAATCAAGAGCAGTTTTTTGTTAGATTAGGAAACCACTCTAAGGAATTGAGTGTTGCTGAGGCCCTGGATTATGTTAAAGAGCATTGGGATTGATTGTAATAATGTTTTAAGATTGCATTCTCTTAAAATAGCTTATAGGCATAGTGTTAGTCACATGACTATAAATTAATCCCCCCCTCCATGATAATTAACGGATTGGCCACACACACACAAATATTTCCTATTCCTGGCATCTTTTCATAAATTGCTTTATAATTTTTCCAAATTGTGGACAGGGTTGAACCTAAACGGCTTATGTACAAAATATCAGTCGGCAGCGTCACCATAGATGTTGTAAGAAGAGACATAAAGAACATTCATCTCTACATAGATCCCCCTTATGGAAGAGTGTGGATGTCAGCACCGAAATGGCTTGCTGAAAAAGAGTTGCGGTCATTTGCCCTCTCGAAATTGCAATGGATAAAACACCATCAGGAACGATTCATAAAGCTAAAACTACGACAAGCAAGGAAATATATTTCCGGTGAAAGCCATTATTTTTTAGGAAAGCCCTACAAACTCAATGTTATTCACCAATCCCCGCACTCGCGTGATAAAGTGAGGATCCGGGATGATAGATTTCTGGACCTCTATGTGCGCAAAGGAAGCGATAGGGAGCGAAGAGAAAGGATCCTAACGGAATGGTACCGGAAGCAATTGAAAGATATTCTCCCATACTTTATCGAAAAATGGGAGGAAAGGATCGGAGTGGATGCCGATGATTGGGGTGTTAGGCGGATGAAGACCAAATGGGGCTCATGCAATGTTACGGCAAAACGCATTTGCTTGAATCTGGAGCTAGTCAAAAAACCTCCACTTTGTCTTGAATATATTTTGATTCATGAATTGGTGCACTTTCTGGAGCCTTCTCATAACAGCAGGTTCAAAGCCTTCATGGATAAGTTCATGCCGGATTGGAGGATTATGGAGAAGGAGCTCAATAGACTTCCTATAGAACATAGCGATTGGGTTTATTGATGACACTTTAAAAGATTTGGATATTGGCGGAGAAGATAAAAGCAGATCATTCGCATTGTGATATATTCTCCATTAGATTCAATAGATATACAGCGCGGGAATTTATTTTTGTTCTGCAAGAAGATCATTCCAAAGTTAAGAATACAATTATCAATAGTTTCTTGAGATCTGAATGGGGAAAAGGAAAAAATCCTCATTTTACTTTTAGTAAGCAGTTCTGAGATCCCCTCTCGTAATTAGGGGACGAGCCCGGACCCAGAACTCTTCTTTTAAATTGACAATTCTATTATCAAATAGTATTTTTCTTATAAGTAAAAGGAGGGAATAATGAGATCGGGTAAAATATCTGTTTTATTTCTGTTTTTAATAGTCTTCTCAGTTCAGGCCCAGAACAAGAATCTAGATAACCGCTGTCAAACTGTGGAATTGCCTGATCATAAGACATTTAAAGTAGATGCAAGAGAAATGAATCAAAAATATAATTCCAGATTCAAATCCCAGGACAGAGTCCAGATCATTCTTAAAAATATGAATCCGTTTCTTTTTGAATACAAGGTGACTATCAATGCAGTGCCGGTTCCGGAACCTGCATTAGAATATTTTTTCTCAATTTTGCCTGGGTTAGAAGAAATCGTGTCCGTTGAGGCAGCTGAAAACCGCGTCTTAATTAAAAAAGAGGATCTAGATGATTACAATAAAGCCATGGAGGAAGCTATTGAGCTGTATGAGAAGATAAGAAGTGAAATTAATAACGCGAACAAACTACTTAAAGATCATCAACATATTCTCCAATCAGAAAGGGCATCATGTGCGGACCTGGTTGATACAGCACAAAATCTAAAAAAAGAAATGGAAGAAGGAATAAAAAAGATTGAAAAAATGGCAGATGACTTCAAATGTGCTATCTGTTCCATAGAGAAAAAAGTTGAGCCATATAAAGATAGTATAGACGTATCATTCAAAGACAAAATAAATGAGCTTAATCGTGGTTATAAACTAGTTGAAGAAAATATAAAAGACTACAAGAAAAGATTAAACTCCCTTAAAAAAACACTAGGGCGTCTTGAAAATTTCACTAAAAGCTACACCATCGGGCCTTATGGTGCGCCAACTGACGTAAAGGTCGAGATTGAACGAAAAAATCTCAAAATTAAAGGGGCGAAATTCGAGTCATTGATGACAGCAAAACTAAATTTCGGAGGAGGCCCGCGCTTCGCACTAGCCGCAGGTGTGGGTTTTTCATTCCTGGATAAAAGAACTTACATAAAAGCTTGGGGCTTTGAGCTTGATCGCAGTGGAAATCCTGTAGTACCGAGAAATGATACTGCGGTCGTTAGTAAGGGGGAAGACTCGAACAGTCGTTCTTTTATACTTTTAATGCTCCACACTCGGGTGTTTGATTTATTTGAGCAGGGAACCTTTCATATTTCTTTAGGGATTACAGGCAAAACAGAAGATGACAAAGTTGTAGAGTACATAGGAGGTGTTTCCCTGGGTCTTGCTGAAGAGCGGCTCTTTATGACTCTGGGCTTACACTACGGAAAACTTCAGGAGCTGGATAAACAGGTGTATATCGGCGCTCCTGTTCCGGAAGATGTGAATGATATTCCGGTAACGAATAAATGGGAATGTGCTCTTGCCTTTTCCCTGACCTACAAGATCAAATGATACAAGCAGAACATAATCCTTTGTATTGATTAAGCATCGATACTGATTTTTATTTATTTTTGATCCTTTTTCTTTTTGATTGCTTCAGCAGCCCGATGTAAAAATTTACCAAAGTATTTAGGATTGTAGCTGACGATGAAGCTTACCACAGAGACAACGCTTGCCAGCCGTGCGTATTGTTCAGGAGTCTGCGGGGATATGGGCGGTGATTGTAAAACGATTATCATGCCGGAGATGATCAATAGGTACACTATAAATCCCCTGATAATTCCTGAAAGATAGGGATTAATGGGATCAACTGGAAATTCATCAGTTTCTTCCTGTTTGCTAATGACGTGTAATGTGGCACAACGACCGAGCGCGCCAAGAAGGCCTGTGAGTATGCTTAATAGCGCTACGTTTGTTGGCGTGTATACCAGCAGAACAATGATCCAATTGATGAAATCATTCAGGAATGTCGTATCAGGTGTTTTGGACGCTATCTTAGGTGTTTAAGGGGACGGGCCCGGACATCTTCAATCATATCAATAAGATAACCCCATTTTTCCACAACCAGCCTCCCTGAAGTACTCCTATTTTTTAGCCCCTAAATCAGCAGCTTAATGCGTAAGAGCTTAACTGACAGGTAATCATGTAAGACGGCTTTGTTTAATTAGTCTTCTCTATCAGATCTTATGAGTTTCTCTTTTGATGATTTTGAAACAGAAAATCCCGTTTTTTTTGTGACTAAATTTAAAATTTTGTCGAACTGGACTTCCTCAATAAGATTATCATCAACCATACCATATACAACTGTTTTATCTTCCATTATTTCAATACGATCCAATGATATGGGGCAGCCTTCTGGGTAGATGCCTTCTGTGGCTTCATGAAAAGACTTTGCTAAGAAATCCTCCACATATTCCTGATCGAGTTTTTTTGGGATATTAATTTTTAAGATCATTTTATCCTCCCTAAAGTTCAATACATTGACTTAGAGCTCTTCCTGTGACTTCAATGTATTCTGCTTGAGACAATACTTTTTTTGTGCCACTTGGACGTGGGATTTTTGATAACATTACTGACGAGCTTTGTGAGTTAATTTTTCCATCTGTGACAAACAGATCGTAAGCTCCTCCCTTGTAAACAAAATACAAATTTTTGGTCCCGTCACTTTTTTCGACACATATGATTATCCGTTTGATGTAGATAATGTTTCTACCATTATTTTGACCGCAGACAAAAATCTTGTTCGTGGCCAATTCATATCCAGTGACTAGCTTTAATGGTGAATACTCCAATAATCTCCCCGATAATTGTTCACAATTTGACATTCTCATACCTCCTTAAATTAGAATATAGAATAAAAATCAGAAAATTTTGATTAAAGAAACATGTTGCTCACCTCCTTTACCAATGATTCTTGCAGAGGAGAAGATCTTTATTTTCAATGAAGAAAGCATTCCACTTAATCAGGAGTATTACTTTGATCTTTTTTCTTTTTGATTGCTTCAGCAGCTCGATGTAAAAATTTACCAAAGTATTTAGGATTGTAGCTGACGATGAAGCTTACCACAGAGACAACGCTTGCCAGCCGTGCGTATTGTTCAGGAGTCTGCGGGGATATGGGCGGTGATTGTAAAACGATTATCATGCCGGAGATGATCAATAGGTACACTATAAATCCCCTGATAATTCCTGAAAGATAGGGATTAATGGGATCAACTGGAAATTCATCAGTTTCTTCCTGTTTGCTAATGACGTGTAATGTGGCACAACGACCGAGCGCGCCAAGAAGGCCTGTGAGTATGCTTAATAGCGCTACGTTTGTTGGCGTGTATACCAGCAGAACAATGATCCAATTGATGAAATCATTCAGGAATGTCGTATCAGGTGTTTTGGATGCTATTTTTGAGCGATAAGGAAACGAATTAACGATCGTTCCAGCTAAAAATATCAATATCCATAATACAATGGTGATAATAGTTAGAGTTTTTCCTAAGTTGCTAAGCCCGTTAGTTTTTAAAAGTTTCGTTTTATTTTGCATGTTATTAACCTCTTTCCTTCTTATTATCTATCACTTCCCCCAATACAATATGTGCAGTTATCATAACCCTCTTCATGAGCTTGTTCCAATGTGTCTGGTGAGAAAGGTTTAGCGTGGCCCGCTTCAATAATTTCATCAATCTGACATTGATAAGTTTCCTCATCAAGCTTGTGGACTTCCATGGTGTTTGTGTTGCCACAGTATCTTTTGCCGTATAAAGGATGCCCGTGTCTTCTTGCCATTATTCATTACCTCCTTAAATAAAAAGGTTTGACTATCAATTCACCTTTTTGGGTCCCACCATCAATTCCTTTTACTGACAACAGCTGTATGTTTATAATGATCACCAAGGAACGAATTTGCTGATTATATGGCGATCATCCCTCATAGGCCGTTATTACCTTTTCTAATTCTTTATGAAATAATTTCCGAATCCACTGCATTCTCGCCTCGCAGTCATTAGGACGTAGAGCTGCTCCAGTTCTTTCGTAGGCACTTCCCATACAGCCGCTGCCGCAGAAATTCCTCCATGGACATTCTTGACATTCTTCGATTAGATTAGGACGATCAAAGCATTCCTGTTTGATGTTTCGGAGCTTTTGCCCGGCTACAATTTCATCAAATTTAGAATTCCTCACATTGCCAAGACAATATTCCTGGCCACTATGAAAGCATTGGCAGGGGAAAACATTACCTGCTGGATCAACTCTTACCTGGGTTCCGATAGAACATCGTGTTTGGGCTCCTGATCGAGAGATGTTCATGGAAAAACAGTCAGCCAGAAGATCCATTTCTCCTTTCAGTTCCGAAGCTTTTTCAGAAACAATATCCCAGAAGCGAAGGATTTCCTCATTGGAAAGCTTCAATTCTTCCCAGTTGGATTTTGCTCTCCCAGATGGTGACAGAGGAGGAAACTGAATGACCGGTATGCCGCGATCCAGGCCAAACTGAATGATATCTGGGGTTTCGTCTATATTAAGCTTGGACGGTGTGAAAGCAATCACGATATCTTTTCCCAAATCTTGAGAGAGCAAAAGATCAAGGCCTTTAACCGTTTGACTGAATGCCCCTTGTCCACGTAGCAAGTCATGAGTTTCGGGAGTAGCCCCATCCAAACTGATCTGGATTTTCAATTGATACTCTGCCAGTTTCTGGCTGATATCTTGGTTAATTAAAGTCCCATTTGTTCCAATAGAGACCATAAGCCCTTCAGCAATGGCAGAATCAATGATATTGAATAAATCATCCCTTAAAAGAGGCTCGCCTCCGCCAATGGATGTGGACTGCGCCCCTGCGTTCTTGGCTGCTCTAAACAGGCTGCGGATCTCTTCAAGGCTGAGTTCATTAGGATGGGGATTTCCTGCTGAGAGATAGCAGTGTCTGCATCTCAAATTGCATTGTTTTGTTATCTCGAGCGCAAGACAGCTGAAGAGGTTATCTGGTTTTGTGTCCTTTGAAGTCTTGAGAAGGACCTTGTCATGCAAAAGACCTTCGAGAAATTCTTTAACAATTTTAGTCATATCTTTTTGAGAAATTCCGTTATTTCTTGAGATAAGTTGAGCAATATTTTTAACTGAATTCTGACCGTCGCATAGATTAAGAATGTCCATGCTGTCAGAATTGATAAAAGCCCAAGCAGGAACTTCAGTGTTTAGTACAAAATAGACGTGTTCATGGCCGCTATTCCATGTGAATTCTTCAAAATAGAGGTCAGTTGTGGAACGGGGAACATAAAAATCTTTCATTTTGAATTATACACATTTATGTCTGAGTAAAAATTTCTGGATCTTAATACGAAAAGTTCCTTATTTTATCAAGAGCTACGAGCAACTCAGGCGCAGGAATACCCACCCACCACCACCGATCGACGATAACTCCGGCTGTTGGTCCCCAAATCCCGTCGATAATTCCAGGGAAAGGTTGGATTGCCTTGAGAACATTGAGAGAGGGATGAGCAGGCAGAGGATTGCTGTCAGCTAAAATTTGGGGTCCAAAACCAAGGAGTTTTGATGTTTGTCTGGCTGTGCCCACTTTCTGTGCATAAATAGGAGTATCAAACACAATGGGAGTGAATACACAACCCTCGTCTTCTTTGAGTTTAATGTTGTGCCTCTCCATTAAACCAAACACTTTTTCGCTGAACTGAACCATAAGCTCTTTACTGCCAACCATACGTTTGATCAGCCCATAGCTGTCCATAACCGGGATAGGATCATCATAGATCTTATCGTGAATCCTAAAGAAGCCCAACCTTTCCAGAAGCATAGGATTCATACCCCCGTGTTCCGGAAGGTGGAGGAAAACGTAGCTGTCCCACTTATCAGCGATGCTAGCGACTTCTCCCTCTATTATGATCCCTCCTGATATCCCTTTAGCCAGAAGAGATTGGAACAGGCTTTCCTGGGCTTTTACTTTTATATCTGGAAGTTCTTTTTGTGTGTAATTAAAAACCCTTGGCTCAAACACATAACTCTTGTCGGACAGATCAATTTTGTGTTCTTTTAGAAGCGTTTGAACGGTCTTGCTTAATTCCTGCATAAGGTCTGGGTTTGTGGAGATCGCTTTTTTTATTTCCATTGAACGATTAAAATTCCATCTCATATGAAACCTCCCTTTAAATTATTTCTCTTTTCATCTATATAAGTGTTTAAGAACCAGCTGTCAAAGCATTGCTTAGAAATGTCCTTTTATGTCCATCTATGTCCGTTTTTGTCCTATTAAATTTCTTTGAAAATAAATATAAGAAAAATTTTTCAATTTTTTGCTTCTTAATTCGACTAAATCAGTTAGCAAGAAATATATTTAAAATCCGCAAAAAGGGAGTACTAAACATTGGGCGGGAAAGAGATTTTCAACTCTTGGAAAGAGATTTCCCAGTATTTACAGCATGATGGGAGGACATGTCGCAGATGGGAGAAAAGCCTTGAGCTGCCTGTCCGCCGATATGATAATGATTCATCCCGTTCAAGAGTATTTGCTCTTAGATCAGAACTCGATGAATGGATCAAAAAGAGAAAGAACAACAACAATTCAATCAAAACTCACCAATCTTTTTTTTGGCCAAGACGGACCACTTTATTTCTCTTTTCTATTGCTTTAACAACAGTAGTGTTCATAAGTCTGTTGTTTGGATTCCCTGGGAAATTATGGAAAGGTTCACCAGGGAGTATCTCTATTGGGATATATCCGATTGAAAGTTCAACTTCATCGGAATATGATGACTACCTTGCCCAGGAGATCACTAATGAAATTATTGATTATTTAACATTGTTTGAGAATCTAAATATTACTAAGCTAGCTGTCTTACCAAATGCACAAGAAAAAAAATTTTTTAAAAATTACAGCAGAGCTGACTTTTTATTGAAGGGAGATATCCAAAAGAACGGAGATGACATTAAATTTCAGTTTAATCTTATAAAAGCGAAAAACAACAAGATAGTTATAGATCACGAGTTTCATAAAAAATATGCTGATATTCAGCTCATTAAGGAAGTGGTTGCCAGGAAGATCCACTCAAAATTGAACATCCCGTTTGATGAGCAAATAGCTGAATCTTTTGCAGCGTCTTCCATAAATCAGGAACCCTATGATATGTTCCTTAAAGGAAATTATATACTGAACAGCATCAAGAATAATGAATCTGACCCATGGAAATTGTACCACAAAGGGAAATATTACTATGGATTGACCACTCGGGAGAGCAATGAAGTTGCGATCGAGCTTTTTTGCGCTGCCATAGATCTTGATGAACATTTTGAAGAGGCCTATGTTGGTCTGGCACAATGTTATATAAATTATTTAAATTTTGGATGGGATTATGACATCAGTTGGCTGAAAAAAGCTTCTGATCTGCTTAGTAAAGTTGAATCAAATACATTTCCTTGTCCGGAATATTATAGTTCTCTGGCAAAGCTGTTTTTAATCAAATACATCTATTTTAATGAAGAGACTCAGCTTAAAGCGTTTGATACAGTTAAAAAAGGACTGAAAAATTACCCAAATAGCTCTGATTTGAACAGCATTGCGAGTTACTACTATTATCTTAGATACGGCAAAGAAGGAAACGAGCTGGATTTCAAACAAGCTCTTGAATATGGAGAGACAAGCTTTTTGATAAAACCATTTTCAATTAGTAATCTATTTTTTACTAATTTATTACTATTGGACGGACAGTTCAGCAGAGCTCTTGATATATGTGAATTAGTGAAAAAAGTTGATAACACTTCTATGACTGATTTTCGAATCGGAGAAATCTATTACTATATGGGAAATTTGGAGAGGAGTGCATCAATATTCAATCAAATGGAATCTCCATTACATTTAAAAGTAGGGGCTTTGTATTATTTGGGTATGATTGCATCACAAAACAAAAATTCAGAAGAAGTACAAAATATCGTTTTAAAAATCAATAATTTACCAAAACCATTTTCCTGGCATAATTTTAGAGTTTCATCCATGTATTTTGGAATTGATGAGGAGGAAGAAGGATTCAGATATCTGGATGACTTTTTCAGAGAACCCAGCACACAAAGACTAAAATTCAACTATAAAAGATATATCTTACTCGATAGAAATTTCGATAAATTTAATTCAATTATTAGGAGAAAGTATTTTGAGTGAAAAATTAGAAATTGAAGTAACCCCGAATTTAGAAAAATGTCTTGAGGTTCTTAAAGAGGCTGTTCAGGAACTACCTTCTGGCGAACTTAAGGACAAATCAGAGGGGGCCCTTGAATATATGTCTCGGACATTTAAGGGGGAGCCCCAACCCAATAAAGGGAGATCTTGTTTTCCTGGTATGATATTTATTCCAGGATGATGATTTTTTAATCCATTCTTAATCATTTATTATTTTTGAACATATCAGAAGTGACTTTCATTTTAACGGACGACTGCAACTTCTACTGCATTCAGTGTTTTTCCAAAGAAGGAAAATTTCTCTTTAGCTTTGGAAGGCAAGGGCAGGGCCCGGGGGAACTTTTATGCAAGATAGATACACTGGGGATATAGGTGATTTCCGGGAGGCTTGTGTTGAACTTTTTGTCAGTAAAGGGTATAATTTCAAAAAATTTTCCTAGACTGATCCAAATGGGGGAAAAATGCCAACACAAAAGAAAAAAATACTAGTTGTTTGCAGCGTTTACGAAAATCTAAAGATGCTGAGCTCAATTTTAGCCGGAGAGGGCAGAACCATTATAAAAGCCATGTCCAAAGAAAAAGCGCTTGAATCAGCCAGAAACGACTGTCCGGATATTGCAGTGATGGACTTTGACCTTTCGGATTTTGGGGGCGGCGATCTGGCTTCAGCAATAAGAGATATGCGGTCAGAGAATCCAATGCCTATTGTTTTTATCACTTCACTCATCAGCGAAGCAGAAGAAAGGTGCCGCATGATCGATGGACCCATATGCTTTCTGTCCAAACCACTGGATGTCAAAAGACTAAAGGAAGAAATAAACAGCCTCCTAAATCTTTAGGGGGACGGGCCCGGATATCTTCAATCATATCAACAACATAACCCCACTTTTCCACAACCGCCTACCCTGGAGAGCTGCTGTTTTTGGGGGCAAAATCAACATCATCTTTATCTGATAACTATCTTATATCTATAAAGAAATTATCACTCTCTTCATCCCATGTTATTTTATAACTACAATCAAAATAATCTGAATAAGGTCCATCTGCAGTGCACTGAAAGGTACTACATTGGCCGCCTTCTAAATGGATAGATTCGACATAGGAAGAGACCGTTTCATCTGGTCTATCTGAAATATATTCAACTGTAAGAGTTATCTTTACAAAATAGGCTTTAGCATCTCCATAATTTTTTATATTTCCTGTGAACAATATATTTCCTGACCTGTCTTCCTTAGTGAAGATATTTCCAAATATGATACAGTTTGCTCTACTTTCTCCTCTTCCCTCGGATATTGAAAACAAACCCATATCACAACAGATACTTAAAATTGTGACAAAAAGCAAAATCACATATGTCTTCTTCATTATCCCCCCTCTCTGAGAACTCATCATTTCCCCTTTAGCTAGAAATAATAAGAAATTCCGGCTTTTAGAAAAATAATGTGATACTCGGTCCTTATGGCAAATCTCTTGGTAAGATGAAGTTTGACCCCTGCTCCTACATCGGGCAAAAAACCTCCTTTTTTTTCAGAAAAGTTACTTACAGCGCCCATACCCAATAACAGATAGGGCTCTATAGGAAATGAAGGAAAAGGAGAAATGATAATGTCACCTGTTAGCATAAAGAGCCAGTTTTCACCGATGAAAATTCCGTATTCAACTCTAATCCCTTTAGATAACGTGTGTCCAATGCTGAACATGGCTCCTGGATAAAATATGAAATCATACATACCAAAACCGTATCCCGTCACACTCATTTCCAAGCCTTTTTCTTGTCCGAACATGTTTCCAGAGGAGATCACCAGAAACAAGACAAGAAAAATCCCTCCTGTGACTTTGACCGACTTTGTTTTTAAATTTCTCATTTTTTCCTCCTTTTAGTTGTTCTGATACAAAGATAAGCTTTTCGATGGAAAGAGTTGTCACTGTGTTGTAAAAAATTTGTCAAAAGTTTGTTAAGAGTTTTAGATGAATGGAGTTATAGATGAAGTGTTACCGTTCTTGCTTCTTATCGGCGGCTTCCAGTATCATAGAGAAGAAACAAGGGACTCTATTTCTTTAAAAGTGATAAAATGATCAATACCGGAGGGTAAAAAGGAGGTTAAAGATGAAAAAGTCAGTCTTTTTTGTTTTGTTTATAGGGATTATCTTTGGTCTTTTAGCTGCTCAAACAGAAAAGAGCAAAGACATAGAGATCGAGATCATTCTTCACCAGATGATCGAGATGAAAGACGGTGTCCACATTGCTGCCAATATCTACAAACCAGCGCAAATGAGTAAGCCTCTTCCGGCAATTTTTGCCTTCACTCCTTATATTTCAGATGAGGGGCAGGAGAGGGGCACCTTTTTTGCTCAACACGGGTATGTGTATGTGCACGCAGATGTGAGGGGCCGGGGAAACTCTGAGGGCGAATTCTATCCTTTGGAGAAAGATGGGATGGACGGAGCCCAGGTCGTAGAGTGGATCGCCCGACAGACCTGGTGTGATGGCCGGGTTGGAATGAGAGGGGGCTCTTACAGAGGCATGGTGCAGTGGCAGACCTTGAAGCATTTCCCTCCGGCGCTCAAGACCATTGTTCCTACGGCTGCGGCTGCTCCGGGAGTGGATTTTCCCATGTCCAATAATGTGTTTACCTCCTACGTCACCCAGTGGCTTGCTTTTGTGAAAGGGGAGACCGGGAATGTGAACCTCTTTTCTGACCAGAAATTCTGGATGAGCAAGTTCTATAAGATGTACAGCGAACACATTCCTTTTGCCCGGCTGGCAGAGCTGACGGGCAGCAATGAGAAGATTTTCGAGCGCTGGATATCCCATCCTTATTTCGACAAACTTTGGAAAGACACCGCGTTCCCGGATAAAGACTATGAAAAGATCGATATTCCGATCCTGACCATAACCGGACACTTTGACGGCGACCAGCCGGGAGCTCTGCATTACTTCCATCATCATATGGAGTATGGATCACAGGAGGCAAGGGAGAAACATTACTTATTGGTCGGACCATGGGACCACCCAGGCACACGGCATCCTCAAAAAGAACTGGGGGGATTGACATTTGGTGACAATGCTGTTTTGGATATGGAAAAACTCCATCTTGAGTGGTATGACTGGGTCTTTAAAGGCAAAGAGAGACCCGGGCTTCTGAAAAAGAGGATCTGCTATTATGTGATGAATGAAAATGTGTGGAAATACGCGGAGAGTCTGGATGACATATCAAATAAAACGCAGGAGTGGTATCTTTCATCTGAGGGAGGTGAAGCCGGAGACGTGTTTCATTCGGGAAAACTCGTGCCGGATGCGCCTCAAGGGATGCAAAAGCCGGATACCTTTGAGTATGATCCCCTAAAGATAATGACCAAAGACGAATATTTCAAGAGCCGCACCGAGGCTTATTTCCTGGACCAGAGAGCGGCTTTTAGCGAGGATAAACTCATCTATCACAGTGCTCCACTTGAAGAGGCGCTGGAAGTGGCTGGATATGTGAAGGTCAGGCTTTTTATAGAACTTAATGTGCCGGATACGGATCTGGCTGTGGCGCTTTATGAGATAAGGCCTGACGGACAGAGCATCTATTTGGCCGAGGATTTTATACGGGCTCGCTTTCGTGAGTCGCTTTCCAGGGCTGAGCTCATCAAACCAGGGGAGATCAATGAATATGTGTTTGAGAGGGCATACTTTTTTGCTCGTAAGCTGGAGAAGGGAAGCCGGCTGCGGCTTGTCGTGTCCTGTTTGAATTCACCTGATATCGAGAAGAATTACAATTCCGGAGGAGTGGTGGCAGAGGAGACAGCCGAAGATGCGCGGACAGCGGTCATAAAGCTCTATCATGACAAGGATCACCCCAGCCTCATTATCTTTGGGGACGGGCCCGGGCATCTTAAATCATATCAATAACTTAACCCTACTTTTCCACAACTCCCTACCCTGGAGAGCCGCCGTTTTTAGGGGCAAAAACGGTTTGATCTTTTGCCCTATTTCGGGGAGTTATAGTTTTTCAAAGAGATCGAGCTGTGGTTTTTCTTTTAATAAATATTTCTTTACCTTATTCCAGAATGTTTGTGCAGTGATATATATGTTTTTAGCTTCCTCTCCAGTTATGAAAATTTTTGGATCATAAATACAGTTATTTCTTTTGATTCGATATTTCTGTATCTTCCTAATTAGATAATCATATTCTGGCCCTAGAAATATACTTGCAGCTAAAAATGTAGTTTTATGTTGTTCTCCATCTGAAGGACGGAATCCGTTTAAAAGTAATATCACCCGTCCAATTTGAAGCAGTCCATCATAGCAAAGTTTAAACGCTGCTTCTTTAATATTTTCTTTGACTAGTTTGGAAGCTTCAAAATTTCTTTTAGCTGAATAGATCAAGTTATTTAGATAATCAATGTCTGTTCTTTGTTTTTTTAGTTTTCCTTCTTTTACCAGGCGCTTTAATGAGTTTTCTAAATTCATCCCTACTTCCTTTTATCAGGATGTAATTATCAACAATATCTTTATAGAAATACCTATTCTCTAAATTTTTTATAAATTCTTCTTTTCTCGATATATGATAGTTGATTTCTCTATTGATTTTATCTTCAATATTTTTTATTGCTTCATACACATGATCTTCATTGGGTTTGCCTACTATGAAAAGGTCTATATCTGAATCAGATTTAAGTCCTCCTTTTGCGTATGAACCAAAAATAAAAGCAAACGCAATGTTTTCTATTCCTTTTAAAAGACTTTTTAGTTCAACTTCAATACCAATGGTTTTCTTGACTATTGACTCAACTTCCTTGAGAAGTGTAAATTCCTTATTCAATCTATAGACGTTAAGGCCTCCTATTTTTCTCATAGTAATGAGATTTATTTTTAAAAGTCTGTTCAATTCTCTTTGTGCTGTGCCAGCAGAAGTGTTATTAAATTTTGCAATTTCACTTAAATAATACTCTTTGTCTTGATTATAGATAAATAGAATGATGATTTTTTTTCTAATAGTGGATTTTGTGAGCAAATCTAACATTTTTTCAATCTTGAGTAAAATTTTACTCAATAATGAGTAAATGTCAAGTAACTTTTAATGGAGGAATGGAGGGGACGGGCCCGGGCATCTCCAATCATATCAATAACATAACCCTACTTTTCCACAGCCCCCCACCCTGGAGAGTCGTCGTTTTTAGGGGCAAAATCATCGTTTTAATGAACTTCTCTGGATCAAGTTTCGTATCTTTTATAAAGCCGACTTTTTAACTCAAAAGGAGATATTGAAGATGAGCAATGAAACGGATTTTGTGAAAAGGTGGATCCGGTTCGGAATTATATGTGGTATCCTTGCTGGCACCATATACGGACTTTCAGTCTCAGGTCTTATCCCGGACGCTCACGCCTATTTACTGTTCCTGTTTTTTGGCCCGCTCCTATGCGCCAGCTCAGGCGGCCTGTATTATTTTATTAAGCATCACCAGAACTCGATCCCCCTTCAAGTGGGAACTCTGTTCCTCATTATCTCCGGCGCTCTGGTGACCCTCATGGCTTCGATGCAGGGAGCTCTCAAAGTAGTCTTCCAGAATATCCCTTCGGATTCGATCTCAGAATCAGGCCAGGCAGCACGGGAAATGGCACTCAGAAGTGGAGATTCTCTTCAGCTGGGCGCTGATATCGCATGGGATATGTTTATTTTTATGAGTATCTTTTTTTTGAGCATAGCGGCCCTAAAGCATCCAAGATTAGGATGGGTCTTTGGTCTACCTGGGATCCTCATCGGATTGGTTGGGTTGGGGTTTAATCTCTACACGTTTCCCCATAATCCAGGTACAGCCGGGCTCATCGATACAGGACCTTTGGTTGGTCTCTGGTTTGTGGCGGTTTCTGTGCGGGTTATCTTTTCTCTCAAATGGATCGAACATTAACTTTTATCTTTTACATCGATTAAGTCTATGCACAATGCTTTTATTTCTTGTTTTTCTTTAGGAGGGAGCGACTTAACTGATCTATCAAAGGAAGGTTTGAATTCATACTTTATAAGGATTTGATGTGCTTTTTGGCTTCCTCAGAAGTCTTGTAGGCTTTCCCTTTTTCTGCCACCAGCTTTTCGATTTTCTTCCATTCTTCTTTGGAATATATGGACTTTTCTGTGATCTCACAAGGGGAGAGAAGGACGCCTTTTTGAGTGACTTTGAACATTACTGTGGATCCTGATTCCAATTTAAGGATATCTCTTATAGTTGAAGGAATGGTTACCTGGCCTTTGGATGTCACTTTTGCGGTCTCTGTATAATTCATGTAATATCTCCTTAATGTATTATATCCTTACATTCTTACTATACAACTATATATATAATTGGAGGTCTAGTCAAGAAATTTAGTTTTTGCTGGGGTCAGAGTAAAGTTCCTCTGTGATATAAATATCCACAGCGAGTGAATAGCTATGATTTATAGCATAATCAATGATCTTGATGAAATCGTCAATGAGGAGTGTATAAAAGTCGTGATTATAAAGATGCCTATGACTTTTTCACAACAGCGAACCGGGACCTTTCTTTAAGATGAGCTGATAGGTCGACTCCGATCTTTAAGATTATAAGCAGGGTTAATCCGGCCTCAGGTCTCTTGAATAGGATGACAAGAAAAGCTCCGAAGATCAATGTCAAATGAAGTATGAAAATTCTGGAATACGGTGTTGTCATCAATTTTTTGATAGTAGCTCTTTTGCGTTCTCCCTTTAGAATATAATTATAAATAAAGGAAAAGCCGTGGCTTAAAAAAAGAGCTATCACAGCATATACGGCTTTCTCATCTATGAATAGATCATGAATAAAGTTATGGAAGTTACTGATATCCGCGTTTGCCCATTTGCCGAAAACAGCTATGACAAAAATACCATGGCCCGCGCAAAATCCGCCGTAATGGATCATGAAAAAGGGCACGGTAAATGCTTTGGAGGCTATCTTTTTCCCTTCGCCCTGAGCAAGAATGAGTTTAAAGATATTAAAGAATCCGATGATGAGATTTTCCGACCAGAACAGAAATATGATTAAAAAAACCGACCAATCCAGCAGAAGACACCCGATCAGAGGGAGAAGGTTAGCCGCGATCAATGAAAGAGCGGAAAAGGAGAAGAGCCTTTTCCATTTTTCTATCCTGATTGAAGCTTTTTCAATATCCATCTGACTTCATATTATCTCCATATTTGCTTTTTTCTCAATCAATATTTTAATAGGGGGACGGGCCCGGGCATCTGCAATCATATCAACAACATAACCCTACTTTTCCACAACCCTCTACCCTGAAGAGCCCCCATTTTTGGGGGCCAAATCAGCAGTTTATAGATCTTCAGTTTCTTCCAGAGATTTGACCGGCGAATAAAATCCTCTTTCTATCATTTTCGTCTGACTTGACAGGAAATACTTGTTTTTTTATATTGTTGGTATCAAAAATAAAGGGGATATAAATAAAGCAAAAAGGATAAAAACTATGAGATATAAAAGATGCAAACCTTTTTTGGGATTAATTCTCATTCTTTTATTTCCTATTCTCGGAAATGCCGAAGAACCGAAGGTGATCAGCCCCCTAAGCGGTGTTACCTGGGTGATGGGAGAAACCTACACCATTGAATGGAGTGGATTTTCAGGCAGTACCGTTGATGTTCTCTTATATCGGGGTGAAGCCATACAGCTGGAGTTGAATGATGTCTCTAATAAAGGCTCCCTGTCATTCGAGGTTCCGATTTACAGCGATGGGACAGATTATCAGATCATTATTTGGTCCAAGGACCGCAAACAACATGCAAGCTCCGGAGATTTTACCATTACCAAACCCGTTGAAGAAGGCAGTCAGATAGTCTTAACGCCCGAAGAGAATGAGCAGTGGATCATACATAAGGAGTACAAGGTCACATGGAGCGGATTTTCAGGCTCGGCTGTAGATATTATTCTCTATAAAGGCTCTTTGCAGCAGCTGACAAGAAAAGATGTGCCGAATACCGGAAGCTACTGGTTCACTGTTCCCAGCTTGATGGATGGAAGCGATTACCGGTTTATAATTATAGCAGGGGATCAACATGCTGGCTCCAAATACTTCAGTATTGTTCGCCGGCCTGTTGTGGCTCAGCCCCACAAAGATGATGTGCTGAGTACAGGTAGTCTTTGCATGATCGTCTGGGATGGATTTTCGACAGGATCTAATGTGGAGGGCATGAGTGTGGAGTTATTCCAGAATCAAAAAAAGATCATGACCATTGCCAGTACGACAGACACTGTGGGGCACCATAATTGGCGGGTGCCCTCTGATTTATCCGGACCCGGCTATCAAATCAGGGTCAGTTCCAACTTCAATGATGAGGAAGCTGTCTCAGATGAATTCGAGATTCGAGTCAAGCTTACTGTCACACCTGCTGTCCCCGTCATAGAACAACACAAACCGACCCTAAGAGTGCTGCCAACAATCACCAGCCCAAAAGCAAATGCAAAGTGGAAAGCAGGAAATAAGTATGAGATCAAATGGGTCGGGATTAAGGGGGAGAGGGTGAGGATTGAACTTTTTCAGGGACCTGTTAGAAGATTGGTTATAGCTAAATCTGCAGTCAATAAGGGGTTCCATAAATGGAACATTCCTGTCAGCTTCAAAGGACCGAATTACCGTATTGTCATAAGCCCAGCAGTCTACACTAAAACACCAGCCCAGATAAATTCCCCAACCTTTTCCATATACTAGGGGGACGGGCCCGGCTATCTTCAATCATATCAATAACATAACCCTACTTTTCCACAACCCTCCACCCTGAAGGGCCGTCGTTTTTGGGCCCAAAAATCACAAATTCAACAACCACAATCAAATCAGCACCAGTGCCTTTAAGACTTTCACCTTGTTATATGGAAAAAAAGTGATAGAATGTTCTGTATATGAAAAAACTGTTTTTTTCGCAAGCCCTCATTCTTTTTACTCTTGCCCTAACCGCTTCTCCCCAGACTTCTCCCCAAACTTCTCCCCAAGCAAATGAGTCTTTCACACTCCAGGAGTTGATCGATATCGGTCTGAAGCAAAATCCTAAGATCACAGAAACCCGCTTCAAGGTCGAATCGCTTCATGAAGCCTATCTTGCCTCCAAGCGGCTTTCCAATCCGGAGTTTGAATACACTACCGGAGATGCTGAATCCTACGAGGGAGACATTCAAAGGACCACTCGGAACATTTCGATCCATCAGCCCATAGAAAACCCTATCAAACGGCATTACCGCCTCCAGATGAATAAAAAATCATGGGAAGCCGCAGAACTCGATTATAAGTATTCGAAACTGGAGACCGCCACCACAATCAAAGAGATTTTCTATGAGATCCTTTTCTTGAAGCAAAATGCAGAGTTATCCTATCAAAAAAAAGACTCCATCCAGAAAATCCATCAACTGGTCCAAAAAAGAGCAGATCTCGGAGAGGTCAAAGAACTGGAAGCCCTCAAGCTTTCCGTAGAGATGCTCAGAGCCCAGAATGAATGGAATGAGATCAAAACAGAATTAGATCTGGCCAAGGACAGGCTCAATAAATTCCTCGGGGATTCTCTTCCCCAGGATTTCGAAGTCCAGGGAGAGCTCGGATATTTTCCTTTGAATGCGACTGAAAATGAAGAATATTTTATAAATAAAAGCCTCAACAGCCATCCCCTGATCAAACAGAAGAAGATACTGGTAGAGGAAGCTCAGGACAATATCAGCTATGTGAAGTGGCAGCGGATCCCGGATTTCAACCTCGCCGCATTCAGCCAAAAAATGCTTCACGGCACAAACCAGGGGATCGGGATCTCTTTTGACATCCCTTTATGGGACTTCAAATCCAGAGAGATATTCGAGGCAGAGAACAAAGCGCTGAGCCGGAGCCAGGAATTAAGGGGGCTGGAAATAGAACTTGCCAACCAAATCAGGTCAAAAATAAATCGTTTAAAGCTTTCCGGAGAGACCATAAAGCTTTTTGAAGACGCCCTTTTAAAACAGGCCCATGAAAGCCTGCGTATTTCCAGGTTGAGCTACAGTCACGGAGAGATATCATTGATCGAATTTCTGGATACCCAGAGGACCTACTACAGCATTCTCAGTGACTATCAGGAATCTTTGTTAAAGTGGAATCTGGATAAAGTCTCTCTGGAAAGAGCGTTGGGAGAAGAGTTGAAATGAAAAAATATATTCAGTTTTTGATCCTTTTTGTATTTGCATTAATGTTCGCTCTTTCGTGCTCCAGTAAAAATCCTTCCCAAACCTCATCTGATAATAATGAACCGCTCACCAATGAACAGTCTGCTGAAGAACATGAGCATCATACCTTGAAAATATCCGAGGAGCAGCAAAAAGAATGGGGGATAGCAGTCGGCTCTCCAAGAAGACAAACAGCTGCCTTTCAAATCGAAGTTCCCGGAACACTTGAGCTCAATCAGAACAGAACAGCTCATATCTCAAGTTTTGTCAATGGGAAGATATCCGATCTTTCGGCAGACCTTGGGGACAAGGTCAAAAAGGGACAAACCCTGCTGGTCATCAATTCCCCGGATTATGCAAAAGCCCAGGCCGATTTTCTTATAACGAGAGCGGAAATGAATTTCAGCAGCGAGGAATATGAAAGGGCTGAGATGCTGCTTAAAGAAAAGGCCATAGAGGAAAAAGAGTTTCTCAAACGGAAGGCAGAATATGAAAGACTCGCTACAGAAAATGGAGCCCTCGGGTCTCAACTCCACTCATACGGAATCACTCACGATCAGATCGACGTCCTTATCGAAAAATGCAAACACCTGAGAGAAAAGGAATACAAATGCGATATCGCAGAACCTTTTCTTCCGGTCCTGGCTCCCTTATCAGGAACCGTGATATTCAGAGATGCGGTCAGAGGAGATCACGTTGAGCCTGGAAAAGTGCTTTTCACTACTTCTGACCTGACCACTCTATGGGCTGAATTGGATGCATATGAAAAGGATATTCCTCATATTAAAAAAGACAGCACAATCCTGATTCAGTCTTCTTTGTACCCTCAGAGAACTTTTCCGGCTGCCATCACCTATATCAGCGATGTGATCGATCCTGAACTCAGGACCATAAAGATAAGAGCAGAGGTCAAAAACACGGAAAATTTGCTCAAGCCCCACATGTACATCACAGGTTTGATTGAAAGCCAGAACACCCAAGAGCAGATCCTCACGGTTCCGGAGGGAGCAGTTCAAAGCCTGGAGGGAGAAAAAATTGTCTTTGTCCTGAACCCGGATCAGGAATTCGAGGCAAGACATGTCAAGCTGGGAGATAAAATAGGAGACCAAATGATCATAAAAGAGGGGCTTACTGAAAACGATCGGGTTGTCCTGGATGGAGCCTTCACATTAAAAAGCGAACTCAATAAAGCCGAATTTGGCCATCACCATGCGCATTAGAGCTTGGGCTTCAGGGCTCAAAAGGCCAAATACGAAATACGGTATAAATAAAAATGGAAGAAGAAAGATCTTCGTCAAATGATTTCCAAAACGATTGAATTCTCTCTCAGGCACCGCTTGTTCGTGGTCCTGGCCACTGTGGCGTTGGCTCTTTTGGGATATTTCGCCTTTCAAAGGCTTCCTATAGACGTGTTTCCTGATCCTTCTCCCCCATTGGTTCAAATATATACGGAAGCCCCGGGAATGGCCCCAGAGGAAGTGGAAAGGCTGATATCCTACCCTGTGGAATCCTCAATGTTCGGGCTTCCTAAAATAGATAAGATACGGTCGACCTCCTCCTTTGCACTTTCCATTGTCAATGTCTATTTTGCAGAGAAAACAGATATATACTGGGCCCGCCAGCTGGTATCCCAGCGCCTGAACGAGATCCGGGATATCATCCCGGAACAGGCCCATAATCCGGTTTTAGGACCCATATCAACGGGGCTGGGGCTGGTCTATCTTTATTATTTAGAGAGTGAAAATCACTCCACTATGGAGCTCCGCACTATACAGGACTGGCTTATCAAATATGAGCTAAAATCTGTGCCGGAAGTTTCTCAGGTCCTGAGTATCGGAGGGGATGTCAAGGAGTTTAAAATTTTGATCAATCCCCAGTCACTTCTGAAATACAATCTCACGATTTCCGATATCATCGCTAAGGTCAAACAGAACAACCAGAATATCGGAGCCGGCTTTATCACGAGGGGAAAAGAAGAATATATCGTAAGGAGTGTCGGGCTTGCCAGGACCATTGAGGACCTGGAAAATATCGTTGTTGCAAACTACGAGGGCATTCCGGTCTTTCTCCGGGATATGGCCCAGGTCAAAGTTCTCCCGGCTGTTAAAAGGGGAGCCGCTCTTGCCAACGGAGAGGGCGAGAAAGTTGTGGGAATGGTGCTCAAATTGTTTGGCTCAAACACAGCCAGGGTCATCCAGAACTTAGAGGAGAGAATTTCAGAAATAAACAAGGTGCTGCCTGAGGGAGTGAAGATCGTCCCGTTCTACAACCAGGCATCCCTTGTAAAAAAATGCTTTTCCACTGTTTCGCTGAATCTTGTGGTCGGAATTGTTCTTGTGATCATTGTTCTTTTCCTTTTTATGGGAGATTTCCCGTCCGCGCTCATAGCTGTTTTTTCCCTTCCTTTTTCTATTCTTCTTTCATTCATCTTGATGAACCGGATCGGTCTTTCTGCAGACTTGATGTCCTTTGGGGGACTGGCCATTGCCATTGGTCTTATTGCGGATGCGGCCATAATCATGGTGGAGAACATCCACCGGCATGTGCAGTTTGGGGATCAAGATAAGTTCACCGCTGTTGTATCTGCAGGAGAGGAAGTGGGCCGGCCGCTCTTTTTTGCCATTGCCATTATCATCCTCGTCTTTCTTCCTATATTCACCTTAACCGGGGTCGAGGGGATCATGTTCCGTCCAATGGGATACACCATTTCCTTTGCCATAGCCGGTTCGCTGCTTTTTGCTGTGATTTCTGTCCCTGCTCTCTCCTTTTATCTGCTGAGGAAGAGAAAAAGATCCGTAGAACACTCCTTTTTGATGAAGCACATTAAAAGAGCCTATTCTCCCTTCTTCTCTTATTGCCAGCGACATAAGAAAACGGTTTTTATCAGCACGGCCTTTGTTTTTTTGATAGGGATGGTCATAGTCCCTTTTTTAGGGAGGGAATATATGCCGCGCCTTGAAGAAGGGACGCTTCACCTCCGTGCTTCCTTTGACCCGAATATAAGTTTGAATGAGACCATTTCCATCACCTCAGGGATTGAAAAAACAATCAAGCAGCTGCCTGAAGTGACGGGGGTTTTAAGCCGGATAGGAAGAGGGGAGGTAGGAAGCCATGCTCATTTTGTGAACAATGCTGAGATCCTGATCAAGCTCAAACCCATACAAAAGTGGACCCATTTCAGAGATAAGGACGAACTCATTGATGAGCTGGAGCACAGCCTGGAAAAATTCCCGGGAATGAACCTTAATATCACGCAGCCCATTGCTCATAATCTGGATGAGCTGATAACCGGGGTTAAGGCACAGCTGGCTGTCAAACTCTACGGGGAGGATTTCGATGTGCTTAGAGAAAAATCCTCTGAGATCAAAGAAGCCCTTGGCTCGGTGAGAGGCGCGGCTGACCTCCAGATCGAACAGTTCGTCGGACAGAATTATATCCAGATACAGCTCCATAGGGAAAAAATAGCCCGGTATGGTTTGAACATCCGGGAAATCCAGCAGACCATTGAGGCTGCGGTGGGGGGGATAACCTTGGGGCAGGTGTACGATCAGCAAAGGAGGTTTAATATCTTCCTCCGCTTTGCTCCTGAATTCAGGGCCAACATGGAGCATATCCAGAATTTGCTCATCCGGCTTCCTGAAAAAGGATACATCCCCCTTGCTCAAATAGCATCTATTGAAGAAACAGAAGGCCCCCGTTTGGTCAACAGGGAAGGAAACAGGAGATACATCACCATACAGTGCAATGTGAGGGGAAGAGATATGGGAAGCTTTGTGGATGAAGCGCAAAAGACCATTCAGGAGGAAGTGAATCTCCCGGCGGGATATATGGTGAAATGGGGCGGCCAGTTTCAGCTCCAGCAGGAAGCTAATAAAAGATTTTTGGTGATCATTCCGATCACGCTGGCTGTGGTGGCTCTTCTTCTGTTTTCTATATTCTATTCGTTTAAGGAAGTGCTTATCATACTCATCAATATTCCTCTGGCTCTTACAGGAGGGATCATTGCTTTGAAGATTTCAGGGCTATATTTGAGCGTGCCGGCCTTCATAGGGTTCATTGCCATTTTCGGGATCGCTCTGGAGGACGGTCTTGTTCTTATGTCCTCTTTCCATAAACATCTGAAGCAGGGCTTGGATTTGGAGCGTGCGGTTTTAGAGGGGGTCCATATCAAACTGAGGCCTGTTCTCATGACTTCCTTTACCACAATATTTGGAGTGATGCCGTTGCTTTTATCCAGAGGGCCCGGAGCTGAGATCCAGAGGCCTCTGGCCGCAGTGGTGGTGGGAGGCCTCATCACATCAACGCTTGTCACCTTGGTCGTCCTCCCCCTCATCTTCCAAAAATTAAGGGGGGACGGGCCCGGGCATCTCCAATCATATCAATAACTTACATTACTTTTCCACAATCGCCTACCCTGGAAGGATGTCATTTTTGGGGGCAAAAAAGAGCATATGGAACCCAATCAAATTTTATTAAGAGATGTAGCCGAAGATTAAAATCATGTCATCCTTGGCGCATTTTCCTTTATATAGGCGTATCCTGTTCTTTAGTTCTATGGAATTTTCAATGGAAAACAAAGAGAGCAACGATTCCTCCTTCCTGAAGGTTTAATTTAAAAAGAGTGAATATTAGTAAGGGAGGAAAACAAATGAGAAAATCAATTCGTTTCATTGTTTTCATTGTCATTGCTACAGGGTGTGTTTCTCTGGGGCTGGCCCAGGAGATATTTGATGTCGGAGTCATTGACTCGTCCAAAGTGATACAGACTTCTGCAGAAGGGAAAAAAGCGATTTTTACGCTCAAACAAAAAGAGCAGCAAATTATTGATGGACTGGCAAAAATAGACAAGCAGGTCAAAGAATTACAGTCTAAACTGGACACTCAAAAATTACTGCTTACGCCCGAATCCCAGCAGCAGATAGCCTTTGATATGGAACAACTGCAGACTAAAAGGAAAAGAGCTGAGGAGGATTATGCCAAAGAATACAAGCAGTTAGAGTTCAGCCTTGTTTCCAAAATCAGGAATGAAGTTTTTCCAATCATTGAAACTGTGGCCAAAGAGAAGAATTTCCGTCTGGTACTCGATCTGTCTGTAACGGGAGCTGCCTATGTTGACCCTGTGATCGACATCACAGAGGAGGTAATCCAGAGATATGATGAGGCCATGTCTTCGTCTGAATAGACGTAGAGACATATTATCTGGGATTAGGTTCTAGATAGCCGGGCTTCTATATGTCCGGTTGGGATAAAATGCAAAGTAGTGATTTTTACCCCCAAAAAACAGAGCTTCTCTGGGTAAGGGAATGTGGAAAAGTAAAGTAAGTTATTGATATAAAAGAATATCCCCGGGCCCGTCCCCATAATTATTTGACAATTCCCGTATAATTCAAGTAAAACCTTTATAAGAATAAGGCTCTGAGCATGAAAACCAAACGCCCCCTTCAATGCCCTTTGTTTGCTGCTTGTTTATTGATTTTTTTCCTTTTTTGCTCCCACTCCTCACGCCCCTTGTTCTCCGACTCTTTCCCTGCTCCTGCTCCCGCGCCTCAAGAAAAGAGCCTGACCATCATCCACACCAATGACCTCCACTCACATCTCCTGGGCCACTCCCCGAACACAGACTACTCGCCAGACATACTTAATGACGATGACACCTTAGGCGGTTGGGCCCGTATCGCCGTCGCTATACAAAGAGAAAAGGCAGCCCGGGAAAATCCGGTTCTTGTGCTGGATGCAGGCGATTTTCTTATGGGAACTCTTTTTCATATGATAAGCCGGGAAGAGGCCGTCGAGCTTGTGCTGATGAAAGAGATGGGCTTTGACCTCACCACCCTGGGAAACCACGAGTTTGATTTAAAACCCGCCGGATTATCCCGTATCCTGCGAGCGGCTGCATCAAAGGGTGGAATGCCCCAGATCATTGCGTCGAACATGATCTTTGATCCTGTCGAAGAGGCAGATGACACCCTGGAGCAGGATTTCAATCAGGGACTTATCAAACCGTATGTGGTCTTAAAGAGGAGTGGGATCCGGATCGGGGTCTACGGACTACTCGGAGCTGATGCCACTGAGACAGCGCCTTTTGCATGGCCTGTGACATTCCGCGATATCATTGAAACATCAGAGGAGATGGTGCAAACACTCCGGGAGAAGGAAGGGGTCGATCTTGTGATCTGCCTTTCCCATTCCGGGATTTGGGATGATAAGAAAAAGTCCGAAGACGAAATTCTGGCGAAAAAGGTCCCGGGCATAGACATCATCATAAGCGGACACACCCATACAAAACTCACAGAGCCGATCTTTCACAACAACACCATCATTGTCCAGGCCGGAGACTACGGACGAAATGTTGGGGTTCTGGATTTTGCGGTCAATGAGGACCGCACGATTGTGTTTAAGGATTACCGTCTTTTAGAGATAAATGACTCGATCAAAGGAGACGAGCGGCTCACAAAGCTCATTGAGTCAGAAAAAGAGATGGTGGAGAACGAGGTGCTTAAGGACCGCCACCTGAAGTTCTATCAGCCTCTGGCAGAAACAGATTTTGACCTTTGCCTGGAGGATGAGGAGACCGGACTGGGGAACCTGGTCACAGATGCCATACGCTGGGCCGTAAACAGGCGTGTTTACGAACCGGACCGCCCCTTATCAAAAGTAAGAGTCGCGCTTCAGTCTAACGGCCTTATCCGGAGCGATATTGTGAAAGGAAAGACCGGAGTGGTGGGCGTTTCAGACCTTTTCCGGGTGGAACCCCTGGGAATTGGTCTGGATGGCACAATGGGTTATCCGCTCCTTACCTTTTATCTTTACGCTTCTGAGATCAAAAAGGCCATGGAAGTCGCTACATCCATTTATCCTATAAAAGGGAGTGATTATTTTCTCCAGTTTTCAGGGATCAAGGTGACTTATAATCCAAAGCGCGTGATATTTGACAGGGTCACAGATATATGGATCGAAGGGAAAGACGGCACGTATAAGCCGTTGGATTATTCCCCTTCCAACAAAGAGCTTTACAGAGTGGCCTCCAATTATTTCAATTCTTCTTTTATCAAATTTGTGGGAAGTTATACAAAAAACATCCTGAAGATCGTACCCAAGGACGCAGAAGGAAATCCCATCCAGGACCTCGCAAATGCAAGAGTGGATGCTGACCCGGATACACCCGGGATACAGGAGCTTAAAGAATGGGAGACCTTGTTTAAATACATGGGGACTTTTGAGGACAGGGACGGAGACGGGCTCAATGAAATTTCCGAAAGATACAGCCTTACAGAGGGCCGTTTTGTTTCATCCCCGAGTCTCAATCCGATAAAGCTGCTCAAACGCGGAAATTTTCTCACATGGCTTGCGTTTTGTGCATTTGTTTTAGGACTCGGTATTTTTTCCCTGCTGATCTATATTGTAGTAAAAAAAATAAGGGGACGGGCCCGGGCATCTTAAATATTATCAATAGCTTAACCCTACTTTTCCACAACCCCCTACCCTGGAGCATCGCCATTTTTGGGGGCAAAAATCAGCAGTTGCAGACTCCTATTTTCAAAGATTATGATGCCCCTGATTTCCTACTTGACAGGGCACCTTATCCTGTAATAGTTTTATAGAGAAGAGCCCATGGATTTTATCTTTGATTCCTGCAGCCGAAGAGACTTTATTAAAATGTCTTCCACAGTTGGACTTGCAGGCCTTCTCTCTAGCTGCGGTCTGTTCCGCTCACTTCCCAATAAACCAAATGTTCTGTTTGTGATTGTGGATGATTTGAGGCCGGAGCTGGGATGTTACGGCAACCCGGAGATCAAGACTCCTCATTTCGACCGGTTTTCCACTGAGTCTGTTCTTTTTTCAAGAGCCTACTGCCAGGCAGCTGCCTGTGCCCCTTCGAGAGCCTGTGTTATGACAGGAAAACGGCCGGACACCACTCGGGTCTGGAGTCTGGGAGATAAATTTCGTGAGCTCAATCCCGCGATTGTGACTATGCCCCAGCATTTTCACAAATTCGGTTATCATACGGTTTCCATGGGAAAGATCTTCCATAACCACATGCCGGACCCTGTGTCCTTTGATGAACCGGACCTCAGGCCCCCTGCCTTCAACACACCTGAGCTCAGGGACCGAGATCCTGAGTCTTTTTATCATGATGAAGAGCTCAAAAGAGAGCTTGCAGAAGTCAGAAAACAGAGGCTGGCTGAAAATCCCAATGCCTATGCGGGAGGATGGGCTTACGGACAGTCTACAGAATGCTATGATGGCCCGGACAGCGAGTTCTATGATGGCGCCCAGACTGATCTGGCTCTTAATAAGTTAAAAGAGCTCAAAGGGAGGGAGGAGCCCTTTTATCTTGCTGTGGGGTATTACCGGCCTCATCTGCCTTTTGTGTCCCCTAAAAAGTATTGGGACCTCTACGACCGGCAGAAACTTTCTCTGGCTCCAAATCCGTTTCTTCCCAAAAATGCTCCGCTTTATGCTATGAATTCCGCCTATGAATTGACCGGATGTTATGACCTGGAGTGGGTCAAGCATCCATCGGTTGAGAAACTGCCTGAAGATACGGCGCGGCGTCTCAAACACGGATACTATGCCAGTGTGAGTTTTGTGGATGCCTGTTTTGGGAGGTTGATGGATGGATTGAAGCGCCTTGGACTTGATAAGAACACCGTGGTTGTGGTTTGGGGCGATCACGGCTGGAAATTAGGGGAACATGGAAGCTGGTGCAAGCAGACAAACTACAATATAGACACGCGGGTTCCTCTTTTTATAAAGGTCCCCGGATATAAAGCCATGGGCCGAGCTAGTGACAGTCTGGTGGAGCTGGTGGATCTTTACCCCACTCTATGTGATCTGGCTGGGATAAGCGTGCCGGATGATATGGAGGGGATCAGTCTGAAGCCCGTGCTTAAAAATCCGGAGGCTGAAGTCAAGTCAGCGGTGTTCAGCCAGTATCATCAGCGGCCTAAGGTCACGCCGGATGGGGGCCGGTACATGGGATACTCCATGGTCACGAGCCGCTATCATTATGTGGAATGGTACACCTGGGACAATCAGCGCAAAGAGCGTGGGCAAAAAGTGGGAGTTGAGCTCTACGACAACCAAAACGATCCTCAGGAAAATCTCAACATTGCGGATGAGCCCCGAAATCAGGCATTGGTGCAGAGTCTTTCTGAGCAGCTTAGAAACGGTTGGGGGGACGGGCCCGGGCATCTTTAATCATATCAATAACATATCCAACTTTTCCACAGATCGCTACCCTGAAGCACCGCCATTTTTGGGGGGTAAAATCAGCCGTTTTCACATCCGGTTCCCGCCGCCCACATACAGGACCTGCCCCGTGATCCAGTCCGCCTGTACGGAGGCAAAGAACACAGCAGCCATAGCAATATCCTCGGGCTTTCCTATTCTTCTCAGGGGGTAACTGGCTGATAACTGTTTTACGAGCTCCTCAGGCATCCAGCCAGTCTGGACCGCACCCGGAGAAACCACATTGACCGTGATCCCATAAGGTCCCAGTTCTGATGCGGCTGCACGGGCATAGCTCTCAGCTCCATATTTGCTGGCCCCATAGGAGACATTTGAAGCGTGCCCTCCGGCTCCGTCCGTGGAGATATTAATGATCCGTCCCCATTTGAAATCGTTCTCTATATGCCGTTTTGCGTATTCAGCCATCATCAGAGCCACTGCGCGGCTGTTCACTGAGAAATGCTTATCATGCGAATTGGATGTGATGGGCTGAAGGCTGTATTCATTTACGAACAATGGACTCTTTTCTATTACCTTCTTTGGGAGAAATGTATCCGGCTGGTCAAAAGCCGCATTGTTCACAACGATTTGGACCTTGCCGAGGTGTTCTTCAGCAAGATCAAACATTCGGGGGATGTTGTCTGCATCAGAGAGGTCCGCTTCCCATGCGAAACAAGCCCCCCCTGATTCCTTGATCTTCTGTTCAATCCTGTCGGCTGACCGGGAGATCATTTTGCAGTAATAGGCTCTGCCGGGATTTACAGCTTTCCGGGCATTCTCTTCACTCTCCCCATAGAGCTCAGGATCTTGACGCAGAAAATTAATAAAGACTCTGGCGCCTTCCCTGGCAAATCTCAAGACCGCGGCCGCTCCGATTCCGTGATTGGCTCCTGTGACAATGACAACCTTATCTTTAAGTCCTGTATCGATCATTTTATCCCTTCCATACAAAAAATTGCTCTTGAATTGAGGTCAGTTTACATTTTTACCCGAACTTTGTAAATGCAGATACATACTGAACATGATGTCAATATGCCCGACCGAATAAGCCTAAATAAAAAAAAATAAAAATTCTGCTTGACATATTAATAAGTTAATACTATTATAAAGTTAATGGTATTAATAAATGAAGAACAATGTTACATTATTTCTTAGAGGAGGTATAGATTGGGTCAGGAAAACGAAATCAATAAGAAATTTCAGAAAGAATTGAACGCAGGCACGGCCTCGCTGGTTCTGCTCAGTATCCTTTCCCGGGCAGACGAGCCGCTCTATGGGTACAAGATCTCCAAACTCATGGACTCAGTGGATGATAAAGGCACTCCCATGATGAAACAGGGAGCCCTTTACCCTGTGCTGCGTTCACTCCACAGCAGCGGATTGCTGGATAGCTATGTGGATCCCTCTGTTTCAGGGCCGCCTCGCCGTTACTACAAAATCACGGATGCCGGTCTCAAGACCTTGAAAACCTGGAGGGAAATCTGGGATCAAACCAAAACATTTGTGGACCGGACTTTAAAGGGGAAAAGTCATGTGTAAAAATGTCTCAGAATATTTAACGAAGCTCAGGAAAGAACTGGGCCAAAGCGTTGATCGATCCCTTATCCAGGATGCTCTCTCCGATGCTGAAACCCACCTCAGAAACGCTCTGGAAGAGGAACTGTCCGAAAATCCAAATGTTTCCGAAGCCAAGCTCCTCACTCCCCTTATTGAAAAATACGGTACGCCCAGCGAGGTTGCCTCTGCATACAGGGCAATGGAACCTCATATCACATCTGCCCCAGGCCGCCTATATCGCCCCGGAAAAAGATCCCTTTTAGGAAAATTATTTAGCGTGCTGACTGAATCCAGTGCATGGGGCGCTTTCGTCTACCTTGTTTTTGCCTTTATTCCGGCCGTCATCTTCGGAGGCTGGGCTCTTTTTGCCGGACTCGCTTCTGCTTCCATGCTCGTTTTCATCATAGGACTCCCCCTCTTCGGAGGCTATCTTCTTTCCCTTCGAGGGATCGCGCTGCTGGAGGGCCGTATCATCGAAGCGTTCCTGGGAGTCCGCATGCCGCAAAGACCGCTGTTTTTTAAAAAAGGCCTTGGTTGGTGGGATAAATTCATGGCCTTAGTCAGGGACCCTTATTCCTGGAAGGCGCTAGTATATTTTGTGCTTCTTTTACCTCTGGGATTTATCTACACAGCTCTTTTCAGCCTGCTTTTCACCTTCTCTTTGATCTTTATCCTAAGTCCTGTGCTTGAACTTGTATTCCGCCTTCCGCTGGATCTGGTCGGAGATAATGTTTTCACACCTCTCTGGCTTTTGCCCTTCGTGTGTCTTGGCGGTCTCCTTCTCCTGCCGCTGACATTTCATTTGGCAAAGCTTTTCGGCAGAGTTCACGGCCGGTTCGCCAAATCCATGTTGGTACGAAAGTAAAAGGATGGAAACATGATAAAAAACATCACAGAATATTTAGACAAACTCAAAGAAGAGATGAGAGGATGCGATCCGGCCATCATCCAGGATGCCCTCTCCGATGCTGAGGAGCACCTGCAGAACGCGCTGGAAGAAGCGTCGGTGGGCTCTCTGGAGATTTCAGAGCAAGCCGCTCTGGAATCATCCATTGAAAGATACGGTACCCCAATGGAGGTTGCTTCAGCATACAGAGAGATCGAATCCCGCATGCGGCCTGCCCTGGCCCCTTCAGAACCCGCACGCACAAAAAAGCGCTCCTTTTGGGCAAAATTATTCGGCGCTGCCGGAGAATCCCGAACATGGGGAGCCTTTCTTTATATCCTGATCTCCGGCCTTACAGCTGTCGTGTACGGGACATGGGCTCTTTTGGGGGGCGCGTTTTCTCTTTTTTCGCTCGTCTTGATCATCGGGATCCCTGTGACCGGCCTTTTCCTTCTCTCTCTCAGGGAGATCGCTCTTGTGGAAGGCCGCCTTATTGAAGCGCTCATCGGCATCCGCATGCCGCGAAAGCCGGTGTTTTTGCGCCGCGGCCTGAATTGGAGACAAAAATACAAAGCTCTGGTCACTGAATCTCACACCTGGAAAATCTTTGCCTATCTGATTCTGCATTTTCCTCTGGGTTTTACATATTTTTTTATCACCTTCATACTGCTTTCCCTGTCCCTTAAGTTCGCTCTTTATCCGGTCTGGTTTTGGGTGCTCGGGCGCCCCTTGATCACCTTAAACCAGCCGTTCTATCCTAATCCATGGTTTATTCCTCTGATTGCAGTGTGCGGGATCGCCCTCTTCTTTGCCTCCCTCCATCTTATCCGATTCATGGGCAGAATTCACGGCCGGTTTGCCAAATACATGCTGATAAGAAAGCAGGAACAGACACATCAAGGAGGCACGCCATGATAAAAAGCTATATACTTATTGCATTAAGAAATCTGAAAAAACAAAAGACCTTTTCCTGGATCAACATTTTCGGAATGGCTGTGGGCATGGCAGGCTTTATACTGTTTGCCCTTATGGCCGGTTCCAAACTCAGGGCCGACAAGTTCCATGAAAAAGCAGATCAGATCTACAGCGTGGTCCAGGTCTTTCAAAAAGAAAACAAAGAGGACCAGCACCTGGCATATACTCCCGGGCCCATGGCCAAAGCACTGCGCAGTGAATTTCCCGAGATAAAGGATGCGTGCCGTGTTTATCCGGCCGGTCAGGTCACTCTTAAAAAGGGGGAAGATGCCTTTTCCGAGCGCAGCGTGCTGTTCGTCGATCCATCCTTTTTATCTTTGTTTTCTTTTAAAATGACAGCCGGTGACCCTGGAACTGCGCTCAGCGAGCCGTATTCTCTGGTTTTATCCGAAGCCTCCGCCCGGAAATATTTCGGAGATGAAAATCCTATTGGCAGGGTGCTGACTTTAAATAAGGACACAAGCCTGCGGATTACAGGAGTTACAAAAAACATAACCCGGACTTCTTCCATCAAATTTAATTTTCTGGTCTCTCTGGAAACGGTTCGGGCCTTCTCCGGCATCCTGGATGATTGGTCAGCCCATCGAATGGCCACTTTTCTTCTGGTCCGTGATGGGTTTGATCGGTCCGGTTTTGAGGAAAGGCTTCCTGATTTTCTCTCCAAGCATTTTAACAGCGGGCCGGAATCACCTAAAAAAATATATCTTTTTCCTTTTCTCGATTTTCGGTTAAAGTCCAGGCATATCACTTCTTTCATGGGAAGCAGCAGCCCGGCCAGTGTGGTTATCATCTTTTCCGTCGGTATTCTGCTTCTTCTTGTGGTGAGCATCAACTTTGTCAATCTGGCTACTGTACGCTCCATGCACAGGACCAAAGAGATCGGGCTCCGCAAAGTTGTCGGCGCCAGGAGGCCCCAACTGATCCTCCAGTTTTTGGGCGAGTCCATGGTTTTATCTATCATCGCCATCCCTTTGGCCGTTATCCTGTATGAGATCATACACCCCATTTTTTATGCCTCTATGGGGGATTTGGCTATGGTGTCCTTTGTCCCTCAAGTATCGAACTCCATCTGGAACTATCCCTTCCTTCTAAAATACCTAGTGGGTGCGGCTGTGCTCACAGGCCTTTTCTCCGGACTCTATCCTGCCTTGTTTCTTTCGAGTCTGCAGCCTCTGCATGTACTGAAGGAAAACTTCCAGCCGGGGCGAAAAAAGAAAAGAGGGAGCAAAGCTATGATCGTGTTCCAGTTTTCGCTTTCCATACTATTCATCTCATGTGCTTCCCTGTTGAAATACCAATCAAAGCATCTGTTCGAGGCTGATTTTGGATACAGCAGGGAGAATGTAGCTTATGTGGAACTGGGAAAAGAGGCCCGGGACAAGCTTGACGTTTTGAAAACAGAAATCGCCCGCCATCAGGAGGTGGTTCAAGTCTCTGGGGCAGGAAGCCTTCCTGTGGTCTGGGAGTCTCCGGAACCGGTCCGCTTACCGGATGCAGCTGAGGATGAATCCGTTACCATGCAGGCCTACGGAGTAGACTATGGTTTTGTGGAAACGCTTGAGATCCAGATGCAGAAAGGCCGCAGCTTCAGCCGGGATTTTGCGGACGCAGACAGCCTCATCCTCAATGAAGCGGCCCTTAAAAAGCTCAAATGGGAACATCCCATAGGCAGACAATTAGTTGTTAGCGGCCGGACTGGAACAGTGGTCGGGGTAGCTGACGATTTTCTCTTTGCGGATATAGGATTTCAACTCCCTCCTGCAGTTCTGTATCTGGCGCCTGAAGAATCCCGGGTTCTGCTTGTAAGATATTCCTCTGAAGAGGGATTTCCCGAACTCCGGAAATACATTAAAAAGCAGTGGGTGACCTTTATGCCGGATAGCCCTTTTGAGTGTTTGACATTGTCAGATTATTTCAACAGGGTGTTCGGCCTTCTGGGCAAGCTGACCGGGTTTCTGAACATGATCGGAATGACAGCCATTTTGTTCTCCTGCCTTGGGCTTTTGGGACTGACCTCCTATCTGACAAAGCAGAGGACCAAAGAGATAGGGATCCGCAAAGTGCTGGGCGCCTCAACGGGGAAAATCATGTGGAAAATGACGCGTGAGTTTCTCGTTCTGGTGGCTGTGGCGAATGTGGTCGCTCTGGGGCTTGTGTATTTCGGCTGGAGCAAGGCCCTTCAGACCGGATTGTTGTTCATAACTCCCATTAATGCGGGCACCTATATTATGGCTGTGACTGTTTCGCTTGCCGCTGCGTTTCTGGCTGTTTTGACCCAGACTCTGAAAGCAGCCCGGACTAACCCGGCGCGCTCCCTACGTTGCGAATAAAATGTTCATTATATTTTAATTTCCTTTGACTTTTGAAAGAAATATCTGTACAATGGTTTTGATATCTTTCATAAATTGAAGGTAATGGAGCAAATATCATGAAATTCCTCACACGCCAGGAAGAACTGGTTCTTCTTTCGGTTTTTAAATTAAAGGAAAAAGCATATCTGATTTCTATCCAAGAATACCTCGATCATTATACAGGAAAGAACTGGTCGATCAGTTCGGTTTATATCCCATTAAGCCGGCTGGAAAAAAGAGGGTATTTAAAGACAACCATTGGCGAGGCTACTGAGAAGCGCGGGGGAAAAGCCATTAAGTACTATCAATTGACAAAGATTGGACTTGAAGGCCTTGCTGAACTTGAGAATATTAACGAGACCATGTGGAGAGGTGTTAAAGGATTAATAGAAAAACTTGAAACCCCCTAAATAAAGCCATGCGAAAAAAGCCTCCTCGAATAGCCGCCGCACTTCTCAGATGGGTTTTGCCGCTAAAGGATAGGGATTATCTTTTAGGGGATTACGAAGAATCATTTCAAAGAAAGCTTGATGAGAAGAACGCGTTATCAGCATCGCTTTGGTACTGGACACAGGTGGTTAAAACAGGCCCGGAGTATCTATTGGAATTATTTTATTGGAGGATAACTATGTTTAGAAATTATCTCATAGTTGGCTTAAGAAACATAAAAAGGCATAAAGGATTCTCCTTGATCAATATCCTTGGATTGGCTGTAGGTATGGCCTGTTTTATCCTCATGATGTTCTATGTCTGGCACGAGCTGAGTTTTGACAAATTCCACGCCAAATACGACAGTCTCTACCGTGTCATCCGCGCCTATCCCGAAAATCCGAACATCCCTTTCAAGTTCATTCCCTCTACTCCGGCCCCCCTGGGACCGACAATGGTTGAGGAATTTCCCGAAGTCGTATCAGCCACCCGGATCGGCGATGTGAAGGGAGCCATCACTTACAAAAACAAAGCCTTCAGCGAGGTTGGCATTTTCGCGGATGAGTTCTTTTTCGATCTATTCAGCTTCGAGGTGATCAAAGGAGACAGAGAAACCTGTCTGAATGAGCCTTATGAGATAGTAATCACCGAAAAACTGGCTCGAAAATACTTTGGCACTGAAGAATCTGTCGGGAAAGTCCTTAGCTTCAGCAAACAGATGGATGTCCACACCACAGGAAGCCAGAACGAAAGTTATGAGCTGACTGTAACCGGTGTCATGAGCGATGTGCCAAAAACTTCTCACCTCCAGTTCGACTACATCATCTCCTTTACCTCATCTCCGGAAAATCGGGAACGTTTGACTAACTGGGGGCGCAGCTCCTATTACAATTATGTGGAACTTCTCCCCGGTGTTTCACACCTCAGTCTCTATGACAGGCTGATAGAGTACACTCCCCGATTCAGAGGAAGGGATATAGCCACATATATTCTTCAGCCTCTGAAAGACCTGCACTGGCAGTCTGTGTCTTATGAATTTCCCGGGGCAGTCATCAGCAACAAAAAAACCATCTATCTCTTTTCGACAATCGCTATTTTCATCCTGATTATTGCCTGCCTCAACTACATAAACCTTGCAACAGCCAGATATACAAAGAGGATAAAGGAAATCGGCCTCAGAAAGGTAATCGGCGCCTTGAGGCCGCAACTCATCAGACAGTTTATAGGAGAGTCCGTCTTGATGTCCCTTGTCTCTTTATTATTCGCCGTTCTTCTTGTGTATCTTACTCTGCCCTCATTCAGGTACCTGATCAACAGGGATATCCAGCTCAGATGGCTTTCTACGCCATGGATCCCTCTTATCGTAATCGCCATGATGCTTTTCTCCGGACTGTTCTCCGGAAGTTATCCCGCATTATTGCTTTCTTCTCTGAGTCCGGCGGCCGTTCTGAAGGGCACAGGGGAGAGTAAATTCCGGAGAGTCGGACTTAGGAACGTCTTGGTTGTTTTCCAGTATATCATTTCAGTGTGTCTTATTGTCGGAACCCTGGTTGTCTGGAAGCAGATGCGGTTTGTGCGCACTGCAGATATTGGTTATGACAGAGAGCATGTTGTCGTCATTCCCCTCAGGGATGAGTTTGCCAGGAAAAACGGGATGGCTTTAGAGGATATACTGCTCCGCGACAACAGAATTCTTGCCGCCTCCGGATCGGAGTATATCCCTCTAGAGCGCAATAACATCTGGAGCATCTATAATATGAATGAATCCGGAGAAAAGGTGTCAGCCGATGCCTACACATGTGAGATCGGCTATGGTTTGTTTGATGTTTTTAAGGTAGAGATTGTCCAGGGGAGGAATTTTTCTTTGGCCTTCAGGATGGACGAATCCGAGGCCGTGCTTCTCAATCAAACAGCCGTAAACGCCATAAGAATGAAGGATCCTGTAGGAAAAGTCATTGATTCTCAGGGCCACCATGTCATCGGTGTTGTCAAAGACTATCACCACTCATCTTTCCATGAAAAAATCGATCCCATGATTTATTTCTTGAGACCAGAGGCCTACAGCTTTCTTTCGGTACGCATCAAACCGGACGACATCCCCGGCACGATATCATTCTTAGGGAAGACGGTCTCAGAGTACAGCCCCAGTTTTACCTTCGAGTATTATTTCCAGGACGACTATTTTAACGAGAAATACAAGTCAGACAGGCGTTTTGGAGCGACATTCGGATACGCTTCGGCTTTAGCTATTTTTATAGCCTGTCTGGGTGTTTTTGGCCTTGTTTCCTTTTCTATAGAGCGCCGGACCAAGGAGATCGCCATAAGGAAGGTGCTGGGCGCTTCGGTACAGAGTATTTTGGGGCGTTTGTCGAAAGAATTTATCCTGCTGGTGGTTCTTTCCAATTTTATAGCCTGGCCTTTAGCTTTCTTTGCTATGAACAAGTGGCTGCAGAACTTTGCTTTTAGGATCAAAATCAACATCTGGATATTCCTTTTGGCCTTGACCTTGTCTTTGGCCATTTCCACTCTAGCTGTGATCTTTAAAGCCCTATATGCTGCTGCATCTAATCCTGTCAACTCCCTGCGGTATGAATGATGGAATTTTTTAGGGGGACGGGCCCGGGGAATTCCAAGTAAATCAGTAACTTAGGCTATTTTTCCACAATTCACTACCCTGATAACTTCCATTTTTTGGGGCCAAAATCCATGGATTACTGATATTTTTAGAGTGATTGAAATTGGAAAGAGCTTTGACCTCATGCTGTCGTCTGTTTCCTTACTCTTGCTTCAGGCTCAGTCGCTTCTCCCTAATAACCATGAAACACATGGAAAAAGCCAGCACCAGGGCAAAATGGCACATGACCGAAGGAAGCATGCCTTCCGGTTCTGTGGTCAATAGACGGACAGCAAAAGAGGGAAGAACGAACCCGAGAATACCGATTTGAAGATTTGCCAGATGTTTCCGCAATACGTCGTCTTTGGAATAAGCCATGCCCGCTGCTGTGCCAAAAATAATGATCGCCAGCCCTGTCTGGTAAAAGATCCCGTAAGCTATATCAAAAGAATTGGGGTGTGTGTAGCGGGCTAAGACCAATTGGCACACAGATTTTGTCACAACATGGGAATCCGCAATGATCCAGACCATAAAACCAAAGCTCGCTGCAAAATAGCCCAAAGATATGATTTTTAACCACCCTCGCTTCCAAGGGCTCAATTGATAAGCCAGCCACAAAGCAAGGGGAGGAAGCCAGGTTATGTCCAAAAAGGCCAAGCGGGAAAAAATGAGCTTCTCCGGATTGGCGCATACAGCCACTTCGGAAAACTGGTATCCGGCTAAAAGGAGAAAAAGAAGGCCGATAGGGTAGAGAATGCGTTTTCTGCCCGGGCTAAAATGAGTCAAGATAGCAGCCGCAAATTCGAAAAGACCTGTGGCGATGGCTAATAAAGGCGAATAGTCCATGCTCCTGTTCCTTATTTTATGGCATTAAAAAGCTTGATTCCAATCATTTTTAAGCAGCAATCTGGGGATAAGCGGATTTAATCCGATCAAGACTTTATAATTTGAGATTCCAGCCCATTCTGCAACATCGTCAGCTGTGATCTTTTCGTTTCCCTGAGCGCCAATAAGAATGACTTCATCCCCGGGTGAAATATTTGTCTCCGTGTTTATAAGAGCCTCCATGTGGTTGGCTGTTATTGTGTTGAGTATGGGATATTTTTTGCCCCGTATGACGACTTTTGATTTTCCAGAAGCTGAATAAGGATATCCGTCTGAATATCCTACCGGTATGACAGCTATTTTCTCTTTTTTCGCGGCCTTATAGGCCCTGTGGTAGGAAACAGAATCTCCTGGATGCAGGGTTTTCACATCAACCACCCGAGATTTGAACGATAGCACAGGACGGAGAGAAAGAGAATCTCCCTCTTTGGTTTCCCGGTTGGGATAATAACCGTAGAGAGTGATGCCAGGTCTGATCATATCCAGGTAATAAGATGGTGATTCAAAAATCCCGGCACTGCTTGCCGCATGCCTTCTTCCCAGTTTTAAGCCCGATTTTTGTGATGCATCACAAATGGATTGAAGTCTATTGATCTGGACTTTATCGAATTGTTTATCCTCACAAAGAGTGGTTGAGATCCCTGAAACAGAAAGCCCCCTTAATAAAGAGGCTTTTTTGATTACAGATATGGCTTTTTTGTAAGGGATGCCCATTCTGTTCATTCCTGTGTCTACGTGGATATGAACGTTTATTTTTGCCCCCATTTTTTCAGCTCTCAGGCTCATGTTTTCAAAGTCACCTGAGTGCAGGAATTGGCTTATATTGTATTTGACCAGAGCCGGGGTATTATTGGGGGTCACAGGCCCGAAATTGTATACGGGACAGGAAACTCCGGACTCTCTCAACCGGACAGCTTCCTGCAATTTGCACACCATGAGCGCATCGATCCCGAGTCTGTCAAGCTGTTTTCCGAATTCAATCAGGCCGTGTCCGTAGGCATTAGCTTTAATCACACCCATAACCGGAACTTTGACTTTCTGTTTTATTCTGTACAGGTTCCATTCCATATTCTGGCGATTCAGTTCAATCCAGGATTCATGGACAAATTCCGGGTTTTTTTCTGAATGGAGGTTCTGAAAGGCGAAGGACAGGCCGGAAAACAGGATAAAATCTCTTCGGTTCAATTTCATTTTATCCCTCCTTACAGTGGCAGTAAAAATATATCATCAGAGGTCTTGGCGCACAAGGTTTATTTATTTTTGCAGGCCGCAGGCATCAGAGATATAATGATGGTAAGTGCTGAGAAGCAAATCTTTGGAAAAAAGCAATAATAGAGTCATAATCATTGAGTGAGAAGTATAAAGGAGGTGAATCATGGCTTTTAAAACATTGTTTTTAGCCCATGCCCCTGATGCTGATTATAAAAAGCACAACAGCACGATCGATACCGGTAAATACAGACTCTTCACCTATGTGGTGAAAAATCAAGAAGAAGCTCTTAAAGTGGCGAGAAACCTCTATGAAACGGAGAAGATAGAGTCGATTTTGCTGTGCCCGGGTTTCACACATGCGGATATCGCTGAGCTCTTTAAGGCTCTGGATGGCAAAGTTTCCATCAGTGTTTCCAGAGGAGACAGCCCCAGCAGCCGGATCGCTATGGAGGCGATGCAGAGAGCCCATTTTCTAGAGAAATAAGAAAAAACAAAAAAAGCGGGAAAAAACCAAAAAAAAATATGAAAAGCAAATACACAGGATGCCTTTTTGGTCTAGCGGCTTGAAAACGCAGCTTATCTTCAGGAACCGGGTGAAGAAATGTTCTGGCTCTTTTAAGAGCGTTTTGATGTCAAAAGGAAGTTTCTGAAAATGGAAATAAAGAGTTGAGGAGGATTATGCTGATTTTTGCCCCCAAAAAAGAGAACTTCTCTGGGTAAGGGGTTGTGGAAAAGTGATGTAAGTTATTGATATAAAATAGAATGCCCGGGCCCGTCCCCCTAATTATCTAATTATTAATTATTCGTATCTTAGGACATTCACGGGATCAGCTATAGCTGCCCTTATGGTCTGGTAGCTCACGGTCAAAAGGGCAATAAAAAGAGCCGCTCCCATAGCCGCAAGAAAAACCCATAATCCGATAGAGATGCGGTAGGCAAAATTCTGAAGCCATTGGCTCATTATGAAATAGCCCAGGGGCCAGGCAATGATGTTTGCAACCAAGACGCATTTCACAAATTCTCTGGAAAGCGTAAGGAACAGGTTCGAAACAGAAGCTCCCAGCACCTTCCGTATTCCGATCTCCTTGGTCTTTCGTTCGATCATAAAAGAGGCAAGGCCGAACAATCCGAGGCAGGCAATGAATATGGAAAGTAGGGTGACATAGCCGAAGATCTTGGTGAGCCTGGTTTCCGCCTTGTAAAGATTATCGTAGTCCTCGTCCAAAAACGAGTATTCAAATGGCTGGGTCCCTGAAAATTCGTTCCATGTGCGGCCCAGAAATGCAAGTGTGTCGGGCACAGCATCCGGGCTGATTCTCACAGCAAGATAATCAAGCCCTTCAGGATATATCAGAAGGGCCAATGGTTCGATTTTCTGGTGAAGCGAGAAAAAATGAAAATCTTTGACCACTCCGATAACCGGCCCCCGCTCTATGATTCCGAACTGCTTTCCGATAGGGGATTCCCAGCCGATCTCCCTGACTGCCGTCTCGTTCAAAAGATACGAATTCCGGGAATCGCCGTGGAACTCCCTTGAAAAATTTCTTCCCTCCAGAATCTCTATTTGAAAGGTATCAATGAAGTCATAATCAACGGCAATCCAGTGCATCATGGGGTAGGTGTTATCCGGAGCGCCCTCATACCAGTAATTCTGGTACCACAGCCTGCGCCCCGGAAAGTAAGATGATGCGCAGACCGAAAGCACGCTCGGGTTCGATGACAGTTCCCTCTTCATGTTTTCGACATTCTTTAAAACTTCACTGTCCTGTAAGGGGATCACCACAATATGTTCTTTTTCAAAGCCGAGTTTCTTGTTCTTCATATAGTTCAGCTGGGAGATAATTAGGGTCGTTGTTATAATAAATGTGATAGAGACGGCAAACTGGCTTATGACAAGAGCCTGCCTCAACAGAGGAACATGGGATTTTGTCCTGACCTGTCCTTTTAATGCCCGGGACGGCTGAAATCCGGAAATAAAGAAGGAAGGATAGATCCCGGACACAATGCTTACAAAAAGGAGAATCACGGCTACAAAAAGAATAAGAATGGGATTGTGGAACCAGTCAAGCATGAGATCTTTTCCGGATAAATGCTTAAAAAGAGGCAAAAAAAGTTCAGCCAGTCCCAGGGTCAAAAAAAGGGAAATAAAGGTCAGGACAAATGTTTCTCCCATGAATTGTCTGACAAGCTGGATTTTTGTTGCACCGATCACCTTTCTCAAACCCACTTCTTTGGTTCGGATGGTGTACCGGGCTGTTGACAGATTCATATAGTTAAAGCATGCGATAAGCAGTATAAACAGGGCGATGATGGAAAAAATGGTAATATTACGGATATCATTGTTGGGAGATATCTCTCCCCGAAGACTCGAATGCAGGTGGATACGGGTCATGGCCTGGAGAGGAAAGCGCCGTTTATAAACATACCGGGCATCAGAACCCACGTATTTCTCTATAAAAGCCGGTAACTTTTCCTTATAAGCCTTTTGAGAAAAAGTATTTGATACCAGGACATAGGTGTAATAGTTTGATATGCCCCACTGATCAAAATCCCTTGCTGCATAATCTTCGAATCGACCTAAGAAATCGAACTTGAGATGAGAGTTTTCAGGGATATTTTTGAGTATGCCTGTGATTTTAAAGTCCTGCCAGCTTTCAAGCCTTAGGACCTTGCCTAAGGGATCCTCTTTCCCGAAGTATTTTTCCGCTGCTTTCTCGGAAATCACAAGGGAATGGGGATCTGTGAGTGCGGTTTTTGGATCTCCTGCAGTCAAGGGGAAGGAAAAAACACTGAATATTTCAGGATCAGCAAAGATAATGGTCTCGTTGAAGCGTTTGTTCTGGAAAGTGACGAAAAAACCATTTTTCCCAAGCCTCACCGCCCGCTCAATTTCCGGAAAATCATTGACGAGCGCTGGTGCCAGAGGAGCCGGTGTTTTCGCAAATTGGGAGACCTTGCCGTCCCCTTCATTCTGGCTTATCACTCTGTATATGCGGTCGGAGTTTTTATGGAATCTGTCAAAGCTGAGCTCGTTCTGGATGTAGAGAAAGAGAACAATACAGCAGGCCATACCGATAGCCAGTCCTGCGATATTGATGAAAGAATAACCTTTATGGCGTATGGTATTTCTTAATGCGACTTTGATATGGTTTTTTATCATCTCTAAGAAAAAGAGATGCAAAAAATATGCCAGCTTATTTTTAAGAGGAACAGAGTGGTTGGTCAGGTCCTCTCAGGGGAAAACTGTATGGAAACGGACACTTCATGTCCGGTAGCGCACATTGTCCGGTCTTTGAGCCTCTTTATGAAATTATGCGGGTGTCTGTTCAAATCGAAGTGTTTCCTATAAAATAGGAACGATAAAAGCAAGAAATCAGGAGCATGGATTCATCTGTACATATCTTTATTCATAGAACAGGAGAGGAGAGAAATGCTGTCAAAATATTTAGCCAAAGCGCTTATATATCCCGCAAGGAGACCCATTATAAAGAACCCTTCCGACTATGGAATGGAATATAAGGATATTTCGTTTAAATCAAAAGACGGAACGGATCTCAAAGCCTGGCTGATTCCGGGCTCGTCTGACAAGCTCATCATCATGACCCATCCTATGCCTTTTAATCGGTACGGATTCCATACCAAAGGCCAGGGACTTCTTAAAGTGAGCAAAGTGGAAGTGGAACTGCTGAAAACCGTCAGGCAGCTCAATGATGCCGGATACAGTGTTTTTATCTTTGATTTCAGAAATCACGGGGAAAGCGATGAAGCCAACGGAGGCCTCTGCGGAGTGGGGTACTTTGAGTGGCAGGATGTGGTGGGCGCTGTGAATTATATAAAGAATTCACCCACGATTAAGAGCAAGAAATTAGGCTTTGTGAGCCTCTGTATGGGAGCGAATGCCACACTCATAGCCATGGGAAAAGAGCCAGCTCTTTTTGAGGATGTCAAAGCTGTGATGGCGGTCCAGCCGATCTCCATGGATGTATTCGTTCCTCATTACCTGAAAGCCAAGATGCCCCTCCTCAAGCACTTAACTCCAAAAATCGACAAGAAAATAAAAGAGATGGCCGGATTCGGCCTGGATGATATGTCGCCGGCTCCTTACATCAAAGACATTAAAACACCCATATTGTATGTGCAGGTTATGGAGGATGCCTGGACAGATCCGTCCGATGTGCAGGACTTTTATGACAGCACCACAGCACCGAAGGAGATCTTCTGGATCAGGGGCGACCTGGAGCGGTTTGACGGATATAATTATTTTGGCGAGAATCCCGAGAGGATGCTGGGATTTCTTAAAAAGTATATGGATGTTTAAAAGCTGTAACAATCGCAGTTATGAATGAACCGGGCAGAACACTTTTTATTAGATCGTCATCTGGATCAGGTTTTGGTTAGGGCTTCTTTGATACGATCCGGTATCATGGGAAGCTGGAACATCCTAGCGCCAGTGGCATCATAAATCGCGTTCGCGACCACACCGCCCATACAGATTATGGGAGGCTCTCCTCCTCCCTGGGGAGCATCATCTTTATCGCCGACCAGGTATGTTTCGATTTCAGGGAGCCATGAAAATCTGGGGATCTCATAGGTGTCGAAATTCGTGTCAAAGATTTCTCCGCCTTTGAAACGGATATCCTCTTTCAGGGCATATCCCAATCCCATGGTTATGCACCCTTCCATCTGGATCTTGGCGCCTTCGGGATTGATGGATAGTCCCATATCCTGGGCACAGACAACCCGTTTGACTTGGACATTTCCTTTTTTCTTATCCACCTCGACTTCAGCTATGTGCGCGACATAGGTACCGGCATCAATACCTGATGCCACGCCGTATCCTCGGCCGCTCGGGGATTTTGCCGGGGTCCAGCCGAATTTCTCAGCAGCGGTCTGAAGCACGCGCCTCATCTTTTTGTCCTTTAAGTTTTTCAAGCGGAATTCCACTGGGTCCATTCCGGCTTTAGCTGCCAGTATATCAATATGGGATTCTCTTGCAAAAGTGTTGGTGTTGTTGCCGGGTGCGCGCCAGGCGCCTGTAGGGAACGGATGAGAGCCGGGCGTCCCTCTCCATCCGCTGCCGTAACTCATGGTGCGGTGGTTGGGGATATCAAAAAAATGCTGGCTTCCTCTTTCTCCTGCGAAGTAAACTCCGTAATCCCATAGGAGAATGCGGCCTGTGCGGTCTATGCCGGCTTTTATTTTAACTACAGCTGCCGGGCGAAATGTGTCGAGGAAAAATTCCTCTTTTCTTGTCCAGGCGACCTGTACGGGTCTTCCGCATAATTTCGCTAGTTTCACAGCTTCAATAGCCTGACTGTTATGGGTCTTTCCTCCGAATCCGCCTCCGATAAATGGCGGTATGACCCGGACATTTTTGCTGGGAAAGCCGAGAGCAGACGCGGCTTCTTCCTGGAGGGGGAATGGAGTCTGTGTGGAAGCCCATATCACGGCTTTATCCCCGTCCACTTTGGCTATCGCTGTGTGCGGTTCAATAGGGGCATGAGCCTTATATCCGTCGAGATAAGTCTCTTCCATTACATACTCTGAGATCCTCTCTCCTTCAGCCAGGTCTCCTCCTTCTGAGACCACCTCTCCTTCTGGTGCGACTTTGAGAAGGTGGTCGAAAATGGTTTTGTCATCCACTGTTGATTCTGGTTTATCAAACCGGGCATTGACCTTATCGAGTGCTTCTGCTGCCAGTTCCGGGTCCTCATTAAGGACAGCGATGAGGTCTCCGTTCTCTATGACCTGAGTTCCCGGGACAGTTTTAGCTCCTGAAGTATCCACGCTGATCAATTTCGCTCCATGGGCCGGAGGCCTCAGTATCTTCGCATAAAGCATACCTGATTCCCTGATATCCCCGCTATACTTGGCTTTTCCTGTGACTTTTTCCACAGCATCTCTGCGAAGCTCTCCTTTTCCAACAATGGTAAAGTCAGAAGGTTGTTCCAGAACAGCTGTTCTTTTTAGCTGTCTGGCAATCCTTTTCCCTTTTGTGAGTTGGGCGTAAGTGACTTTTTTGTCTCTCCGGGATTTGATAAACACCACTCCATCCTTTGCTTCCAGTTGAGAAGAAGGCGCGTTAAGGAATTCGGATGCCAGTTCGATGAGGACCTCGCGGGCTTCTGCAGCCGCGGCTCGCAAAGGGGGGCCGAAGAAACGGGTGGTCATGGAACCAAATGTCCCCATATCCCAGGGACAAAGCTCTGTGTCTCCCATAACCATGTCCACTGAGTCGAAAGGAACTTCGAGTTCATCGGCCAGCATCATGGCCAGGGAGGTGATCACGCCTTGTCCCATTTCGATCTTGCCTGTAAAGCACTGGACCCTTCCGTCTTCGCCTATTCTGAGAAATGCATTGAAATCCTCGGGCAGTTCCCGGCGCCGGCGCTGGGCCTCAAGATGTGATTCGGGTCCCACGAAAAAGAGAATGGATATCCCTCCCCCCATGAGTTTCAGGAAATCCCTTCTTGTCACAGGGATCGAGTGAGGGCTTTCGTAAAAATCTATATCGAGAGGGTCTTTTTTTCTCATTTGGGCATGCCTCCTTTCATCATCTTGGCTGCATCCTGCACGGCCTGGATAATGCGTTTATGTGCCCCGCAGCGGCAGAGGTTATCTTCCAGTCCGTTGATGATGTCTTTTCTAGAAGGCTCTGGATTTTTCAGTAAAAGGCTGTAGCTTGTGAGTACCATACCGGGCGTACAGTAACCGCATTGAAGAGCATCGTTTTTGACAAAAGCTTGCTGCAAAGGATGAAGCTTTCCGTTTTTTGATAACCCTTCTATAGTGAGGATGTTTTTTCCGTCCGCATACTCGGCAGGGAACTGGCAGGAACGGACAGCCTCATTGTCCACAAGCACGGTGCAGGCTCCGCAGATACCCTCTCCGCAGCCGTACTTGCTTCCAAAAAGATTGAAATCCGTCCGAAGAACCCATAGGAGCATACGGTCTCGTTCTAAGGTCAGTTCTTTGGGTTCATTGTTCAGATTGAACCTTATTGTCTTATTCATTCCTTCCTCCTCTAAGATCAAACCGGATTATCCTCTAGAGCCGGGACCTTTCAATCAAGCATCAGCCTGTGATAATCCAGTTTAGGTCATGACCATTCATTCAAGGTTTATATGAGCCGAAGAAGTGTGATAAAAACCAAACAGAGCACCAATACTCCCGGAGACAGCACATAATTGAACTTTTTAAGGAAAGGGGATTTGACGAATCTTGCTTCGTAAGCCCTAAGTTTTGCGCCGATATAGAATCCAACAGGGACTGTGATGACTGATGTCAGGACCGCGAAATGAACGTAATAGAGAGAGAGGGGGTAAGCTGTTCCCTGGACCACACAAGCCGGGACACCGGTCGCAAACTTGACCAACGGGAAAAGATTGGCGGCCAGAAGAGCGGCTGCGCCTCCGAAGAGGGCTTGCCCTGCAGGTTTTTTTATGACCTTTTCTTTGATTATGTGGATAAAAAGCAAAAAAGCAGCAGCTTCCATAATAAAAGCGAAGATCGGGTTTCCGATAGCGCCGTGGTTTATAGGAAGAGATAGAAGCAAGGCATCGAACAATTTAAAGCACGCTGCAATAAGAACCATGAGAATAACCGCAGAGATCCTTTTGGACACCACCCAGCCTGCTGTTATGAAAAACAGGGCCGCTCCTGTCATGAGGGAGCCGGAAACAGAGGCCGCGCATTTCCGCAGCCCCATACCGAGAGCTGCTTCTGAAAGGCCCCAGATAGAACCGAGTATGACGATCATTCCCAAATAGGATTTGATAGAATCTTTTTGCACGAGTTCCTCCATCTATTTTTTGTATTCTAAACTTTATTTTCTAACTTTTCAACAATGATCCTGGTCATTCATAAAATATGTATGCATTTCCATACACATTTACCGTGATCGACCCTCTTAGCATTGTCACTTTATTAAGAACATGATCATTCCGTTAGTTCGTGTAACGATTTTGATTTTATGCATACATATTTTACCTTA
>CAYWDH010000011.1:0-71584 GCA_964456985.1 uncultured Eubacteriales bacterium
TCGGAGTGCTGTGTTTGAGGGAACTCGGCAAAGCCGAGCTGTGAGTATGTTTGACCCACGGACGGGGGGAGTTACGCAGCAGCCGAGAACACAGTGCGAGGAATGGCGTTAAAAATCTGAAGGGAGCATAAGCTATATCTGAATTTCAGATTGGTTCGTAAATTGGTCAGGCTGATTAAAAGGAAAAGTTCTTCTTTGTGATAATTTTCAAACAGGCATTCACGACTTTCGGATCATAGAGAGTCCCCTTGTTTTTTTTCAGCTCATTAACAGGGACTTCTATTTCTCGAGCTGACCTGTGCGACCTTTTGGAAGACAATGCTTCCACCACATCCGCTACTCCTATAATCCTTGCCTCCAATAATATCTTGTCCCCTGAAAGCCCGGAAGGATATCCTGAGCCGTCCATCCTCTCGTGATGCTGGAGGACGATATCCGCAACAGGCCAGGGGAAATTAATGTTTTTCAATATATCGTATCCGGTCTTGGGATGCCTCTCTACGATCATCCGCTCTGCTTCGTTAAGTTCATCGGGTTTGCTGAGTATCTCCGCCGGAATGCCTATTTTCCCCAAATCATGAATACTTGCCGCTATTTTCAGCCCCTGAATGCAGTCTTCAGAAAGACCCATGGCTTCAGCAATGGAACAGGCCAGTTGTGTCACCCTCTGCATATGCCCTGCTGTAAAGGGGTCCTTAAACTCAATACTTGTTGCTAATGCTTTAACCGTATCATCCATAACTTCCGTAAGTGTTTCATATCTATCTTTTATATCTTTACTGGTTTTTTCTTTTTGCGTGATGTCTCTTATCCCAAGTGCTAGCATGGACTCCTTTTCATTAAAAAGCGTTTTTGTCAGAATCTCAACACGAATAACCTCACCGCCTTTTTTAATTCCCTTGGCTTCAAGCGGCTGTAAAGAAGAGTCCTTAAGGAATCCTTCTATTGTTTGTTTTTCATTTGGATCAAAAAAAACCGATAAATCTTTCCCCATGTATTCTGACGGCTTGTATTCAAAGAGAGAACTTGTCGCATGATTGGCATCTGTGATGATCCCATCTTTCAAAATGATAATGGCTTCAAAACCTGCCTGAACAAGCATATAAAATCTATTATTTGCTTTCCTTTGAGTGTCATTTGATTTTTTTTGACCGATAACACGGCCAAGATTTTTGGAGACTTCTTTTAAGATGGAGATATCCGGTTCCGTCCATTTTCCTTTATCAGATATCCATTCCACTCCAAAAAATCCTATCAATACCTCATCATGAAAGACAGGAACGGCCAAAAAAGATACGGCCTCCTCGCTCAAACACAGCTTCTTGAGAGTATTGTGCGTTTCATCGATTTCTTCTGTGCTTTTGATCTGCACTGTCTTTCCGTCACTGAGATCTTCGATCAGCCAAGAAAATTCATCCAGAGGCACCTCTTTTCTTCCTTGGATCCGAGGTTCGAAGCCCTCCTTTTGCCATTCATAGAGGCAGTTTGTCTCATGATTATTTTTATCGAACAGGAACAATCCTGTTCTGTCTGCACTGAGTTTGATCCCTATATCCATGAGAATCCCATTGAACACTTCTTCATTGTCTTTGGCTTCCACCAGTCTTGACAGGATCCTTGACATAAATTTTTCAAAACCAAGTTTTTGTTTGAGACCCACATCAACTTTTTTTTCATTTGTCACATCCTCTATGGTGACCATGGCTCCGTTTATGGACCCGTCTTTACTGAAAAGAGGAATGAAGCTGTTCCTGAAGTAGTGTTTCTTATCTGCCTCATTGACATACATAGATTCATTGGTACTTTTCTTTTGAGAATCAAGACATTTCCTTATTCCCTCTGATATGCCTGATTCTTCAAAAACAGGGGCATTCCACACATCCATCTCATTCACATCCTGTCCGCTCTCTATCTCCAGCTTTTTTCTTGCATCAGAATTCATAAAATGGACTATACCCTGGATATTGACCGACAGAATGCCGACTGAAAGTTCCTCTAATAAAGTATTAAGATAGAGTTTTTCTTCATTTAATTCCTGTTCTTTTTTGTCTCTCTCCTGCTCGACTTCCTCTATTTCTGATATCTGTTTGCGGACTCTGTCTAAATCTTCTAAAAACCTGGTTTTTTTTTCGCTTTCATCCATTTCCAACACCCTTTTTATAAAGTCTTATTTTATTACAATAGAAGATACACATACTCACTATAATCCCCCACTTCTGTCTCTTCTCTTCATGCTTTTTATAATATCTCATTTTCAATTTGTCAAATGCAATAGCCTTTTAGGATGATTTGGGGGGTGATATTATGGCTCTTGAGTTGCTTTTCCTCTTTGATTATCATAAGGATAAATATTATGTATCAAAATTCAATCTTCTTCTAAGGAAACATTGCTATGAAAAAACATCCTTTAACCATCTTTTTTATTGTAACAGTCTGCCTGACAGGTTTTTTCCTTGGAAAGACTGCCTTTGCAGAAACAGAACCCATTCCCCTTTCAAAATATCTCGCATATGCCCGCCAATCTGCGGATTGGACATGGGAGCATTACGACGAGAGGATCGAGACATGGAGAAAGAACTTTGATCCTGAGAATGTTTTTGGCTACCGCCCTCCAGGAGGTCTCCTGGAAATGGCTGTCATCTATGCGTATTTGTATCAAACAGAATCCCAACCAGAACAAGTCGAGCGGGCTAGAAAAGTGCTGCTGACTTATAATGAATTTACAAAAGCTTACCCCCAATGGGCTGTTGAAAGAAGACCTGACTATGATGACAAACCTCCGGTTCTTCCTGATTTTTTCTCTGCGATGAAATATATAAGAGCCTATGTCCTGTTAAAAGACCTGGACGTGCTCTCCCCGCAGGAAAAAAAGAAAATCGAAACGAATATTGCTGAAAGCATGACATACCTTCTCAGGTCTCAGGAATGGGGCCCAATGAACCGGGCTGCCCTCAGAGCCGAGTCCCTGGCCTGGGCGGTCAAAGCTCTTCCCGAACATCCTGATGCAGATAAATGGCGGATGCAGTGCCATGCCCTTGTGGACGACAGCTGGGGGAACTGGGAAATAGAGGATGCTTCCCTCTATAATGCGGTCTGGCTCTATGCCCTGTGCGGATATGCCTCTGTTCAGGATAAAATGGAGGATCTGTTCAAGACCCCTGAAATGTATTATTACGCCCAATATTATCTGCAGCTTTTCTGCCCTGCCGGAATGATCCCGGACTTCGGAGATGCAAACTGGGGGAGCAACTGGAATCGATTTCTTGTCTTTTTTGAGGCGGCTGCCAGTCAGTATCAAAACAGCCAATTGAAATGGGCTGCCGCCGCTCTTGCTCGCAAATTCATAGATTTTGACAATACGAATAATATTGGATTGGGATATATGCTTCTTGACTGCTACATCTGGGGAAGCGACTCAATCAAACCCGTGAAGCCCAAAGAATTATCAGGAGAAGTAATGGAAGATATCGTGGGAAAAAAGATCGTGTTCAGAGACGGATGGGATCCGGAATCGACCTATATGCTTTTAAACTACAGGGATGAAGGTTCGGGAGGCAGCTATTTCAGAGATTATCTCAGAGACACGATCCCTGTAGAAGAAGAAAAAATGACCCACGGGCATTCCGATGAAAACAGTATCATCCTTCTGATGTCCGAAGGCTCTGTTCTCCTTCATGACGGAGGATACAGAGACTATATGCCCAGTGGACCTTTCGGAGCTTACAGGCAGGACTACTTTCACAACCGCCTGTGTGTCAGGCCTGAAAAAATCTTCATGGGGCAGGAAAAAGGTCAAAACCGCTACAGCATAAAAGAGGCTGTGGTCAGTCAGGATATTCTTGATTTTTTAAGAAACGCCGGTTCCTACAGACCGATCCGGACAAAAAAAATAGATTTTCTGACCTTTGAGGACTTTGACTACAGCAGAACTCGGCTTATAGATGACAAAATGGGATATGAATGGGACAGAATCCTGGTCTACATCAAAGATCCCTCAGTCTTCATTGTTTTCGATGTTTTCAAGGCTACTGAAGAAAGTTATTTCACCCTGTCAAATCTCTGGCATACTCGAAAAATAATCTCCCGGGGAGATCACTGGTATGATACGGTCTATGACAGAATACAGAACCACGCCTTTCCAACAGACCAGCACCTTCTCATCCTTTTCCCCAAGATCCACTACAGACTGGAGGGAGTGATGCCTCAAAAAAGGCATTATCAGGATGAACTCACCATCCACCAAACCACAGCCCAGCACTTTGAGCTAACAGAGACAATGGGGTTCATCACTGTACTCATCCCCCACTCCTCAGAAACAAAACCTGAGTCCTTTCTCAGCAAAGTCAGTCTCCTTCCAATCGAACCTCATAACACAGGCATGGGTATTAAGATAAGGCTTGGGAGTAAAGAAATATATACAGGAGTCAAAAACGATTTGAGGATGGATATGTCCAGAGACTGGAGAAGACCCCGTTACACTTATGAGGCCGGAAAAGTCAAATGGGGGCCTTTTGAATCCAACGGAGATTTTGTGTTTGCTTCAACAAAGAACCATGAGCTGCGCTACACCATAGTCAATCTGACAAAAGCTCTGTATCTGGACCAGGTGCTCGTTGACATCAAACCTGACAGGTCCGGCCTTCTCTTTGACGGAAGTGAAGACAAGCCAGGTAAAACAAAACTGAGATACTGGCGGGACAAAGCACAAATCAATAAAAAATAATATATAGCAGCCAATCAAAATAAGGAATAGGCAAATCAAATGATTTTTAAGTATTTCCAATTTACCGATCATTCAAGATATGATATAAAAAAGTCTGTAAATAACATGCGTTTCAGAAGGGAGCATAAAATGAAAAAATCTTTGAGGCTGTTTTGTACGTTTATGATATCTTTTGTGTTGGTACTTTCCTCTTCCTTAAAAGGAATCGATACAAATGATACAAAAATGCTGACTCATCCTGCCGTGAGTCAGGAAAATATTGTGTTTTCTTATTCGAATGATCTATGGACCGCGGATTTGAGCGGAAACAATGTTCGCCGCTTGACTTCCCATAAAGGAGTAGAATCATTCCCTGTTTTCTCTCCGGACGGAAAATGGATCGCCTTTAGTGGAGAATATGACGGAAACACAGATGTCTATATCATCCCTGCTCAAGGCGGGATTCCAAAGCGGCTGACCTGGCATCCTTATTCAGATACGGTCAGAACATTCACTCCTGATGGAAAATACGTGGTCTTCCTATCCTCCCGCTTTTCTTTCACCGGCGCCCGCAGCAAGCTCTATAAAGTATCGATAGAGGGAGGGATTCCTGTCCCGGAAAAAATGCCATATGCCAATAAAGCTTCCTATTCCCCTGACGGGAAAAGGATCGCTTATACGCCTTTTGGAGAGGCTTTTCATCAGTGGAAGCACTACAGGGGAGGCACTTTTTCGAGAATCTGGATCATGACCCTTAGTGACAATTCCATAGAAATGATTCCTCAGCCGGAAGGAAGATGTAATGATACGGACCCTCTGTGGATCCACAATCAAATATATTTCCGTTCAGACAGAAACGGAGAATTCAATCTCTTCTCCTTTGATACGGAAACAAAAGAGATAAAACAGCTTACTGATTATCAGGATTTTCCTGTTATTTCAGTGTCCTCAACTAAGGACAAAATCATCTTCGAGCAAAAAGGAAAACTTCACTTGTTCGACATCCATAATGGCACAGTGGATGACCTCTCCATTGGCATTGCGACGGACCTTATGGAATTAAGGCCCAGATATGTTAAAGGAAGCCAATATGTAAGAAATCTGGACATATCACCCACCGGTGCAAGAGCTGTTCTTGAATTCAGAGGAGAAATCATAACCTTCCCCGCGGAAAAAGGTGACTACCGCAACATCACGGAAACCCAAGGAACCAACGAGAGGGATCCTGCCTGGTCGCCCGACGGGAAAAAGATCGCTTATTTTTCAGATGAGAGCGGAGAATATTTTCTTCATATTAAAGAACCGGGGATCAAAGGTAACGTGAAAAAATACCCGATAGACGGAGCCGGTTTTTATGACAGACCTTACTGGTCTCCGGACAGCAAAAAAATCTCCTATACGGATAACTCATGGAGCCTTTACTGGTTTGATATTGAAACCGGAAAATCACATAAAATCGCATCAGAATACCTTTACGGGCCTTCAGGCTTGAAAACCATTCAGGGAGTCTGGTCCCCTGATTCAAAATGGATCACCTACACACTGAACACTAAAGCCTATATCCAAAAGGTCTATGTGTATTCCCTCGAAGAAGATAAATCCTATCCCATCACAGACGGATTGAGCGAAGTGAGCGACCCTGTTTTTGATCCCAGCGGCAAATACCTCTACTTTTTCGCCTCTACTGATGCGGGACCGGTAAAACATTGGTTCGCTCTGTCCAGTGCGGACATGAGAATGACCAGTGCGATCTATATAGCTGTGCTTCAGAATGATGTTCCTTCTCCCCTGGCTAAAGAAAGCGATGAGGAAAAAGGATCGGAAGATAAGAAACCGGATAAAAAAGGCGATGAGGAAAAAGAAGAACAAAAAGAAGAATTCCGTATTGACTTTGAAGGACTCAATGAACGTATCCTCAGCATTCCTGTCCCTGAGGGAAATTATGGTTCACTTCAGACAGGAAGCAGCGGCCAGATCTTCTATCTGGAAGCTCCGCCCGACAGCAGCGTCCCTTACTCACGCGAAACAAAACTGCATAAATTCGACCTGGATAAACGTAAAGATTTGGTCATCATGACCGGTGTAAACGGATATAAAATATCTGCTGACCATAAAAAAATTCTCTATGTTTCAGGCAGGGTTATAGGGATCACCAACATCGCTGACAACATAAAACCGGGCCAGGGGAAATTAAACACAGACTCCATTCAGGTTCAAATAGACCCACCCGAAGAATGGAAACAGATTTTTCATGAAGCCTGGAGGATCAACAGGGACTATTTTTATGATCCGAATATGCATGGAGTGGATTGGAATAAAATGCTGGAAAAATATTCCGTTTTTGTGCCCCACCTTTCCTGCCGCCAGGATTTGAATAGAGTGATACAGTGGATGTGCAGTGAATTGGGAGTGGGTCATCACAGAGTCGGCGGAGGAGATACTCTTACGGAAATAGACCGGGTCCCGGTCGGATTATTGGGAGCTGATTATTCCATTGAAAACGGCCGATATCGATTCAAAAAAGTCTTCGGAGGCCTTAACTGGAATCCGGAGCTCCGTTCCCCTCTCACCGAACCCGGAGTGGATGTGAAGCCGGGAGAATATCTCATTGCGGTCAATGGCGAACAAGTCAGGCCCCCTGAAAATTTGTTCAAATTTTTTGAAAACACGGCCAACCGGCTGGTTGAAATAACGGTCAGCTCTGATCCTGAAGGAAAAAATTCACGCGATGTGAATGTAGTCCCCCTTTCCATTGAATACTATCTCAGAAACAGGGACTGGGTGGAAAGCAATATCGATAAAGTGAATAAAGCAACAGGAGGGAAAGTGGCTTATGTCTATGTTCCTAATACGAGCACATTAGGGCATACCTACTTTAAAAGATATTTCTTTCCCCAATCAGACAAAGACGCCATAATCGTTGACGAACGATTCAACGGCGGCGGCTCAGTTGCCGACTACTACATAGATATCCTGAGACGGCCTTATGTGTGCTACTGGAATTTGAGATACGGGGCGGATTTGAAAACTCCGAGCGCATCCATTCAAGGACCTAAGGTCATGCTGATCAATGAGTCCGCAGGCTCAGGCGGCGACCTTCTTCCCTGGATGTTCAGAAAGTTCAAACTGGGGAAACTCATAGGAACCAGAACCTGGGGAGGCCTGGTCGGAGTACTTGGATTTCCAATTCTCATGGACGGAGGATATGTCACAGCCCCTAATCTGGCTATCTGGACAGAAGACGGATGGGTCGTTGAAAATGAAGGAGTCCCCCCGGACATCGATGTCCAACAGACACCGTCTGAAATTCTGAAAGGTCATGACCCCCAGCTGGAAAAGGCTATTCAGGTCGTGCTTGAAGAACTGAAGAAAAATCCCCCGAAGAAACCGCAAAGACCCCCGTACAAAAAGATAAAATAGCGTACAGGAAATTTTTTTACTTGAGGCTTTCCTTACTCCCAAACGAACGGCTGATGGAAAACTCACTGAAATCAACATCCCACCTATCATGAATCATATAAGATACGAGATGTTTGCATATGCCGGGACCGAACATAAAACCGTGTCCTGACATACCGGAGGCAACATAAAGGTTTTCCACCTCTGTCTGGTCCACTATGGGACTTCCGTCCGGGGTCATGGTATAGCTTCCGGCCCAATGCCTTAAAATAGCGGCTTTTTCCAATTCCGGAACCAGACGGACCATTCTCTGTGCCATCTCAAGTAAAAATTCACGCGAACTGTCCTCCCGTACTCCCGGAACATTGGGATCAGGTGTGTAACAGCCTATGACCTGTCCGGTTAAAAGCTGTTGGAAATAGCATCCGTCTTTCCGGTAATCAACCAGCATGGGTTCAATGAGCTTTGGTATTCTCTCTGTTATGACCGCTTCATGCCTTTCAGGATAAAGAGGAAGGTCTAATCCCACTTTTTTCCCGATCTCCCCTGTCCAGGCTCCTGCACTCAGGAGAACTTTGTTGGCCTCGATCACAGTTCCGTTTGTTAAAGTCAGAAGGAAATTTTCTTTTTTCTCGATCCCAGAAACCGGATTATGAAGATAAAAATCCCCGCTTTTTTCATCGATCTTCTTCTTATAGCCTTTCAATACGGAAAAAGGATATGCCTGACCGTCATCCGGGCAATAAGCAGCTCCCAGAAGGCCATCCGTATTCAATCTGGGTACAATAGATAAGGTTTCTTCCGGACTCAACAGGGAGACGTTTATGCCTTCCTTTTTCTGGAGTTCGATGTTTGATCTGAATACATTGAGAAGAACCTCATCATGAGCCATGAGAAGATAGCCGCTTTTTGCGAAATCAATGGAAAATCCGAATTCATCCTCCATTTGAGAAAAAAGAGAAACACTCTCTTTCATGAGTCCAATGGATGCCGTGGTTGAAAACTGCTGCCGTATCCCTGATATGCACCGTCCTGTTGAGCCCGAGCCAATATAGCTCTTGTCAATGACAGCTGTTTTCAATCCTTCCTGGCTTAGATTATAGGCAGCGGCCATGCCGATTATTCCGGCTCCTATAACAGCTGAGTCATAGGTTTTTTTCATTCTTTTTCCCTAGATAAGAAGATATTTTTTATCACAGGTCATTCCCTAAGTCAAATCAAAACAATTCTTGACAATTTTTCTATCAATAGATAGGCTATGAATTCAAAAATCCAAAAATTTTATCCAGGAAAATGGAAGACCTGAGAATAGAAAAAATACAAAGAAAGCAGAAAATCACATTAACTGTAAACGGCTCAGAAATAAATGCGTATAAGGGGGAAACGGTTCTGGCCGCCCTGATAGCAGCAGGATACAAAACCCTGAAAAAAAACCCTGTAAACCAAGAGCCTAGAGGCGCTCTGTGCGGCATGGGAGTGTGTTTCGAGTGCACAGTAACCATAAACGGGGTCCCGAATATAAGAGCCTGTATGACTGAAGTCCGGGAGGGAATGAGCATAGAGACCGACGATGAAAGATAAATACAATATTGTCATTATAGGAAGCGGATTATCAGGAATCGCCGCTGCAGATATTCTGGCCGATCATAATTTAAGCATTCTTCTCATCGACGAAAATATCCACATCGGCGGCCAGCTTTTAAGGAAAATCCCCGAAGACCTAGGAGAATACCCTTCGTACAAACCGGAAAAAATAAAAAGAATCGGATTTAACTTCATAGATAAAGTCAAAGAAAAGAAAATCACTCTAATGAACAAGACCATTCTCCAGGGAGTCTATAAAAACAATGAACTGCTGATCGAATACAACAGGGAAAAAACGTTCACTCTCAAATATGATTTTCTTCTCTTTACCACAGGAGCAAGAGAAAGATTCCTTCCTTTTAAAGGATGGACCCTTCCTGGAGTCTATTCCACAGGAATGCTTCAGGTCCTTATTAAGAGTTCTGGCCTTCTACCTGCAAAGAAAATGCTGATGGCAGGCTCCGGATTGTTTCTGTTCGCAGCGGCTTATGAATACCTGAAAAACGGCGGAAAACTCCTCGGCCTCTTGGAGCAGTCACCCTTCTGGAACAAAGTTAAATTTCTCCCTCAATTTCTCCATCAATCATCTAAATTTCTGGAAGGAGCGGGCTATATATCCAAAATACTGCTTTCCGGAGTGCCCGTAAAATTCCGGAGGCATGTCATAGAAGCGCGGGGTGAAAAAAGCCTGGAGGAAGTGGTCGTGGGAAAGCTTGACAAGCACGGCAAACCCATACACGGAACAGAGAAAATATATCAGACAGACGCCCTGGTTATCGGATACGGCTTTGTGCCGAACATCGAAGCCCCGCAGATGGCAGGCTGCGAGCTGGAATATGCCAAAGAAAAAGGGGGCTGGACGGTTGTTGTGAACGAGCGCATGGAGACCAATATGGAAAACATCCTTGCAGCCGGGGAAATCACGGGTATAGGCGGCGCCAATAAATCTTTAAATGAAGGCAAGATCGCTGCATACTCCATACTGGAAAAACTCCAGTTAATGGATGAGGCAGACCTGAACCCTCTTTTCAAAAAGCTTAAAAAAGAGAGAAAACACCATATGAGCTTTGTCAAATGCTTCAACTCTCTTTATCAAATCAAACAAAAAACAGTCCTCGAAATCCCGGACGATACCATTGTGTGCCGCTGTGAAAGCGTTGACATGAAAAGCATAAAGGATGCCATCAGCATAGGCTGTAATGACCCAAACGGCCTTAAAATGGCCACCCGCTGTACCATGGGCCAATGTCAGGGACGGACATGCGCTCCGGCTATCTATGACCTGCTCCAAATCCTGTGCGGCCTCACTCCGGAGGAAACCGGTCTGTTCTCTGTAAGGCCTCCCTTTAAACCCGTATCCATCAGCGCTTTGAACAAATCGAACAAATCCTGATCAAACAGAACGTTATCACACCTATCTTTCTGAAAGGATTCTTTTCTGGAGCTCTTTTGCCTCTGCCAGCAGTTCATCCAGCTTGTCAAAGATGATTCTGACCTTGATATTAGGAAGCTTTCTTTTCCCCTCCTGCTGGGAAGCGTAATTCAAGCTCAGGAATTTCCTGATCTCCTCTATGTCCATCAGCTTGTTTAAAAACTCATCTTGGATAAGTTCTTCTTCCAGCTCCTGTTCTTCCTCTGTTTTAGCAAGCATGTTGTACTCGTCTAGCAGGTTTTCCCTCCAGTTTTTATAATCAGATGTTACATATTCGGGAAGAGGCCCTAAAAGCCTTCTGGCATTTTTCATGGATTCTCTGAAAAAATCTTCCCCTTCACGCAGAAACCTTTTGGCTCTATAAAAGTTAGTCTGACTCTGTTGGGAATCCTTTTTCAAGATATTCTCAAATGCCTCTATGGCTTCCTTTAAAGACCGAAAACATTTAAGGGCCTTCGGATACACTAATTTTTCCGTATCTTTTGTTTCCATGCTGCTATACTCCCATCCTTTATCCAGAGAGGCTTCTCAATAAATCAAGTTAAAATCTGGATCAATTCCATAAATCGAGAAAAATTTTCGCGTTTATACCGGACCGCATCCTTTAAAGGATAGACCACTGGTGCATCATTTCTCCAGCCTACAGCATGATGCCTTTTTCCCTGTAGGAGAGCATCCACTGCCGCTCTCCCCATTTTGGCTCCCAAAATCCTGTCAAAAGCACTGGGGCTTCCCCCTCTTTGAATATGTCCTATGACCGTAACCCGGACATCATCAATATGTTCTTTGAGTTCTTCTTCCAGGATTCTTGTCTTTCCCGATCCTTCGGCAATAATAATGATCCAGCTTTTTTTCCCTAATTTTCTGCCCTTCTGAACTTTTTCCAAAACACTGTCTATATCCTGTTTGATCTCCGGAATAATGACGTCTTCGGCTCCTCCTGCCAGGGCAGAGTGAACCGCGAGGGATCCGGACTCTCTTCCCATGACCTCAACCAGGAAAATTCGGTCCATGCTGTAAGCTGTATCCCTTATCTTGTCTATGGCATCCATAGCTGTGTTTAAGGCTGTGTCAAAGCCCAGTGTTTCCTGCGTACCGGCAATGTCATTATCTATTGTGGCCGGAATTCCAATGGCAGGGAAATCAAATTCCCTGTTAAACACCAGTGCCCCTTTATAAGAGCCGTTTCCGCCTATGACAACAAATCCCTCAATCTCGCTTTCAACCAGATTTTTGTACGCTTCTTTCCGTCCCGTTTTTTTTAAGAAATCCTCTGACCTGGCCGTTTTTAAAAACGTACCTCCGAGATTGATGATATTGCTGACATCCCGTCTTCCCAGCTCGATGAAGACCTTATTGACCAGCCCCTGGTATCCGTGAGATACCCCTACTACTGAAAGCCCCTGGGATAAGGCATACCTCACCACACTCCTTATGGCGCTGTTCATTCCCGGCGAGTCGCCGCCTGAGGTCAAAATAGCGATTCTCTTCATCTTCAGTTAATCTGATATCAGATTATGGTGTTAGAGTCAACAAAATCATCAATTTGTATTGAAAAGAAGAGCATAGATATCCGGAAGACTGCTCTGTATTTTCAATAAAAGGGCCTCCGGCAGGTGCTTCTTTTGCAAAGGAACTCTCTTGACATAAAGAAAGGAGCTGTTGATGTCCCGTCCGTATTTATAATCAACAGGAAACTCCCCTGCGGAATCGATCCGGATGGAATCCAGCAATGGGTTCGGAACGGATAGGAAAAACCGGCTTTCGCTGTTCTTGTTCCGGCCGAAAAGATTGTTCTCTCGGAAATAAAGATAAAGGCTCACGGCTTCTGCCTCTGCAGGGTCAATGATGTGGATCTCTTCCGGAATGATATCCCTGTATTTCTCGTTAAAAGATCTGAGAAAAAGAAAATGATCCCTGAATTCCTGCTCAAAGAGCGGATAATGGGTGCATCCGAGGATAACGGATCTGATCCTCCCTGTCTCTCCTCTCTCCAGGGCCTCTGTGACCAGGCTTGTCACATAGTACTTTATATAGTTTTCAACGGAATTGAGTTCCACGGTGATGATGTTCCTCTCCTCATCCCTTTCCAAAAGCAGTCCATCTCCAGTATCAAAATGGTATTCTTCCCAGAGGGAAAGATCTATGGAATAGACAGGATGGCCTATTCCCGGACCCTGATAAAGACCGGATCCCCTGACATCGGCTGTATCAGGTATAATATAAGCCGGATCTCCGTCTACTGCGCCGGCCAATCCGAAACACGGCTGCTGCAGTATGTTGACTTCTTTAATACCTCTTGCCGAAAAATATTTTTTGAGTGCCCTGGAATACCCTCCGGAACTGCAGGTCCCTTCCGTGGCAAAAACAGCCACCGTATCCATTGTATCCGCATCATAGAGCTGAACAGCCTCTTTGGCTCCGGCATCTATGATTCCAATAGCCTTCATATCCGATCCCCAATCTTTGAGTACCTGTTCCACGAGCTCAAATCCGTAAGCCGTGGCTGTATTGCAGGCTATGACAATGGCTTTGACCGGTAGTTTTTCACCTGTCGGGGATTTTTCCTCCGGAGAGGCATAATATCTATCTCCCAAAAGAAACCGGACATCCTTGATGATCAATTCTTTAAGAAAATCGGTTTTTCCTTCGGACGGATACCTTCCGTAAGGCATATTGGCCCTATCCCCCAGATAAACGAACTTCTCTGAAATAAAATCAGGAATCCCGTCACTGCCTCGCTCATGGGTACGGTTATCAAACGCATCCAGCCGGATAATGGCATTCAATACGGTCAGCCCTCCTGTCCCGGAATCAAAAACGCCTATGGGTAAAGGATCCCGATCTTGGGGGTATTCGCTAAAGTCAATATAAAACGGACTGTTTTGATCCGAGCTTATCTCAGATATCAAGCTCAATTTCTCTGAACCGGAGGTGAGCTTATTGTCCTGCTTTTTAACGGAGGACGAACAGGAAGAAAAAAGAGCGGCTACAAGAAGCGCAAAAATCAAAAAACATCCTTTACCCTTTCTATGTTTCATGTGCAGGTGCTCGATTATTTTTTCTCTTTTATGAGATCATTGATAACGCTTATGGCTTTTTCAAGCTGGGGATCCGCACCGCTTAATTCATTATTCAGGTCATTAACCACTTCAATATCCGGCTTAACTCCCCCGCTTGTCTCCAGGTCCTTTCCGTCAAGGGTGAAACATCCCCAGAAAGGCAGTCTGAAATAAGCTCCGTTCATCAATCCTGCTCCGGTCGTGAAGATCAACCAGCCGTAAGTGGTGTTTCCGATAACAGGTCCTCTGTCAAGGGCTTTAAAACCATTCGCTGTCATCTCTCCGTCACTGAGTGTCACTTCATTAACCAGAAGCACTATGGGTTTGTCTTCGAATCCATAGGATGATTGAGGCGTCTCAGAAAGGCCTCTTATCTTCCACTTCGCATAAACAGGCTTTGTGAGAGCCTGTAAGACCCTGTCATGAACATTTCCGCCAAAATTATAGCGCAGGTCCAGTATCAATCCTTTCCTCGGCACAGCGTCCCTCTCGAGCTCTTTGAGAAATCTTTCCAGGTCTCCCCAGCCCATGGCCCGCATATATATATAAGCTATCTTATCATCCGTATTTTTCTTTACATAATCACGCCGGCTGTCTATCCACTCCTCTAAAACGAGCCGGCTTTCCCGTCCGGCAGAGATCGGTTCGACCGAGACTTTCTTTTCTTCGCCCGCCTTGTCTTTCTTAAAACTCAGTACGATCCTCTTCCCTATCTTTCCGTTAAAAAGCTTCCATATGTTTTCCTGAGCTTTGACACTCTGCCCGTTTACGGATACCAGCTCATCCCCTTGAGATATCTCTTCTCTGTAAAAGTACAATGGACCGTCCTTTATGATTCGCTTCAAAAAGACCTTACCCTCAGCTAAATCCCACTCGGCTCCGACATGGGCGCTCGGCTCCTCTGTCCTTAGTCCCATGGTCCCTCTTATTCCGGAATGAGAGGAATTGAGATATCCGATCATTTCATTGGCATAATCATAAAAATCTCTGTCCTCCCGCACCTGTTGAAGCACAGGCTTAAATTTTTCATAGAGCCCGTCCCAATCAACATTGTGGAGTTTCTCATCATAATAATAGTGCTTCAGCGTATAGTAGACCTCTCCCAGCATCTGTTCGTATTCATCGACCTTATCCACTTTAATATCCACATCAAAAGACACCCTTTCGCTCTTGCTTGATTTTAAGTTTATTCTTCCAATATTTCCGGAACTCAGATAATACAGATATTCTCCGCCTTTACGGCACTGAAGACTTCTCGGATATCTGATGGCGGGCATAAACGGTTCGAACTTCCCTCTTTCTTCCTTTTTCAGGCTGGTCTTCCATAAATGATACGTCCCGTCCGTATCTGACACGAAATAGACTGTTTCCTTATCCACAGGAGAGATCACAAAGGCACTATCATCACCCAGACTGTTCGTTATCCTCTTGGTCTGCCTTTCTATGTCTTCCATATCAAAAACGACCTTGGGTTCTTCCTTATCCTTCTCCTCTTTGTCTTTCTTCTTCTCGTCTTCTTTATCTTTATCCTCGGCCTTAAAAAGCTCCTCGAATTTATCTTCCTTGAATTCGGGTTTTTCAGGGGCAAAATCAACTCTATAGATATCCCATTTCCCCGTGAATTCAGGAAAGCTGTGCCCGAAACGGTTGGATGAGAACAGCATGAACTTGCAGTCCTGAGACCAGTAAGGGCTTCCTTCATCATAAGCCGTATCAGTAAGAAGAATCTTCTGTTTCGAATTGATATCAACGGCAAAAATATCCGAATTGCTGTTTCTTTGAGGGACAACAGCCAGATAGGCACTGTCCGGAGACCAGACGAACACATCGCCAAAACGGCCTCCAAAATCCCCCTCTATAAGCAGGTGGTCATCTTTTTTGTCAGAACTGATGAGTCTTATCTGTTTTTTCCCTCTGTAATAAGCAATCCATTTCCCGTCCGGGGAAAAAGTGGGCAGCAGCTCATCCTCGAGGCTTGAAACCAGGAGTTCCGGTTCCTCGTCTCCCAGCGCTGAAACAAGATATATATCAGGATTGGCGTTTTTATCACAAATATACACCAAAAAGCGGCTGTCCTTATCCCAGTTGATCTGTTTTTCCCTCCATGGAGTCCGGGTGATATTGCGCGCAAATCCCCCCTTACTTGCCATGACAAAGATATCTCCCCGCACCACAGCCGCTATCTTTTTTCCGTCCGGAGAGATTCTGTATTCGGAAACAGACGCTTCTTTGTAATGAAAAGTCCTGCTGTTTTTTGTCTCACTGGGCGCACTGATTTTAACAGGGTGGGATTCGCCTTTTTCCAGGTCTGTTATCCATAATCCGAAATCTCTTTCATAGACCGATAAAGCGACATCATCCGCTATGGAGAGCCATTTTATATCTCCCTCTTTAAAGTGTGTGACAGGGGTCAAACCGGTTCCGTCTTTTCCTACGGACCAGATGTTCTTGTTATTGTATTGCCTGTCACTGACGAAATATATTGTTCCTTCGGAAGGGCCCCAGTGAGGCCAAAAACAGTTGCTCTGGTCCGAGATTACAAGTTCCGCCTGTTTTGTATCGAATCCTTTTCTCCAGATCTCGGATGTGTTGGAACCCCGGTAGCCCCTTCTCCACCAATACCCGTTCTCCATTCCTAATGAAAAGACATATTTCTGTCCATCCGGAGACAGATCCGCATAATAAGGCCAGCTCCAGTAAGTATCAAGGATAGGATAAGCATTCCCTCCCTGCAGGGAAATCTTAAAAAGGCTTGAAGAAGAGGAACGGCCTGAATGAAAAATGACCCAATTTCCATCCGGAGAGATGTCATTTCCCACATCACCTGCCGAATGATACGTAAGGCGCCTGGGCACTCCTCCTTCCGAATCTATGACATAGATATCATCATTCCCGTTTCGGTTTGAGGTAAAAACCAGCTGCTTTCCATCCGGGGTCCACAAAGGCTTGTAATCATAGGCTATATGGTCAGTAATCCTCCGGGCATCCCCTCCTTTTGAGGAAACAACCCAGATATCCCCCATATAAGAAAAAGCAATCATGCTCCCGTCATTGGAAAGAGCCGGATACCTGAGACCTATAAGTTCTTCGGAATACACAGATCCCGAAAACATCACCGCACCTAATAAAACTAAAATCCATATAAGACTTTTTTTCTTCACTTCATTCCCCTTTCATAAATTATTTAACAAAAATACAGAACAGAATTAATAGCCTTGACGATGAACGAGTCAAAGCTGATGTGTCATTGCGAACGACCGTAAGGGAGTGAGGCAATCTCAGCCCCGCTCAGGCTTTCGTCACATTTTTAGCCACAAGGCCGCGTTCGTTTTCTTCTATATCAAAATTGACTTCTTCTCCCTCTGTGAGTGTTTTAAAACCGGGCATGGCAATGGAGGAATAGTGAACAAAAATGTCCTTATCCTGCCCCTCCTGTTCAATAAATCCATACCCTCTCTCATCACTAAACCATTTCACAATTCCTTTAGCCAAGACTTAAACCTCCTTACGTTTTATAAGCACATACCTGTTGATAAAACGAATGAACATTGGAAAAAATTAATCCTGTGTTTTTAATTCCATGGCGAGACTTACTTTTTTGGTGGGACTTTTCTCATTAAAAACTCAAAACTCTCATTACTCTCTAGTCTTATAGCACAGGAAAAATCAATTGTCAAAACTATTTTCCCCTGGAAATAATGAAAAATGGAGTGTTTTTATATAAGGATATTAAAAAAATTTTAAAATAGAGCCATGGATATCACCTCTGGTATCATTGCAGTGATTCAATCTTCGCCTCCTCAAGCTCAGCTCTCCATAGCCGCTGAGGAACAATCCGAGTATATTTAAAACTCTAATTCCTTACTTCTGGGGCAAGGGAAAGCTCTATTCTTACTGAACATCACTAATTCTCATTTCTGTTGGATTTTGTTGACCAGATGTGTTTTTTGTTTGTATTATAATCAAAAGAATTGCTTTGAGGGCAGAAATTCTATAAAGAGGATCGGCATACGTTTCTTTAGAAAAATAAAGATTTGAAAACTCTATATTTAAATCAGATAAAACTCAAAGCGGAGAAGAGTAGAATAAAAAAAAATAAAAAAAAGGAGTAATTAAAATGAAGTATCTACGTATCTGTCTGGTCTTCCTGTGGGCAATGGCAATATTGAGCTGTACCCCAGCTCAAGAGCAAGAGCCGGGCGGTTATCACCTGCTTAAAAAGCATGTGCTTGGTGGTGAGGGCGGATGGGATTACATGGCACTGGACGGCCGGACCCGCCTCCTCTATGTGACACACAGCAATACTGTCGAGGTCCTGAATGTCGACACCGGTGTTAAGGGTGAGCCGATTGTCAATCTCAATGGAGCCCATGGGGTGGCCTTTGCTCCGGAAAGAAACCGGGGATATATATCTAATGGCAGGGGCAACTCTGTTTCCGTCTTTGATCTCAAAACTCACGAGATCCTTGAAGAAATTCCATCCTCTGGCCAAAATCCTGACTCCATCATGTACGATGCTTACTCAGATCGAGTTTTTACTTTCAATGGCAGGACAGGGAACGCAACGGCCATAGATGCTGCTGAGAACAAGGTTGTCGGGACGGTCGATATCGGGGGTAAGCCTGAATTCTGTGTCACGGATACCAAAGGCACGATCTTTGTGAACAACGAGGACACAAGCGAGATTGTCGCCTTCGACTCCAAGTCTCTCGAAGTAATAAAACGGTGGTCGATCGCACCCGGTGAGGGTCCGAGCGGTTTGGCCATTGACCTCAAAGGCAAGCGACTGTTCAGTGTTTGCGATGAAGTTATGGTCGTTTCAGATTTCGTCAATGGAAATGTCGTCACGACGGTCCCCATTGGCCGTCGTCCAGATGCCGTTCGTTATGATCCTGAGACCAAGTTGATCTTCGCTTCGAACGGTGAGGGAACCCTGACGGTCATCAAACAGGAATCTCCTGACGAGTACACTGTCATAGAAACAATCCCAACGGCCCGCGGTGCCCGAACCATGGAGCTTGACCCCAAAACGCACCATGTCTTCGTCGTAACGGCGGAATATGGTCCGACTCCGGAGCCCACCGAAGAGCGGCCGCGGCCCCGAACCCCTGTCATCCCGGGTTCGTTCATGGTGCTCGAATTCGCGAGATAATCCGAATCGTCACCCCAGGCTTTACATATTCTTTACTAAGGGAGATCTCTATTCTTTCTATGCCGCATTAAAAATGATTTTCTGATATTCTCCCTCTTTATGGGTTACTTGTTGACCGGACGACTTTTTTGTGTGTATTATTAATGGTGAAAAGGAGATTGAGTTGATGAAAAAAAAGTTTGTTCTGTTTTTGGTGATATTGCTGCTTTTTCCACTGACATTATTAGCCCAAAGCGGCCAGAAAATGATATTGAGGTTCTTTGCGGAAGGGACCATGCAGGCTATGGGGATTTATGGTCCAGCCGGTGTCAAAATCAAGGCAGAAGGATATGCCTATTTAGCTCCAGGAACTCAGGGGAAAATTACCGGGAAAGGTGATATCTCTGTGACCATGGATTTCAATTATCAGAAAACAGGCTATGTGAGCATAAGCCAACTTAAGGGTTATGGACAAGTGGAAGTTGTGGGGAAGAAAGAAGGTAAATTCCTGCGATTCTATTTTAAACCAGGCAGCATCCCCTGCAAAGGAGAGATCGTCATTAATTATCCGCCTCCGATGGGTACACAAAAGGAACCGTATGAGGATCAGTTTAATCCCCAAGTTATCGCGCCAGAAGGAAATCCGGAAGCAAAAATAGAGTGGAGGAATTCAGCAGGAGTGGAATTCAGTTATGGTCCTGAGAGCTATGCAGGGGGAGCGCAGAAAGCGTCTTGGAAATCTGAATTAACTATACATAACTTGGAACATTGGAAAATTCATGTAAAAGGGGAGGAGACTGATACCTTACAGCCCCCGATCAAGAATCCGAAACTTAAGACACAAAGCAAAGAGTTGCCTGTTGCCGGGAAGTTTGAATGGGATCTGACCGGTGAGTTTTATATAATCGGGGTAGAAGGGGCAAGGCAGTATCATGAAGGACATATTGTCTCTTCAGTAATCACATCAGGGGTTGTTTTTGATTTTAATGATCTTTACAGACCGCAGGAACTTCCGAGCTTTAAAACTTTGATGACAGAGGGAGAGATCGGCGGGAAGATGATTGGGATGGGCGATACTGTTCAGCTGCAATGGCCCAAATTCATACCAAAGATTAGTTACTCCTTTGTTCCCCAATTATCCTATTTGGGACAGGAGCGCCCTCGAAGAGAGTTCAAATCAGGAGATTTTATGGGTTATCTTTCAAGTGAGAAGTTGCCCCTGTTGGATGGACTGAGCTCTACAATGGAAGTGTCTGACTGGCTGAAATACAGAATCACACTCAAAAAGATTAAATAATCATAATAGAGAGCGGAAATTTGATGGAATGAAGGGAAAATCATCATCAACAGAAAAACGGTATTCCTATAGATATTTTTAATGAGGATGGGAAATAGCCGGAGAGTTTTCCCTGAACTGGCTTCGTTTCAAAAGAAAAATGTAGGATGGAACTTTTTGTTTTAATATTTCGTTTGTTTTTATAGGGTAAAGTAGAATAGGGAAATTTGTTGATGCTTAAAAATTACCTTAAAGTCGCTCTGCGGAATATCTTTCGTCATAAAGGCTACTCCGCGCTGATCATATTCGGCCTTGCTCTGGGGATGGCGATTTTTCTACTGGCGGCTGTTTACACCCGATATAATTTCAGCTATGAGAGGTTCCATAAAGGTGCAGACAGGATCTACTTGGTGGTACAGGTCCTGCCTTCAGGAAACAAAGGACATCAAAATACCGCTATCACACCAGCTCCGCTTCTCTCTGCGATGACAAGTGAATTTCCAGAAATTGAGGAAGCAACCCGATTCTCTCGGGGAAGAAGAATGATAGTAAGAGCAGGGGATCAATGCCATTATGAAAGCAACGTTCTCCTGGGAGAGAAGAACTTTTTTTCCTTTTTCAACTTTAGATTGCTCAGAGGAGACCCTCTTTCTGCCCTGGATGAACCGAACTCGATTATTCTATCCGAAGATTCAGCTCTGAAGTATTTCGGCGATGATGATCCTCTGGGAAAAACGCTGACTCTCGACAATAATTTCGATGTTACGGTGACAGGGATCATAGAAAATCCTCCAGAGAATACTCGAATCCGGTATGATTTCCTCGCTCCATTGCAAGCCGCCCGAATCCTCTACAACTGGATGGATGACTGGACGGTCAGCAGTCAGTCTAGTTTTATTAGACTTTATAAAGGAATGAAACCAGAAAGCCTGGAGGGAAAATTCCCCGCATTTATAGGCAAATACTATCCTGATTCCCCGGAGTCTCCCAACAAGCTCTTCCTTTTGCCTTTAGTTGATTTTCTCCGAACAGCAGAATCTTTAGGTTTGAAGTCTCATTTAGACTACGATCCCAAGTTCACTATCTCCTATTTCTTGATAGCGATGGCCTTTGTGATTCTTATTGTGGTCGCCATCAATTTCATGAACCTCTCTACATCCAGGTACATGTACAGGGCTAAGGAGATCGGCATGCGCAAAGTCATTGGCGCCAGCCGGATACAGCTGATCAAGCAGTTTTTAGGAGAATCCGTCATCACCACATTCTTTTCCCTACCCTTGGCACTCCTACTGTTTTATCTGTTGAAACCAGCTTTTCATGCGTATATAGAAAGCCATATCACCCTTTCACCCTGGAACTATCCCTGGCTCTGTGTTGTCCTTTTAGGCGGCACGGTTCTTTTAGGTGTTTTTGCGGGCAGCTATCCGGCCTTTCTCCTCTCTTCCTTCAAACCCGTACAGGTACTCAAGGGGAATATTAGAGTCGGTCGCAAAGGAACATCTCTGCGCAAAATTTTGGTAATTTCTCAATTCACGCTCTCTATATTGATGATCGTTTTTTCTTTGACCATAGGGCGGCAGGTGAACTATTTCACGGAGATGGACCACGGCTTTCAGAGAGAAAAGGTAATCACTATCGCTCTCCCTCCTGAATCCCGGGATAAGCTTGAGCTTCTAAAAAAAGATCTGGCCTCTCATCCGGATATTCTGAGTGTTTCCTCGGCACAGAATCGGCCCATCAACTGGGGATCAGAAGATCAGGTCATACCTGAGGGGTATGACGAAAGAGATGCCTGGACGATGAATACATACGGTATAGACTATGGTTTCATTGAGCTCCTGGGAGTTCAGATTCTTCAAGGAAGAAGTTTTTCCCCAGAATATGAGGACAGGGAAAATTTTATCCTCAATGAAACAGCGGTCAGACAGCTCAAGTGGGACAATCCGCTCGGAAAAACGTTAAGGCTAGACGGAAAAAAAGGTCAGGTTGTCGGGGTAACGAAGGATTTTCTTTTTGATAACCCGCATTGGGGAATCAGACCAGCTGTTCTCTATTTAGAGAAAAAAGAACCCGGTTATCTTTTTGTTAAAATATCAGATGTCCCTCAAACGAGGATGATCGAAGCCATAAAACAGAAATGGCAAGCTTTGGTACCGGGGCTTCCGTTCACCTATTCTACCCTGGAGGACAGGTTCGATGCAGCCTACCGATATGTCGGACAAATGGCCGTCGTTTTTGGAGCCTTTGGGGTACTGGCCATCTTCATCTCATGTCTGGGACTGATTGCTATGGCGTTTTATTCGGTCAGCAGAAGAACGAAAGAAATCGGAGTCCGGAAAGCCCTGGGGGCATCTGTGCCTGGTATTACCCGACTTCTTCTCATCGGGTTTCTCAAACAGATTATACTTGCCAATGTGGTCGCATGGCCCCTGACCTATTTTCTCCTGAAAAAATTCCTTCAGTTTGCCTGGGCTTACACTCCCAACATCTCCTTGATCCTGTTTGTTCTGGCCGCTCTAGTGACGCTATCGACCGCAATCCTTTCGGTTATTTATCAGACGGTCAAGGCCTCTCTGACCAATCCAGCTGAGGCGTTGCGCTATGAATAGTCGTTGTGATGTAGGGGCATATGAGCAAAATTTACCGCCGACGTCATCCGGAACGCACCGTGTTTTACAGCGCGCTTTTCTATTATTTTGAGTCATTTCTTCTGGAACATGAAAACCGGTTTGAGAGACACTAAAGTTCTCTTTTTTATGGGTCACTTGTTGACCGGACGTAATTTTTGTGTGTATTATATTCAATAAAGTCGCTTGGAGAGCGGAAATTTGATGGAATGAAGGGAAAATCATCATCAACAGAAAAACGAATTTCCTATGTTGTTTGCTAATGGCCTATGCTTGTGTTGTGACAGCCAGTGCGGACATTATACAGACAGATCAGGTTCGCTTTGCCTATGACGAGCGAGGGATTTTGGGAATCGCCAGCCCTAAGGATCCCTATGACGCACAGGTGACATCACCTCAACGCCCCCTGTCCTTAATCGTGCGGTATCGGGTGGAAGAGGGGCAGTGGCAGGAATTAGACGTAGATCAATCTCGGTTGGAAGTGGCGGCAGATGAAGGACATGTGCGCTACTTCCTGACCGATGTCGGCTGCCCTTTGCGCTTGGTGCAGCGTTTTACCACGAACGCAGTAGGCTTTGACTGGGATATCGATCTGACAACGACCACTAACCAAGAGGTCACTATCGGTGATCTGGCTATTGTGATTCCAGCGGTAGGGCCGTGGGGCAGAAGTCAGCAACAGATCTTTGAGAAGGGATTCCTGTCCCACCCATTTATTTCCGGGCATGGTTCGTTTATCTATTATGTTCGTGCTTCAGGGGCCTCCCCGTTCTTGATAGTGACGGTAAAACCGGGAACGCATCTTGAATATTTTGGAAGCGGACAGGGTATTGGCAGCTATTATGTGCATTCCATCCTGAGCGGGGGCAATGAAACCCGTGGGACGTGGCGACAAAAACACACCTTTCGCACCTTAGGCCCTGTGGGATCTGAAGAAAGCCACGTTCATTATGGTTTCCGTTTTCAGTTTGCTGATTCCTATGACCAGCTGCGTGAGGTTCTGTACAGAGAGGGGCTGTTCGATATCAGGGCGGTTCCCGGCATGACCCTTCCGGAGGACTTGATAGCCCGTTTCTCCTTACACACACAAGCCAACATTAATACTATCAGGGCTGAATTCCCTGATCAAACCCACATTGTACGGCTCGGAGAGAAACAGCCGGACACCTATGTCTATCAAGTGACCTTTAAGCGTCTGGGAGAAAACCAAATCACGATCGAGCATGACGGCGATAGCAGGACATATTTAGAATACTTTATTACCGAGCCTTTGGAGACTCTGATCAAGAAGCGGGCCTCATTCATAATAAATCGTCAGCAAATACGAGACCCTAATAAATGGTGGGATGGTGTCTTCGGGCCTTATGACATGAAGCATAAAGTGGTGCGTACCATTGACGATCCCGATATTTTTCTAGATCGCATGGTCTACGTCCTGACCTGCGACGATCCCGGCCTGTGTAAAGCCCCTTTTGTGGCCAGCAAGAATGTCAGCTATCCGAATGCAAAGGAAATCGAGGGATTGGAATACTATCTGGAACATTTTGTCTGGGGTAAACTGCAGCGCACTGCTCAGGAAAAGCCCTATCCCTACGGCGTCTATGGCACTCCGAATTGGTACATCAACCGCGATCCGCAGCGGCGTCGTGCCTATGCAGAGTCACTGGCCAACAGCAGCACCGCACTGCGTGATTTGAGCAAGGAACATATTTGGCGTTCTTATGATTATCCCCACATAGTGATGCTCTACTTCCATATGTACGAGATTGCCAAAAACTATCCGGAACTGTCTACCTATTTGGATGCTGCCGGCTACTTGGAACGCGCCTATCAAACAGCCAGGGCCTTTTATCAATACCCTTATGAAATCTATCCTTCTTACTACGAAACCTATAAATGGGGTCTTTACAATGAACTGATTGTGCTGGAATTGATTGAAGCCTTGGAGACAGAAGGCTTCGCTCATCAGGCAGACTGGCTGCGTTTGGAATGGGAAAAAAAGGTAAAGTACTTTGTATATGACGACGACTATCCCTTCCGTTCGGAATATGCCTTTGACCGGACGGCATTTGAGTCCAGCTACGCGTTTGCCAAATATGGTGCGACGCATGATATGAAACCGGACCGGCATCTGTGGTGGGACATTAAAAAAGAAAAATGGTATTCGCATCCCCAGGTCCGCCGTGAGGATGCACGGGCTTTTATGGAACGTCAATTGGCCGCAGGGCTCTGTATACGAGGCTGGCTTGAGAGCAATTATTTCCAATTGGGAGCCGATCGGGGGGTCAGTTATATGGCGGCTATGGGCGGCTGGGGGATTCTGGATTATGGTATTAACTTTGCCGATGATCCTTTTGACTGGCTGCAACTGGGCTACGCCTCCTATTTAAGTTCTTGGTGCTTGATGAACACCGGTCGACCGGAAACCAACTATGGTTATTGGTTTGGCGGTAAAGAAAACGATGGGGCCGCCGGATGGCAGTTCATGTCAGCCAAGGTCGGTCGCGCCTGGATGGGATCGAGCTACCCCGGCGGTGTTGAGGTGCCGCGCGGTGCCTGGTATTACGATGGCGAAATCGATCTGGGTTTTGGCGGAGCCTTACGCATGGCGGCTACGGTTGTCACTCATGATCCCATCTTCGATTGGATTGCCTATGGGGGAACTCTCCAGGAAAATGCGGAGACCCTGGAAGTGGTTCCCCGAGATGGTTTGCGCCAGCGTTTGACGGTTGTTCTGGCGGAGAAACACCTTCCTTGGCCCGGTACGGTTCGTTTAAAAATAGAGCTGGAGCGTGATGGCTTCATGCCTGAACAAGCGATTGTGCTGGACAAACAACTCCAATGCATCAGCTTTGCCCTGGAAAATCGCACCCAAGACCGACATATCACCTACTTAAGGCTGGGGAGTCTTCCCAGTATGACCTACAATGTTGTATGTAACGGCCAAAAGGTGCCCCTGTCCAAAACATCCAGTTGGGACTATCCTTGGCAAGCTGAATTACCCATGAGTGAACGTCCCGCTCAAATTGAAATCAGTCGTGTGTCAGATCGCTAGTCAGGTGCAGTGGTGATCGCTGTAAAGATGAAAAAAGAAAAAAGCCTTTATCTTGTATGCAATGCCCACCTTGACCCTGTCTGGCTCTGGGAATGGGAGGAAGGGGCTGCCCAGGCTCTCGCAACCTTTCGTACAGCTTCTGAGCTCTGTGAGGAGTTCCCTGATTTTATTTTCAACCACAACGAAGCCCTGCTCTATAAATGGATAGAGGACTACGATGAAGGGCTTTTTCAAAAAATAAAATCGCACATCAAAAAGAAAAAATGGCATGTCATGGGGGGATGGTATCTCCAGCCTGACTGCAACATGCCCTGCGGTGAATCACTGGTCAGACAAATACTTATCGGAAAAAGATATTTCAGGGAAAAATTCAATGTAGAACCCACAACCGCTGTGAATGTCGATCCTTTTGGCCACACAAGAGGACTGGTACAGATCCTTAAAAAATCAGGCTATGATTCCTATCTCTTTTGCAGGCCGGATTCGGAAAGACTCAGCATTCCCGATGATGACTTCATCTGGGTCGGATATGACGGCTCTCGGATCACAGCCCACAGGACTCCCGACCACTACAACTCCCCCCTGGGCAAGGCTGGGAAAAGGATCCTTAAATGGCTTAAGGAGAATAAGACCAAAAAAACAGGCCTTCTTTTGTGGGGAGTGGGGAATCACGGAGGGGGGCCTTCCAGAAAAGATCTCACCCATATAAAAGACCTAAAAAATAAGGTCACTGACATGGATATCAGACATTCCACACCAGAAGAATATTTTAAGAAAATAAAAAATCCCAACCTCCCCCGCTTTGAAAAAGACCTCAATCCATGGGCTGTGGGCTGCTACACCACTATGAGCCGGATCAAACAAACACACAGAAAGCTGGAAAACACATACTATATGACCGAAAAAATGGTTTCCCACGCTTTTCTTTGCAACTTGATGGCTTATCCGAAAAAAGAGTTGGATGATGCACTGGAAGACCTGCTTTTTTGTGAATTTCACGATATTCTTCCCGGCTCCTGTATCTCCGAAGTCGAAGAGTATGCCCTGCATCGAATGGGTCATGGATTGGAAATTTTGTCCCGGCTTAAAAACAAAGCTTTTTTCTGCCTTTTATCCGGCCAAAAAAAAGCAGAAAAAGACGAATTCCCTCTCATGGTCTACAACCCCCATCCCTACTCATTCGATGACATCATCTGCTGCGAGTTCCAGCCTGACGAGCCGAACGATGATCCGGAAAAATTCTGGGTCCCTGAAATAAAAGATGAAAGCGGAAAACAAATACCCTGCCAGCTTGAAAAAGAAAGCAGCAACATATCCAATGACCACAGAAAAAGAGTCGTTTTCAGAGCTTCTTTAAAGCCGGCAGCCATGAATAGATTTAATGCCATATTAAAATCAAAAAAACCTTTAAAAAGCAGCTTAAGGGAGATCAAAGACGACCTGAAACTCACATCCGGAAAAGCGGAACTCGTGATCAATGCTCAAACAGGGCTTGTGGACAGGTTCCAATCAGCAGGAATCGATTTCCTTAAAAAAGATTCCTTTTCCTTAAAAATTATGAAAGATTATCCTGATCCCTGGGGAATAAAAGTCGAAAGCTTCCATAAAGAGATAGGCCGGTTTACCCTTATGGACCAAAAGCAAAGCGCTTTTTTCTCCGGAACAGGGAGAGATCTCCTCCCTTCTCTGCGCATCATCGAAGAGGGCCCTGTAAGAACAGTCGCTGAAGCGCTTTTCAAATACAATGATTCCCGGGCCTGCATGCGTTACAAATTTCCCAAAAAAGGGAAAACTCTTGAAATCGAAATCAAGCTGTTCTGGAATGAGAAGGATAAAATGGTTAAGCTTTCCGTTCCCACAGTTTTTACTCAAGGCGCCTGTTTGGGAGAGGTCCCATACGGACTCGAAGAATACCTCCGATCTGAAAAAGAACAGGTCACCCAGAAATGGACAGGTGTGATCTCAAAAGACAGGAAATATATGATCACTCTAATAAACCTGGGAACACACGGATTTGACTTTGTGAAAGGAGAGCTGAGGCCTTCCCTTCTTCGTTCTCCTGCTTATGCCGCACACCCGGTAAACAGCAAGCCGCTGGTGCCTCAGGACCGCTTTGAAAACAGAATCGATCAGGGCGAAAGGACCTTCCGCTTCTGGTTCGAAGCGGGACCCGCCAAAGAACGCCTGTCCTTAATAAGCCGGGAAGCCACAGAGAAAAACGAATCCCCTCCGGTCCTGTGCTGCTTTCCTTCTGGAAAAGGCCGTCTCCCCGAACAGAGCATCCTCATCGAGGATGAAAGCATTCAAATGACAGCCCTGAAAAGGGCTGAGGAAAAAAACCGGATGATCTTGAGGCTTTTCGAACCCACAGGGACGGGGAAAAAAGTCAAAGTCTTTGTTCCCGTCATAAAAAAGAGTACTAAAATAATTTTCAAGCCCTTTGAAATAAAGACCATTGGCATCGATCTTGATTCAAAAGAGACGTTTTTTACAGACCTTTTAGAGAAAAAAAATGCATAATCAAAACAAATCTATTTCCGTGATAATGGTCGGAACCGGAGGGTACGGGCATTACTACACTAAAGTATTGATCAAAGAATACTACCGGGGACTTATTGACCTCAGAGCCGCTGTGGAACCCTTTCCTGAAAACTCGTCTCACACTCCGTGGTTTTTAAAGCAGAGCATTCCTGTCTTTTCCACTCTGGAAGAAGCTTTTGAAAACCGCATCTGGGCTGACCTGGTCATTATATCCTCTCCCCTTCATTATCATGTCCCCCAAAGCATGCTAGCCCTAGAACAGGGAATCCATGTTCTCTGTGACAAACCCGTTGCCACCACGATACAGGATGCCCGAGATCTTATAAAAATAAAAAACAAAACAGGCCTCCACGTGCTGGTGGGTTATCAGTGGTCCTTTTCCTCTGCCATACAGGCCCTCAAAAGGGACATTCAAAAAGGACTGTTCGGAAAACCGGTGAGAATGAAAACACTTTGTCTCTGGCTCAGAGGATTCGAATATTACTCAAGAAATGACTGGGCCGGAAAGCTTAAAGACGAGGAGGGAAAATGGATCCTGGACAGCCCGGCAAATAATGCCATGGCGCATTTCCTTCACAACCTTTTATATCTTCTCGGAGAGGAAAAAGACTCCAGTTCCCTGCCCGGTTCTGTTGAAGCCGAAACATACAAAGCCTATGACATACAGAATTTTGACACAGTCGCCTCCCGGATGCATGTCAACGAGGGAACAGAGCTTCTCTTTTATGCCTCTCACTCGATCCGGAACAACCTGGGCCCCATGTTCAAACTCGAATTCGAACAGGCGACCGTAACGTATGGGGAAGACTCAAAAAGCATTGTCTGTAAAGACTCGAAAGGACAGATCATCTCAGACTACGGAGACCCGGAATCAGAAGACCAGTTCAAGAAGTTCTATGATTCCATTAAAGTCATCAAAGGTCTCAAATCTGCGGCATGCGGCCTTAAAGCCGCCTTTCCCCACACGCTTGCCGTAAACGGGATTCAGGATTCTGTTCCGGAAGCACCTTTCTTTCCCTCCTCTCTTATCAAGCACAGCGATACGGGGGAAAGGCTCTGGGTCAAAGATCTGGGAGATACTCTCTATAACTGCTATTTAAATTCATGTCTTCCTTCGGAAAAAGGAATAGAATGGGCTGTAAAGGGAAAGCAGGTGGATATGCAAACATACACTTTTTTTCCCGGAGGCCGTTCCCCAAACACCAAAAAAGAAAAATGAAAAGAACAAGCCGCCGCACAGTCAAAGATACCCTGGAATTTGGAATGCCGGATAGAATACCGCGCCAGATCTGGATACTCCCTTGGGCGGAAAAAAAATTCCCTGAAACAGTAAAATTCCTTCACAAAAACTATCCTGATGACATCGTGCCTGCCCCGGCCTTTTACAACAAACCTCTTGAAATACAGGGAGACCGGTACACACAGGGAGTCTATATTGACGAATGGGGCTGTAAATTTGCAAATCCCCAGGAAGGCATTATAGGGATTACCAGAGAGCCTCTGATTGACCGCTGGGAAGACCTGGAAGATTTTAAACCTCCCGAGTCAGTCCTTGATCTGGATAAAGAAAAAATCAATGCTTTCTGCAGGGATACGGATGTTTTCGTGCTGGCAGGGACCTTGACCAGACCTTTTGAAAGGCTTCAGTTCATAAGGACCATGGAAAAGGCGCTTGTGGATCTGATGGAAAAACCAAATGAGCTGTTTGTTCTTATTGATATGATCCATGCGCATTATTTAAAAGAAGTCGAAGCATGGGCTAAAACAGATATTGACGGAATATCCTTAATGGACGACTGGGGAACCCAGCACGGGCTCATCACAAACCCTGAAATATTCAAGGATATATTCCTCCCCCTTTATAAAGAGTATGCGGAAATTGCTGAAGCCCATGGAAAATATGTCTTCATGCATTCAGACGGATATATAACAGACATCATCCAGGACCTGATCGATGCGGGGGTTCATGCCCTGAATTCCCAGCTTTTCTGTATGGATATTCCCGAACTGGGAAGAAAGTTCCGCGGGAAAATGACTTTCTGGGGGGAGCTGGATCGGCAGGAAGTCCTGATGAACGGTTCTCAAGAAGACGTAGAAAAAGCCATCTATTATGTTTGGGAAAACCTTTTTCAGGACGGCGGCGTCATTGCCCAGTGCGAGTTTGGGCTTGAAGCAAAACCAGAAAACATAATCCATACTTTTAAAGTATGGGATGAAATCTCAAAAACCTTATAAGGAGGAAAAAATAAAACTAAAGAGCCTCTTTAAGCAGACAAACCTCATCTTTTTGGATAAAAAGTCCTATCCGGTTAAAAGGACCATTGCCCGTGAGTTATCCAAGCGCACCTCTCCGGATACAAAGATACAATCCATTCCTTACGGGGATATGCCAAAGAAAAAGGGCGTTTTCTATATTTCCATACTGGATGATGTCCCTGATTATCTTTCTTTTCTCCCTCAGGGCTGTATACCAGCCCAAAACGAATGGGTCCTCTTTCATGCAGATCCGTGCGGCTGTGCCTGGCTTCTCTCATCAAAACCTCATTTCCTGTATATGGCTTATAAATATATACTTGAAAACTTCAAGGACCAGGAAATCTCTTCCTTTACTCCCTGGATAAAAACCATCAGCTTCCCTATTGAAAAATCCACATTTGACCTGTTTCTCACACAATATGCACGAATGATGCGTCATTTTGATAAAGAAAATTATCTGAAAGAATATGCCCGGATCGGATTCTCACATATGGAAATCAATGCCCTTGCCTGTGACAGACCTCTGGAAAAGGGTGTCCCCGGAGAATTTTATCCGGAATTCTATACCTACTGCCCCGCCCTAGATCAGTTCGCATCCAGCAGCCTGAACAAGGGGATCTATCCGGAAAAATACTTGGAACGAAACAGAAGGCTTTTAAAAAGCCATGCTCAGACCGCTCTTAAATACGGGCTCGTTCCCGGACTGCTCTGTTTTGAGCCAAGGTCTGTTCCTGAAGAGATCTTTAAAAAATACCCGACATTAAGAGGGGCCAGGGTCGACCATCCTTTCCGGAGCTTCAAGCCGAGATACAATCTCTCCACAGCCCATCCTGCGGTCAAAAAACACTATGCGGAAATGCTGACAAAAATCATGAAGGACATCCCGGAACTGGAATTCATGACCATCTGGACAAACGACAGCGGAGCCGGATTCGAATACACAAAATCCCTTTACGTGGGCCGCAACGGCGGCGCCTATCTTATCAGGGAATGGAAGGATGATGAAGATATTGCCCGGGCCGCCGCAGAAAATATTTCCGGCTTTTTTACCACCATCCTGGAAGCCGGAAAAAAGATCAATCCGAAATTCAGGGTCATCACGCGTCTAGAGTCTTTTTACGGCGAACGAAAGCATCTGTTGCCTAAAATAAAAAACGGAGTGGATGTGGAGGTCAACTCCTTATTGACCGCAGGATGGGAAAGCTATTACAGGCATCCGGTCTACCCTGATAGTAAAGTCTGCGGTTCCGCGCTTCAAAACAGACTGGATAAAAAGGAAAAAAAAGGTGCAGAAGACCTTTGCTCAAGAAAAAGCCGTGCTTTTTTCTTTCATTCTTTTGGCTCACACACCAACTGTGAACCTTTGCTCGGCATTCCCTTCCCCTGGCTGGTCTATGAAAAGCTTTGCTCAGCCTACGGCTTGCAGATAAAAACCTTGTCCCACATAGGAGGCATAAGTCCCCCGGATAGTGTTCCCTTCTCGATCAATCGGGAAATATTCAGGAAATTCCAGTTCAATCCGGATATGGATGTCGAAGAAGCCGTCTCTGAAATCGCCATAAAATACTGCGGTACAGAGCGCGCCTCCTCTCTTGTCAAAGCCTGGAGGCTCATTGACAGATCCGTAAGAAGCTTTCCTCCCCTTTCGATCTATTCCCATTACGGGGTCGTGTGGCAGCGCTTATTCGTGCGGCCTCTGGTTCCTGATATCTCGGCCATCCCGGAAAAAGAAAGAGCTTATTATGAAGACCATATGTGTACCTCAGTTCACAATCCGAATAAAATCGACCTCTCAAAAGACGTGCTGTTTGATCTTATCTCAAAGCAATACGCGGAGAAATGTTTTAAAAGGATCGATCAAAACGTATTCCCTCCCCTGGATAAGGCGATAAGCCTTTTGGGTAAATACAAAGCATCGGATAAGTCTTTTCTGGATCAGTACTGGAGGGCCAGAGCCCTGAAATGCCTGTACGAGACGCTGCGCAGCACCGCTGTTTGGATCTACGGTGTCTATGAATACATGGAAAATGAGGAGCCGGCAAAAAGAACTAGAGTAAAAAAATTTCTTGGAGATATGATAGAAAGGGAGATCGAAAACAGCCGCTGTCTCATTGAGATCTGGGAGAAAGCCCCCATAGATTGGATGATCGTATCAAAGAACGAAGAGACTCCCTTTATTTACGGAGAAAATTTTCCGGATCTGATGAAAAAGAGAATAAAACTCATGCACAAATACAGGAACAGGGAACCATTCATAGACCAAAAATTCATGTTCAGGGTAAAAAACAATCCTTTTTAACGCCGAACACGGCCGTGCGTTTCGCCCCGGGCAAGCCTCTCGACCTCTTCAGCGGAAACGATATTAAAATCCCCGTACACAGTGTGTTTGAGAACCGCAGAAGCGATCCCGAATTCAAGAGCCTTTTTATCCTTTTCTCCTTTAAGCAGGCTGAAGATCAAACCGGCAGCGAAAGCATCTCCGGTCCCCACCCTGTCAGTTATCCATACCTTGTATTTGGGTCCCACAATAAATTCTTTTCCGTTGAAAAGACATGCGGACCAGTTGTTCTCCGTTGCAGACAGACTTTCTCTTAAGGTTATGGCTGCTTTCTCCAGATCAAAACGCTTGCAAAGTGTCTCCATCATCTGTCTATATCCCTCTGTATCAAGCTTTGCTTTAGACACATCACTCTTTTCAGGTTTTATGCCGAAAACACGGGTCGAATCTTCCTCGTTTCCGATCATGATATTCGTATATTCCATAAGTTCTGTCATAACAGCTTGAGCTTTGGTCTCATCCCAGAGTTTTTTTCTGTAATTAAGGTCTGCGCTCACTTTGATCCCTAAGTTTTTGGCGGTTTTAAGACCTTTGCGAAGACATTTTTCAACGGAATCTCCCAGGGCAGGCGTGATCCCTGTCCAGTGGAACCACTGAACGTCCTGTAAAACCTCTTTCCAGTCCACTGCATCCGGAGATATTTGAGAAACAGAAGAGCCTTTCCTGTCATACACGACCCTGGAAGGCCTGGGGCCTGAGCCGTGCTCCAGGTAATAAATACCCAGGCGGTCGCCGCTCCTTTCAATGAACCGTGTGTTCACTCCAAATCTTCTTAAGGTACTGACCGCGGCATCTCCGATGTCATTTTTCGGAACAGCTGAAACAAAAAAGGATTCCATACCGAACCGTGCAAGACAAACTGCCACATTGGCTTCTGCCCCGCCAAAATGGACATTCAATGTGTTTGTGTTTTCAAGGCGGAATCCTTCGTCCGGGGAAAGTCTCAGCATGATCTCTCCGAATGTCACAACCTTTGGCACGGGCCCCTGCATTGAAACCGGCTTCTTTTCCCTTACGGCTTTTCTCGGGTTTAAACTAGCCTTCCACAGGGCACAATCTCTTTTCATTAACTCGGGGTCACTTATATTTTTAGTCAATGCTGAAGCACAGAAGATCCCCTCCGGATCAAAAGCATTGGCCTGTTCAAGGTTTTCCAGCTTTATTCCGCCGGTATAGAAAACAGTGATACCTTTGTACGGGCCTTCCCAGGCCTTTTTGAGGGCCATGTTGTCCCTGTCACCGAAAAAAGCAGGAAACAGCTTATAAACCCACTGATAAGGATACTTCTGCCTGAGTGTATCTAGAGAACAGCCGTACCTTTCTGCCTTCTGGACCAGCTGTTTTCCGATATCTGAAAGTCCCCCTGGAACACACAGAATATCTTTTTTTATGCAGGCTTCGACAACACCGGGAACATAATCTGCGGATATGACCCCGGCAGCACCGAGGTCTATCACTTTTTCCGCCTGTTTTTTCGTCATGACGGTTCCGGCAAGAACAAGAGCATCCGGATAGCGGTCCATAACCCCTTTGATGCCCTTTTCTGTATACGGCGACCGCAGAGCGATCTCGAGCACGATCCCTTCCTTATTCAAAATATCATAAGCTCTGACGCATTCGCTTGTGCTTTTCGGATTGAGTAAAGCCACTAACCTGTTCTTTTTTAGTAACTTAAATATTTTTTCAGATTTATTCATTTCTATACTCCGCTTGCTCTGAAATCAGAATTTTCTTATATTCATGCCTCCGCTGACCTCGATGACAGCGCCTGTGGAATAAGCAAACTCCCCCCGGGCCAGCGCAGCAACGGCTTTCCCGACATCTTCGGGTGTTCCCCATTTTTTCTGGGGGACGAATCCTTCACTGATCAGCCGATCGTACTTCTTTTTTACAGGTTTTGTCATATCCGTATCAATGATTCCCGGCCGTATCTCATAAACATTGATCCCATGATCCGCTAAACGGTGGGCATAGATATGGGCTGCCTGGCTCAATGCGGCTTTAGAAATACAGTATTCGGCTCTATTTGGAGAGGACAATACAGCGGAAACAGAAGAGATAAACACAATACAGGGCTTGTAATCCGGGTTTTCTTGTTTGTGTTTGATCATGAGCCTGGCTACTTTTTGAGTGAGAAAAAAAGCTCCCCGTATATTGATTGACATGACCCTGTCAAAGCTCTCAGGGGTTGCCTCAAGGATATCTTTTCTCTCCACAGGACCCACACCTGCATTGTTTACAAACACATCTATGACTCCGAATCTCTGCATGACATCGTCAATGAGCTTCTCGTGAAATCTCAGATCCGAGATATCTCCTTGAACAGGGAGAAATTCGGCTTTGAGCTCTTCCGCTCTTTTTTTCACTTCCAGAAGTCCTGATTTTTTATCAGGAGAGGATAGACGCGTGGCGTTTCCCGCGATGTTTAATCCATTTTTCGCCAGTTCCAGAGCAATCCCCCGCCCTATTCCTCTGGATGCTCCTGTGATCAAGGCAATCTTTCTTTTATCCACTTTATATCTCCTCTTTTATGATCTTATCATTCCTGAAGTCCCTCCATACGTTTTCAAACCACGCCTTCTTGGAGGGAACCGGCCTGATGCTGACCCATCTTTTCTTTACGGAAAGGTCTTTATCCAGACTCACTTCAAGGATCCTGCTCGCAGTATATGAACCGGGTTTTTCACGGCTAAATCTCCAGCTCTCGCCCAATGCTCCGCAGGGCTTTTTTCCTTGAGGATCCAGTACTATAGAGGATCCCCTGCTTTTACCGCCCTTCTCCAGGTATTCATACACAGCTTCCAGATACACGGCATGCGTAAGACACAGATCCAGACACTTGAACGCTTCGGGAAGTTCTCTTGAGGACCTTATCGCTATCTCTTTTTTCAGCCTGTCGTAAAGATTCCAGGCCTTTTGTTTTTCTCTGAAAACGACCTCTTTGGCCCTTACGACCGCTCCGTGAGATGACATTCTCTTCTTTATCTCTTTTAGGGCTTTACTTAGAGAAAAATTTTCGGGGACAGGTTTTGATAAAATACCCCGTGCAAACACGATGGTTCCGGATATTTTATCCTGCAAACCTTGTAGAAAATCTTCGGCTCCCGGGGGGTCGTAAGCATATTTTTTCGAAATAAATAGAGCTGCACGTAGTCCACCTACCTGGCATGCATTAAGGGAGGAACCTCCCGGACGCCGGACCCCGTGTGTGCCGCAGACCTCTCCGACAGGAAAGAGGTGTCTGACATTTGACTCCCACCAGATGTTGGCTTTCAATCCTCCGTTATTGTGCTGGGCACACACGGCGATCTCCAACCGCTCTTTTTCCAGATCGATCTCGTGGTCTTTAAAGATCCGGTAAGCAGGAAAGTTCACTTTCTTGAGTCTCTGGACAGGTGTACCGAACAAAGCGCCGGATTTTTCAAGATAAGCATAGGCCTGTTCATCCAAAAGGGAGATATCGAATCCGGACATCTTTCCTTCGCCTTTCGGATTCTGTGTATAATCCAAGAAAACACGCCTCCCTTTTTTTACGGTTTCTCTGTAAACAAGGACATCTATCAGTGATGATCCGTAATTTCGGATTTTTTCCACATCAAAAGGCCACTCGTATCCTTTCAAAAATATAGCAGTGGACAGGGTGCCTATATCAGGGAAAAAAGGATTGAGAAACTCTTTTTCATCTCTGCCGTTTTTATCCGTTGATAGATATCTGGGAATGGCCTGCTGGTATGTGCCGGAGAGATTCCATTTGAACTTCACGGATGCCAGACCGAACTGTGATTCGGTCAGATTGTTTCCAGCTGCTCCTGCTTCAAAGGCAAGCCCAGTGGATCCCTGCTGGCTTTCAGGATAGACTGAGGACTCGTACATACCAGCTGGCCCCCCTGTTGCCAGAATAACATTTACCGTATTAAAAACCACAAATCCCATGGATCCGGAATCGAGATGATTCCTGTCTAACGCCACAACTCCCTTTACCTGGTTCTGTCCGTCCTCCTCAGTATCCAGAAGAGCAATGACCTCATGTTTATCCATAATTGTAATGCCTTTTTGTTTTATGTTCTCAATCAGCCGGCTGCATATCAAATGCGATGTGAGCGGACCGGCTGACGTGGCTCTTCCCAGAGGGTCGTTATCTGTTTTATATCCCACATAGGAACCATAGGTATCATGAGGAAAAGGCACTCCCAAACGAACCAAATTCATGAAGCATCTTACGGAGTTTACGGCTTCGCATAAAGCCGTATCTCCATGCATGCAGCCTCCTTTAAAAAGGTCATGAGCCATCTTATCAGGAGAATCCAGTTTGCTTCCTGAAAGCGACAACTTATAATAGGTCTGCTTATCAGAGCCTGCATTATAGGAGGTCCCTTTTCCTAAGCCATCTGTGACCACAGCTATGTCCTTTATCCCCTGTTCATAAAGACAGAGCGCTGTATTAAGGCCCGCTATACCGCTCCCTATGATAAGGGTATTTAAAGAATAACAGGGTATGCTTATCCCCCCTACTTTGACCATGCTTTTTTTAATCATTCTTTTGACTCCGGACGGTTAAGGGCTCTTCTCATTTTTTTATATTCCTCTCCGTATATGGAGAGGTCATGTACAACACACCCTGTTTTTACCAGATGGCGCATCAGTTCCGTACACCGCGAACAGGTAATACAGACCTTTCCTTTATCCAATTTACCTTTTTCCATAAGGTCACAAGGCGCATCCGGATAAGCAAAGGAACTCCTTCCAAGCCCAATAAAAGAAGCTCTCTTCTTCTTTATAACCGCTGCTCCTACATAAGGGAAAAACTGGCGAAGCCATGAATAACCTGTCCCTACAAACAGTACTTCGGGAAATTCTTCCTGCAGGTTTGAAACGGTTCTTATTAACCTTATCACTCCTTCCAAAGGGTCCTCCTCAGGCATCGGGGTTCCGTATGCAGGCCTGTCAAAAGGTCTTGTGATATGAGGTTTATAATAAGGATGACCTGCTGTAATATTAAGCAGTGTACAGCCCAGGATCAGGAGCCTTCTTATGAGGACTTTTATCTCGGTAAGATCTATATCAGGGCTTGATTCTCTGGCAAATCCGAATCCATAGGGAAAAGGGATCCCGTCAAATACGTTTATGCGCGATGATACACCCAGCCCTCCTATAGCGGACCTGATTTTCTGAACCACTTCCGTCAGAAACCGGCTTCTGTTCTCGAATCCTCCTCCGTAGCGGCTGTTCTTCCGCGTATAAGCTCCAAGCAGTTCATTCAATAAATATCCATGACAGCTCTTGATATCTACGGCATCAAAACCAGCATGAAAGGCTAAATGTGCTGCTTCCAGAAAATCATCCTGCAGAGAATCAAGTTCTTTATCACTTATAACTTCGAGATCTTGAGAATCCTTGTTCAAAAACGGATTGAAATTCACCACTTTAGGCTTATACCCTTTGACAGGCCTGCTGTATCTTCCTGAATGAGTAAGCTGAAGCACACAATAAATTCGGTGTGATGTGCCGAATTTCTCTGCTGCTGCTGAACGCACCTTTGCAACAAGCGTTTTAAAGGAACCAATATTTCCATTACTAATATAGAGCTGGTGCGGATTTGATCTGGAATCATCCGTGACCGCTGTGGCTTCAAACCAGATAAGCCCGCTTCCCCCCTCTGCATAGCGAAGGTAGCGCCTCTCCGTCCATTTGCTCGGAGCGCCGTTCTGATAGGCATCAAATCCTTCCATGGGCTGAACCGCCAGACGGTTCGGAACCTGAGTGCCGCTGATGGAAATTTTCTTAAAAAGGCTGGATATATCCTTACTAAAGGGAAGTCTGTATCCCAAATCCTCTGAAGCCTGTAACAGTTCGTCACTTGTTTTATAATTAAAAGGTTTGTGATAAGACATGTCTCTCCGTATTTTATTAAATTTGAGTAAAAAATGGGAACAAAAAATTTGAATTAAATACCTGTTTATAAGAAAATAACAAAGGTGAGTTGATTAATGAAAGCCGCTGTCAGAAAGAAGAAAGACATCCTGAGTTTCAAAGGAAAAGTCTGGAGAGACGGGCGCTTCATAGAATCAGAATTTCACATAAATAAAGGAAAAATTGGCAGTGGTCTTAAAACCAGACCTTATGAAGCCGCTTATACCATCCCGCCATTTACAGATCCGCACATACACGGAGGTTGGGGGAAAGATTTTGAAAAAAGCGACTTCGATCCTCTTGAGAAGAAGCTCAAACGGTTAGGCATCTTTTGCGCCATACCTGCCATAAGCTGTTCCTCTGTGGATAAACTGAAAAAAATATCCGCATCATTCAAAAAATACAAAACGGAAAATCCAAACAGCCTGTTCCCTTTTTTAAGAGTGGAAGGCCCTTTTATAAGTTCGACTAAAAAGGGAGCACAGGAAGAAAAATATATGCTCCCTCCCTCTATCCGAAATTTCGAGGAGTTATTGAGTCTGGAAAACTACAAAATACATACATTTGCCCCTGAATTGATGCATTCGGATGTCTTTGTCACCAAAGCACTGAACGCCGGCAAAATTCCCTCTGCGGGACACAGTCAGGCAACGTTCCATGACCTTTTAAAACTCTATGACCTCGGCCTAAGGCACATGACGCACTATCCCAATGCCATGAGCACGCTCCATCACAGAGAAATCGGCCTTACCGGGGCAGGCCTTCTTCTTGACGGCCTCCAGCTCGAATTTATAGCTGATAGTATCCATAATTCCATGGACTTTTTCCGTCTTCTTTTAAAAGTAAAGGGACCTTCTTTCTGCCTGGCCTCGGACATGATCCCCCCTGCTTTCTCGGGCTCTCGAACATTCTCAAATAGAAAAAAAGATCCTACCGGACGCAAGATCACAAATAAAAATGGCGTTCTTGCCGGCGGGGCCACCTCAGTCCCCGAACAAGCGGCCCTGCTGTTTAGAAACGGTATCAAACCCGAAGAAATCATACCTCTCACCTGCTCGAACGCTTTGGGATTTTTCAGCCTCCCAACCCCTGAAATCAAACAAGGACATGATGCGGACTTTATCATCCTCAATAAATCCTTTGAGGTCGAGGCTGTTTATGAAAAGGGAGAAAAACTATAGGAGTTAAAAATTGGAAGACCGCCTAAGGATCTCTGTTTCCGGAATACGCGGCGTGGTTCCGGAAGCGCTCAATGTTGAAATCGCCTCCAAATTCGCATCAGCTTTTTCATCCTATCTGGAAAAAGGGAGCATGGCTCTCTCAAGGGACGGCAGAGAATCAAGCCGCATGCTCGCCATGTCCGCAGTTTCCTCTGTCATCGCTTCCGGACTGGATTGTGTGGACTATGGAAGGATCCCCACCCCTTTTCTTCAGTTCTATCTGAGGAGAAACCATTTCTCAGGGGGGATATCCGTATCCGCAGGCCATAATCCTACCCCCTGGAATGCCATCCTTTTATTAAATCAGGAAGGATATTATCTGGAAGCTTCAGAAGGGCCTGAGGTCTTTAATGTGTATGAAGCGGAGACCTTCCAAAAAGCGCCGTGGAACAAACTCGGCAAAATTAAAGAAAGCGCTTTTCCGTTTGACCAATACCTGGAAACCCTGTCGCAGATCATCAACCTGAAAGAAATAAAAAAGGCCGGATTTACATGCACCGCAGACCCCTGTAACGGAGCTGTCTCACCTTTTTTAAAACCTTACAGTGAATTTTTCGGGCTGAACATGATCCCCATAAACGACGAGATCGACAAACCGTTTTTCCACTCTCCAGAACCTTCTGCGGCAAATTCATCTCAAGCCGAAGCTGTGGTCAAAGCTACAGGCTCAGATATCGGTTTCCTGGTCAACTCTGACGGAAGCCGGCTTTCCTTTGTGTCGGAAAAAGGAGTCGGACTCAGTGAAGAGATGACCCTCCCTCTCTGTCTTCTCTCGCTTAAAAACAGAATAAAAAAAGCTGTTTCCACCGTAGCTACTTCTTCTCTCATGGACTGGGTAGGAAATACATTTGATATACAGATAATAAAGACAAAAGTGGGTCAGTCCTCTGTATCTCACACCATGAGGGCGGAAGGGGCGGAAGCCGGAGGAGAAGGAAGCGGAAGCTTCCTCTTTCTCCCTTTCTCACCGGGATATGACTCTCTGTTAGCCCTGACCTTGGTTCTTGACCTTATGGCCAGAGAGAGAAAGAGCCTTTCCGAGATCATATCTCCTTTTCCTGAACTCATAAGAAAAAAAATAAAAATACAGGTATCCCCGGAGAAAATATACAGGGTCATGGACATGCTTGAAGAAAAGTACTCCGGAGAGAACCCGGATGTGACGGATGGGATCAGGATCGATAGGAAAAAGGCCTGGTTTATCATAAGGCCCTCCTCAACCGAATTTATTTTAAGAATAATGATCGAAGGCCGTGATACTGAATCCGTTACTTCCGTTGAAGAAGAAATTAGAGAAAGGATCGAAACTTGAGGATATCTGACTTAAAAATAAGCATTTCCGGAATAAGAGGAATAGTAGGGCAAAGCCTCACTCCCCAGCTGATCTTGAAGTTCTCGGAAGCCTTTTCCAGTTTCATTGGAGAGGGAGAAATTGGAGTGGCAAGGGACACGCGGCCTTCCGGAGAAATGCTCAAATACGCTGTTTTCTCCGGCATGCTCTCCTGCGGTTCGACCCCAATTGATATGGGAATACTGCCCATCCCTTCCCTCCAGTTTTATGTGAAGTCAAAAAAACTGAAAGGCGGAATTTCCATAACCGCTTCACACAACCCGGTGGAATGGAATGCCCTTAAGTTCGTAAAAAAAGGAGGTTTTTTCCTCAATCCTTATGAAGCAGAGGAACTCCTGGACTATTATTATCAGGGAAAATTCAAAAGAGTCCACAAATCAGGTATCATCAAAAAAGAGGCACATCCGTTCAGGATACATGAGAACAAGATCCTTCAATTCATCGATACAGACACGATCAGAAGAAAAAAGCTCAAGGTTATAGTTGACCCCTGCGGAGGTGCTGCTTCCCCTTATGTAAAGAACTTCCTCGAAAAACTAGGGGCAGAAGTCATGTGTATCAACTGCGAACTATCCAACGGATTCCCGAGAAAACCGGAGCCCCTGCCTCAAAACATAGGAGATCTCTGCGAATCCGTGAAAAAACACGGGGCGGACATCGGATTTGCTCAAGATGCGGATGCAGACAGGCTGGCTGTGGTGGATGAAAAGGGACAGCCTATCGGCGAAGAATACACCCTGGCCTTAGCTGTCCGCTATTATTTGTCTTACAGGCAGAGATCACCTGTTGTGGTAAACCTCTCCACATCCCGGGTGATAGAGGATATCTCCAGAGAGGAAGGAGTCAAACTCATAAGAACAAAAGTCGGAGAGATCAATGTTTCAAGAAAAATGCTGGAAACAGGCTCCAAAATAGGGGGAGAAGGAAACGGAGGCATTATAGTTACTGACACGCATGCGTGCAGGGACAGCTTCACGGGTATGGCTCTTATCCTGGAATACCTGGCGCGTACGTCAAAAAAAATATCGCAGCTTAAACAAGAGCTTCCTAAGTACAAGATGATAAAGGAAAAGGTCAAAGCCGGTTTCAGCGACAGGAAAAGGATCATAAACCTTGTGAAGTCAAAATTCAATAAAGGCGAGGTAAATACCGAAGACGGACTGAGGATCGACTACCCCGAGTTCTGGCTCCATGTCAGGCCCTCAAATACAGAACCCGTCATGAGGATCATCATCGAAGGCAGGGAAGACAAGCTCATTGAATCCATATATTCGGATATAAAGGAGAAATTATAACCTGTTGACCTGAGATGTTTTTGGTGTGTATTATATTCGATAAAGTCGCTTAGAGGGCGGAAATCTGATGAAATTAAGTAAAAATCAGCAGCAACAGAAAAACGAAATTCCTTTTATCAACTCATACCTATGAATTCATCCTTTAGTGATCTAAATATAGACTTTGTTGCGGTTTTCAATTTTGTGGGGGCTATTACAGGATATTTTTTTTCATTGATTCTTCTAGGGATTAAGGGAAAAAAGAGTATTGCAAGCAAGTATCTGGCGCTGTTAATCTTTTCTTATTCCACGTTTTTAGTGGGATCCATTCTCTATCAAACGAATTATCATCTCGTGCACACCTACCTGATCGGTATTTTCCCTCCTTTCTATTTTCTCATCGGACCTTTCTTGTATCTGTATATGTTATCCTTAGTATACAAAGAATTTTCATTCAAAAAGATATATCTGCTCCATTTCGTCCCCTTTATTCTCCAAATACTCTTCAATGTCCCCATATACTTAAAAAGCTCTGAAGAAAAATTTGATTTTTATCTAAAGGGATTGATCGATGGCCCTGATCTGTTCCGTGTGCTGATTATTTGTGCCAGGATAATATATCTTTTTGTATATTTAATTCTTACGGCGCGCCTCTTGAGGACACATCAGGTACAGATCGAAAATAGTTATTCACGATTAGAAGGTAGACGCTTGAGGTGGATTCGAACTCTTATGATCGGACTCATGATTGATGCAGTGCTATATGCTATCACAATTGTTTCAAGAATCTCAGATTCCAATGGATTCTATTCTTTGGTCGACATTTCGAATATCACGGCGCCATGCATCATCCTCTATATGTGTTACAAAGGTCTTACCCAACCCGATCTACATGTTGAGAATATGCTTGGTGCTGTTAAAAATCGCTACCATTATTCCCGCTTGGACAGCGACAAATCAGAAGAATTCCTGGAACATATCCTCAATTTTATGGAGGAATCAAAATCATATCTGAACAATGAGTTCACCATCAAGCAGCTTTCCGAGGAGACGGCCATCCCATCACGCTATATTTCTCAAGTTATTAATGAGCGCTTGGATCGGAATTTTTACGAATTCATTAATGATTATAGAATTGATGAAGTCAAAAAAAGATTTCTGGATCCTCACTACCAAGGCTCCACAATCTTAGATATTGCATTTGATTCAGGATTCAATACGAAATCCACGTTTAATGCCGCTTTCAAAAAGAGAGAGGGAATCACACCTTCCACGTATCGAAAAAATTTGAAAAAATATTTAGTCTGAATGGATCCATTCAGACGACACCCCCCCCCATTATGTCTTATAATTCCACATATCATGTTGAAGGAAGACAGATATGAAGTATTTCACATATTCCCATTATCGCAAACTTCCAATGTTATGGATTCTGGCGTTATACGTTTTTTCTCCTTGGGGCTACACTGATAAAGCTCCGAGGTGGACTCCTGAAGAAATCATTAAAACCAAGACGATCCTGGATTTGGCGATTTCTCCAAATGGTCAGCAGGCAGTCTATGTCGTTTCTCAAGCCGTATTTCAGAAAGATGTTCCGACCTTTCAAAGAAGACTTTATCTCAGCCGAGCCGGTCAAATGCAAAGTGTCCCCCTCACACCAGCCGACCAGACGGCATTATCTCCAAAGTGGTCTCCGGATGGGAAGTGGATAACGTATGTTTCACCCGGAAACACCGCGTTGAATTTATGGATCATCCCTGCTTCCGGGGGGACTCCGAGACAATTGACCCGATTTTCCCAGGGAATTCGTGATCATGTGTGGTCCCCGGATGGCCTGCGCATAGCCATCGTGGCTCCAGGGGATCTGAGTCCCGATGTTCTGGATTCGTATGACGTCGATAATCAATCTGAGATCCAAGGGAATCACATATGGCTGCTATCTATGGACCAAACCGAAACCGGGAAGAATCCTATTCGTCAGCTCACTCGGGGAGATTTTACCGTTCTTTTAGGTTTGGACTGGTCTCCGGATGGGAAATCCATCGCTTTTTCGCATGCTCCGATCGAGGAAACCGGGTTTGTAGGAGGAGAAGCCAGATACCTCTGTGACATCTCTATTTTGGATCTCTCTTCCGGACACAGAAAGATCCTTGTTGATTCAAATGCATCAGAATTCAGGCCGATTTTTTCGCCTGATGGAAAATGGCTAGCCTACTCGGCGACCGAAGATCCTCCTAACAGAGCCCATTCTCAAGATTTGATCAGAATTAACATCAAGACAGGAGAGAAAATCGGCTTTCACCATTCGTTCGACAGGCTGGTGGACTATTTCGCGAGCCTTTGGAAACCGTTGGGCTGGTCAGCTGACGGTCAGGAATTTTTTATCATGGAGTGCCGGGGGACTATCAGCCGGATTTCAGCTTTACCCGTATCCGGAAGCCCTCCGAGAGATATCGATTTGGGCGATAGGCTGATTTGGCCTGCCTGCTTAAACCGGCATAAAACATATTTTGGATTTGTGGGGCAAACATCATCCAAACCCGAGGAGGTTTTTCTGACCCCAGTCAATAACTTTAATCCGCAGAAAATAAGCCATCTCCACCAGGATCTACCTGATTGGCCCTTAGGAGAAACCAGAGTCGTCAGCTGGGAATCTATAGACGGGACAACCATAGAAGGATTGCTTTCTCTCCCAGTCGGATATGAATCGGGACGTAAATATCCACTCATCCTGATTGTGCATGGAGGACCCGCCGCAGCTCATCTGCAACAGTACACGGCCGCATCGTCTATGGGGAACAATCTGATGGTCTCGGCCTTCACTTCCAAAGGCTATCTTGTCTTCAGGCCGAATCCGCGCGGATCGGCCGGATATGGCCCCCGGTTTCGATTCGATCTTATATCCAGGATGGGAGATCTGGATTACCAGGATGTGATGGCCGGTATCCATTTTTTGATCAAGGAGGGAATCGCAGATCCTGCCAAAATGGGAGTTATCGGGGTCAGTTACGGAGGGTATCTTACTGGATGCATTATCTCTAAGACAAATCGTTTCAAAGCTGCAGTGATCATATGCGGCGATTCGGATCTTCTAAGCTCATACGGAACGAGTGATATTCCCGGTATGATTTCGGGGTATATGGGATATGAGCCCTGGGAAAACTATCTAGGCTACCTAGAGGCATCACCGGTCTATTATGTTAGCAAAATCGAAACACCTGTGTTGATCCAACATGGCGAAAAAGACGAAAGAGTCCATGTCACCCAAGCAAAAGAGTTCTCGACATATCTTAAACGTTTCGGGAGAGTCCCGGTCCGATTGGTGATCTATCCAAATATGGGGCACAGAATTACTGATCCTGGAAGGAATATCCTTATAGTCAATAATTCCCTGACATGGTTTGCCAAGTATGTTAAATAGCTGAGGCCTCATTCCTCCAACTTCTGCTTATAAAAACAATGAACTCAAAATAATTCATAAAAAATAATGATATAATACAGGAAAAAAATGAAAGAGGCAGGAGGCAAAAATGAAGAAATCGGCGACAACTGCAATTCTTATGATATTACTGGGCATTGGTATATTCAGCAGTTTGCTTAGTGCAGATGAAGGACTGCTCCAGGCAATTCGAAACTATCGCAAGTCCCATGAACACCAGATAATCCGCGAGTTCACGGATCTTTTATCCATCCCCAATGTCTCGTCTGACCGGGAGAACATTCGCAAAAACGCCGTATTCATCCAAAAGATGCTAACAAAACGAGGAATCGACGCCCGTATCTTGGAGACAGCGGGTAACCCCGTGGTCTTCGGGGAACTGAAGGTGCCGGATGCGGCCAACACACTTCTTATTTATATCCACTACGACGGCCAGCCTGTCGATCCCTCAAAATGGACGGATACACAGCCTTTCCAGCCAGCCCTGCGCCCTGGGAAATTACTGCCCGGGACGAGAGAACCCAATCCCATCCCGTTTCCGGATGAAGGCGAACCCTATGATGAAAACTGGCGCATTTATGCCCGAGGTTCGAGCGATGATCGTGCTCCAATCATCGGATACATGACAGCTCTGGATGCTCTCCGGGCCGCTCAAATTCCGCTGAAAAACAACCTCAAGTTCATCCTGGAGGGCGAGGAGGAGGCCGGATCGATTAACCTCCGCCCATTCCTGGAAAAGCACCGGGATTTGCTGGATTGCGACGTTCTCTTCATGTGCGATGGTCCGGCTTATTATTCAGGCGATCCCACCCTGTTTTTCGGAGTACGCGGCATTACAAGCCTGGAAATTACGCTCTATGGTCCCAACACCAGTGTTCACAGCGGGCATTACGGCAACTGGATCCCCAATCCAGGAATCCGGCTGGCCCATCTGCTGGCCTCGATGCGTGATCCCGATAGCAACGTGAAGATTCGGGGATGGTATGACTCCTGTTTACCGCTGTCAGAATCAGAGATCGAGGCTGTCAAGGCTATCCCTTCCTATGAGCGGCAAATAATGCTCAACTACGGTTTTGCCCAACCGGAATCCAAATGGGAAAGTCTGATGATGGCAATCCAGTATCCGGCCCTCAACCTCAACGGTCTGAAAAGCGGCTGGACCGGAGCCCAACAGAGGACCATTGTGCCTCCTACTGCCACCGCTAGCCTAGACATCCGCTTGGTCAAGGGGAATGATCCCGATCATATGGTGGGACTGGTCATCGATCACATCCGGCAGCAGGGGTATCATGTGGTGAAAAGGGATCCGGACACAGAAACAAGAATGAAGTATCCGTTGATTGCCCGGGTCGTACATAAAGAAAGCGGGTACAGGGCCTCAAGAACTCCCCTGGACCATCCCATCTCGCAAGCTGTGATAGCTGCCATATCCAAGCACAGCGAAAAACCGCCCGTACTGTTGCCATCCCTGGGGGGATCCCTTCCTATCTACTTGTTCAGTGATCTGCTTAAAGTCCCGGTCATCGGAGTTCCGATTGCCAACCATGACAACAATCAGCATCAACCGGACGAGAACCTGCGCATCGGCCACCTCTGGACCGGAATCGAGACCTATGCCGCCCTGATAATGATGAGCGGGAAGTAATCCGCTATTATGGTTTCTATTCCAATGCTCATAAGAGGAAGGTACGTAAGACAGGGGCTCAACCTTCTCATCCCCCAATCATTGAAGATAGCCCGTCCTATGTGCCTGTCAAGGGTTGGGCTGAGATGATAAAGAAAGTCTATGAGTCTGATATTCTCTCTTTTTTGTGGGTTACTTGTTGACCGGATGTATTTTTTGTGTGTATTATCAATGATTAGGTCGCTTTGAGGGCGGAAATTTGATGAAACGGAGGGAAAATCAACAACAACAGAAAAAAGACTATTATTTTTATTAAAAATAAAAAATGAACTCAATAAAACTCAAATATAATCCAATAAATTATCTTTTATCTGCCAGACAGCTGGCCTGGGTAAAATATCAGACACTTGTTCGAATCCTCCAAAAACCTATAGACGATCCGGATGTTTCCCTCTGGCATAAAAAGCGGGATTCATCGGCAATAGTGGCAAACTTAAAGGCAAAACAGGGAGATTCAGGATGGTTCCCCTCGTTGCCCTGGATGCATATCCATACTTACTATTTTCATCGGTTGATTGAGATGGGCTATGGATTAGAGGATGCAACTGTGAAGAAGGCCGCAGACAATCTTTTGAATTACCAATTACCGAATGGCGGATACATGCATCCAACCGGTCCGAGAGTAAATACACCAAATCCACAAGAAGGATGGGCTGCCTGTGTAACTGGTTATACTACCAAGGCACTAATGGATATTGGCTTAACTGATCATCCAAAAGTAAAAAAATCGCTAAATATTTTGTTAAACGGACAAAATTTTGATGGCGGTTGGATTTGCCAACGGGGCGGTCCTTGTCTTGATGAAAGTAGTTGTATCATCTCTGGATCACCGTGGGTATTTGCATGTCTTGTACAAGCGCACCTGATTGACGCCAATAGCTCAGTAACGAAAAAAGCAGTCAGGATGTTTAATAAGTTCAAAAAAGAAATTATAAATCATGGCTATATGCAGGACAGATGTTATCGCTGTGACGAATCATTATTGATACCACCGTTATGTGGTTTAGGACATTCAGAACGAAATTCCCTTCTCAGTGACTTGATTGAATCGCTTATCAAAAAGCAACAACCGGATGGTTCCTGGCTGTTCAGGGATAAACGTTCGGCCTGGTATACAATTGAAGCTGTTGTTTCACTTCAGGCTGCGGGTATTAATATTTAACCTGAGATTTTAAAACAAATCATACAAAAACAAATTCGGTTATAAGGATGGGCTGATTTTTTTGATATTCTCTCTTTTTTGTGGGTTACTTGTTGACCGGACGTGTTTTTTGTTTGTATTATTAATGGTGAAGTTGCTTTTCAGCACATCTAAAACCATAAAGGCTCAGGAAAGTTTTAAAAGAGGAGAACTATGACAAAACATATAGGCATCATTGCATGCAGTGCTGAAGGAGCAGCCCTCTGTTATCGTACCATCTGTGCTGAATCACCTCAATATATGGGAGAGCACTTCCATCCTGAAATCACCATACATACGCACTCTCTCGGGGATTATATGGTCCATATTCGGGAAGGGAACTGGACCGGAGTGGCTTCACTCATGCTCTCGTCTGTCCGAAAGGTTGCCAAATCAGGAGCTGATTTTGCCATCTGCCCCGACAACACAATTCATCAGGCTTACGACCTTTTCATTAAAGATTCTCCGATTCCCTGGTTGCACATTGCGGATACCGTTGGACAGAACGCGCGGAAAAAAGGATACGGCAGACTGGGCATTATCGGAACGAAATACCTTATGACCGGGCCTGTATATCCGAAAATCCTGGAGGCCATAGGCATATCCTGCGACATCCCTAAGCAAGAAGATCGGGAGCGGATTGACACAATTATCTTTAGTGAACTGGTTAAGGGAATTTTTACAGAAGAATCCAGAGGTTTTGTCAATAAAGTCATCCAGAGGCTAAGAGGTAGAGGTTGTGAAGCCGTCGTCTTGGGGTGTACGGAGATTCCTTTGCTGGTGGACCCCAAAGACTGTCCCCTTCCAACCCTTGATTCAACCCGTCTCCTAGCGAAAGCAGCTATAAAAGAAGCATTGAAAATGGACATGTGATACCACTGTTCCGGTTATGGAATGGGAAAACCGTCCAAGGGAGGGGGTTCGTCCATGAAGGCGTCAGCGCTTATCTTTAGGAAATTTCGATATTCTCTCTTTTTTGTGGGTTACTTGTTGACCGGATGTATTTTTTGTGTGTATTATTAATGGCGAAGCTGCTTTGAGGGCGGAAATTTGATGAAACGGAGGGAAAATCACAATCAACAGAAAAAAGAAATCCCTATCTTTTAAATATACTTTAGCCATGTAATCGGAGGGGACAATGACTATTGAGTGCCCGAAGTGTAGAGCCAAAAATCCCGATGATACAGCTTTCTGCGGGAAATGCGGGACAAAACTCGACCTGGATGTAAGTCCCACAAAAACCATAGAAACACCAACCGAAGAACTCACTCGAAGAAGCATCTTTGCCGGAAGATATGAGATCATCGAAGAGCTCGGCAAGGGAGGGATGGGCAGGGTCTATCGAGTAGAGGATAAAAAGACAAAAGAAGAAATCGCCTTAAAGCTGATCAAACCTGAGATAGCCACAGATAAAAAGACGATCGAAAGATTCCGGAATGAACTGACGACCGCCCGGAAAATAAGGCATAAAAATGTCTGTGGTATGTTCGATCTGGGAGAAGAAAAAGGGCTTCATTTCATCACCATGGAGTATATCTCAGGGCAGGATTTGAAGGGACTGATCAAGCAGTCAGCCCCACTAAGCGTGGTCAGGACAATCATGGTCGCAAAACAGATCTGCGAAGGTTTAATTGAAGCCCATAAGCTGGGCATCGTGCACCGAGACCTCAAGCCATCCAACATCATGATCGACAAAGAGGGCGACATCAAGATAATGGACTTTGGAATCGCACGTTATTTAAAGGGAAAAGGCATCACTGGCGCTGGAGTGATGATCGGAACACCCGAGTACATGAGCCCTGAGCAGGTAGAAGCCAAGGAGGTTGATCAGCGTTCTGACATCTACTCCCTCGGAATCATCCTGTATGAAATGACGACAGGCAAACTGCCCTTCGAGGCGGATACACCTTTTGCTGTAGGAGTAAAACAAAAAAGTGAAGAACCAGAGAATCCTAAGGATATCAATCCACAGATTCCTGAAGACCTCAGCCGAGTGATACTGAAGTGTTTGAATAAAGACAAGGGGAATCGATATCAGAATGCGGGAGAGGTTCAGTCAGAACTGGAGAATATTGAGAAAAACATACCCTCCACACAACGTGAAATTTCCAAGAAAAAACCCCTTACATCTAGAGAGATAACTGTGACATTGGGATTGAGGAGGCTCCTCATCCCTGCTTTTGTCATTATTGCCCTAGTCATTGCCGCAGTAGCTATCTGGCAGCTTCTTCCCCAAAAAAAAGCAGTAGCTACTCAAAAGATTGAGAACTCTGTGGCGGTCATCAGCTTTGAAAATCAGACAGGAGATAAAGCCTACGACTATCTGGGAAAAGCCATCCCTAGTCTCTTGATCACAAACCTTGAGAATACGGGGTATCTTTACGTGGCCACATGGGAGCGAATGCTTGATCTCCTTAATCAAATGGGGGAAAAAAACGTGCAGGTCATCGACAGGAATTTGGGTTTTGATCTCTGCCAGAGGGAAGGAATAGAAGCTATTGTTCTTGGTAGCTTCATCAAAATGGGAGATACGTTTGCTACTGATGTGAAAGTTCTGGATGTGGATACGATGAAACTTCTGACGAGTGCAAGCTCACAGGGTGAAGGAGTTGACAGTATTATAAAGACCCAAATTAATAAATTGAGTGAGGATATATCACAAGGGATAGGCATAGCCAGACAGAAAATTGATGCAACTCAATTGCAGATCGCTGAGGTTACAACAACTTCAATGGAAGCTTATAACCATTTTTTAAAAGGGAAAGAGAACTATGATCTCTGGAATCATATTGATGCCCAGCGATTTCTTGAGAAGGCTGTTGAGCTTGATCCGACTTTTGCTATAGCCTACTACTATCTTGCTCTAACACACCATCGGCTGGGTGATAATAAATCGAGAGATGAGACTTTAGAGAAAGCTAAGGCATTTTCCGAGAAGGCGTCAGAGAAAGAGAGACTTTATATTGAAGCAGAATATGCTCTTACTATTGAAAATAATCGAGAAAAAAGATTTCGTATCCTAACACAAATGGAAAAAAAATATCCCAAAGAAAAACGAGTTAAGCATGATTTGGGTGTGTATTACCAAAGCATAAATCGGCATAAAGGAATAGAACTGTTTAAAGAAGCACTGGAACTCGATCCCAGCTATGGACTTGTCATTAATCAACTTGGGTACGCATATACTGGTTTGGATGATTACGAGAAGGCGATCGAATGTTTCAAGAAGTATGCCTTTCTTTATCCTAGAGATGCTAATCCACTTGACTCGTGGGCTGAAGCCTATTTCAAAATGGGAAGGCTTGACGAATCCATAGCGAAATACAAAGAAGCGTTAATAGTGAATCCCGACTTTTATAACGCTTACTGGAAGATAGGATACATCTATGCTTTAAAGGAAAATTACTCTCAAGCAATGAACTGGGTTAATCAAGATATTTCTATAGCCCCCACTCTATCCACAAAAGCCGATGGTGGGTTTATTTGGAAAGGATTCTATTATGCATGGCTAGGGAGATTTGACGAAGCCCTCATCGAACTTAAGAGAGTTGTAGACATATGGAAGAAGGTGGAAAATAAAGGCTGGGAATCCGTAACGGAGAGGATAATAGCATGGATATACTTTGACAGAGGAGAGCTTGAATCTTGCAGAAAGCATTTTAAAAAAGGATTCGATGCTTACATAAAAAATCTACCAGAGGCCATATCATATATTACTTTAGCAAATAGCACTTATCTTGGGTTAGCGGAATTAAAGGAAGGGCGAATCGATTCTGCAAAATCAAGACTGTCTAAGATGAAATCTCTTCTACCTAAAATAAACAATAAATATGCACTTTTCTATTATGACATACTAAACGGAGAAGTGTTGCTTGCAGAAGGGTCCGTAGATAAGGCAATCGCTGTCTGCGAAAACACAAGAACTTTAGGAACGCCAGCTATTACACATAGTATAAGGACAATAATGTATAGCATTCCCTTCCTTAATGATGCGTTGGCGAGGGCCTATCTACAAAAGGAGGAGTTGGATAAAGCCATTGCCGAATACCAACAGCTGATTACCTTTGATCCAAACAGTGAAGAGAGGCGTCTTATTCATCCTAAACTTCATTATAGGTTAGCCAAATTGTATGAAGAGAAAGGCTTGAGAGGCAAAGCCAGGGCAGAGTACGAGAAATTCCTCGACCTGTGGAAAGATGCTGATCCAGGCCTCTCCGAGGTTGAGGATGCGAGGAAGCGGCTGGCGGGATTGAAGGGCAGCTGATTTCCCGGGCAGCGCAGTTGGTGAGCCCAATCTGAGCTCAATCGATTTTTTGTCCCATTGAACACGTTTAGTATTAATTAAAGGATGGGCTGAATTTTCTGATATTCTCTCTTTCTTGTGGGTTACTTGTTGACCGGACGTGTTTTTTGTGTGTATTATGCTTAGAGGGCGAAAAATTTGATGAAACGGAGGGGAAATCACAATCAACAAAAAAACCAAATTCCTATCCTTACGAATCCATCTATTCCGAAATAAAGGAGCAACTGTAAGTGGAAATCATCATTTTACCTTCATATGAAAAAGTGAGCCTGGAAATCTCCGGCAGGATCATTTCTGCTGTACAAAAAAAGCCGGATAGTATCCTCGGGCTTGCAACGGGAAAGACCATGCTCGGTATCTACCAAATATTAGTCCAGGCTTATAAAGAAGGGAAGGTCGATTTCCGGAAAGTCAAAACATTTAATCTTGACGAATACATCGGATTCGACAGCAGCGACCCTGTAACGTTTTTTTCTTATATGAATAAAAACTTTTTTTCACAGGTAAACATCCCTCCGGAAAATATATTCATTCCTCCCTCCAGACCTAAAAACATTGACTCAGCCTGTCAGAAATTCGAAGAAGAGATCAAAAAAGCAGGGGGCATCGACCTCCAGATACTCGGTATCGGAAGAGAGGGGCACATCGGATTCAACGAACCCTCATCATCCCTTCAAGCCAGAACCAGGGTTAAAACCCTGACCAAGGCCACGATAAAGGATAATTTCGGGATGATAAAAGGGCCCAGATTCGTTCTAACCATGGGAATCGGCACGATAATGGATTCCAAAGAGATCATCCTGGCTGCATCCGGGAAAAATAAAGCAGAGGCTGTGGCCAATGCTGTGGAAGGCCCTGTATCTGCTTCCTGTCCCGCCTCCATACTTCAGTTCCATAAACAAGTTAGAATAATCATAGACGAAAAAGCTGCCTCTCTTCTTAAAAGAAAAGACTATTACAAATGGGTATGGAAACACAAAAATGAGGTCGATGATGTTCTCAAGGGCTGAAAAAAGACTTGTTCTTTCTCTCCTCTTCATAGGAATGCTGTTTTTTAATGGAAAATACTTGAACGGAGAGAAAACAGTCAATATATGGGAAGAGGATATAAGCCTTCCAACCTACCTGACCGGAGAACCGGATATATTCCCTATCTTCTATAACGGCAGAGCCTATCAGGGAGCACAGGGCAGAGTGTATCCGTATCCGCTTTTGGATACATTGACGGAAATCAGGGAAATGAAGTCCTATAGAGCTGTGTATCTGGAAAACAAATACGTAAAGCTTTGTGTCCTGCCTGAAATTGGGGGGAAACTCTTTTCAGCTCTGGATAAAACAAATGGTTATGACCTCATCTACAGGCAGTCTGTTATTAAGCCTGCACTGATAGGCATGCTGGGAGCATGGACATCGGGAGGCATTGAATGGGATTTCCCCCATCACCACAGGCCGACTGCCTTCATGCCCGTGGATCACACTACAACTGAAAATCCGGACGGAAGTAAGACAATATGGATTGGGGAGCTTGAATTAAGGCACCGGATGAGCTGGGTGGTAGGGATCACGCTGTATCCGGGCAGATCCTATATAGAGGCAACCGTTCAGCTTATCAACAGGACCCCTCTGGTTCATTCTTTTCTTTACTGGGCCAATGTGGCTGTGCATGCAAACGAACATTATCAGGTCATATTTCCCCCTGATACTCAGTATGCGACATATCACGGTAAAAACCAGTTCACACACTGGCCCTTTTCCAGAGAGTTTTATCATCGAGTGGATTATTCCAAAGGAGTGGATATAAGCTGGTGGAAAAACCATCCTGCATCAACCTCCTTTTTTGCCTGGCAGAGTGAAGGTGATTTTTTAGCGGGTTATGACTATGGAAAAAAAGCCGGATTGATCCATTGGGCTGACCATTATACGGTTCCAGGGAAAAAGCTGTGGAACTGGGGCACCGGGGAGATTGGAAAAATGTGGGAGAAGATCCTTACTGAAAAAGACGGCCCTTATATAGAACTCATGGTGGGTGCTTATTCAGACAACCAGCCTGACTACAGCTGGATACAGCCTTATGAGATAAAAACATTGAAGCAGTACTGGTATCCCCTCCAAAAGATCGGAGGCGTCAAATCCGCCAATATCGAAGCGGCTCTGAATTTTGAATTCCCAAGTAAAGATAAAGCAAGGATTGCGATCAATCTCACACGATTCAGAAAAAATGTTACCGTCGTGCTTTTCTCCGGAGAAAATATCCTTTTTAAAGATTCATCTGATATCGGGCCAGGAAATCCCTATGTGCATGAGGTCAGGCTTCCATCCGGAATCAGTAAAAAAGACCTCAAAGTAAAAGTGTTTCATGATAACCAGGAATTGATAAGTTATGCTCCAAAAACCATGAAGAACGAGCCCATGCCGGAACCGGTCACACCTCCTCTTCCGCCCCATGAGATAAAAACAATCGAGGAACTTTACTTGGCGGGCTCCAGACTGGAGCAGTTCCACAATCCCAGAATCGACCCCAGTAAATATTATGAAGAAGCCCTGAGGAGGGATCCTTTTGATTTTCGCACAAATACAGCTCTGGGTATCCTGCACATCAAAGCAGCCCAATACCCGCAAGCAGAAGAATGCTTGAGACGGGCCGTTAAAAGAATAACGGAAAACCACACAAATCCGAGGATGGGAAGGGCCCATTACTATCTGGGTGTAGTCCTCAGAGCGCTTGAAAAATATAAAGAGGCAGAAAAAGCCTTTGCCAAATCAACTTGGGACCATGCCTGGCGCTCAGCCGGAACATACCAACTGGCTGAACTCTGCTGTGTAAAAAAGGACTTCTCCGGGGCAATGAATTATCTATCAGGAATCCTCTCTTCAACCGAAGAATCCGCAAAAAAAACCTCCCTTAAAACCACCATACTGAGAGAGACAAAGGAGTTCGTAAAAGCCGAAAACTCTGCGCAGGAATGCTTGAGAGCCAATCCTCTCGATTTCTGGGCACGAAACGAACTCTATCTTATAAGCCTTGAAAAGAACGAACCGGACAGAGCCAAGGAAGTCTTAAATGAACTAAAAAAACTTATGCGCGATTCTGTGCAGTCCTATCTAGAACTCGCCCTTGATTACGGAAACTGCGGCTTTTACGATGAAGCCATCGATATTCTGTCAAGATATAAAAAAGAGGGTAAACCACACCCTCTTCCCTTTTATTATCTGGGATATTTTTTTAGGAAAAAAGGCCAAAAGGAAAAAGGTCTAGAGCTCTATCAAAAAGCATCGTCCCTGCCCTCGGATTACTGCTTTCCCTTCAGATCTGAAAGCATAAAAATACTCAAGGATGCGCTAAAAATCAATCCAAAGGATTCAAAAGCCGCTTATTACTTAGGAAACAGCCTGTTTGAAAATCAGCCTGAAAAGGCTGTATCTTACTGGGAAAAATCCCGCACAATCGATCCCTCCTTTCCACTGGTTCACCGCAACCTGGGCCTTGCTTATTCAAGAGAGGAAAAAAATATCGAAAAAGCGGTTCAAAGTATGGAAAAAGCTCTCAACCTGACCAAAAAAAACGCCAGGCTTTTCCTCGAGCTGGACCAGATCTATGAACTTGCCGGAAAAAGCCCTGAGTTCAGGCTTTCATTACTGGAAGAGAATCATGACGTTGTAACAAGCAACAGCGACGCTCTTATCCGTGAAATATCCCTCTTGATCCAAACCGGCAGATATGACAGGGCCATCCGTATAATGGATGCACATCATTTCCATGTATGGGAGGGCGGTGGAAGAATCCATAACTATCATGTTGATGCTCACCTGCTCAGAGGATACAACCACTTTTTATCAGAAGACTATAAGAATGCGCTGCTTGATTACAGAAAAACCCTTGAATATCCATTGAATCAGGAGGTAGGAAGACCCTATCAGGGAGGAAGGGAAGCGCAGATCCATTACTTCATTGGCCAGGCTTATGAACATCTCGGCGACTCATCAAACGCAGATATTCATTACCAAAAATCCTTGTCACAGAAGACGCCTGATTTTTCTGAGCTCAACTTTTATAAAGCCTGCTCTTTAAAAAAATCAGGCTTTCCACTACAGGCAAGAGAAATTCTCGATCATCTCATCAAAAACGCACAAGACCGCCTGTCAGAAAAAGGCACATCCGAATTCTTCATAAAATTCGGTTCCCTTCAATCTCCTTCAAAACAGAAGGCTTCGGTTCACTATCTTCTGGGACTGGGTTATATAGGTAAAGGTCTGCTCCAAAAAGCAAAAACTGAATTCCAAAAAGCCGTGGAACTGGACATCAATCACTACTGGGCCGCCTTTTACTTGAAAAATCTATGATCCACCCAGATGACTTTAAATATTAAAACCGTACAGAATCCCGATCCCGAATTCCAGCCCCCCCAGATTCACTTTAATGTCATTGACCTCAGCCACAGCTCTGGAAAACCGGAGAACCGCTTTTATTTTTAGGAATTCAAACAGCGGAGGACGATAATAAACTCCGACCTCCACATGAAATCCTGCTTCTCCCCCTGAAGAATCGCCCATAAGGCTTGTTTCTTTGTACAGGATATAGTCAGCCCCGGCGCCCAGGTACGGAGTGAAATCACCTTTTGCCAGCATATACTTCCCGGTCAGCGTAATGGGTGTCATTGAAAAGTTAGTATGTATTTTAGTCTCAGTGGACCGCCCTGACTTTGAAAACCCTCTTATTTCAAGAGACAGCCCTAAAAATGAGTTATTTTTCAATGAAAAAAGATGGGATACTTCGACTCCGGTTATAGCTCCGGAATTTCCGAATATTTGTCTGTATCTATCTGAAGACACTCTGTAGTTCCCGATGAAAAAACCAACCATGGTGTTCACATCAGAGGCAATCTTTTTATCATCCGGGGAATCATCCCCTTTCATCTGCGCCCCTCCTGCTGTAGTAGGAAAAAGGATAAAACAAACGGTCAGCACAACCATGAACAGCGAAAAAACGTCTTTTTTCATTTCACAGAACCCACACCCAGCATATTGGAACACGGCCCTTCGACATCATCATTTCTCACCAGAGAAACAACATAATGGTAGCTCTCGCCAGGGTCTATATTCTTATCAAAATATCTCAGATGATCAACCAGCATGTTGATTTGAAGAAACGCAACTTCATGAAAACTGCTGACAGGCTCAGAATAGGTTTTTCTGTACACTTTATACCCTTTGAAAATAGCTTCCTGAGACAATTTCGCACTTTCCTGCCATACAATCAGATTCACCGGCTCTGAATCAAAAAGGATCTCATCATAAACCCTTCTCCCTTCTATTATGGTCGGAGGAAAGGGAAAGACCTCGATCTCCTCAAACCAATTTTCAGCCATAAATTCATATCCCTTCTCATTTGGATGAAGCCTGTCATTACTAAGCAGGGACCTCCAAGTTTCGTCCCCTTCCTCATAGGCCCAAAACGCATCAAACATATCGAGAAAAGGGATATGCAGCCGGCCCGGGATTTCTCTTATGCTGTCATTCAATGTGTACAGTCTCTGTTTATAAAAAGGAAAGTACCACCACAGATCATCCCTCGGAAGAATCGTGGAGATCAAGGGCATCACTCCGAATTCCAGACAGGTCTTTGCTATCTCTTCCAGGTTAAAAGCAGAAGTATCCATGGTTATGCTGTTCGTCACCACGTCGTTCGTTCCCTCCAACAATAAAAGATATCTTCCATCGCTCGTGGATAAGGTACTGCTGATTCTCAATAATCCTCCCAGGGTTTTTTCTGATGGGGCTCCTTCGTTCAGGACTTCTGAATTTCCATAGGCTGTGTTCAGTTTTTCCTCCAGTCTGGGTATATACCCCTTATCAGGGGCCGGCGATGAATCGATATATCCGTATGTTATGCTGTCCCCGAATCCTATGTATACATTATCCTTCCGGGCCGGATTGATCGTTATCTTCTTCTCTGTTTTTTCTCTAACTTTTTCCTCATTTTCCTTTAAATCATCAAAATACAGAACTTGAGAGTTCAAGATTTGTTTGGATTCCCAGACTAATCCGATTCTTCCCTGTTCCGTCACGACCTGGGGGGAATAGATAAAACTCTCTTTTTTTGTGACTAAGCCAATCTCTTCAGTCCATTTGTTTTGATCCCTGTATGTGCAGAAAATTCCGTTTTCTTTTCCTGAAGAGCGGCTCCAGATAACAAGGGGGATGCGGCCCCATACCATACTTATTTGAGGATAGACATCTGTGCATAGGTTATCTGTAAGTGTTTCCTCTTCGCTCCAGCCTGAAAGGGTCAAATGACATGAGAAAATCTCATAATCTCTTCCGTCATAAGCAGACCATACAAGCCACGGCAGTCCATCAGGTCCTGTTTCTGCATTAACGAGTATATGAGGATACTCATTGTTCTGGTTTACTCTGCCTGGTACTGACCAATAAACGCCATCAAAAAAACTGTAAAATATCTCTTCTCTCCCTGTTTGGACCTGGGTCCAGAACACCCATATTCTGTTCCATGCATCCACGATTATTTGAGGACATTGAATTTCGGAATAATTAAAATTATTTACGACCCAATACCCCTCAAATCCCTTGTGTTTTACGATCAGCGCATTTTGAGACTCAGAATGAAGAACCCAAAGAGCCCATAGATCATTGGCCCTGTCAAAACAAAAATCAGGGGAATCGATATATCCTTTTTCCCTGAACAGAAGACTGTATTCCGACAATTCTGAATTTTTTAGAGTTCCTGAAAACACATCTGAATTTTCATATCCACTCACAACCCAGAGCATATGAATCTGGTTGGTTCTGTCCTTCTTTACTATTGGAGAACAAATACCCTCACACTGGAGAAGATTCTGCACTTCCCTGTACTGCGAGCCCATTCCCTTGGTAGCAAAATTGAATCTGCTTGCATCTTCCCTATAAAAAATCTGGAGTTCTCCCCGTTCATTTATGATCGGGGAAGCCATTTGACCCTTTATGACGGGATTTTTTATTTTTGCATTAAGGAGGCCATGAAACAGAACGATACATAAAATCAAAGAAATAATAAGGTGCTTATTTTTCATATTCTCTTTATATCAATTGACAATGATTTATTCAATAACGTTTCTCTAAAAATCAATTCCAGTCCGGATACACATCATTCCCAGGTGAATCAAAAAGAAAAAACACTTCTCCGGTCTTGACGTCGACGATACAAAGCTTTCCAATATGATCGTGCTTCAAAGAAGAATTAAATACAATAAATTTTCCGTCAGGAGACCAGGAGGGGAAATAGTCGTATGTGTCGTCCTGTTTCGTTAATCTCGTCTTCTGGCTACCGTCCGGATTCATAAGCCATACATCACCTTTCCCATCAGCCAGAGAACAAACATACGCGATTTTTTTTCCATCCGGTGAGAACCGGCCCCGGCAGCTTTTTCCACTCTGTTCAAGAAATTCAACCTTTTTTTTCTTCAAATCATAGACAGCAACGTCCCAACCAAAGGTTCTTTTTCCGGTAAACGTAAGGAGGGAAGCATCCGGAGAGACCCAGGGAACGATATTCTTTCTGTTGAAGTCCTGAATGATCTGTTGGGTTCTTTTCGTATGTATATCTATTTTAAAAAGAAAATCCTTGTTTCTAAAGGCACCACCCATATTTTTTGCATAGGCTATGGTTTTATTATCGGGAAACCAGGCCGGCGTCATCTCTTTTCTTGAGGATGTGGTTATTTGCCGGATATCCGAACCATCCGATTTCATAGTGAAAATATCATAATTCCCATTCGGGTTGGCTGAAAAAGCAATCTTTTTTCCATCAGGGGACCATACAGGGTATTCATCCTGCCAGTTATTATCAGTCAATTTTTTCAGTCCCTTCATGGATATCATATAGATCTCATTATTTCCTTCAAAGTCTGACTGGAAGATTATCTCCCCCTTGAAGTTGATTTCAGGATGAAAAAACCCCTGGGCTGCTTTTTCTTCAGATACCTCGTTTGTATTCCTATTCTTCCCCGAGCACATAGATAAAAAAGATAAACAAATGAGAATAATAAAAACGAATTTCCCGTTCCTACCCATAGTACTGAAATCCTATCACCGCCGTTTATCCAAGTCAATTATCATCCGTTTCTGAAGGTCTCTATTCAAACGGCTCTCTCTCTTTCTTTTTTGATCCTTTCCTATTTATTTGCAGCAGATCATCCAGACTTTTTCTTCTTTCTTCCCACAAGGCATACGAACCGTTTAACTCTTTCTCAATTTCACTCAGCTCTTTCTGCAGGGAGACAATGGTTTTGACATCTCTATGTGTGTCTTCAAGGCAAAATATGTTTTCTATCTGCTTTTTGCGGTTCTCCAGATATTCGATCCTCTGCTCTATGCCAGAGATTTCAGCTTCAAGTTTATTCCTTTCCTTGCTTATTCTCTGCCTTTTCTCCGCTTCCATTCTTTTCTGTTGCTTTGTTTTCCTCTTCGCTCCATTCTCTTCTTCTTTTTTTTGCATCTGGCCGCCATTGATATCCTCTTCTCTCTCATCCCTCCTTTTTTCTAAATAATACGAGTAATCCCCCGCATATTCATTGAGATTTTTATTTTTGAGCTCAACGACACGGCTTACAATTTTATCCAGGAAAAACCGATCATGAGAAATAACCATCAGGCTTCCACTATAGGCTTTTAATGCTTCCTCGAGCGCTTCCAGTGACGACAAATCCAAATGATTGGTCGGTTCGTCCATGATTAAAAAATTCACTTCGGACAGGAGTATTTTTACAAGAGAAACCCTTGCTTTTTCTCCTCCTGAGAGGACACTGATCTTCTTGTAAACATCATCACCGCTGAACTGGAAAATCCCCAGGGCTTCTCTTATCCGAGGCATGTTGCTTGTTGAAACCGAACGCGCCACCTCATCAAATACAGTTGAGTCAAGGTTTAGATCAAAAGCCTGTTGCTGGGCGTAATAGCCTGTCTTTGTTCTCCTACCTAATTCAATGGTTCCTTTCTGAGGCATTAATTTCTCTGCAATCAATCGGGTCAGAGTGGTTTTCCCAGCCCCGTTCTCTCCGACCAGAGCGATCTTTTCTCTCCTGCATAGATGTAAATTGATACCTTCTAACACCCATTCTTTATCATATTTGAAGGAAAGGTCTTTGATCTTTAAAACATCCTTATAACTTTTTACACCTACATCCAAATGAAAACTCAATTTCTTTTCCAAAGGAGGTCTTTCAAGACGTTCCATTTTTTCCAATGCTTTTATCCGGCTTTGGACTTGGCCCGCCCTTTTCTTATCGTATCGATACCTCCGGATGAACTCTTCCTGCCTTTTTATTTCTGATTCCTGGGTTTCCCATCTCTTTCTCAGCAATCGGTCCTTTTTTTTCTTCTCTTCCTCATAATGCCTGTAATTTCCTGGATAATGCTCAAGTTGACCGCGGTTCAGCTCCCAGATACTCTGAGCCAGGCGGTCAATAAAAAAACGGTCGTGAGAAACAATAATCATGGTTCCCGGAAAATCAAATAAATACTGTTCCAGCCACTCTAGAGAGGGAAGGTCCAAATGGTTTGTAGGTTCATCCAGCAGCAGCAGATCAGGTTCTTGAAGAAGCATACGGGCAAGATGCACTCTCATGCGCCACCCTCCGCTGAACTCGCTTAGTTCTCTGTTGAAATCCTCCTTTTTAAATCCGAGTCCAGACAGCACAGCTTGAGCTCGGGACTCGAGACCGTATCCCCCTAAGGACTCATACCGCCGCTCATATTCTCCTAACTGCAGCAGCCATTTTTGGTTCTGCTCAGGATTGGAATCCAGCATATTGTGCACATCGGTAATTTTCATCCCGAGGGAATATATCTCCGTGCATGCTTTCATAACTGAATCCAGAAGAACTCCTCCCTCAATATTGATCTCTTCCTGAGGAAGATACCCTATTTTGTACTTTTTAGGCTTTAAAATACGCCCCTTATCAGGCTGTAGTTCTCCGGCTATGATGCGAAACAAAGTCGTTTTTCCGGCTCCATTAGGGCCTATGAGCGCACTCCTTTGCCCTTTTGGGATAGACCACTCCACTCCTTTGAGAAGCTCTAAGTTGCCAATCGAATAATAAAGACCTTTTATCTGCAGCACCGTCGATTCGTCCTATCCATACAATCTAGCAGATATGTTTTCCGTTGAAAAGGATTTCCAACAAAATGTTCGGCTCCTTTTTTTTAAAATACCTTGTATATCCCCAAAATAATGTCAATAATGAAAACACTGCCATTCTTTTATGGATAGTTAAGGATAATATTCATTCACAGGGAGATAAGAACATGACTGAAACATTCAAGCACATAGAAACAAAAATCATCCATGCCGGAGACCCAAAACCGCCTATAAAAGGCGCTGTGAACCTTCCTGTTTTCCAGAGTTCAACATATGAATATAAGGGGCAGGGCAAACTAAAATACATTAGGCTGAGCAACACTCCCAATCATGAGGCCTTGCACAAAAAGCTTTCATCCCTTGAAAATGCAGAATCAGCATTGGTCGCTGCAAGTGGGATGGCTGCTATAGCAACAACATTTCTGACTATTCTCTCGCCGGAAGATCACTTCTTAGCCCTGGACTGTTTGTACGGAGGAACCAAAGGATTTATCAAAAATGTCTTGGACAAACTGAGCATACATCATGACCTCATTGATGGAAACAAACCTGAATCCTGGAAATCGAAATTAAAACCCGAGACACGAGCCATTTATGTGGAAACCATGACCAATCCCCTCCTTCAAGTCCCAGATCTAAAGTCCGTAGTTAAATTTGCACAGGATAACAACCTTGTTTCCATAATTGATAACACATTTGCTTCTCCCATTAACTTCCGGCCTCCTGAACATGGATTTGATATCTCCCTTCACAGCTGTACAAAGTATCTGAACGGACACTCTGACATCGTGGGAGGGGCCATCATAGGCAGATCCGAACACATAGAAAAAATCAAGCCAACATTAAAATACCTGGGTGGATCAATGGATCCTCATGTATGCTTTCTTCTCTACAGAGGAATCAAGACACTGTCATTAAGAGTGCACTATCAAAACTCAAGCGCCCTGCAAATCGCCGAGTTTTTAGAATCTCACAATAAAGTGGAAAAAGTGAACTACCCGGGTCTCAAAAGCCACCCACAACACAGATCAGCAAAAGAGATGTTTGATGGATTTGGAGGAATGATGAGCTTTGAATTGAAGGGAGGACTTCAGGCTGCCCGTCACTTCATGAGCAGAATAAATTTGGCTTTCATAGCTCCAAGCCTGGGAGGGGTCGAGACTCTCATAACAAGGCCAGTACAGACTTCACACAGAGGCCTGACTTCTGAAGAAAAAAAATCATCGGGGATATCTGATTCATTGGTAAGAGTCTCCATAGGAATAGAAAATCCAGAAGATATTATCTCTGATTTTACCCAGGCCCTCAGCTCGATTCCTTAAAGCCGTCTCTTATTTCCATAAGAGACTTTACATCACTGATTATTCTCTGTTCACACAACTCAGGCCATTTCTCTCTCTCTGTGATATCCAATCCATTGTCATGCATAAGGCTGTTTGTTCTTTCCACCAGCTTCATCAGCTCTACAAACTCGTTTACAGTGACATCCGGAAACCCCGCCAGGAATGTCTTATCAAAAACAGGCAGGATAAAACTTCCTGCATGGTCCTCGATGGAAAGATGAACCTGATGAGAAAGAGTTGAAAAAAGAAAGATGATCTTTTTTAAATCAATGACTCCTTTGCCTATTCCACAGGGAAAAGACAACAGCCCCTCCGGATTCAAAGTGATACCTCCGTCTTTTATATGCGTGGCAACTACCCAGGGAAGGATCCTCTCCGCTGCCTGTATCGGTTCTTCAAGCATGGTGAGCAGATTCATGGTATCAAGACAAATCCCTAAATATCCTCCCGGTTTTGCATCACACATCTCAAACAGACGGATGAGCTCAAATGTAGTGAACTCAAAGTGTGTTTCAACAGCCAAGGTGACTTCAAAATCCTCACAAAGGCTTCTCTGTTTTTCTAATGCCTCTGCTGTGGAAGAAAGAAGATACTCTGTATCAGGATTTTTTGGATTCCACCTCATCAAGCCTCCGGAACAGGACCTGACGACATGCGTTCCCAGTACAGAAGCTTCCTGAATCGCTTTCTTATTGATGGAATAAATATCCTTTCTTTCCCATGATCCCATATCAAAAGGGATATGCTGGGCTCCCCCCCATTCAATATACAGATTGTTTTCCGAAGCATAATGGGCAAGCCTTTTCAAATCAAAAGGGTTTCTTTCAGCGGCTTCGCCTGAAGAAAATCCGGAAAATTGGACTCCTTGGGCATGATTCTTTGCAGCCCAGTGCAGAGTCTCCAGAAGGCTCAATCCAAGAGGATGAAGCCCGTAATTGTCTATTCCTATTTTCAACTTTCTCATAAGACTTATTTTACATGGATTATTCGTGAGTCAAGGTTGTTTAAACTTACTGAAATTCAAGTTCTAAATTTCATATCTCACTTATAAGGCTGAGAAGTCACTCCTGTGATTTTCCATGCGCTGTCCTGTTTTATCAAACTCCAGTTATATGTACCCTCGAACAATAGTTTTCTGATCCCCCCCACTCTCGGGAGTCCTGTTATGATCAAAGATAGGCTGACATCCGCTCCTCTCCCATTATCAAACGTAATGGAGATATCAGACACACAAGAGTTGACACGGTCATATGTCCTGGTTATCCAATCCGCATCTTCCCGGACTTTGGAATAAAATTCTGAAACACAGTTCTGTTCATAGAACAAAACGAGCTTGTTGTCCTGCAATGCCTTTGTATATTCTCTGACCACGGCTCTGATCTTCTCTTCTTCAGCTTCCTGGTCTGCCAAAGGAACCTCAGTCATTATAGGCTCTTTCTCAACTTTAACTCCAGCCTCTTCTGTTTTTTCCTCCTTTTCTTTAGTATCAACTGTTTTCTTTTCCTCCTCTTCCTTTACAGGCACCTCTATTTCCTGTATTTCCTCAACAAACATCATGTTCAAATATCCCTCAGTGAGACCATACAGTTCCTTATTGAGCTTTATTTTATACCAGATATCACCCTTTTCAATGACCTCAAAAACAGTCCCTAAAGGAGGAGAGCCTATGACCTTGCTCTGCATGTTCGGTTCAGATCTTATGCTGGATTTCTTCACAATAACCCGCACTTTTTTTACCTGTGCTTGGGAAACATTTGGGAAGAGTACACAAAACATTATGAAAAGCACCAACACAATCTTTCTGCCGGGATTACCTTTCATGATACCTCCTTTATTCCTGTTCAATGGGCCCTTTGGAGGATTGAGAGCTCACTCCTATTATTTTCCAAACTTTTCCCTGCTTTATTATATTCCATTTGTAAATCCCTTCGAAAAGGGCTTGTTTGCTCCCGTCCCACTTGGAAGTCCCTGTGATGACTAGGGAAATGCTGACTTCAGCGTTGGTTTCATCTTTAAATCGAATGGATATATCCGAGATAAGACACTTCAATTCATCGTAAGTCCTCATGATCCAATCAGCGTCTTCTCTTACCTCAGGAAAAAATTCCGGCGTGCAGTTCCTCTTGTAAAACGATATCAGTTTATTGTTTTGTAAAGAATCACTGTATTCATTAACCATAGCCTTGATTTCGGGTTCTTCGATTTTTTGCTGGGACAAGAGTTTGTATTCCTTTGCTCTGGGATTCTCGGGATCGCTTTCCAAGACTTCTGCCATAACCTCAAGACTCATATTATAATTTTCCTTTTCAAATTCCTTGATGCCATTATTGACCATTTCCTCAATTCGGGCTTTTTGTCTCTTTTCTGCCTCCGCTTTTAACTCAAGGTCGCTCTTTTCCACTGGCTCTTTGACCTTTTCTTTAGGTTGGGAATCAGTCTTTTTAATCACTTTTTCCTGGCTCTTCTTATCCGGTTCTGTTTTTACTGGCTCCTTCGAACCGGTCCCAGGGATTTTTTCCTCTTTTTTTTCGGCTTCCTTTGTTTTTCTTGCTTCAGGTACAGCCGCCTCCCGGCTCTTTTCTTCAGGCTGATCAGCTCTCACATTTGCTTCCAACTCTTTCAAGCGTTCCTGTATGCGGCTGTATTTTTCATCTTTCGGGGCAGTCTCAAGGTATTTTTCATAAAAGGAACAAGCTTCTTCAAGATCATTTTTCTGTTCAAACAAAACCGCAAGGCTCTCATAAGCCCTTGGATCCAGGGGATTTATTTCAACGACTTTATTGTATTCAGAAACCGCCTCATCTGTTTTTCCCTCTATTTTTAAAATCTCAGCTATTTTTAATAGTGCCTCAATATCATTGGGCTCATCATCCAGGACTTTTCTAAACTGAATGAGAGCCTGTTCAAATTCATTTTCCTTGAAAAATTTCACTCCTGATGCAAAAGAGTCTTCTTCCTCTAAAGTCATATCTTCCGACAGGGCTGTATCCGGGGGCACTCCTTTATTATCTCCTTTGGAAGTACTGAGCTTCCACACAGCAAGAGCGAGGAAACAGGCTATTACAGCAATGGAAACCACGGCCAGGACTTTCTTAACGCTGAATTTCACAGTGATCTCCTTTGATGTAAACGGCCTGCTTTTCGGCATCACTCTCTCAGTAGTGGGGATACCTTTTTCTATATTCTTTAATTCGTCAAGAAGTTCGCTCACGTTCTGGTATCTTCTCTGCTTGTCTTTTTCCAGACATTTGAGAATCAACCTGTTCAGTTCGTCAGGAATCTGGTCATTGAGCTCTTTTGGTTCCTTTGGCTGTTCAGTTTTATGCTTGATCGCTACACTGAGAGCTGTTTCTCCCGAAAAAGGTGTGATGCCTGTGACCATTTCATAAATAATGACTCCTAACGAATAAATATCTGAACGCTTGTCCACATCTTTTGCTGAAGCCTGTTCAGGAGACATGTATTCAGGAGTCCCAATGACTGTACCTATATCAGTGATGCCTTTGCTTCTGACAAACCGCGCGACTCCGAAATCCATGATCCGAACATTCCCCTCTTTATCGATCATGATGTTCTGGGGTTTTAAATCCCTGTGTATAATGCCTATGCCGTGAGCTTCTGAAAGTCCTTCACAGATCTGCTTGGCTATAAATATCGCCTTTCCTGCGCTTAAAGGGCCCACCCTTTTCATGGTGCTCTTTAGATCCTCTCCTTGCACATACTCCATGATGATGTAGTAGAGACCCTTTTCCTCACCAAAATGATACATCCGGCAGACATTTCTGTGCGCGATCCTGCGGGCTAGTTTGATCTCATTGCTGAACCGTTCGATATTTTTCTCGTCAATGGATATTTCCGGTTTTAAGAGCTTGAGAGCCACTTCCTCCTTGATTTTAATGTCTTCTACTCTGTAGACCTTCCCCATGCCCCCTCTGCCCAACTCTTCAATCACTTCATACCTGTTTGCGAACTTTATTCCTCTTCTCAGCTCATACACAGGCGTCTCAAGAGTCGCGGTCTTAGAATCGGGAAAATCCCTGGAACCGTTGTCTGATTTGTTATTGTTTCTCTTTTTCTCCCCGACCATAATAAGCGCTCCAGAATGGCTTTATACTAATGATAGTACAGAATGAATTTACAGGTCAATAAAAATCACTGTTAACCTGCCCTGTCCATTAAAAAATGGATGGGAAAAATCGGGTTTATTTAAAGATTTATGGTTTTTAAAGCAAAAAAACATCCAGAACGATTGCCTTCTCTGGATGAAATTTTATAAAGATAAAACGGCAAGAAAGAAGGACTTTATTTTATCTAGGATTTGCAGTGGCCCTTGCAGGCACAGTGACCCGTGACATTCATACATCCGGTTGCAGCTACTTCTGGACCTAATGAATTCTGAATTTTACAGGTACCGAGAACCCATTCTTCGGTCTTGCCCCGCATTAGGACGGTTAACTCCGGTCTTTTCCACTTTTTTTTCATTTTCTCTCTTTAAATCCTCCTGGCATATGTATTCTGCACTAAAAACCTTCCCCTGTCAAGATGATTTTAACGGAAATCTTATCTTTCTTGTTGATATGAAAATCCGTATAAAGGCTTTTTTCCACTGAAGTCTCATTATAATCAAGAACATGCCCGTCAGATTCTATGGATTGTACTCTTCTCTTTTCCGGAAGAAGAATATGAAAAAAAATCTCGCTTCCGGCACAAAGGACATCCATTGAAATCTGGTCTTCCTCCTGCCTGAAGGTGTATCCGACTGACCTGCCTGAAGCCGCATAAGATGCCCGCACCTCTGTTTTTTCCACTCCGGCAGCCGCCCACCGCGGGGAGATCCGCAGCGAGTTAAAAAGCTTTGACCTATCCTCTATACCGCACAATCCCTCTATAAAAGCATACAGCATAGCGCTCGAACCCCAGGCATCCGCAGAGGAAGCCTCAGGGCTTGTGCTCGTCTCTCTTGTGGAGGGGGAACCATCAGGGAAATACCACAGATAGCTTTCTCCCGTAGAGGAAATCATTTTAAAATATCTCCTCAATATATCCACTCCATAGTGTTCGAATCCATGCTCAAAAGCCGCCTTTGAAAGCTCACCCCCGACAAGGGGCATGATCCCGCCGTTGACATAAGTCCCGGCTTTGAGTCTTTTGTCGCCGAACACTCCGTCGGGAAAAGGAGGGTCAATGGAGAACCATTCTGCAAAAGCACTGGACTGACGGCGGCGCTTTAAATATTCTTTTAATATAGATACGGCCATTTTGTGATCCGCAGCTCCCCTGTTTATATCCATGGGATTGCTCAGGCTCAGCTGTTTTTCTTCATGGAAATCCTTTATTGTGACCGGTGTCAGCTTAACAAAATGGGTGTAGAATCTTCCGTTCCAGCACAATTCGTTCATATTGTTCCTGATCTGCTGCGCCCTCTGTCTCCATTTGTCTGCCTTACTTTCTTTTCCCAGATAATGGCTGATAAAAGCCATGATGGAAAAAGCCTCATAGTAACCGCTGTTATCCCCATGCATGATCCCCCAAAAAGTGCGGTCATTGATCTGAAACTGAAGCCGGTCATGCGCTCCTGCGGTATAGGCAAAATCCCAGGTATCTATGGTGTATGCTCTTTTCACAAGATCGTGTTCTTTATCCCACCGCCACGGATGCCGGAGCACATAGAAGAGGGCTTTTTCCATGGAAGGATACATCTGTTCAAGCCACATGTCATCTCCATCCGCCTGCCATGCCAAAAAGACCGCTTTTATGAATCGGTATTCCACATCTGCTTCAACGGGCACCCGCACGTATTTAGTCCAGTTTTCCTTCTCGCACGGAAGCTTCTCCGGAAAAACAGTGACATAGTCAAAGATACGCCCGCTTTTCGACTGGGTGTCAGCAAAATGCTGCACCGCACTCTTAAGGTCTGTCTCAAAATATTTAATAGCCCTTATCATACCGCTGAAATCTCTGATCCAGAGGGAATGTGTATCAGGCGTTCGGTATCCGGTTATTTTTTCTCCGTCTATCACCATTTCCATTTTGGATTTTTGTAAAAATGAACGGATCAATGGAAAGAATTCATCGAACTCCTTTTTTCCGGTTTTTATTTGAATTTCTTTCTCTTCCATGTTCCTCACTAAGGCTTATACCAGAGCCGCTGCTCCAGGTCAACAGTGTTCAAATTAATCTTGATTATTCACGAGTCACAATTTTTTAACTAATAAAATTCAGGTGTGGCTGAAGCGACATTAAAGATTTAGCCTTCGGATGAGGCTTTTCGAGGGTATCCGGCGAAGTCAGGCTCCGAGTATGTCTGACCCACGGACGGGGGGAGTTACGCAGGAGCCGAGAAAA
>CAYWDH010000012.1:0-67041 GCA_964456985.1 uncultured Eubacteriales bacterium
CGCAACCATATTTTATGAATGACCAGGATCACCCACGGACGGGGGGAGTTACGCAGCAGCCGAAAACACAGTGCGAGGAATGGCGTTAAAAATCTTTAGCGAGCATAAGCTATATCTGAATTTCAGATTGGCTCGCCTTAATGGTAAAAAAATGGCGATTAAAATAAAAATGATAACAAACAAAAACATTTCAGTTGTCATTTTTATCAAAAGCATGTATATCCTTGGATACAAAACAAAAAAATGAACATCGCCATTTTTTTATGAATAGGACAGGATTATTGAAACAATGAAGAATGTGTCTTTTAATCTGGGAAAAACCGATTTTATTTTCCAGGCCCCGAAAGAATCAGATATTCTCAAAATGGGAAAGGTCTCCCTTTTGAAAAATCCCCGCGGAAAGATCCATAAAGCTCTTTCCCGTCCTATAGGCATGCTCTCTGTTAAAGACCTGACCCGGGAAAAACTCAAGGTCAATCCCAGAGCTCAAGCTGTTGTCGTCATATCAGACAACACAAGGCCTGTTCCCTACAAAGGAAACCAGGGCATACTCTTTCCTCTTATCAAACAAATGACTGAAGCAGGTCTCCCCGCTTCCAGCATACTCATCCTTGTGGCCACAGGAACTCACAAACCTATGAGTGACACAGAGCTCAGGGAGTTTCTGGATCCCCGGATCTTTGAATCAGGGGTCCGTATCATCAATCATGACAGCCGGAAAAAAGATGATCTTGTCTATATGGGGGAAACAGACTTCGGGGGAAAGATCTATTTGAACCGGTTCTATATGCAGAGTGATATCAAGATCTGCACAGGTCTTGTGGAAAGCCATTTTATGGCCGGAGTCTCCGGCGGCAGAAAAGCCATCTGTCCAGGCATCATAGCAGAAGAATCCACCTATCTTCTCCACAGCGGGCCCATTCTCGCATCCCCCAAGGCCAGGGATCTGGTGCTTGAAGGAAATCCTGTTCATGAAGAAGCCCTTAAAGTCGCCCGTAAAGCCGGATGTGACATGATCGTCAATGTCACACTAGACTCCCAATACAGGCTGACAGGGGTCTTTGCCGGAGACCTGGAAAAAGCTCACAATACGGCTGTAGCAAAGCTCCAGGAATATGCCTCTATTCCGGTCACCAAAAAATATGACCTTGTCATAAGCCACAGCGGGTTTGTGGGAGTCAATCATTACCAGGCCGCCAAATCAGCGGTCGTGTGCTCTTCGATCATAAAGGATTCAGGCTTTTGTGTGCTGGCTTCCCATCACACGGATACAGACCCTGTAGGCGGGCCTTTGTATAAAAAAATGCTTCGCTTTCTTGGAGAAAAAGGCGCGGAACATTTTGTCAAGCTGATCACAGATCCTTCTTGGGAATTCGTACCGGAACAGTGGGAAGCCCAGATGTGGGCGCGTCTCTTTCAAAAGATCCCGTTTGAGAATCTCCTTTATACTTCATTTGAGATTTCTGAATCAGATTTCTCCTGGCTTCCAGGAAAAGATGCGCGGTCAGTAGCGTCGGAGGCAACTTCTTTAAAAGAGCTTACTGAACAGGCCGTTTCCTGGGCTTTAAAAGAACTTCGAAGACGAGGCAGAGAAAAACCGGAAATCGCTGTGCTTGTGGACGGCCCTTACGGGATACCGGTGTTTCATTCCTGATCTTTCATTTGCAGTTTGTATCACAGCTCTGTTCCTCATCCGTATTTTCTATCTGAAATGTGGTGTGATTGATCCCGAATTTCTGATTGAGTTCCTCCTCTAACTCCTTTAGGAATTCATCCGAATAACCCTGAGGCATAAGCAAGTGGACGGTCAGAGCGATTTGAGTAGTGCTAATGGCCCAAATGTGCAGATCGTGTATGTCTTTCACTCCTTCTTTAGATAAGAGGAACTGACGAACTTTACTGGCATCAATTTGCCTGGGCACAGCATCCAGTGCTAAATTCAGGGATTCAATAAACAATCTCCAAGTTCCCCAAAATATGACTATAATAATCAAGAATGATATGAGCGGATCGATCCACTGCTTCCCTGTGAGTTTTATAAACAGCCCTGCGATCACAACTCCTAAGGATACTCCCGCATCCGCAGCCATATGAAGAAAGGCCCCTTTTATGTTCAGGTCATGCTTCTGGCCTTTTAAAAAAAACAAGGACGTGATGGTATTGATAACCACCCCGATACCAGCCACAATCATAATGGTCGTGCTTGCGACCGGCTCAGGATTTTGTAGCTTGCCCACAGCATCCCACCCAATAACAATCACAACACCAAAAAGCATCAGTGCGTTTAAAATAGAGACGAGAATGGTCGTCCTCCGCAGTCCGTATGTGTATTTTCCCTTTGGTTTCATTGTGGCAAGCCATGCGGCTGTCCAGGCAAAAACAAGGCCCAAAACATCACTGGCATTATGACCTGCGTCTGCCAGTAAAGCCGAAGAATTGGCCAGCAGCCCGAAAAAAGCCTCAACTGCCACAAAAAGGATATTCAAAGCAATACCGATAGCAAAGGCCCTGCTTGAGTTTTTATAGATCAACTTGCTGTGAGAATCATTCATTGAATTTCACCTGTTTGTTTCATAGAGTATTCGCATCCGCAGTATTTTTGCCTGTAAAGTCCTATCGCTTTGGAAAGCTCCACACTGCGCCTGAATCCATCTTTTTTCTTAAAATCAGCTTCCAGAAACATCACTCCGTATTCTTCGGCTAACCCTCTTCCGATCTTAAAAATCATATCCGATGATTTATGGGGGGATATAGTCAAAGTCGTGGTGAAAAAGGAAATGCCTAATTCCAGAGCTTTTTGAGCTGTAGCCTCAAGGTTGTAGCGGAAGCATTTTTCGCACCTCTTCCCCCCTTCCGGTTCTTTTTCAAGCCCCTTGATGGCTCTGAGCCATTCTTCAGGATCGTATTCAGGAACAATGACCTTGAATCCGAGTTCTCTTCCTGCTTCAAGGGCATTTTTCGCTCTTTTATAGTATTCCTTTTCAGGATAAATATTCGGATTGTGAAAATAGCCGGTAACCTCATATTGAGGCTCTAATCTCTCATAAACAGCGGTAGAATCAGGACCGCAGCAGATATGAAGCAGAATCCCTGATTTATTACCATTCTTGTTTTCACTCATTCTTCAACACAGATATCATTTTATAACAATATCCCTTTATAATCCATTTTATCCGAAATGAATAGAGTAGACGAACATGGATTATTCACGAGTCAAGCTTACTGCAGATGCGAGGCGCAGGGTATGAAGCTGTGGTCCTTCACCGCGAATGCCTTGCAACAAAGCAGATGCAGTGAGATCGGCTCGCCTGTAAGGTAAAATATGTATGCATTATAATAAGAGTTATAATATGAATTAAAATCATAATCATATTCTTGATAGGCATGTCCTTGTAAAAAGTATTGATCATAATAAATTAATAGAGGCATGCATACATATTTTATGAATAATTCATGTTTGTTGACTTAATGAGCTGTATTGGATTATTATTTTATCAATTCCCTGGATATTTTTATGAGTCTCTCGATCTTACAGTTGGCCAAAAAAAGGATAGTGCTTCTTGACGGAGGCATGGGAACAGAACTGATTAAAAAAGGATTTGCAGGAGGAGGCCCTCCGGAAGCATGGAATATTGAAAAACCTGACATCGTAAAAAATATCCATAAAAAGTATTTTGACGCTGGCTCTGACGCTGTGCTGACAAACAGCTTCGGAGGGAACAAGATAAAACTCGCTTCCTTTGGAATGGAAAAAAGATGCTTTGAGCTCAACAAACAGGCGGCAGAACTTGCCTATGAAACCAAACCAGAGGGAAAATATGTAGGGGGAAGCATGGGCCCTACAGGAAAATTTCTCAAACCCTACGGAGATTTTACTGAAGACGAATTCATAGATGCCTATTTTGTTCAGGCAGAAGCCCTCTCTGAAGGCAGAGTGGATTTCCTTCTTATTGAGACCCAGTATGACCTCAAAGAAGCGGTCTGTGCTCTTAAAGGAGCCAGCAAAGCGTGCGGGCTTCCTCTTTTCGCCACCATGACGTTTAAGAGCACGCCAAGGGGTTTCTTTACGGAAATGGGAAACAGTGTCTCCCAGTGCTTAGAAGAGCTTGAAAAAATCGCTGTTTCAGCTCTGGGAGCCAACTGCACCATTGACAGCAGGGAAATGGCCGAACTGGTAAAAGTAATCAAAGACAACACATCACTCCCAGTTGTTGCCCAGGCAAATGCCGGACAGCCTAAGGTCACTTCAGGAGGACAACTCAAATATTCTCAATCCGCAGAAAACTATGTAAAATACGTTGAAAAAATTATTGAGAATGGAGCGGATATCATTGGAGGATGCTGCGGCACCAATCCTTCTTATATTCGTAAAATGGCCAAATTAATCCGTATGAGGTATTTATAAGATAAGAGACCGGACCGTTTATGAACTATGTATTTAAGTATTAAATTTTCAAATAAAATGAATCATTAAAAAATCAAGGAGGTTTTTATGATTAAAAGAATCAGACTTTTCTCCGTGCTTTTTCTCATCTCTCTATTGATCATCCCGTCCTGTAAAGGCACGAAGACAGGTGAAAAGGCCTTAAAAATCGATTACGAAAAGTACACCCTTGACAACGGACTAGAGGTCATACTGCATAAAGACAAGTCAGATCCTATCGTAGCTGTGGCTATACAGTATCATGTGGGCTCCAACCGCGAAGAAGTCGGAAAGACAGGTTTTGCTCACCTTTTCGAACATATGATGTTCCAGGAATCAGAACATGTGGGCCAGGATCAGTTCTTTAAAAAAATCCAGAATGCGGGAGGAACGCTGAACGGCGGAACAAGTAATGACGGAACCGTGTATTTTGAAGTGGTCCCTAATAATGCCCTGGAAATGGTTCTCTGGCTTGAGTCTGACCGGCTTGGATTCCTGCGCAGCAAAATAACCCAGGAAGCCTTTGCCAACCAGCAGAGTGTGGTTATGAATGAAAAACGTCAAATGGTGGACAACCGTCCGTACGGACACACTGATTACATCCTGGGAAAACTTCTGTATCCGGAAGGCCATCCTTACTCATGGCAGGTCATCGGCTCCATGGAGGATCTGACCAATGCCACATTGAAAGATGTACATGAGTTCCACAGAAAATGGTACAGACCCAACAACGCCACACTGGTCGTGGCCGGTGATTATGACCCTGTGCAGGCTAAACAATGGATAGAGAAATACTTTGGCGAGATCCCGTCCCCCCATGAAATAAAAGATCCGGAACCCATGCCTGTGACATTAACAGAAACAAAGATGGCTTCTTATGAAGATAATTTTGCAAAGTCCCCTGAACTCACCATGGTCTTCCCGACTGTAGAACAGTATAACCCTGATTCCTATGCGCTCTCGTTTCTCGGGCAGCTTCTGACAAGGGGGAAAAAGGCACCTTTGTATAATGTCATTGTTGAGGAAAAGAAGCTGGCACCTTCTGTAAGGGGCTATCAAATGAGTAATGAGATAGCCGGCGAATTCATGTTCCGCGTCCGGGCTTTTCCCAATATCGACTTATCTGAAGTCAAGCAGGCTATCTTTGAATCTTTGGATAGATTTGAGGAAAAGGGTTTTACCGAAGACGACCTGCAGCGCCTGAAAAATACCACAGAGACCAATTTTTACAATAGGCTGTCAAGCGTTCTCATGAAATCATTCCAGCTTGCCCGCTATAATGAATACGCTGGATCGCCGGATTTTCTGACAAAAGATCTGGAAAAAACGTTGGCTGTCACTAAAGATGACGTCATGCGGGTCTATGAAAAATACATAAAAGACAAACCTTATGTTATGACCAATTTTGTTCCAAAAGGAAAAATCGAACTGGCGGATGACGAAGCCGCTCCCTATCCTTTTATAGAGGACGCTCCGGAAGTATCGGCAGCAGAGGCTCCACAGGAGGAGATCGAAATCGAGCAAATCGAATCCTCATTTGACCGGAGTATTGAACCTGAGTTAGGACCTGACCCTGAAGTGTCTGTCCCACCTGTCTGGAAACATGAGCTTTCTAATAAAATGAAAGTGCTGGGGATCGAGCACACAGAATTACCCATTGTCCATTTCTCAATATCGCTCAAAGGAGGCCACTTCATTGATCCAATGGATAAACCCGGAACAGCTTACCTTGTAAGCCAGTTGATGATGGAAGGAACCAAAAACAAGTCCCCGGTGGAACTTGAAGAAGCTATTAATGACCTGGGCGCTAATATAACCATTTATGCAGGCAGTGAGGACATAACCATTCGGGCCAACTCCCTGGCATCTAAATTTCCTGAAGTACTGGGGCTGGTCAGTGAAATACTGCTCGAGCCCAGATGGGACGAGAAAGAATTCGGACGCATAAAACAAGAAACGCTGGAGAATATCAACAGAAACAAAGCAAATCCTCCGTATATCGCCATGAATTTGTTCAACCGGCTTGTCTACGGCAAAGACCATATATTCGGTATGCCTTCAACAGGGACGTCTGAATCCGTAGTAAACATCACGATCGACGACTTAAAAAAATACTACGAAGAAAACTTCTCGCCCTCTGTTTCTTATATGTGTGTGGTCGGTGATATAACCAAGCAGGAGGTCACAGAGAATCTCACGGCTCTTGAAAACCAGTGGCAGGTTAAAGACATGGCTTTTCCTGAGTTTGAAATGCCTTCTCTTCCCGAAGATTCAAAAATATATTTTGTTGATGTTCCGGGTGCCAGACAATCTGTCATAGAAATCGGGAACTTAGCCATGCGCTATAATGACCCTGACTATTATCCGGCAACAGTCATGAACTATAAGCTCGGAGGAAGCTTTAACAGCTTCTTGAACATGATCCTGAGAGAAGAAAAAGGATACACATATGGAGCGCGCAGCGGATTCTCCGCCGGAATCTATCCGGGCACATTCTACGCCTCCTCTTCAGTTCATTCCCAGGCTACATTCGATTCGGTCAGAATATTTAAAGAAGAAATGGAAAAATACAGGGAGGGCATATCCGAAGAAGACCTGGAATTCACTAAGAACTCCCTTATCAAATCAACCGCTATGGAATTCGAGACCTATTATGCGCTTCTCAGCATGCTTGACCATATCGCTGCTTACGGGCTTCCTGACGAGTATGTTAAAAAGCAGCAAGAGATCGTAAAGAACATGACCCGTGAACGAATAAAAGAGCTGGCTCAGAAATATATCCATCCGGAAAAGATGATATATGTTGTGGTCGGTGATGCGGCAACACAGCTTACATCTCTGGAAAAAATCGGATTCGGTGAACCAGAGCTTATCACTCAGAAATAGATACAGACGACTTTATACGCTTTGGTTAGATTATAAAAGGAATTAAAGCTTTTCTCCGAGAGGGATATTCCGGAAAGGTCTTTTTATACCATTTATGATTGGCCAGAGCCCGGGGAGCCAGGTTTGCGATAGTCCACAGGGCAAAAGCGGCTCCAGGGAGAGACCATGTGGCCACAGCCCATCCGGTCCATTCCACGATCTCTCCGAAATAATTTGGCGATGATATGAAGCGAAAAAGGCCCTTACGCGGGATCTTATAAGCCAATTCTCCCGGCCTTCGCAAACCTCTGAGGATGCTGTCCGAATGGATATTGATAACGCAGCCACAAAAAAATAAAATCGCTCCGCAGATGAACCTCGCGTCAAGAAGCCAATCCGTCCCGAAGGGTTCGGACAGTACAAACAGAAAACCGCTGTTGAGATAGCTGTTGATTATGTTAAAAAACAGAGCCAGAAACATAACGAGTAGCGGCATTCTGTATGGACTTCTTTTCATAACAAAAGGGAAGATAAGGGTGCGCTGCACATAGTGGGCCTCCCACATGAAAAGAAACAGAAAGGCCGTTATATCCTGGATCCGGGGACTTAAGAAAAAGAAAAGAAAAGGGAGAAGAAGTGAAGGCGACTCCATGATAAACCAACCCCATTTGGGATTGATCGTACGACCCCACCCTCTCCTTGCATATCGTCCGTAAGGAGCATTCACAAAAAAAAGACTTATACACACAATGACAGCCAGTGCTGTCCAGAAGAGCAAGATCCAATGGAAAAGACCAGCTCCGATCAATCCAGAAACCCCTTTTTTTCAAGCCATTCTATGGTGTCTCGAATCGTCACTTTAAGAGGCCTGGGGCTGTATCCCAGCCGTTCCTCGGCTCTTGTCCGCGAAATGAATTGGTGCGTTCTTAGCGCTCTCAGCGCTTCTGATGTCAGTAGGGGGTTTCTTTTTAGCACAACAGCAGCTGCTTCAGAAAAAGGAGCGGCCAGGCCTGCAAGCCACAGAGGAGCTGTGAAAAAGGGAGGCTTTATTCCTCTTATCTCCCTGATCATCTCCGCAATCTCACAAATTGAAGACCAGTGGCCTGAAAGGATAAATTGAGAGCCTGCCTCTGCTCTTTCCTCGGCCAGAAGCGCTCCCCTGACAACATCGCGGGCATCCACCCAGTCATACCCTCCTTTTATCAGAGAAATGAACTTTCTGTGATATAACTTTAGCAGAACCTGTCCCATGCGCGATGGCTTGAAGTCATTCGGACCGATCACAGCTGTGGGTGATATGATAACCGCATCGATCCCGTTTTTCACAGCTTCCAGGACTTCCCTGGCACCGTCTGCTTTAGAACAATCATAAGCCGGAGACCGCTCATTTGAAAAAGAGCTTGTTTCATCTATGCATTGATTCAAAGGATAAGGGCAGTAAGCATGGATCGAACTGAAGTGAATAAGGCGCCTGATGCCGCATTCCTGAGAGGCTGTTATAATATTCTGAGTCCCTGTGACATTAACCCGCCTCACCATTCCCTGTCTGTCACCGATAATGGAGATCCTCGCTGCTAGATGATAGACAACATCACAGCCTCTTATGGCTTTGACCAGGCTGGGATAATCAAGAATATCTCCTTTTATGACATCTATATCAAGCCCTTCCACTCCCCTTGTGTCCTTGTGGATGAGAGCTCGTACAGGTCTTTTTCGCCGGATGAGCTCTCTCACTAAGTTTGCTCCGATGTGTCCGGACGCTCCTGTTACAAATACCGTCATATTCTGTCTTTGGATAAGGATGAATAAAGCTTATTCACTTGTTTCTTTGATCCAGACTTCCATCTCCCCCACTCCCCTGTGGGACCAGGAATAATAAGGGACAGCCATCAAAGGTTCTCCATTCCTGTCTGCTCCTATCAAAACCGGGACGCCTCTTAACAGGTCAGGCTCAAATTTAGACTTAAACGGTGCTTCGCTTTTTATAATACGGTCCAGCACATGCCCGTTATTGTCAACGCCTTCGAAACAAAACACCAGAGGGCCTCTCTGGAACGCCACTTTCCCTCTGTCAGCATCGACCTCTTCGTTTGCTTTTATTTTTCTTACGGGCATGGGTAAATGGAGCACTATAGCATCGTCCTTTTTCCATTTTCTTGATACTTTTGCATAACCATTTTCCATAATGAATTCGACCTTTTCCCCATTAACTTCAAGCATAGGCTCTTCACTATAAATATCGGCAAAGGAATAAAGACTGCTCGGAACAGGCTCATTGCGGGCCCATCCTGGTATTCTTATATATACGGTAAATGTATCTGATTGCTCAGGTTCAAGGATTATTTTTATATTTCCTTCCCAGGGATAATGTGTTTCTTGGATTATTTTGACTTTCTTTTTTCCTAATTCCAATTCGCTTTCGTCTCCGACAAACAGGTTCACATAAAGGGAATCATCTGTGTTTGCATACACATAACCGGGAAAAGAAGGAAGGAATCGAGCTATGTTTCCGGGACAGCATGCGCAGTCAAACCATCCTTTCCTGGTTGCTTCGCCCTGATTGAATCGAAACTTGCCGTCAGACTCAAGCGGATTGGGATAGAAAAATTTATCCCCGCTTAAAGAGATCCCAGATAAAAATCCATTATAAAGGGTGCGCTCGAGCACATCTATATATTTGGCATGACCGTGCAGCAGGAAAAGACGATAGTTCCAGAAAATATTTCCAATAGCCGCACACGTCTCGTTATAAGCTGTTTTATTGGGAAGAACATAAGCCTCTCCGAAGGCCTCTCCTCTCCGGCTGGCTCCTATGCCTCCGGTTATGTAGAGCTTTTTGAAAACAACATCTTCCCATATCCGGTCTATGGCATTGATATAATCCTCATCTCCGGTCAAAGCAGCCACATCAGCCATTCCAGAATACATGTATGTGGCTCTCACTGCATGGCCTATGGCTTCATCCTGTTCAATGACCGGTTTATGAGCCTGGAGATACCAGTCCTGGTTGTAGATGGAAAAGGGAGAGTCCTCTGAGAACTTTTTGGGGTGTTCGATCCTTCCTCTCTGGTCCAGGAAAAATTTAGCTAATTCCAGATACTTTTTCTCCCCTGTGACCCTATACAGCTTCACAAGTCCGATCTCGATCTCCTGATGTCCCGGAAAGCCCTTCCTTTTGTCAGGACCGAATGTTTCGGCTATTAAATCTGCATTTTTTAGAGCAATATCCAGAAAATTCCTCTTTCCCGTTGCTTGATAATAAGCCACAGCTGCTTCATACATGTGGCCCACATTATAGAGTTCATGACTTGACCCCAAGTTGGACCACCGCTCCTCTCCGGCTCCGGGGGGCGGATTTTCCGGATCTATGGTTCTGGCTGTATAGAGATATCCGTCTTCCTCCTGGGCCGCAGCGATCTTTGCAATGAGCTCATCCATGTATTTCTCAAGCTCAGGATCGTCCCTCAAGCTTAACGAATACGCGGCCCCTTCCATGATTTTATACACATCGGAATCATTGTACCTGATTCCTTCGAATTCTCCCGGAATGAGGCCACCCGCCTTCTCGAAATTACTAATTCTTCCAGTCTCTTCACATTTCTTAAATGCATACGGAATGGTGACTTTTCGGTTGGTCTCCATTCTGGGAAGCCAGAACGAATCCGTGACCAACACTTTTGTGAAAGGAACAGGCTTAATGGCGTAATCCTTTCTTATCTCTTTTTTACAGCTTATTGAAAACACCAGAGAAAACAAGCCTGTTAGGGTGAGGAAAATCATAAAAGACCGGTTCTTCATACCCTAATCCTCCTTTTCGTTTTGATTATTCAGCTTTCTCTTTAAGCCTGACATAAACATGCGTAGCCCCATCTTCCTCCTTGAACTTCATGTCAAAGAGTTTGGAATGGGATTTAATGAGCTGGGACAGCTGTTTGTATCCGTAAGTGCGGGGATCAAAACTGGGATCTAGCTGATGGAGATAAAAACCCATGGTGGCTAAATTCGCCCATCCGTCCTCCTGTAAAGCCATATCAAAAGCTCCTTTTAAAAGAGGAACAGGATCAAGGGATTTTGTTTTATCCGGAGCGGTTTTTGTTTTTGTCCCGGATTTTTTTCTTTTCGCACTTGATTTCGGAGCAAGATTCTCCGTGTAGATAAATAGATTACAGGCATTTATAAAAGGCTTTGGGGTTGTTTTTTTCCCAATCCCCATAACGAATATCCCTTTTTCTCTAATCCGTGTGGCCAGTCTTGTGTAATCGCTGTCACTGGAGACAAGGCAAAATCCGTCTACAAGATTACCGTTCAATATATCCATTGCATCAATGATCATTGCGCTGTCAGTGGCATTTTTTCCTACTGTGTATCTGAACTGCTGTATGGGCTGGATGGCTGCATTATTGAGGGAGCTCTTCCATCCCTGCATATTCGATGTGGTCCAGTCTCCATATATACGCCTGATCGTGACAGAACCGTATTTTCCCGCTTCTGTCAGTATGTTTCCTATGAGGCTTGGACGGGCATTATCTCCGTCAATAAGCAAAGCTATACGCCTTTCGCTCGTTTCTTTTGTTTTTTTTGTCATTTTATTTCTCTCGTCTTTAATTAAATTTCAGATTTTTAGCTGTTTTATAGATTTTACATATATTGCCAAATTATAGCAACTATTGGAAAGTGCTTTAAAGGTTGTTTGTTCACTCGTACCGCAGACTCTCTACCGGATTCTGCCTGGCTGTTTTTAATGAAAGGTAGAAAATGGTTAAAACAGCGATAAGAACAGAGACGATCCAGGCCAGAATAAAATAGTGAGCGGCTATGCCGATCCTGTAAGGATAATTTTGCAGCACTCTTTTCATGATAATAAAGACCACCGGCCAGGCGATGACATTGGCTATGGATATCAGGAAAATAAATTCTCGTGTTGCCAAATACATGATCTGTCCTGCGGTCGCTCCCAGAACCTTGCGGATACCGATCTCTTTAATCCGGCGGCTCAAAGTGATGGAAGTCAGGCCAAAAATGCCCATGCAGGCAAGAAGTATGCTTACGGCTGATGCGTAACGAATAATCGCACTCCACCGCTTTTCCTGACTATACAGGCTTTTTAAAGCATCATCCTGAAAGTATGTGATGAATGGCTTATCGGGCTGTACTCTTTTCCATGCGTTCTCTAGAAACGCCATGGTATCTTTCAATTGTCCTGTCGATACACGGACAATGATCCTGCTGAACCTGTTTCTCCTCGGGGATGTTCCCTGCCCGACATAAAGGATCAAGGGTTCGATCTCATTCCTCAAGGATGTGAAGTGACAGTCCTTTATGACCCCGATTACTCTTCGGTCATAAGGGAATCCCTTGGACATATCTCCCAGGGGTTCACCTATTTTGAATTCAGAACCCAGCATCTGTACGAATTTTTGATTCACGATGAGGGCATCTCTGTCAGCTGGGGTATTCGCCGAGAAATCCCTGCCTTGAACCAGTTTTAACTTCATGGTCGATAGAAAGTCGGGATCTACTCGATTGAATCTGTAGTGAATCTTGTGTTCGCCCAATTCAAGGAAAGAGCCGGGTAGAAACAGGCCGAATTCTCTGTTGCTGGCAGTCAATTCCTGAACCTGACTATAGGAGATGACCTCGCTGCGGAAACGCTGGTAGAGCCTCTCGGATTCCTGTGGTTCATTTTCCTGAGTCATAACAACCACCAGGCCTTCGCTGACATAACCCGGATCCCTGTTTATCATATAGGAGACCTGTCTTCCCAGAATGATCGCTGAGATACCCAGAATAACGGAAAGAGTGAACTGAAGAACCACGAGCCCCTTGGTAAGCGTTGTTTTGCCTCTAACTTTTAGTTTTCCCTTCAAAATATCCGCAGGATGAAATGCGGACATATAAACGGCCGGGTAACTCCCGGCAAGAAGGGCGGTGAAAACGGCCATCCCCAGCAAAAACACCCAGTGTGTCCCCTGGAAAAGCATGACCAATGACAGCGGTTTGCCTGATAAAGCGTTGAACCTGGGGATCAAAAACTCGGTGAACAAGAGTCCCATAATGATGGCACATAGGCTGATTAACAGGGCCTCACTCCAGAACTGTGACAGAAGCTGCCGTCTCTCTGCCCCCAACACTTTGCGCACACCGACCTCTGTGGAGCGCACAGAAGACGATCCGATGGAAAGGGTCATGAAGTTCACGCAGGCGATCAGCAGAATGGCAAAGGCAATAACAGAGAGGATGTATGAGGTAGATAACCCGGCTGTTCCTGTAACGCGTGTGTCAAGATGCATGTCCTTAACTCTCTGCAGACCGAATGTGAAGGCATCGTTACCTTCATCGATATTTCTCTGGATCGCAGTACTGTAGTGACTTTGACAAAACCGGTCCAATCCCTCCTTTATCTGTACTGAAGTTACATCAGGCTGGAGCTGGACATACAGAGGACAATACCAGCGGTCCCAATCATTCAATATTTCCGGATTGTCCATAACCATGGGCAAATTACTGAAGTTAATCAGGATATCGAACCGGATCGAAGAGTTGAAAGGCACATCCTCAGCCACGCCTTTCACCATGTAATCCCTTTTTGTGTGTCCGTAGGTGATCGTTATTGTTTTTCCGGCAGGGTCTTCTTCTCCAAAATACTTTTCTGCCACTGATTGGGAGAGAACGATGCTGTGTTCATCAGATAGCGCTGTCTCCGATACTCCTTCAATCAGAGGGAAGGTGAACATTTCGAAGAAGGATGAATCAACCAATGTAATGGTTTCTCTGAACATCTTCTCTTTATACAGGAGAACTCCTGAGCCGTTAACATATCTTGATTGAAATTTCACCTGAGGGATGGATTGGATCAGTTCCGGACCAACCGGTGTGGGAATGAACGGCTGGAGTCCTGTCTCCTTCCCGGATTCTTCATCGAACTGAACCTGGACAAACCGGTAGAGACTTTCTCCGTTTTTGTGAAACCTATCGAATGACATCTCATCGGCAACAAACAAATAAATGAAAATACACGCAACAATCCCGATCGATAGGCCGAATATTTTTATAAAGGAATGGACTTTATATTTCAATATATGCCTTATGGAGATCTTTAAATAGTTCCTAAACATGATTTCTGCCTTTAATATCTATATCGTTAAACTTGTTATAATAAGATGCAAATAATATTTTTATTTTAGATTTTTCAGGGCTTTGACTGCATCTAGAATTTTGTAACCCCATTCAAGCTCTCTTCCGGAATTCAATAAGATCTCTCTGATCTCCTGCGGAGTCAAGCTCGGATTCAATTCCTTCATCATAGCAATAACCCCGGAGACCATGGGTGCTGTTCCAGAGACTCCCCAAGTCATAGGAAACTTATATTCGTCAATGAAATTTGTCCCGATAACATATATGTATTGCTTTCCGTTGTAATAGGGAGCAAACTCGATCGGTTTGGTGACTACTACATCATCTCGCGTTCCCTGGTAATGGATATAGACCAGAGTTACTCCTTTTTCCGCGGCTTCCTCAACAGCCCGATCAAAGTCGCCCTGTTTATCCGAAGGGAGAGGCTGATGGCTTATGCTGATTATATCTGCTCCGTTCTCTACGGCATACTCAATGCCTTTGATATAAAGATCAGCTTCGCCATAATGTCCTCTTCCACAGAACCTAACCGGCATGATCTTTACATCCGGGGCAACCCGCACCAACTCCTGGGCCATCCAGGTGCCGTGCCCGAGTTCAGTTTCAGGATCGAAGACAGGAGCGCCTTCGAGAACACTGCCTGGCTTGATGATCCTCCCTTTAAGGCTCCAGTCCTCGGGCTCAAACATATGATCAAGTATCGCCACTGTCACACCTTTTCCAGTGGCAATTTTTTGAGCTTTTGATACATTCAACGCTTTTCGTGCCCATTCACCGTCAGCCATCGGCTCGAGTCCCAATATCAGAGCCGCATCAAGACAACTGCCTTCGAAGGTTTCAACGATTTTGTGGTTGTATTCCTGCAGCTTTTTCTCTTCTTGCCTGAGCACTTCTTCGTTCAAGACAGGCCAAGCTCTCAGCCAGTCTTCATCCTCTCGCCACTTTACATCGGATACTATCCAGATGACCTTTCTCCCTCTCTTTCGGAAGATATTTCTAACTTCTTCATTGGTGAGTTCAGGAAATTTGCTTCTCAATAAAACCGCAGCTCCTGCGACAAGATAAGATGGTTTTTCCAGTTTGCGGTCGATAAGAGACTCTGTTCCCCAGAGTCTATCGCCGCCGACTTCGTCATGGAGGGCAAAGATGTCGATTGGGATTTTCTTCCAGAAAGACAAATTTCCCAGCTGATACATCATACCGTGGGCTCCAACAATGATTGCCCCATTTTCTGAAGCTCTTTTTACGAATTCCTGCCAGTGGCTGTAATCCTTTTCCTTTTCCATCGAACCAAAATAGGCAGGGAGAATGAAGATTATATCTCTTTCCTCGCATTTTTTTATAGAGCTAATGGTCTTATCAAAGTCTTCCTCCTCGACAAATTGAGCGAGGAGAATGACCTGTTGTTCAAAAACTGAGTTATCACCTGCTAAAAAGGCTTCCCTTTCGATACGAACCACATCTGACTCAGGCGCAAGGTCCGAAACTTTTTTCACCCAATCCCAGGTATTCTCTTTCTCGTTAAAAATGATCCCTATCGATATATTTTTTCCTTTTGATTCAGTCCAAGCATGAGGAAAATTGCAGAAGTTAATGCTGAAGTCCGGCACCGGATCAATTCTAGTGGAACAAGCCGAAAATGTCATAAGCGCAACCACAGCACATGAGAAAATGAGCCAAAGACTGCTGTGTGTTTTTTTAAATTTCATACTCTCATCTCCTATAATCCACACTTATTATAAGCAATAAACATGCCAATTTCATCTTCTTGAGGTTTTCTAATAATAATAAAACATCCATGTATCATTTATTAACAGTTAATGTCCGTAAGCGAACAGAAACAAATATTCCCCACATCAATATAGCTAAATGAGAAATTATAGTTACCGTATCAATATAAATGATACTTATGATATATTAATTCATTGACATTAACTATCATGTTTCATATTATTTGAAGCGTAATGGCCCGACATTTGATCTTCACAGGAAAAATACTTGATGTTCTCCCCGGTTCCTCTCAGGAATACCAAAAAATTCTTAAAACGCTGACATCATCCTGTTCTCATCAGTTCAAATCACACCTTTATTCCCCCTACTCCGTTACCATGGACCATGAGTTTCTGGGCATCCCTTCAAATGTAAAAACCTGTATTGTCTCTCTGTCTTATTTTAAAGAAAAAATCATTGACTGGAACATACCCTTCAAAATATCTTATATCATAAGGCGTGGAGAAATTTCTTCCAGATTAAACAAAAAAACATCCGCTCATCTAAAGGGAGAGGGCATCTCAGAAGCACGAAAAGAGCTGAATACAAGGAAAAGCACGGATCCAAGAATACTTTTTCACATAAAACCTGAACATTTGTCCGAACAGCTCAACAGGCTTTTTTTGGTGCTTGATTCCATTTCTTCCAGATGGAAGCAAAAGGATTTCCCTCTTATATCTGATATGATAAAAAACGAAAACAATGAAGAAGTGGCCATTAAGCACAGAAAAAACAGAAGCCAGATATGGAAACGAAGAAAAACGCTTCTCATCAGTGAATACAAATCCATCCAAAAAGTCATATTTGGGATGATTTGACTTTTCGTCTGTGATATTCTATTTTTTGTGCTCCCATGATTAAGAAAATAAAAGACAACGTATTAAATCAATTTAGAAACAAATTCAACACAAAACCATTGCTGGTCCGTTCCCCCGGACGTGTGAATCTCATAGGAGAGCATACGGATTACAATGAGGGATTTGTCCTTCCCACAGCCATTGACAAAGCCATTATCTTTGCTGTCTCCCCTAATAAGGACCATATCTACCGGATCTATTCCATGGACATGGACGAATATGTGGAGGTCGAACAGGGACATATAAAAAAAAGCAACGCGCACTGGGCCAACTACTTATTGGGAGTCATCGATCAAATAAAGAAAAGAGGCTTTGAAGTCCCGGGATTTGACTGCGTTTTCGGAGGGGACATCCCTATAGGGGCCGGGCTATCGTCCTCAGCAGCCATTGAAGCCGGGCTGGCGTTTTGCATCAATGAAATATTCCAACTCCATATCGACAAACTGGATCTTGTGAAATTATCCCAGAAAGCTGAAAACGACTTCGTGGGCGTCCAGTGCGGGATCATGGATCAGTTCACTAATATTTTCAGCGCTCCGAAAAAAGTAATGAAGCTTGACTGCCGTTCTCTTGAGTACGAATACTTTCCCTTTGATTTTAAAGGGATCCATATCGTGCTCTATGATACACGTGTCTCTCATTCTCTGGCTTCTTCTGAATACAACATACGAAGGGCTCAATGCGAACAGGGAGTCGCTTATCTTAAAAAGCACAATCCCCGGATACAAAGCCTCAGGGATGTCACATCCGGTTTTCTGGAATCTCTCAAAGACCAAATGAGCCCTGTGATATACAGACGCTGTCATTATGTGGTCAAAGAAAATGAAAGGCTTTTAGCCGCCTGTGAGGATCTTAAAAGAAAAAACCTCGAATCATTCGGAGAAAAAATGGTTCAGACCCATAAAGGGCTCAAAAGCGAATATGAAGTGAGCTGTAAAGAACTTGATTATCTGGTTGAAAACACCATAAATCAGAAAGGTGTTCTGGGTTCGAGGATGATGGGAGGCGGATTCGGAGGGTGCACCATCAATCTGATAAAAGAAGATGACATGGAGAACGTTAACCAGAACATCAAAAACGCGTATTTGAGCGAGTTCGGGAAACAGCCGGAAATATATAAAATAAAAACAGAAAAGGGAACACATATAATCTGAAAGAAAAATTCAAAAACAAGGAGTCTTCATGATTGATAACAAACGCTTATCAGAGATGAACCGAGCTGTCGTGGAAGGAAACAAAGAAGAGGCTCAGAGGCTTGCCAGACAGGCCATTGATGAAAACTGGGATCTGAATGAAGTGATCGATAAAGGATTTGTACCTGGGATACAAAAAGCCGGAGATCTCTGGGAAAAGGGAGAGTATTTCCTCCCCGAACTCATCACCAGCGCTGAAACCATGAAAGGGGTCATGGCTTTGCTGCAGCCTGAGCTTAAGAAAAAGCACCTGACCGCAAAATCCCTGGGAAAAGTTGTCATAGGAACCATAGAAGGCGATATCCATGATATAGGAAAAAACCTGGTGGCCTCTCTTCTGTCTGCCAATGGATTTGACGTGATCGACCTGGGTGCAGATGTGAAAATAACAAACTTTATTGACAGGGCTCTGCAGGAAGATGCGGATTTTATCTGTGTTTCCTCGCTCCTTACCACTACAATGCTCAAACAGAAAAATCTCATAGAGCTTCTTAAATCAAAAAATCTTTTCGGAAAATTCAGGGTTCTTGTGGGAGGTTCCCCTGTAAACAGCAAATGGGCACAGGATATCGGAGCGGACGGGTATGCGGAAAATGCCATGGCTGCTGCGAAAATAGCCAAAGCGCTCATACGGACATAAGGAAAAGAAGATGATCAAAACACAAAGACCAAAATACAGGCTTTTAAATGAGGCGTTCGTAAAAAAAATAGTCAATGAAAGTTATCAGCTCCTGGAAAAATACGGAGTATTTGTGGAAAACAAAGAAGCGTTCGCACTTCTCAAAAACGCAGGGGCAAAAACAAACGAAGCGGAAAACAGAGTTTATATAAAACAAGAATTAGTCGAAAAGTCATTAGCAAAGACTCCGCCGGTCATTGAACTGTATGACAGGCAGGGAGAACAAAAATACACGGTGGGCAATGATGAGATCCATTTTGATCCTGGTTCTGCGGCTGTTACCGTGCTCGACCATGAGTCACAATCACAGAGAAAAGCCGAAACAGAAGACCTGGTCCGGTTCACCAGAGTGACGGACGCAATGGAAAACATCGATTTCCAGAGCACAGGCATTATCAGCAGCGATGTCCCGGAGATCATAAGTGACAGCTACCGTCTTTATATAGGGCTTCAGTTCTCGAGAAAACCGGTCGTTACCGGCACTTTCAGGATCGAAGGATTTAAGCCTATGCATGATATGCTGGTCGCTGTAAGAGGAAGCACACAAAATCTTGCGGACAGACCTCTGGCCATATTTGACGCCTGCCCCTCCCCTCCTCTTAAATGGAGCAACCTTACGACACAGAGCCTTATTGACTCTGCCAGAGCCGGGATTCCATCAGAATTGATATCCATGGGCATGACCGGCGCTACCTCTCCGGTCACTATAGCAGGAACCCTGGTACAGCACACAGCAGAAAATCTATCCGGACTTGTGATCTGCCAGCTGGCTGAACCGGGCTCTCCTGTTATATTCGGGGGTTCCCCTTCCAGTTTTGACATGCGCAAGGGTACAACCCCCATGGGGGCCATAGAGACCATGATGATCGATTCTGCCTACTCCCAGATAGGCAAGCATTTGAATCTCCCTACACATGCGTATATGGGACTCAGTGATTCCAAACTCAATGACAACCAGGCCGGTCTGGAATCTGGAATAGGCGCTGTTCTGGCTGCTCTATCCGGTGTCAATGTTATATCAGGGCCCGGCATGCTGGACTTTGAAAGCTGCCAGAGCCTGGAAAAACTGGTAATAGACAATGAAATCTGCGGGATGGCCCTGAGGTTGGTCAAAGGAATAACCCAGAGAGATGAGCCTCTGGCCGTTGACCTTTTTCAAGATATAACGCCTGAGTCTCAATTTCTCTCCAAACCCCACACAAGAAAATGGTACAGGGAAGAGCATATTTTTCCCGGTATTATAGACAGAGACACCTATGATGAATGGGAAGGAAAAGGGAAAATGTCTTCTGCTCAAAGGGCTGCGGATAAAATCAAAGAGATCCTCGCCCAACCTGTTTCCTTGATAGACCCCGACACTCAAAAAAAGCTAAAGAAAATCATGCTCTCAGATGCTGAAAAAAACGGACTCACAGCGCTTCCTGAAAATGAATGAAAAATACATTTTTTTGAACGACTTTAAGGTCAGCCTCGAAGACAAGCGGATACGTGTCTGCCTCGGATACAAAGCAAGAACAGGCGAAGTCAATGCTTCAGTGAATCAATATATCAAAGAATTTGAATCTTTGCTGCCTGATCTGATCAAACCCAGAGCTGTTTATGCGGTTTTTAACTATGAAGAAACCAACAAACACCCTGTTTTTAAAGGAGCGGAAAAAGTAGCTCTGTGCCTCTGCACTATTGGTCCGGATCTTGAGAAAGAATGCTCAAGGCTCATGGATAAGGGTGATATTTTAAAAGGATTCGTGCTGGATTGTTTTGGTTCTGAAGCGGTTGAAGATATAGCGAGACAGAGCGACCGGATTATTTCTGAAAAAGCAAGGAATATGGACCTTTGGCCCAGCAAAAGATTCAGTCCGGGTTATGGGATATGGGATATCAAGGAACAGAAATATGTGTTTGACATGCTGCCTTCGGATAAAGTGGAGGTTCGGCTTACAGATACTTTTATGATGGTTCCCCGCAAATCCGTATCCTTTCGCATTAATTTTTACAAGAACAAGGAATCGTCCACTCGGAGCCTCTCCTAGTCTAACTCTGGTTATTCACATTATTATTCATGAGCCAAGCTTGCTGCGTTATTGCGAAGAACAAAGTGATGAAGCAATCTCATCTGAAAATGAGGCATAATGAGATCACCACGTCACTCCTCTCCTCGTGATGACATTACGCTGTGATCCTAGATTTATTCGCCTTTGGTCTTTGTACGCACAGGCTCGACCAGAAGAACCCAGGCCGGCTTTTCTGAACGGGAGCGGTGCCTGGTCCCTCTTTTAACCAAATAGCACTCCATTTCATTGAGTTTAATGGACTCTTTCGGAGTGTCTATATGAATTGTCCCCTTTAACACAAGAAAGAGCTCATCTTCATGACTATGTGTGTGCCAGTCATAAGCTCCATGAATCTTGGCTACCCGCAAAGCCACATCATGAAACGAAAGAATCTCTTTTGGTTCCCAGGGATCTTTTGTTTTTTCCACCCACTCTTTTAAGTTTATTTTATCCATGGTCTCTCTTTTAATTCCTTTGTTTTTTAATAATTCATATCATAATTAATCTATACTTTGAGTCAAGATATAATTTCCCTCGCTTGTTCAAATTTTTGCTAACCCCATTCTAAATTGTCGGCTTAAAAAGATCTATGGCAAAATGAGAGAAAACAAATACCAGCAAATACCCACAAAACCATAAAGCAAGAACCCACAGAAATACTTATATCGAATATAAAAGGGCATGAATAAAAAAGCAATGAAGTAGCCTAGAGGAACATAGACCGGAATATTTCCTATCATGAAACCGCTCGGAGTGTTTTGATAGAAACCAGCCGCATTGAAAAAATTTTCTACTATGACGGCGCTAAGGGCACTGAACAACCCTGCTGCAAGCGCTCCTATCCACTCACGACCCGTAAATTCATAAACTCGGTAATAGATATAGCCAAAAAGCAAAACCCCCAAAATCCAGTATAAAGGGATATAAACAGGAGTCTCAATCAGACGAGGATCCTCCGTCAGATAAACTACAAGTCTCAGTTGAGTCACAAAAAAGCTATCAATTACCGGATAGAATACAACTGAAAACACTCCCAGAATCCACAAATTACGCAGAGGGACCCACTCAGCTTTAAATTTCTTGGTGCAGTAAGCAAGGCCGCCTAGAATAAGAACAACCACAGCATAGATCAAAGGCAAAGAGCGAATGAGGGTATTAACGGCCAAAACCAATATAACACCAACCAGACTGCTGCCTACACAGATGTCAAGCTGAGTGATATTCCTTTTTGCGCTGGTATGAGACATGTTAAGATATTGGACTTCTTAAGTCTAGATTTTTATTTACAATAACTCAACAAATATTTAAGATTAGATAAAAAAAGCATCATCCATGAAACGAAGAGATTTTATTAAAGGTTCAGGGGCTCTTATCGGAACAGCTGCGTTATCCTCGTGCCTCATCAATCCGGACTTCTCTCCAAAAAAGAAACCCAATATCATCTTTATTTTAGCGGATGATCTTGGATACGGGGAACTGGGATGCTACGGCCAGAAATACATCAGAACCCCTCACATCGACCGGCTTGCAGAAAACGGGCTGAAGTTCACACAGCACTATTCAGGTTCTCCGGTTTGCGCTCCTTCAAGATGTGTTTTGCTGACAGGAAAACACACAGGACATGCCTTTATTAGAGGAAATGATGAATGGAAAGAAAGAGGAGATGTGTGGAGCTTTGAGAAAATGCTTGAAGACCCAAAGCTGGAAGGCCAGCGTCCCCTTGCCTCTGATGAGGTGACCTTGCCCGAGCTTCTGAAAAAGGCCGAGTACACCACAGCTTGTATTGGAAAATGGGGATTGGGGCCTGCATTCAGTGAAGGATCACCTAATAAGCAGGGTTTTGATTATTTTTTCGGATACAATTGCCAGCGATGGGCCCATACCTATTACCCGCCCTTTTTATGGGAAAATGAAGAAAGATATCCGTTAGATAACAAGTTCGTGCCTTTGGGCACAACCATTCCAGAAGGAGCTGACCCGAATAATCCTGAGAGCTACTCTGATTTTCGCCTCAATGACTATGCGCCTGATCTTATGGTGGAAAAAGCTCTGGATTTTATGGCAAAAAACAAAAACAACCCCTTCTTTCTCTACTTCCCTAGCACAATCCCACATGTTTCTCTTCAAGTTCCAAAAAAATACGTTGATATGTACCGCAGCGTGTTCAAGGATGAAGCCCCTTATCCGGGCGGGTATTATTTTCCCTGTCAGTACCCCAGAGCCACGTATGCGGGCATGATTACCCATCTGGATGACCAGGTAGGACAAATCGTTCAGAAGCTCAAACAAATCGGAGAGTATGAAAACACTGTGATCATTTTTACAAGCGACAACGGCCCTACTTACACCGGAGGCGCTGATACCCGATTCTTCAACAGTGCCGGGATTTTCGGTGAAGAACAAGGGAGAAGCAAGGGCTTCACGTATGAAGGCGGCATGAGAGTCCCTATGATCGCCAGCTGGCCTGGAGTCATTAAACCAGGAACCCATACGGACCATATATCTGCATTCTGGGATATGCTGCCCACTCTGTGCGAATTAACGGGCGCAAAAAAACCTGATGTCACTGACGGTCTCAGCCTTTTGCCTGTTCTTACAGGAAAGGGAAAGCAAACTTCCCATGAATTTCTCTACTGGGAATTTCCTGCCTACAAAGGGCAACAGGCTGTGCGCACAGGGCCATGGAAAGGCATAAGGAAAGATATCTTTGACGGAAACATGAAGATTGAGCTGTATGATCTGGATAAAGACCCAAATGAACAGAATGATATATCTGATAAATATCCTGATATCATCAAAAGAATCGAACAGATCATGAAACAACAGCACGTCCCCAGTGAAATCGACCGTTTCAAATTCCCCCAGCTTGGAGATTGAGTCCCTGTTTCGAACTGTGAATATCTCTTTTAAAAGGTATTTTTGTTGAAGAACCAGCATCCACTTGGGTGATATCACCCACCCTTATGTTAAAATCCCCATAGAATCATTATCATTTATGCTTTGATCTTCAAATTATCTTTTTATATAGCTTATTATCAATCATTTAGAGATATCACTTTTCATCTAAGTTTTTATGGCATAAAATTTGCACATAAATATGAGGATATTTTTATATCCAAAAGGATCGATGTCTAGAGAACATAATGATTCCCTAATGCGACTAAACATGCATCAAAAGCAATGCTTGAATAAACGGATTTCACACAGAGTCTTTCTTTTGGTCCTTTTGTTCATTTTTCCAATCAGTATTATAATCAGCCAAGAACAAGAATATGAGTCTATTAACAGTGATATGTGCTATGAGTGTCACGAAAAAAGTGCACATGAAACTATTATCTCTAAAGATCTAAGCCATTCCGTTCATGAAGGCTTTGGCTGCTTGGACTGTCACAAGGATAAAGACACCTTTCCCCACAAAACAGATACTGGGTTTAAGGTTTCCTGTGACAGCTGCAGTTCCTGTCATGAAGCAGCCGGGAAAGATTACCAACTTCATGGCGTACTAAAAGGTTGTGATTCTGAAAATTCTCCTTCCTGCTCAGACTGCCACGGTTACCATACTGTTCTTCCGTCATCAGATGAAAATTCCCGCACAAATCCCTCTAATTTGCCCCAAACCTGTGGAACCTGTCATGAAAATTTGAATGTCACCTCTCAGTACACTGACTTGATTGACCATCCTATTGAAATCTATGAAAACAGCGTCCATGCCGGAGTTGCAAGTTGTAAGGACTGCCATGCTGTCAATGGAAATTCTCATAAAATATATTCTCATGGTAATCCTGAATCCACGATCAATCACTTTCGTATTCCCAGCACCTGCGGGCAATGCCACGGAGATGTGGAGAAAATATACTGGCAGAGCATTCATGGAGAATTGGTTCAAAACGGTGAAACCAGATCACCAGTATGCACTGACTGCCATGGAGAGCACGGAATCATCTCCCCTTCTGATCCACGCTCCCCTGTTTCCAAAACCCGTTTGGCACAAGCTACATGCACCCCCTGCCACGAATCCGCTGTCATGTCAGAAAAATACGGAGTCACAGCCGGCCAGCTGGTATCATTTATTGACAGTTATCATGGTTTGAAATCCGAGGCCGGCGATACGGTGGTGGCTAACTGCGCCTCCTGCCATGGTTATCATAAAATACTTCCCAGCAGTGACCCACAATCTTCGGTCAACCCTAAAAACCTAAGGGATACATGCGGAGAATGCCATCCGGGGATTTCTCAACAAATAGCAAACACACCGATCCACAGCAAAGGAGAAACAGGTCTTGATACTAAGGCTGCTGTTATCCTTAAAAATATTTACATTATAGCCATTTTCATGATCATCGGCCTCATGGCTATTCATTGGCTGATCGACTTGGGCCGGCAGTTCGCCGATGTGATCAAAAAAAGACCTCAAGTACAAAGAATGAAAGTCTATGAATTATGGCAGCACCACTTGTTGATGATCAGTTTCGTTGTTTTGGTTATAACCGGATTTTCGCTGCGCTTCAACCAATCATGGCTGACCAGCTTGTTTTTCGGATGGAAAGGAGGATTTGAGCTACGGGGCATCATTCACCGAATTGCAGCCGTGGTTTTGATTCTCACAACAATATGGCATATTATTTATCTTTTGACTCCACGAGGCAGACGTTTTTTTAAAGATATGTTTCCAAAGCTTTATGATTTTAAATGTTTTGTGCAAAAAATTCTTTTTAATCTCAATCTATCTAAAACGACTCCTAAATTCAAACGTTTTAGCTATGTTGAAAAAGCTGAGTATTGGGCCTTAATCTGGGGGACTGCTGTAATGATCATCACTGGAATCTTTCTCTGGTTCGATAACTTCTTTGTTCAAATATTTCCTGAGGGAATTTTGGATGTCGCTCTAGTTGTTCATTACTACGAAGCTATTTTGGCTTCATTAGCTATTCTCATATGGCATATGTACGCGACTGTTTTCAATCCAGAAATATATCCAATGAATCCAGCATGGATAACAGGCAGGATGCCAAAAAAAATGTTCAATCATGAACATTCTGGAGTTTTAGAAAAGGAAATGGAGTCTGAAGGTCATGACCGAGAATAAGAAAAATATAAACAAATAAGATTGCAAAAAAGATATATATTACTATAATAACTATAGTGTTTATAAGTATAATAGGAGATTAAACCTGGATAATTAATCCGAATGCATAGAAAGGAGAACATAATGAAAAAAATCATTATCGTATTGATGACCACAGCCATGATCATTATGGGAGTTCATATCTTTGGACAAGAATTCGAGTATATTGGAGCTGATAAATGCAAAATATGTCATAAAAGCGAATCCCGCGGAGCTCAATACACCAAATGGAAAGAAAGTAAACATTCCAAGTCTTTTCAGGTTCTGTCCCAGGACATCGCAGTTCCCAAAGCTCAGAAGGCTGGAGTGAAAAACCCTTCTGAGAGCCCTGAGTGTCTCAAATGCCATAGCCCATTGTACGAGAAGGCTCCTGAATTTAAGGAAGAGGGTGTCATTTGTGAAGTATGCCATGGCCCCGGCAGTGAATATAAAAGCCTTAGTGTCATGAAGGATCACGATAAATCAGTCGCTAATGGTTTGGTTGAATACAATAGTCAGGAAGATATCAAAAAGCAGTGCCTGACCTGTCATAATAATCCCCACGGTATCACCTTTGACTTTGATACAGCCTGGGGCAAAGTGAAGCATTACCGCCCGGATAAAGAATAGTTATTCCGAACCGGCTCTTTCAATCTGTCTTATTTTAAAAAAGAGAGCCACCGCTAGCAGAAAAACAAATAGAGTCGCGATCACGAGGCCTCTTTTTCTAAAATTCGCTTCATCCACTGCATCATTACCAGCAGTCATGACCTCTTTCAAGATAACATTTCCCTTTTTTATTTTCTCATCAATCTCGTCCAAAGAAACACTATGGACTTGGTTTCTCACCTGAATAAGAAGGGTATTCACTTCCTGCAGTTTGAATTTAGAGTCACTCACTTCAACTCCCTGATTATCGGCTTTCTGGAGTAGTTCCCTTGCATCTTGAATCTTTCCTTTGAATTCCTCTAATCGGCTTCTAAGAGTACGGGCCATCTGATATCCCAGTGATTCTGGATCATGACATTGAATACAAACCGACTCAGCTCCGGTTCCCAACATATTATCTGAAGGAGCAACGATTTGATGGTTTCCATGACACGCTTCGCACTCGAGTTCTCCAATCATTTCAAACGCATCACTATGGGGACTTTCTAAAAAAAGTTTGGCGGTCATGGGATGGCATTGGCGGCATACGAATGATACAGCCTTAACTCCAGGCGGTGCTGCACTATGATTGCCGTGGCAGTCATTGCACACCGGTGCCGATAGATTTTTCTTTTCAAACAGAGCATACGCATGTACACTTTTTTCATAGTCATCAACTTGTTGAGTCGAGATGCTGTAATTTTTCATATACTCCTTATTTGAGTGACACTTTCCGCATGTCTTAGGGATATTCCAAGGATAGGTCGAGGAACGCGGATTGATCGAAGAGAGAATCCCGTGCATACCATGACAATCCGTGCACACCGCGACTTTTTGATCACCTCTGTCTAAAAGTTTTCCATGTTCGCTTGTTTTATACAATACGAGCTGGTCAACTCGGATGTTCGGATTGTATCTGTGCATATACAGGGAGTTAGAATGGCAGGATCCACAAAACTGGGGTATCAACACTCGATCAGGAGCACCTTTGAACGTGCTGTCCTTTGCTGAGTCAAAATCTTCTTCACTGTCATTCCCACCGTGACAGTCAACACATGTGAGTTTGTACTGCCAATGGATATCTGACTTAAACGCTTCAACAGGCGCTGCTAATTCATTCTCCAGTTCAGCATGACAAGCAATACAACTGTTAGATTGGGCATTGAGGTCAGTAAACAAACCCACTGGACTGAGCCCGGTTAAAAACATTAAGCATAATATCCTGATAAGCATGATTTTCACATTCCTATAATTTGGGAACAAGATATGTTAACGCAGTCATAACAACGATATATATAAGAATAATCAATCCTATTAATGTGAACAGTGGACTTTTTTCCTCCCTTGTCGCTCGTCTATCCCATAGAGGAATAAACATCCAAAAAAGCCCTCCTATGATAAAACCGATTATGGCCAGGACTTCTCCTTTGATAAACAAAACATGTGAAGGAATGACCTTCAGTGTGGAAAACATAAAGGTAAAATACCATTCAGGTTTAATCCCAATGGGAGTGTTTGAAAAAGCATCCGCTTTTTGTCCAAGTTCCCAAGGAAAGAATACACATAAAACACCTATGATCGTGAGAACCATAATCCATCCCAAAGAATCTTTTAATAAAAAGTTAGGGAAAAAAGAGACCTCTCTGACTTTTTCTTCAGCCAGTCCTATAGGTTTACTCATTCCAAGAATTTGGACTAAAAGTATGTGAATGCTAATAATAATAAGAGTAAAAACAGGAAGAACAGCAATATGAAACCAATAAAATCGGGAAATTGTAGCTCCGGAAATGTTTGCCCCTCCAAGAATAAACGTCTTTATTGAAGCCCCAATCACAGGTATGGTTCCCACGATATCAGTACCAACCCTTGTAGCAAAAAATGAAAGCTCATTCCACGGCAACAAATATCCGCTAAATCCAAATGCCATGAACAAAATAAGAAGAAAAAAACCGGAAACCCAGGTCAGCTCTCGCGGAGATCTGTAAGCTTTGAGAAAAAAGGTGCTGAACATATGCACAAATATAACTCCTATAAGAATATTTGCCGTCCAACTGTGAATCGAGCGAATGAGCCAGCCGAACCGCACCTGACTCATAATGAACCGAACGCTTTCATAGGAAGAATCCATAGCGGGTTTATAATACAGGATGAGGAGAATTCCAGTTATCACCTGAACTATGAAGAGAAAAAGACATATTCCGCCAAAATAATACCAAATGGAATGTTTATGGACAGGGACTTTCTTTTTTCGAGCAAATTTGATTAATTGGGACAGCATGAATCGGGAATTCAAATAATCAGAGATCTTATTTGTGTTCATTCTTATATCAACTTTTTTTGGAGACAATGATATCGTCTCCGACAGTTTTGACTTCTAATGCCGTTAATGGGGAAGGAGGAGGGCCTGACAAAACCTGCCCGTTTAAGTCATACCTTCCGTTATGACAGGGACAGAGCAAGGATTCTGTATCACTCTCATAGATCACATTGCATGAAAGGTGGGTACAGACAGCTTCAAATGCCAGAAGTCCCCCATCCCGGGTATAGATCAATATCCCTGGTATTGAACCAAACTTAAAAATTTTGGATGTGTTTGGTGCCATTTCACTCAATTTCCCTACTAAAACACTGCCTGTTCCAGCTTTACTTTGCTTTGGAGGAATGATGTACCGGACTACTGGATATAAAAAAGCACTCACTGTTGCAATCAGGCTCCCCCCAAGAAAAATATTAATCAAAGACCTTCGCTTCATTTTTCTCTTTTTATTATTTTATCTCTTTTTATTGCATGAAAAATTTATTGTATTCAAGTTCAGCTACATTCCGCCACCTGTATGGCAATCCGAGCAGAGGGCTTCTTTCCAAATTTCATCGATATCTATCGGATGTTTGAACTCAAGAGGATTACGGATAGACCCAATCATCATAGAATCAGGGCTTCCCTGTCCTGTAATCACATGACACAAGCGGCAGTCCCGACGGATGATATCTCCACCTTCGCTGACATGAGTGGCGTTGTGACAACGAAAGCAGCCCTTGTAGTTCAAGTGCCCAATATGGTCTAAATGGGTATTCCAAGTCAGATTCATCTTTGGAAAAATATTTTTCTGATAAAGAGTCTGTAGAGTGGTCACAACTTTTTCAATCTGAGATTGATGCTGGGTAAAATATTCAGGATGGTTTTCAGAATAATAGGCTTTCAGCCCTTCTGCAATTGTATCCAGCGCTTGTTCCATTGATGTATAACCTTTGGAACATACTTCCAAGGAAATCATTTTGATTTCTGGAATATCAGGGGATAAATCACCGGTCGTCATGGCTTCATTAATAAAACGCATTGGGCTTTTAAAATCATGGGAGGGTCGGTTATGACAGTCAATACAGTCCATGACTCGGACCTTCGACTCTTGAATCTGCTCAGGATCCAGAGGATTGTCCTGATCCTGGTAAATAATCTCCTTGCCGGTTACCAAATTTGTATAGCGGACCCACGACAGCTCCTCCCTCCTCTCGTCTTTAGCGATGTATTCGATCTTAACTTCCGGATTGATGTGCCAATGGATGCCTTCTTTTAAGCCCAGAGCTTGGTGCTCGGGACCGGTTTTTATAATCATCCGTAGATCCCAGGGAGTATTTTCCTCATCCGACAGATAATATGTCTCGAACTGAAGTTTATGCGCATAAAATTTTTCCGGCCAATGACACTGCTCGCACACTTCTCGGGCCGGTCGAAGGTTTTCAACAGGAGTGGGAATCGGTTTGGGGTAGACGTTGGTCAGGACTGAATACACCTGGTACAATCCCGACAGCTTAGAGCGGACATACCACCCTGCTCCGGGACCCACATGACATTCTACACAAGGAACCTGTGCATGAGGGGAATTCTGGTAGGCAACATATTCAGGTTCCATGACTTCATGACAGAGCTGTCCGCAAAACTGGACCGATTCAGTATAATGGAAAGCTTCATAACTCCCAATAAGCGAAAAAAAGAGAAAAGCAGAAGCTCCTACAAAAAACAGGAAAAATCCGCGTCTTTGTTTGGTGTTGCCTAAATCTATCATAGGCCAACGCAGTTCTTCTGTTTCTTTCCTCCTTTTTTTCCTGTGGAACAGGGCTCCTATCAAAGTAATTACAAGACCTGCCAACATTACTGCTGGGAGAAGAATATATGTGACCAGTCCCAAATAAATTCCCCCTTCTGCAATCACAGCAGTGACAGCGAATAGGACAACAATCATGAAAGAACTGATGGCAGTGATAGTCAAGCCAACTAGAGAAGCCCAGTTCTGTAAAGATTTCGGAATTTTTAGCGGCATTTTATATTCTCCTCACTTTTGCACATGGCTTATGCATAGCTGTGAAGTCCGGATAAAATGTAATTGACACCAAAATATGTGAACAGTGCAGCTAAGAAACCAAGGACGGCAATGAGAGCGGAACGGCGTCCTTTCCAGCCCATGACAATCCGGGTATGGAGGTAAAGGGCGAATACAAACCAAGTGATCAAGCTCCAGACTTCCTTAGGATCCCAGCTCCAGTAGCTTCCCCAGGCTTTATAAGCCCAAACCATTCCAAAAACCAATCCTCCTAATGTAAAAAGCGGAAACCCGACTGCAACGCTCCGATAGCTGATCGAATCTAGTATTTCGGAAGATAAAGTTGTTTTAATTCCTCTTTTTTCCCTTGAATCAGCTATCAAATAAAGAATGCTGGTTACAAGAGCAATTGCGAAAAAGGCTTCTCCCAGTAATGTCACGGATACATGAAGCCATAACCAGTAACTCTGCAGTGCGGGCATAAGGGGCTGTGCCTGCTGGGGCATAAGGGGTGAAGATGCCAGAGCCATCAAAGCAATCACCATCAACATCAAGTAGGGGCCGGCTTTCCTTATATTAAACTTCCCTTCCATGATGAGGTAGGCAACAATCACCGCCCAGCTTAAAAACGAAAGAGATTCATACATGTTGGTGAAGGGAGCGTGGCCGCTTTGGATGGTCCGTATAATCAAAGCCACACTATGAACAAGCAGCCCGACAGCTGCAAACATATACCCAAACCGCGCCGCTCTGTCCTGCTTAAAAAGCAAATAGGAAAAATAAAAAACGGTTGCGACAATATATAAAATAAAAGCACCTGTAAATGCAGTTGTTTCGCTCATTTGAGATTCCTTACTTCAGCTATAATAATCTGAAATTCTTTGTGAAATTCTTCTGTGCTCTTTTTGGATTGGCCCCCAAAAGTGATCTCAGCTACAGATCCGGAGCTGTGCAATGAAAAACGCAGCGTCCGGCTCGGCCAGTAAAAAGCGGCAAATAGACCAACCATCAGCACTGTGCATCCCCCCCAGATAATATTGGTTCCCGGATCTTTCGCCACCTGTATACCAGAATATTGGGGAGCTTGAAAATCTTGAAATGCAAAGGCTATGTCTTGTTCTCCTTCTGTGTGGGAACGGGAAAAATCAGGAAATTTGGCGAAAATCCATCCCTTAAAAATGACTTCACCATTGATCTGACTCTCCAGATAAACTGCGGGATTGTTAGGCTGCAGGGACCGAGTCGCTACTCTATTCCCTTCTGCGATCACAAAATCAGGGACAAACTGGTGTGCAGTGATTTCAGTCTGGCCGTCTTTAAGTCGGTATTTTTCACCAATGGAAATGCGTATTTTTTCTTCTGATATTTCGTCCTCTGGTTTCTTAACCAAAATATCCATCAGAATATGATTCCAATCCCACCCATAACCGCTTTGATAAAAAACAAATCCCTGGTATGAAAGAGGATGATTGACTTCAATGCTTTTGGTCATCTGTTCCTTGCCTGAGTTTATCACAGTTAAAGTGCTTTTCCAGTCCTTAACAGCCCCAGTTGGATAAAATTCAGTCTCAAATCTATCCAACCGGATTTGGAAATCAGCCTGAGGCACTTTAACGATTTCCCCTTCAGTGATATTCAGGTCTCTTCGGAATCCTCCCAATCCGCTGAGAATCCCTCCCAAAAGAATGATTAAGATACCAGTATGGACGATATCAGAACCAAAAATCCCCAAAGCCTTTTTGCGGGCTAGTATATATGTGCTCTCCGCAGCTTTGACTCTAACTCGATAATGTCTCTTCTTGAGAATCTGTCTTAATTGAGCACTGACTGTGTTGAGGTCCAGATGTTTTGTTAACTTTTTATGTTCCTTATAACTCAGGATTTGCTTTGGATCTACTGAAACTTTGGGATTGAAGATCTGTTTTAACTTCGGAAGTAAACGGGTCACTGTACACACGACTGTGTTCAGAGCAAACAAGAAAAGAAATGAAATAAACCACCAGGACTGGTAGAGTTGAGTGATTTCGAGTCTTATTAGCAAGCCGGATAACTCACCATACCTTGACTGGTACTCCTCAGGAGAGCGGTGCTGGGGGACCAGGGTCCCGAAAACAGATGCAAGGGTGATAACAATCAACAGAAATATGGCTAATTTCACCGAGCTGAATATATGTAGAAATGACTTCACAAAATAATATCCTCCTTAAAGAACAAACTTATTTTCTCAAACCTTTTTTCTTAAGTCTAACAAAAATTGGAAAAAAAATATAAATCGAATAATAACTTTATCTCCAGGTATACTTCTGATCTCCTCCCAGGTCGATGATGGAATCAACCAAAAGCTGCGCTATATAGCGAACATTATGGATAAAGGCATGGGGTTCTTTCTGACTGAAATGATAATTGTATACTGCTTTCAAGAGCTTACCGTTAAAACTTGTGTATCCATTTGGAAAAATGTTTTCTCCAGGGTCAACCTCTCCGTCCCCATCAGAATCAACAAAAAAGTAGGGATAGCTTTGCGAGTCGTATACTATAGGAACACCAATGATCTTGGCAGCATAGATCTGAATTCGATTGTAAAGCTCAGCCTCCAATCCGTGAATCTCGTCCTTCAATGATTCCCATAGATTCCCATCACCGTCAAAATCAGGCATATTCCCCGGGCGTATTTCATCGAATTCGAATTTCGTGGGATCTGCGCCAGGATTTGGCTGAGATATATCTTGTCCATGGCAGTTGACACAATCAGCAGGGTTAGGAGTCATGACATTGTGGTTCCAGTCAGTGGAAGGGATGTCCTGCTGTCCTTTCGTTTCAGATGCCATGTGACATTCCACACATGTATCCAGCTTTCCTTCATGATTTGGGAAAAGATTCTGCCCTTTGTATTCTTTTCCACTGTATTCAAAGCCTGCAGAAACCTCAGAACCAAACAGAACTGCAGCTGCGGGATAATAGTGAATATTGATGAAACTGTAAGGACCTTCAGCTGAAAGAGCCGCAAGGACAGTATACTTTGAAGCTCTTCCCTGGTGGCAAATGAGGCAAATATTGCTGCTATCCCCTAGATCTCGTGCTATACCAGAAGGAAACTCAACTGGGCCCACAGATCTCAGGTTGGGAGGAGTTGTATGACATGTGGTGCAGAGCAGTCCGTTGGAGATCTCTGCTGCTTCAGGATCACTATTCTGAAGTGAATGAAAAAATCCTCCTCCAATTCCGAGAGTATTCTCTATTGATTCCATTTGACTACTGATAAGGAAATTGGGAAGACCTTCAGCACTGTGGCATTTGGCACAACTTGATTCAACCTCTCCTTCTTCATCCCAATGCCGCCAAGCCTCTGCCGAGCCATCAAAATGGCCTTCATCTGTACGGTGCATTCCAGCCAAAGAGATAGGATTTACTAAAGCTTCATTCAAATCTGAGATAGAATCAAAGATGAGCTCGATCAAGTATTTTCCTCCATGGGCGAACCCAGCAGGATCTTTTTGAACCATCTGGTAATTATACGCAGCTTTAAGCAAGCGGGGAGTAAAAAAATTAAACTGATTGCTGTAATCAATTTCATTTTCATCAGGAGAACCGTTCCCGTTAGTATCGAAAAAGAAATAGGGATAGGAATCAGGATCATAAACGATTGGGAAACCTATGACATCCCTTGCATATTTTTTTATCCCATAATAAAGCTTCGCCTTTAAAGTTTTGATTTCATAATAAACACCTTCCACCATATCACCGTCACCATCATAATCGACAAAAGAACCATAAAAACGGATATCTCTGGGATCAGTAACTCCTGTATGACAGGTATTACAGTTATTGATATTGATATCCAAGGAATGAGGATTATGGCATGCGATGCAAGCATTATAACCGATCACATGCGAAAAACGGGCGTCATAGGACTTGTCATCATACTCATATCCTCCCTCTGCAATAGTTCCAAACTGGCTGGCTGCAGCAGCATAGTAGTGGATATTTATGAAGCTGAGATCAGAGCTGACCATATCCTCATCACTTACTCCGGCTGTCACAATAGCGTCATCAACAGACTTTTTGGATTCTCTTCCTTGGTGACACTCTATACATAGGGCTTCTGGACCAAGGTCCTCAACCAGCTCTCCGGAGGGGAACTCAACCGAAGTATGGACTCGGACTACGCCGTTTTCAGGATCTGTGTGGCAGGCCTCACATTCCACGGTGCCTCCAGGTAGAACAGAGGCGTTCACCACGCCATCTCCAATGAAATCCACAAACCCTTCTGTACTGTGACATTTGGCGCATTCAACCGGAATTTGTCCATCCTCATCCCAGTGAGTGAAAGCCTCTGCATTTTCATCAGCATGTCCGGATGTCGACCAGAGATCTTCGGAATGACTCTCAAGACTTAAGACTGAGACTTGAGGAACAGCTCTTACAGCTGCTATTCCCAGTGCACTTATGATAAAGACTATGACTAATGTTAAGATATGTGATCTCCTTATCATTGAAGTCTCCTTTCTTTAGTCCCAACGATATCCGAAAGAAAATTCAAAAATATTCGCTGAATAGTCATTGTATCCTGAATTTTCCTCCTTGAAATCTATATAACGATATCCCAAATGAAAAACCAATCTGTTCACAAACATATATTCAATATAGCTCTTCAGCATGGTGCGCGAGATCTCCCAGAAACCATTGTTTTGGTAGTAATTCCCATAGGCTCCTATTCTAACCTGTTCATTGATGTCATAATTCAGAATAGCCTCTATCAAGTTCGATTTTCCTTCATAATAGATATCCCAAGGAAAAGTTCCTGCTCCATACCAGGAAGGGGGAAAAGCGATAATTCGGTTGGATTCTTGGATAGTGCTGATCAAGGAGTATCCGGCAGAGACATTTATAGACCCAGCTTTATATCCAGCCCGGATATTAATCTGATCAGAATGAGATTCCCATAGCTCTTTAAGGATATCGCTTTTGGTTTGATTGCGTAAATAGGAGGCTGTCAAATTGAAATCCTGGTATTTTAATCGGCCAGTGACTCGAAGCCTATAAAAATCAGTGGGCGAAATAAGCGTAAATGGATTGTCATATATTCCATGCTGATAATCAGCCGTAAAATGTAACAGCTGATTGATTTTCAAATTTATATTTCCAAAAAATCCATCCCTCCTGGTTTTCTCTTCATAATTGACCGTTTCCGTCCCTTCATATTTACGGTTTTCATTACGATATCCAGCCGTGACTGTGAACCTGGGAGAAAACTGATACTGAAGTCCTCCCTCAAATCCGAGGGTGTTGTATCCTAAAGAACCAGTTTCAGATACATCATCGTATAAAAATGTCCCATCTTGATTAAAATCGTGGTAGCGGAAAGCAGCCACTATTCCTAGTTTATTCATGAGCAAATAAGTCAAGTCAAAGTCGTAGAGTTGGATATTCCTCTCAAAGCTGCCGCTGCCAATCAGGTCGTAAGAAAATAGGCGGTCTAGATAATTGGTACCTGAAGCTGATTCTGAATAATCTAAATCCATCTCCTGATTGCGCACCTGGATTGCCCCTTTTAATAGTAAGTTATCAAATGGATTGATATTAAACTTAAGCGAATGAAGATTGGAACGGGTTTTATAGGGCTGATTGAGATAAAAATAGTTCAGGGCAGAGGGATAACCAGCAGAATCGCCCCCATCTGCATACCCGGGAATAAAAAGGCTGTTGCTGTTTTTATAGTCCATAATCTGTTCTTCAAAAAGAAAAGAATAATGATTGTTGAGCTGGACATTCAAGCCGATTGAAGCCTGTTTGTAATCCTCTTCAACCGGTTCATCGAATTCAAATTCAATGCGATTGATATCAAATGTGGTTGTGCTTTCCCCTTTCTTAGAATAGCGGTCAAAACTCATTTGCAGGGAAACTGATCGGTGCAGCATCAATTTCAAGCTGCCAGTATCTCTCACCCGGTCGTAATCAAAAGAGTGAAGGTCATAGAGATCTCCGCTGTTTTCATGCTTGTCCTGATAAAAATAGTTGGATTTTCTGCGGTCATAACGCAACTGATATGTGCCATATTTCTGGGCATAGATGGAAAGGGACTCGAAAGGATCTCCTCCCATGTTATTAGCAAATATATCCAATCGGTCAAAAATCTTCAGTCCTTTCTGTGGTTGATAATGCAAGTTGAAATTGAACAGTCGAACACCATTAAACAGGTTGAAATCTTCCTTATATTTAGATAATGTCCCGGTCGTATCCACATATCTGTAGCCAAATAGAAAATCTCCGTAAAATTCATCTTCCTGCTGGGAAAAAGAGGGGGAAACTATGAACGATACCAAAGCCGTTAATATAAAAGACGCTATGATGTATTTAAGTTTCATCTTGCTCCTCCTATTTCAAAAAGATTGGGGATAAATTTGATCCATGGATCATGCTGTGGCATGTCACGCAATTGGTCGTTCGAGAATTAAAAGCGCTGTGCCAGGAAGGAGCGAGAGTGTGACAGCTGAAACAGAGATCGGAAACACTTTGATAGACCAGCATATGTCGATTAGGACTGCCGTGAACTTCGTGACAGACAGTACAACCTTCGATTCGAGAAGCTTCATGCTCATACAGAAAGGGACCAGATTTGTCTGTATGACACTGGAGACAGGTCTGCTGCTTGAATCCCGCTAAACGGTTCCTGACCGAAGGACCGTGAGGATCATGGCAGGTCACACAATCCAAGATGCCCTCCTGCAAACGGTGCCTTTCATTCAATTCAAATTTTGCCATAACATCCTGATGGCATACTGAACAATTCTGGTTTTTTGGCTGCTTGAGCAACTTGGACCCATTGCTGGCATAATGAATGGAGTGACAGGAAATGCACTCCATGGAAGATTTCCCATGAGGACTGGCATAAAATGCTCCAATGTCATCATGATGACACGATAGGCAGACTTGATTTTTTTTGAGAGCTGATTCTGAATCCTTAAAGGCAAAAATGTTTCCTGCTTCGCCAGTTTCTATATGGGCATCAGAATCTCCATGACAGGATGTACAGTCATGAACATGGATATGTGGATTTTTTGAGAATCCCTCCACCCGCTCTTCATGGCAGATAGAACAGGTTTCAAGATCTGTTTCTTCCTGAGCAGGTTGATAATGAACAGCAAAGATAAAACCGCTGATCATCACAAATACAGCCAGAATCATCAGAAATTTACTCAATTTAATCCCTGTAAAAAATTGATGATTTCTTAACAATCCGGACCTCCTTTCTTGATCGTTTCATAAACACAGGCGGCACTATACATTGGCTGTTCACTTGTTCTTCCCCAGAGTAGTTCTCCACTCCAATGCTTCTTTTACAGATGCCTTTACTTCATCTAGAGGAAATGGTTTCTCTATCACTTTAAAGATATTCCATTCATTAGAAATTTTACCGAGATCCTGACTTTTCTTAACAGAAAGCGCAATCACTGCAGAACCAGGCTGAAGCTGACTCATTCTTTTGAGTGTATCTTCTGGATCAGAGTCATCTATGTCCAAATCTATAAAAATCACTTCATACTCGTGTTTCTTTGCCAATTTTGTTGCTGTCTCTATCTCGTTGGCAGTATCAACAATATATCCTTCTTCTGATAAGATTTCTCTCATCGACCAGCGAATCAGTTTGTCACTTTCAATAATTAAAAATCTCATTAGATGTCTCTATCACTATTTAAATCATTTATCCATATTAATGCAATATTCATGCCAGTTAAGCAAATCCTGCATATATGCTTTATGTGCCTGATTTTAAATAAGATAGGACTATAATCTGAACTTCATTTACAAAACGAATTCAACTCAATGGGAATTTATACCTGACAATGGGTGATATAACCCAAAATGTAAATTTCATTACAGTTTGTGCTTCTTGATTTTATAACGCAATGCATCCCGAGTTATCTTGAGAAGACGAGCCGCCTCGGATTTATTCCCCCTGCTTATTTTCAACGCGTTATTGATCAAGGCTTTCTCCATTTCTTTAAGGGGCATGACACTCTCAGAAAGGCCATTCAATATAGAATTGCCTGATGAAACTGAATCTTTCTTCATGATCGGGAGGTGTTCTGTGGTTATCGTGGAACCTGTTTCAAAAATCATGGATCGTTCCACAGCGTTTTTTAGTTCCCTGACATTACCAGGCCAGTTGTAACGCAAAAACAACTTTTCTGTGTCCTTAGACAAAGCCTTAATATTCTTTTGGAATTTCAAATTATACAGATTAATGAAATGCTGGGCTAACGGAAGAACATCATCTCTGCGTTCCCTCAATGGAGGAATAGAGATGGGACAAACATTCAAGCGATAGTAGAGGTCCCATCGGAAATCTCCTTCTTCAGCCGAGCGCTTAAGGTCTTGGTTAGTGGCAGCAATGACCCGAATATCAACGTTGATATCATGCAAACCTCCCACTCTCTTGAAAGAATGGCTCTCTAAAAATCGAAGAAGCTTAGCTTGCAGAGTTGGACTGAGAGTACCAACCTCATCCAAAAAGAGAGTACCGGTATGAGACATTTCCACCAGTCCTCTTTTCCGGGACTTGGCGTCAGTGAAAGCGCCCTTTTCATAACCAAACAACTCACTTTCCAATAAATTTTCGGGAATGGAGGAACAATTAATCACTATGTAAGGTTTAGAACAGCGGCAGCTGAGGAAATGCATGGACTGGGCAAGAAGATCTTTTCCTGTGCCGCTTTCTCCCTGTAAAAGAACGATAGAGGCTCCACTCGAGGCAATGGTTTGGATCATGTTCAGTATTTTTTTCATTGCTTCTGATTCAGCAACAATATTATCCAAACTCCATTGATTCCGCTCCTTTTGTTCGTAATACTCCACTTTCTTTTTTAACACAACAGCTTCCATAGCGTTTTGTACAGTCTTTTTTAATTTTTCAAAGTCCAGCGGTTTGGTAAAAAAATCATAGGCTCCTTCTCTCATAGAGGTTACCGCCTTGTCTATGGATCCATAAGCTGTGATCATGATAACCGGTATTTCGGGCCATTCTTTCTGAATTTCTTTCAACACTTTTGTGCCGCTCTTGTCAGGAAGGTTAACATCCAAAATCACAAGGTCTGGAATCTCATTTTCCATAATTTCAGCAGCTTCTTTCGCATTTGCAGCTTCAATCCCTTTCATATTCATTTCTGCGAGTCTTTGAACCAAACTCCACCGCACTAATCTTTCATCGTCTACGATGAGTATTCTTTTGGCTTCCATATCAGTCTGTCTTCTTTTTTCTTACTGGAATCTTTATTATAAATTCAGTACCCTCGCCCAACTGGCTGTATACTTTAATACTTCCCCTATGTTCTTCAATGATTCTCAGGCATATAGAAAGACCGAGACCGGTTCCGCCTCTGCTGGTCGTAAAGAAAGGCGAAAAAACTTTCTTTAAATGTTCTGGCTGAATACCTCTTCCAGTATCTGCAATGGATATAGTCAGTTCATCCTTTTGTTCAGCCACAGTCAAGGTAATTTGACCTTTCTGTTCGATCGCTTTTATACTGTTAAGAATTAAATTAAGAAGGACTTCCTGGATCTTGTTTTCATCCAAGAGGAAAACAGTATCTCCAGATAGAGGCTTAAAATCAATATCGATTTTTTTATTTTTGATGTGTGGCTCTGCCAGTTTGATAGCATGGCTGACAATATGATTGATGTCAACCGGCCCACATGATAATGGTTTGGGTTTAGCATAATTCAATAGATCCTGGATGATCATATAAATCAAGTCAGTCTGTTTGAGAATCTCTAGAAAAATCATTTTCTCAGGATTTTCTGAGGGAGTTTTTTGATAAATAATCTCGACTGAACTCTTGATCCCAGCAATAGGATTTTTGATCTCATGAGCCAATCCAGCGGCTAATTCACCCAAAGAAGCCAAATGGCTGGCTTTCTCCATTTGATAACGATGCAACTCCTTAATCTTCATCTGTGCTTTATTTAAATTTTCAACCATAAGATTAAAACACCTGGAGAGTTCTCCAATCTCATCGTTTTTCCTTGGCTCAACTCTCACTTTCAAATCGCCTGCTCTAACTTTTTCCATTTCCTCTTTTAATATGGATAAGGGCTTGTTAATTATAGTTTTAAAAAGCCAAAAGATAATAAAGATAAAGACGACCAAAGCGCCTAGGGCTACCACAGCACTCTGGATTCGCTTTCTTTGCAAAAGACGGTTGACTTTGGTACCCACAAGTTTCATTTCTAGAATACCGTTGATCTTTTGACTCGGATCATGACAGGAATAACAAGAGGCCTCATTCTGAACGGGAAACAAACCTATTGAAACTCCGGATTCATTAAAGGAAGAGATTCTTTTTGTATCTTTCCCTTTATAAAGAGATTGAAATGTCTCCATCTCTTTTTCTGGTAACATCTTTCCCTTTTCGTTCTCATTAGAAGAGTGCTGTATTTCTCCATTCTCATCTAGGATTCTAACCTTCTGTATATTATCCAACCCTTCCATTCGTTTTAATATTAGAGCAATATCAACCTGACCATCCTGGCTCATGAGATATGTTAAATTACATCGTATCAAGGAGCCTACAAGTTCCAGTTGTTCCTGGTTGAACATACGAATCAGGCTATTTTGAGCAGATATAAATAGAAATGTCCATAGCAGTGTGGTCATGGCGCTGATGACTAACACGTTTAAAATAATCTTGTGCTTTAAGCCCCAGTCCTTAGTTTTAAGGTTGATTCTCATTTTCCACCAAAACGGACTAAACAGACAGTCTCTTCATCGGTCATATCTTTGTCCACTGATTCTCTCTTATTGTAAATCTGTCTGAATCGGCAGGCAAAGTACAAAAAAAGGCTAAGGAGAAAGCAATGCAAAGCTGAGTGTTACATAGAATTAGCGAGTCTCTGACTAAGGTGCCTGAGCCGACTGGAAATAACCGATGCCACTCTCATTATAAATTTGTAGCCAATGTGATTGTTCTTCTTGAAAAGATCCCTTAACCTTTCACCCTTTAACTTTAAAAGTTCTGTTTTTTCGCATGTCCAAGCAGATGCTGTAAAATTATAAGGCTCAGTGACAGAAGACCATCCGAAAATCTCTCCTGGTCCAACAGTTTCAATGGTTATTTGTTTGCCGCTTTTCTTTCTGCTCATCTTAATCTCTACTACACCTTTCTCAACAATATAGAAGTATGTAGCCCAAGACTTTTCTTCAAAGATCCTGACGCCAGAATCAAGCTTCTCCTTCTCTGCGATTTCCACAATATTCTCCAGCTCTGCATCGTTTAGTTCTTTAAAGATCTCAATTTTTTTTAGTTCCTCTAAAGAAATCATTTGTTATGTCCTCCTTAAATAGTATGGCCAAAGAATTATTATTTATTTCACATTGTCTACTAATATAATAATTCCTATGGGATTAGTCAAGTAATAATATAAATTAAGGAGAGTCAATCAAATAAAATAGATTAATCTTTCAGAGCATCCATAAACTTGACTTTGACATCATGATTCATTTTGAAACTCAATTTATCAGATATTTAACAGCATTGATGAGCAATGAAAACTGAAGCCTAATATCTAAAGTCATTTTAAATATTTCTTTATAAGGAATATTTCCTGAAAACATATTCCACAAGATCGTTCTTATTTTCTTTGAGGAATATTTTTCAGTCCCTTTTTTAGCTAGAGACAGATGCGATGATGTGAGGAACGGTAGAGACGAGATGAAATCGTTCATCATAAATAAAGAACGTCCATAATAATTATCATGAACGATAAGTCTCTTTGCTTTTCTATAATAGAAAGATAAACTAGACTTATCGATTCCTTTCTCAACAGCGGTTCTCGCAGCTAATTGAGCAGTCATGAAAGCAGATTCAATCCCATTTTTATAATGACGAGAGAAACTGGCATCTCCGATAATCACTAAACGATGAGTGAATGGTTGTTTGCAAGGGGATACCTGTATCCTGGGATAGCAAAAACAGTGAGGCTTGGAAGGAGGAATTTTATTTCGTATCTCTCCTAGATTTATGAACTCATAAAACATGTCCTTAGAGGCATCTTTAGAACCGGCCAGAGTTATAGAAATGTAATCTCCTTTAGGAATCACTGTGACATACTTGATGTTTTTTGGCCTTGGCATATAAACATGGATGGCATTCCCGAAATGTTCCTTTATTTTTTCATTTCCAAGTTTGTATTCAGCTTGATAAGTGATCAGAGTGGAGGGCGGGCTGTATCCAAAATTTAAGTTTTGAATTTTTTTCATAAAATATGAGTTAACTCCAGATGCCCCAACTATAAAATCTGCCTCAAACTTCTGCGGACATTTTCTTTCCCCGAATAATACGTTCAATGGCTTCCTCTTATCCTCAGGAATATTGATATCCCAGACAGGATGAGAAATGACTTTTGCTGCTTTATCCTGGGCATGGCTTAGAAGATAGTCATCAAAGCTAATGTTGTAGGGAAAAATCGAAAACCGAGGACCATTTCCTCTAAAAACAGTGGCTATTTTATTTTTTTTATTTTCAGCACAATTGAGAACAATACTCTTTCCGTCCACATGAAGTATATAACCATCCAGTCTGTTGATAATTCGTTCTTCTGGAATGAAGATACCCTCCTTGTTTAATTTCTGTATTAAACTCTCTGATAAAACACCTGCACACAGATTACATCCCCGCGGTCCTTTTTGGATGAAATCTTTACCATCAAAGATAGTAAGAGAAATATCTATTCCTTTTTGAGCACAATATTTTTGAATGAAATGAGCAAAAAAAGACCCAGCTGGCCCTCCCCCAATGACAGCGACTCTGGAACCGTTTTTAAGGGCCATTTCCCTCTTCATAGTTTGGATTATATTACTATTTCCATAAAAAATATAGTTTTTATAATAATTAGCAAGTCAAGATCAAAAATCGTTAGTTCTTTTTTGTTTGATTGATTTTCAGATTGGGATTTATTCGTATTTCAGCGATGATACTGGATCAGCTAAGGAAGCTTTCACAGCTTGATAGCTGACTGTAAGCAAAGCAATCAGCCAGGCAAGAGCACCTGCCAGGAAGAAAGTCCCGAAACTGATATGAGCGCGGTAGGCAAAATTCTGAAGCCACCTGGACATAACCCAATAAGCCAATGGCCAGGCAAAGACATTGGCCAGTAGTGCCCATTTTGTGAATTCCTTTGAAAGGAGAAACACCAACCTAGATGATGAGGCACCCAGAACTTTTCTGATGCCGATTTCCTTGGTTCGGCGCTCAGCCGAATAAGAAGCCAGTCCGAACAGGCCCAGACATCCGATGAATACAGCTAGAAACGCAAAGCAACTGAATATCTGCTGTAGCTTTTCTTCTGACCGGTACTGCTGGTCAAAATTCTTATCAATGAAATAATACGAAAACGGATAATTCGGCCTCATTTCCACCCAGGTTTTCTTGAGAAAACCCATGGTCTGGGGGATGTTCTGCGGACTGATCCGGACCGCGATCTGGCCGAGATGAGATTCAGAGAGAAACATCACGATAGGGGAAATCTCCTGATGAAGAGATTCAAAATGAAAGTCCTTGACTACTCCGATAACCTGCCCTTGCCGCCTCCCGTAACCGAATCCTTCACCAATGGCTCGTTCCGGTGATTCCCAACCGATCTGCTTCACAGCCGTCTCATTGAGAATAAAGGCCTGATCAGGATCTGTTCCCATTTGACGAGAAAAATTCCGGCCCGCAGCCAACTCCATTTTGAATGTCGGGATATAATCATAATCCACCATGATCATGGCAATGCGAAATGTAATGGGTTGGCTCGTCTCACCGCTCAGCACCCGGGCACCCGCTGAATCGAGCAAACGGCCGGATGGCACTCTTGAAGCAGCTGAAACGTTCAGAACATCAGGATTTTGAAGCAAACGGTTTTTGAAGTCATCCAGATTCTGGAGTATAGAATCACTGGAAGGAAGAACTGCGACCTGTTCTTCATCAAAACCAAGGTCCAGGGACCGCATATAATCCAGCTGATTAGAAACAACGGTCACGCAAATAATCAATATGATAGAAATGGAGAATTGAAACACCACTAAAATGCTCCGGAAAGACAATCCTCTTTTCCGGCTCCCTATTTTATCCCTTAAAACTCGGATAGGTTTAAAGGCTGAAAGATAAAAGGCGGGATAGAGCCCGGCCAGAAATCCGACAATAACAGCCAACAGAAAAAGCAGTAAAAGAAGCTGACTGTTTTTTATAAGGTTAAAAGACAACTCTTTTCCAATGAATTGACTGAATGCAGGGAGGACTAAATAAACAAGACCCAATGCCAACAGAAGTGAGATTACAGCGGTCAGAATGGACTCATTCAAAAATTGATGGACTAACTGAATGCGCTGCGCGCCCACAACCTTGCGCATTCCCACTTCTCTGGCCCGGCCAGCAGAACGGGCTGTGGCCAGGTTCATGAAATTCACACAAGCAATCAGGAGAACAAAAAAGGCGATCACAGAAAACACATAAACATAAGTGATGTCACTGTTGGCTTCGATCTCAGAATCCAAATGGGAGTGAAGATGGATATCTGTAATTGGTTGAAGTTCCAGCTTGGTCTTTTCGCTCATCCCTTTGGACAAATGCCTGTCAATAAAAGGATCCAGCTGGCTTTTCAACCGGTTGATATCATAATTATTAGGCAGCAAGAGATAAGTGGCGTAATTATTGCTGGCCCAGTTCTGCAGTTCCTCATCGCCGACTACAGCTGCGTAGGTCTTAAAAGAACCAAAGAAATCCGCATGGAAATGGGAATTATGGGGAATATTTTCCATAACCCCGGTCACCATCATATCTGCTTTTTGAGTATCAACCTGAATCTGAAGCGTCTTCCCTATTGGATTCTCATCTCCAAAGTATTTTTTTGCCATTTCTTCAGAAATGACTATGTTAAAAGGATCTTGAAGAGCAGTCTTAGGATCCCCAGCTGTCAAAGGAAAAGAAAACACCTCAAATAGGTCCTGCTCAGCAAAAAAGAAACGAGGCTCCTCAAAGTACTCAGAGTCTCTTCCGACTAAAAGTCTTCCTATCCGGATCATCCGGACCGCATGTTCGATTTCAGGAAAATCGTTTTCAAGCAAAGGGGCAATAGGAGGCGCTACTTGCCCTAGATGAAGGCTGACCACTCCGTCTTCATTAAACCATTCCCGAGTCACTCGGTAGATGCGGTCATGGTTTTCATGAAATCGATCATAGCTCAGCTCATCAAAAACGAACAGCATGATAAGAATACAGCAGGCCATGCCCACAGCCAGTCCTGCAACATTAATAAATGCATATCCCTTGTGCTTTCTGATAGTCCGAAAGGCTGTTTTTAAATAATTTTGAAACATAACCATCCTCCAGTACAACGAAAATTTGATAAATGGATAAAGTGATCGGATCATGTGTTTCCAGTACCATGCATTGGCGTTCCTCTCCCCTTTTGCGGATAAGATGTATCTGTACTCTTCACGCAGGTCTTCCCTGATCGGCCACTGATCCTCAGCCCATGCCAGCTTCAGTATGATCCTCTCCGGCAGGCTGGGGGGAAGAGGCACTTTTCTATTTTCAAATTTCATGATCCATCAAAAGAAAATTCATTGATATCTTTCCACAGCCGTTTGTGAAGCTCGACCGCATCCTTGAGGGCCCGGATGCCTAAAAGCGTCAGACTAAAATACGCTCTGCTCCGGCCTCCTTTTTTTGGGAGTGGATCTCCCTTGCTTTTTGTAATGTATCCCTTATAGGCCATCTGTCTCAAAAGACCATAGAGAGTGCCGTACGTATAGTCTTTTCCTGTGTCTTTTCGCACCTGTCTCCTTATAGACACACCGTAGGCTTTCTCTTTCAAACGCCAGATAGCTAAAAGCACCATCTCTTCAGCCCTGCTTATTTCTTTCATGTCTTGAGTCTCCCCATTTATTTGTGTTTCACAAAAATATAGACGCACAGCCATGTAAAAAGGTTGCACAATTTTTTATGGGCCCTCTTCTATTGACAGAAATAGCACTATTCTATATCTTTTGTTTATAATACATTAAGAGGAATTGACTGAGCGCAGAGAAGAACAACCCTCAGAATCATCAAAAAAGAGGCTTCATCCGTTTATTAAGTCTCATTTTGTTTTATTGAGGTATTAAATGAATAAACCAAACAAGGATGACCTGAAGATTCAATTAAAAAAATCTCAAAAAAGAATAAAAGAACCTGAAGATAAATATAATGTTCCTGAACTATTAGAAAGACTGAAAAGACTTGAAGAAGCTATTGATTCCTCCGATGATCTGATCATATCACTGGACAGGAACGCTGTTTTTCTCTTTTTAAATAAGGCATTCTCAAAATATTATTCAGTAAATAGAAACAAGGTGATAGGACACAGCATGATCGAGTTTGTTGGTGAAGAACACTTCAATAAGGTCCTGAAGCCCATCTTTGATGAAGTCCTCCGGGGAAATTCCGTTAAAAAGGAGATGTCCTATGATTTTCCGGGCATTGGCAAGAGGTATTTTTCAGTTCTCTTTTCTCCCCAGAAAGGCGGGGAAAAAGACGACACTGGTGTGGTCGGAGTCATGCGGGATATTACAGACCGGGTGTTGATGGAAAATAAGATAAAAGAAAGCGAAAAGAAATACAGAGAGCTGATCAATGCTACAAATGACGCCATAGAGGTCATAGATTTTGATGCTCACTTTATTGATGTCAATGACACAGCTGTCAGAATGCTGGGGTACACAAGGGAAGAACTTCTCTCTATGGGTCCTCCAGATATTGATGCAAACCTGAAAAAGGAAGAAATAAAAGAACTTGCCAAAAGGATGAAGAAAGATGAAGTACAGGTCTTAGAGACCACCCATAAAACCAAAGACGGGCGTATCATTCCTGTCGAGATAAGCTCAAGCCTCATTTTATATAAAGGGGAAACAGCTATATTAACTATAGCCCGGGATATCACTCGGCGTAAGAAAGCAGAGAAAGAACTGCTTGAAGAAAGAAACAAACTGAGAGAGCTCCACAGCGCCGTTGATCAACTTCAAGAATGTGAGACAGAAGATGAGCTCTGGGATAAAGCCCTTGAAGTGACAAAGAATATTCTGAAGCTGGATCATTGTATCTTTTATGTTTTAGAGAAAGACAAGCTGGTACCCAAAGCTGTGAGCAGAGAAGCTCTTCCTGAAGGATTAAAATCTCTTTATTTAGATGAAGGGATCGTAGGCAGGACATTACGCGAGCACAAAACCATACAGGGTAGGGATTTAAGAAAATGGAAAGAAGCGAAACCGATCAGGAAAGATGTGAGGTCTTTTATTAGCACTCCCATTGGAAAAGTAGCGGTGATTCAGATTTTTTCTACACGAATAGGGGCTTTTAGCAGCCAGGATGTGAATCTGACCAAGATTTTAGCCGGGCATCTTCGTGAAGAAGCAGCCAGGATCCGTCTGGAAGAGGAACTCCGCGCTCAAGCTATACGTGACCCCCTGACCGGTTTGTTTAACCGCCGTTATTTTGATCAATCGATAAAAAAAGAAGTCAAGCGTGCCAAGAGATATGACCATCCCCTTGGAGTCTTGATGATCGATATAAACAGGTTCAAAGAAATCAACGACAAATTCTCTCATATGACGGGGGATAAAGTTTTGGTTGAAACAGCCCGCCTACTGGAACAAACTGTTCGTGATATAGATATGGTGGTGCGCTATGGGGGGGATGAATTTTTAATCATCTTTCCTGAAACAAACGAGGAACCCTCAGAAGTTATCATGGCCCGAATAAGAAAAAATCTTGACGAATGGAACAAAAAGGAGAATATCATGGATTTTCCTTTGACTCTGGCCATGGGAGCCTCCTACCTAGAGCCGGGGACAGACGAGACCATAGAAACCACCATAAAAAAAGCCGATCAAAAAATGTATGAAGATAAAAAAAGACAAAAAAAGCAAAGATAGCAAACTATCAATTATTCATATTTAAGCGCTCTTTCCGGATCCGCCAATGACGTTCTTACTGCCAGATTAAAAATCTATTGTTTTTGGTGGTCTGAGTGTTTTAATCCCGTTTTCCTCCAGAACTTTGTTTAATTCAGGGATGTCTTCATCAATCAGTGCGTTCATGCGCATCACAAGCTTTTTCACCGCCCCTTTAAGCTGTCCCAGCATAAATATATCTGTTTCTGTGGGTCTTGACGGATAGCTCCCTATGGAAAGGGACAGCATCAGAGTCATCTCGCTTATGGAGCCGCCTCTCAGCGCATATTCCAGTGATCCTCTGTAACCGATTCCTTTGGGAATGATGTCTGTTTCAAGCGGGCTGAATTTTTCCTCAAAGGCCTGAATGGCTTTTTCAACTTCCTTAGGAAAAGTCTCTTTCTCTTCTTTTGTTTCTTTCATTTTATCGATCTGTCTTCTGATGCTTTTAACACCTGTGACAGCCATCCCCATTTTTCTGGACAGATTCATAGCTTCCACCTGTTTTTCTATTTGAATTGTCCTTTCATCACCTCCCATTCTAAATCCTGGCACAGGCTTAACCTCACCTTTTTCTTTCAGTACATCATCGCTAATATTGAGCTCAATTTCATATTCACCAGCCGTGACTTCAGGAGGAGAGACCATTCCCAGCCCTCCGGTTTTAACGGGTTCTCCTTCTTCTGTTCTCGGAACAAACTGCAGATTCCACATGTACCGGTAAACCCCCTTTTTATTAAGAACTCTCATTTGATAAATCTCTTGTCCGTCTTTGTTTTTAATAAAAATCCTGTTTTTTCCGGATGGTTTTTCTCTGAAGTACACATTTATGCCCAGTCCGTACTCAGGATTTTTTCCGGAATACAGAGCCCCGCTGTAGGAATCGCCTCTAGAAGAGATAAAGCGCTTTGTGGCTGGTCTTATTGAAAAGACGTGATAAGGTTTGTTGAGGACTTCTTCGGTCATCTCCTGAAGAGGCCGGATATCATCCATGATCCAGATGCCTCTACCGTGTGTTCCGATGATCAGGTCATTGTCTCTCGGGTGTACAGCAATATCTCTGACTGCTACAGTGGGGAGATTGTTGTTCAATGAAAACCAGGTTTTTCCTCCATCAAGAGATGCATACATCCCGAATTCCATTCCCGCAAAAAGCAGATTTTTGTTTCTCAGGTCCTCCCTCACTACATGGATCCACCCAAAGGGAAGGTTTCCCTTGATCGATGTCCAGGTTTCTCCGAAATCTGCGGTCTTATAAAGATACGGAGCATAGTCGTCACTCCGGTGCCCGTCAAAGGCCGCATAAGCAGTCCCCGCATCAAAATGAGAGGCTTCAATCTTTGTACACCATGTATAAGGAGGCAGGTCCGGGATATTTCCAACCACGTTCTTCCAGTCCTCTCCCCCGTTTCTGGTCACCTGAACATTGCCATCATCTGTTCCGCACCAGATAAGTCCTTTCTCAAGCGGAGATTCAGCTATGGTGTATATGGTGCAGTGCACTTCGGCTCCTGTGTTATCTAGCGTGATCAGACCTCCTGAATCCTTTAACTTGTCCGGGTCATTCGTGGAAAGGTCCGGGCTCACGATCTCCCAGGAATAACCCTGGTCTTCGCTTTTAAACAAATAATTTCCGCCTGTATATATGGTGCTGTGGTCATGTGGAGAAATAAGGACCGGTGAATTCCAGTTAAACCGGTATGGAGGCTCATCCAGAGCGGCCATGGGTTTTATGCTCTTGCTGCGGTCAATCTCAAGATTATACATGTAGAGCCCGTTCATCTGTGAGTTCCCGTAGACTATATTATAGTCCGTAGGGTCCACTTCACAGTAAAATCCGTCTCCGCCTCCAACACTGTTCCAGTCTTCATTGATGATCCCGCCCGAATCCAGACTGTTGCTGGGGCCTCCCCAGACACCGTTGTCCTGAAGCCCGCAGTACACATAGTAAGGATCCCGCATATCATATCCGACCTGGTAAACCTCTGACAGCGCCATATGTTTGATAGGACGCCAGTGAGCGCCCTGGTCATATGTGATATCAATACCTCCGTCGTTTCCATCGATGAGATGTTGAGGATTCCAGGGATCGATCCACAGCGCATGATGGTCCGGATGCGTATTAGATGATATGGCTTTGAACTTCTTCCCTCTGTCTTTTGAAACGAAAAGACCGCCGGAAAAAACATACACTACTTCGTCATCCGTTGGATCCACTCTTATCTGGCTGTAATAAAAGGGCCTGAAATTGACCTTCGTGAACATCTCGTTGTCACACGTTCTTGACCAGGTAATCCCTTTGTCTTCCGATCGCCAAATGCCCCCGTCTTCATGCTCGATCAAAGCATAAACCACATTGGGGCTGCTCCTGGATACATCCAGTCCGATCCTTCCCATGATTCCTTCTGGCAGGTCTTTGATCAGCCGCTTCCAACTCTCTCCGGCATCTTCGGTCTTATAAATGCCGCTTCCCTGCCCCCCGCTGTAGAAATAATAGGGATATCTCTGGTAATCCCAGGCCGCAGCATACAGGATAAGGGGATTTGAAGGATCTATAACCAGATCAGCAAATCCTGTGCTCTCATTCACATAAAGGACCTTATTCCATGTCTTTCCGCCGTCTGTGGTCTTGTATATCCCCCTTTCCTTATTTTTTCCCCACAGGTGGCCCAGAGCCGCCACATAAACTGTGTCCGGATCCTCCCTATCAATGACAATCCGGCTTATATGACGGGATTGCTTTAATCCCATATGTTCCCATGTCTTTCCGCCGTCTGTGGATTTATAAACACCGTCCCCTATGGTCACACTATTTCTGGAAGTGGCTTCACCTGTCCCGACCCAAATCACATCCGGATTATTCTGATCAACAGCAATATCTCCCACAGATACTGTGCTTTCCTTATCAAATATAGGCTCCCAAGTGATTCCGTCATTGACTGATCTCCATACCCCACTGGGCCCTACAGCCGCATAGATGATCCAGGGCTTGTCTTCAACAGCTTCGATATCAACCGTTCTTCCTCCCATCACTGCAGGTCCGATGCATCTCCAGGACATCTCTTTGAAGATGTCTCCGACCTGCTCGGCACTTTGAGAATAAGCAAAAGAAAAAACAACAAAAAACAGACATACTACTGATATAAATATTTTTTTTGTTTTCATAATCCCTTCTCCTTCATTCACTTGTATTTTTATATTTTAAATACGAAATCTCTTTATGCAAGTTTAATATTTCTATATAATCATTGGTGTTGATTTAACTTATAAGGATAGAGGTGAACAAAACGATGGGAATAAACCAAAATAAAAGCCAAAGACGCCTTGAAGACAGAATTCAGGCCTCCTTCTCTGTAATTACCTCTCAGTCCATAATACAGGGGGATATCAAAAGCAAAGATGACCTTCTCATTTCAGGCCAACTTGAGGGGAATATCAAATGTAGTGGATTGGTGAGGATAGGCCCGGAAGGCCGGATCAAAGGAAGTATTCTCAGCCCGTTCATCATCATCGAAGGCCGGATCAAAGGAAACATCAAAGAAGCAGAACAGATCGAAATCCGGAAAACAGGGCAAGTACACGGAGACATCTTCACAAAAAGTCTGGCTATGGCGGAAGGAAGCGTCTTTCAGGGACAGATCAATATGACCGAAAAGGGCGGTAAGCCCACTCGTTTTGTAGAAAAAAGAGAATAAAACAGAGCCTTAGTCAATTTTTTTAAGGCTTTTGACCGCCTGATAGACCAGACTTACAGCCACTGCAAAAAGCATCAGTGCCACCAGAAGCAGAAAACAGGTCCCGACCAGATTAAAATTGGCAGGGACAGGCTGATGGGATAAGTAATGGACAACGAGCTTTGTTTTGCTTTGAACCAGAACCGCCAGTGCAGAGAGAGTTATGGCAAACATAATGAACATAGGATACCGGACAAATTGATTCTTTATCTGCTTCTTTGCAAGCCAGACACTTATAGCAAGAAGGGCCAATGCGGCTAACAGCTGGTTTGCTGAGCCAAATATAGGCCATATAGCCTGATAGCTTCCTGAAAGAGCTAAAATCCCCCCTGGAAGAATGGTGAAAAATGTGGCAGCAAACCGGTTCGTTAGAAACTTTTGGAGGGTATTCGGCTTATCAGAGCGGAAAAATTCCTGAAATGTGAATCGCCCCAGCCTGGTGGCTGTATCCAGAGAAGTGAGAGCAAACTCAGCCACAGCCATGGCTGCAAAAATAATACCGACCTTTAAAGGGATACCCAGTTTTGATATAAACCCTCCCACTCCTTTGGCAAACAGAGTAATAGGATCGGCATTTCCTCCTATCGGAAAAAACACTTGATATTGAGAAGGGAGAAGCACAATGGCTGTGATCAGAGCTATGACCGCCAGCAGTCCTTCTATAAGCATGCCCCCATACCCTACAGGCCGGGCATCCAGTTCGCAGTTGAGCTGTTTAGCTGTGGTGCCGGATGCAACCAGTGAATGAAAACCAGATATAGCGCCACACGCAACAGTAACAAACAAAATAGGAAACAAAGAGCCCAAACCCGGATGAACAAATTTACTGAATGCAGGAAATTTGATGGATGGATCGGCTATAAGAATTCCAAAGAAACTGAAAATAAGAACCATATACAAAAGATTTGAATTCAGATAGTCCCTGGGTTGGAGAAGGATCCAGACCGGAGTGACCGAAGCAGTGAAAATATAGCATAAAATAACACAGGTCCATATTATTTGGGCATTTGCTTCAGTTACCGGAAAAATAATAGGGAATTGATTTCCTATCCAGATACAGAGCATCAAAAGAGTCACCCCCACCACAGTGGAAACCCATAATTTAGCCTTCATTCTGTAGACAGACAATCCAAAAAACACAGCCAGCAAAATAAACAAAAGCGAAGCTGTGCTGACTTCAGGTGTGGAAACAAAGGTCTTGGCCACCAAGATCACAAATGCAGCTACCACCAACACTAATGTAAACCATGCAAAAATCAAAAAAAGTAGTTTGCCGTGGACTCCGATATACTCCTCAATGACTTCGCCGATGGATCGGCCTCTGTGACGGACAGAGGCGACAAGAGAGGTAAAGTCATGGACAGCTCCCATGAATACGTTCCCGAAAACAATCCATAAAAAGACCGGAATCCAGCCAAAGACCGCAGCTGTGATCGGCCCTATAATGGGCGCTGCTCCAGCAATGGAAGCAAAATGGTGACCTAAAAGAACAGGCCATTTGGCTGGAACATAATCAATACCGTCTCCCATGGTGTGGCAGGGAGTCTTTTTCTTTAGGTCAAGACCCAGTTTACGTGCCAAATAACGACCGTAAAAGATATAACCCAGTATGAAAAAAATAACGGTAATAATAAGAATCAATGCGGAAGACATGTCACATCCTTTTTTGTTTATGGCTTCTCTGCATCTATACCATAAGAAATAAAATCATGTCAAACAGGACACTCAAGTTTCTTAAGTATGAGAATCCAGCCTCTGGCTTTGGGGACCGGAATTTTCTGATTAGAAGAAAAGGAAGCAGATTCCTGAAAATCTTTGATAAACGGAGCCTCCAGTACAGTATCTTCTTTTTCCATGCCTAGAGATCCCCAATCAATTTGAAGGCGCACGTCCATATCCTCTTCAGCCCAACTGGCCATACTGATCAGAACCCGATCCTTTCTCTGATATACAGTCACTAAGACTTTTTTACTGTCCGTCTTTACAGGGCAGTCTTCGACCCAGTATCCGATCATCCGGCTCTGTTCAATCCCGAACTCATCCCAGATCTTCCAGATAGGAGAGGGATCCCCTGCCCAGGGAAGACGCGCGGTCATGCCGTAAAGCATCCCTCTCCAGGGATTCCCTCCTTCCTGAAGCATCTCACCCATGAGCCCGAACGGGATTCCTGAAACTTCCACCATCCAAAATGGAGGCGACTCATTGTAGTCAAAATATTCGCCGAACCACAATCGGTCAATGTAGGGAAAGTGTTCCAGATAAAGATTAGCGCTGTTGGCATAGCCGTCTCTCGGATTGAACTGGTTTGCCGAATGAAGATCTATTAGGGGTTCGGGCCGGTTCCTTTCCAGTATTTTTCTGACCCTTTTCATCACGGTCCGGTCAAAGGCCACATCATCGATATAAAGGCCGTCAATCCCAACATTCCTTGCCAGCCAGTCCAATCCTTCAAGATAATAGTTGTGCCAGCGGGACACACCGCTGTTTATCACAGCTGCGTCTTTGAGATCAGGGACAAACCAACCGGCTATGTAATCATCAACCAGATGCTCCTGAAGCCAGGAATACCCCCCGCCGGGTCCGTAAGAGAGAATCTCATCACCCAGGCTCCTAAGCGCAAAAAGCTCAGGAGCCCGGTTGGATAGTTCCCTCACTGTGTAATAAATCTTGACCTTCATCCCCTCGGAATGGGCTTTATCTATGTAATCTTTCATCTTTTTTGGAGTCAAGAACGGATAATTTATATAAGGATTTATTTCTGTGGCATGGTGGACATTGACTGTATTCGCTCCCTTTTCCTTAATAAAATCAACGGGTTCAAAACTGTGATAATACCGATTTTTCCAATGTTTTTCCGTATCCAGCGTCCTGAATGGTGTCACCAGCAGTTCAAAATTAAAGAAAAGGGTCTCTCCTTTATTGAGCACTCTTTCTCCGCTGAAAACAGTAATGAGACGCTCTTTATCTCCGGTTTTGATACGGCACCCCCCTTTTCCATTGTTTGACCATGATTCAGGTATAACAAGCGGTTTCAACTGATAAAAATTGGTATTTAAGGGTCTTGAGTAACTCTCATCCTTAAACCCACACTGCACACCCGCATTCACATCACCTATCCATAAGGAATCCTGATTTTTCTTTTGGTTCCATGTCCATTGAAAGGTATCCGGGCACAGACCACCTTTTTTCCCCATACCCATCATATACCTGGCCACATCCTTTGTGACTGGGATTTCAAGGCTTATATCATTCACTTTGATATCTCTATCTGTTGTGATGCGGACTTCATAACCCACAAATCCGTCAAATTCCATTTTTCCTTTGATATTTTTGTGAAGCGGACCTGATTCTGAAGACGCTGTCCATTCCACAACTCCTCTGTTCTTTTTGGCGATCTTGAACCGGCCTTTATGCCACTCCAGAGGTTCTTTGTCTTCTTTTCTTATTACGAGCTTTAAAGGAGAGGATAAAATCTCTCTGTATTTATCTTTGTTAATATATGTCATCTCCGGAGCAAAAAGGCTTCTGATGCTTTCTGGAAAACCTTGTTTGTTCAGACTTAAACTCCTTCCCAGGCAAGAAATCGTGCGCCCTTTGATTTCAAGAGGTGTATACGGAGACACAATATCATCATCCAGAGCGATCCGCGAGTTTAACCATCTTAAGCGGGAGTGTCTCCAGAGCTCATCATCTCCGCTATTCTTTATAGAAGAGCTGCTTACATCGATCTCTAGTTTAATGGAGGTTCTCTTTTGTCCTTCGGGTGAAACCACTACCTCCCCTTTATATAGGCCTGCTTGTGCGTTTTCCGGAATCTGAACGCCGCACCATAAAGTCTGGATCTCTCCTTTTTTTACAGGCAATACCTTATCAAATCTTTCTCCTCTCCAGTCTATTCCCTGTGTGTTAAAGCAGGTGAATTCAGATGCAGGGATCACTTTGTTTCCCTTATTCTCCATTAAATCATTAAAAAGAACATCCACATCTTTTATGTTTTCACGGCAGGCAAAAAGCCCGAGCTGGAAAGTTAAATATTCCCCTCTGGCAGCCCTTTCCTTGAAATTCTTATGAGGCCCTTTTTTAATCCATCTATAAGCAAGGTCTTTTTTCATCCTAATTGGGAATTTTCTGGATTCCGGAAAGACCAGATAAGTGGCGTCCGGATTGTCTTCCATAAGCCGGGACACTTCTTCCTTTGTGGCAATGACTTCCATGGGAAAAAAGCTGTTGAATCCATCAATGGATTGGAGCTCCACCACTTCTGCCCTGGGTAAAAGGTTATCAGATATCACCTGCCTTTTCACACCATAACGCTCCAGCCACTCAGAAGAAGCGGTATGTTCCGGCTCAGGGTAGATGACCTCAGGATAATTGCTTCTTCCTTCCATATGATTGACCATATAATAAATATAGTACTGGCCCGGACCTGAAACAGGCTGGAAAACGAGCTCTCCGTACTCTCTGTTGATATCTCCGCAAAACACATTCATCACTCTCTTTTCCGTGGTGCCATCTATGACCAAGACTTCTTTTTGGTCAGGATTAAGATCCCGCCTTCTCCAGGGTATACGCACAAAAACCGCCCCGCTCTCTTCACTGACGCGGCATACAGCCCTGTGGTTTCCGTATCTCTTTTCATTCCAATTTCCTGTTCCGTAAGGCACCTCATCAATCAATGCATCATCCTCATCTTTGTTTTCCGGTTCGGGCCTTTTCCCCAGCTTTTTATAACACTCAGCCAAGAGCTTATCCTGCCTGCTAAAGTCCTGTTCAAAAGGTTTTCCCGTTCCCAGTCTTTCCGGATACTCCTTAGACCTCCGGAGGTTTTCGACGGCTTTCTCATAATCGCCTTTTTCCATATCCTCAAGAGCGAGATCGATATGACATTCTACAAACAACCTGTGTACTCCAGTGGCTCCTTCATAAGGCAGTGCGGTTGTATCATCCAGGAAAGAAGCTGCTTCCTTGAACTTCTTATCTTTCATCAAAGCTTTCACATATTCCACTCTGACAGGCACTCTATCGGGAAATCTTTCAAACGCTTTTTGAGCTGCAGCCAGAGCTTTTTCCCGTCTGTTGTTCTCGTTATAAAATTGAATCAACCTGTACCAGTTTCTCCAGGAATCTTCCTGAATACGAACAGCCCTCTCATAGTCAGTCTGGGCTGCCTTTATATCCTGTTCTTTGAGAAGATACCCCCTCACAAAGTAAAAGGGGGCAAAATCAGGTTCTCCGCAGTCTTTAAGAAGCGTCAAGCTTTCATAGACACGTGCCTTGGACCAGAATATAAGACTTAAAAAATACTTGGCTTTCCAATCATCCGGCCTCACGGAAGCAGCCCATTGAAACACGTTTATGCTCTCCTCTCTAAAAGGAAACACAAGATCAGGCGATAGAGAAGATGCTTTATCCAGGTAACAACGGCTTTTTTCCGGGTCTTTCTGCCTCCATACATAGGCAAGCCAGTAACAAGAGGTTGGGTAATCAGAGACCAAATCAAGGATATGGGCGCCTTCTTCCTCAAGACCTATGTGGAGGTAAAAAAGAGCCAGTTCTATATAAGTCTCTTCTCTGTACTCACAGCGGACCATAGATTGAAAAGTATCCAAGCCGTTCTTGGTTTGCTTCAAGAGAAAGGTTTCATACCAGGCAAAATGACTTAAAGGATCTATCTTCAGGATTTCTCTGACCACCTGTTCTGCTTTTTGGAACTGCCCTGATTTTCTGTATGCGGCACCCATTATCTGATAGGCGTTTAAATTGGTCTTGTTGTAGTTCAGGGATTTTATGGAATAATCCACAGCCCTTTCATATCTTTTTTCTATCATGTATATCTCGGCTATTTTGCAGTATGCCGCTGACCTCCATCCCAAGGACCGTGAAGCCCAGCCAAACGCTTCCCTGGCATCTAAAAGATTGCCTGCTCTCTGACACAATATTCCATAAATAAAATTGGCATCAGGGTCATACATGACATTTTTCAATGCCTTTTTAACAAAAACCATGGCCTTTTCATCTTCCCCTTTCCTGCAGTAGAGTTCTGCTGTTCGGGTCAAAGCCTGGGTATGGAGGGGCGCTTTTTCTAAAACTTCAAGATATTTTTCTAGCGCTGCAAAATAATTGCGCTGTTTGTTGAACCGCTCTGCCTGAAGAAACAGAGCTTCGATTTTTTCTCCTTTATATGTGTGAAAATCAATGGGTCTTTTCAAATCATTGGAACTCGGGTCACAGGAATAGATAAGGTCATTCCCTATTTTGATCCGGATGTCCTTAGAATATTCAAGTCCCTTTATCCTGTGTTCATAAATCTGTGCTGGCTCAAGTCGAAGATGCTTTCTTAAAATCTCTTCTTCTCCCTTTTGCACCACGATATCATGGTCCACTTGCTTGATGGGATAAAAAGCCACTTCCAGACCTTCATTCCAGTTCACACTCAGCACTCCTATGGAAGAAGCCTTATCCATAGGACCGATCTCACGGTAGGGAAACCAGAGTTCCTTCCATTTGTCTGACTGGCAGGGAGAAAAAAATCCGTGGTCATTTTGATTGAGAAAGCGTCCTGCCTGAGGCTCGCTGTACTGTCCATCCGCATCTGTCAAAAGGTCTTCCCAGATCATTCCCTCACGGGACAAAGCCCAGATCCATACTTTATGTCCCGGCATATCATCATAAAGGGCCCAGTGCCCGAATCCGAAGGCATCATTATGCCAGTATCCTCCAAAATATTCCTCATATTCACCTACTGTGAAATAGCTTTTGGAACCGCCGAAGTCATTGTTTTTATACCAGGATAAGTCTCTCCCTCTCCTGTCAATGGGCCAGGACTCAAGAGGCTCTGAATAATTATGAGCGATGTGATAATTTCCAGGGAAAACATACTGAAGGTCATCTCTGGCTTTAACAGCAGCATTTGACCAGGCATAATAAGATTGGTTGAACGGAGATGGATTATACCAGAAGGAGTTTGTTTCAAAATAAGCTCCCTTTTCCGGCACTTTTATGTTTACTCTCCAGAAAGTCCTGGAAGGAAGGTCCATGGCTCCAATGATACAGCTCACACTTCCGTCCGGATTCTTTCTCGTCACATAATCAACAGGATGAGCCCCGGAAGGTGTGTGTCCCACTATCCCGAAATTGAATTCAATCCCTCCTGATGTCCAGGGGCCTCTCAGTGCGATCTCTCTGAACTTAAGGACTTGATTCTTATATATAAATTCAAGACCGGTCTGTTTATCCACAGCTCCCCACACTTTTCCCCCCACCTGAGGCAGTACATCCACAGACACATAAGGATTTTCCATATGCACCACTTTCCAGGTTCTCTCTTCAGGCTCTGTGCTGAATTCATCAAAAAAGGAATAGGGGTACAGCCTGGCCCCCCTTCCCCACAGGCTGGAGCGAATGAGAATAGGGACCGGATCAGGTCCTAAAAAAGGATATGTGGTTATGACCTCTTCCGACTCTTTTACGGTCGCTTTTTGATTTGATACACACCCCGCTGCTGAAACCAGCAGCACAAACAAAATAAAGTAATATTTAAATTTCATGTTAGTTTATCCTATGAAATTCAGATATGGCTTGTGCTCGCTAAAGATTTTTAACGCCATTCAACGAGCTGTATTCTCGGCTGCTGCGCAACTCCCCCCGTCCGTGGGTCAGACATGCTCACAGCTCGGCTTTGCCGAGTGCCCTCAAACACAGCACTCCGAAGGCTAAATCTTTAATGTCGCTTCAGCCATACCTGAATTTCTTATGGTTAATGTTTATCTTAATAAATAACACCTTACACAATCTCAACTTTCAGTCAGGCTGGCTGGTTCTGAAGTCATCCGGAGGCGAGCGGGCACGGTTCCTCAAGAGGAGAGCGAGCCGAGGAATAAGCGGATTTTACTCGCTGGGAAAAATCAGCGGGCCGAAGAACTTGCCAGCCTGATGAAAGTTATAAGCACAAGCCATATCTGAATTTTGTTGCCCTTATTTTACTTCTCACTCTCCTCCGATCTGCATGTTTTTTATCCTGAATGTGGGAGTGGTGAATCCCCTGTTCATCTCAATGTCATTTCCCAGCATATCAAGACTGTTCAGCATATCAAAGGCGGTTCCCGCAATAGTAAGACCTTTCACCGGAAAAACAGCCTTTCCGTTTTTAATCCAGAATCCGGAAGCTCCTCCACTGAAATGACCGCTCACCGGATTAATCCCATATCCGGTTACTCCTTTAAGCCACAGTCCTTTTTCAGTCGCTTTGATGATTTCCTCCGGTGGTGTTTCTCCGTTTGCCATAAAGAAGTTATGGGGCCCTATTCCCGGAATGGATCTGTAGCCTCCCCGGCTCGCATTTCCTGTGCTTGTCTTTCCTGCTCTTTTTGCCACAATCGTATTATACATGAATCCTTTGAGCACTCCGTTTTCAACGATGATCCTTTTCTGTGTAGGTACTCCTTCACCGTCAAACGGCTGGCTCCCCAGACCTTTGGCAAGCGTGCCGTCATCGACAAGAGTGATGAGTTCGGAACCGATTTTTTTATCAATCATATCTCTGAGAAAGCTGGCTCCCTGAAGTACCCTCTCCCCATTAACAGCAGATAATATCCCGCCCAGTATGGCCCTGGAAACATCCGGATCAAACACGACATCAGCCTTTTGAGTTTTGACCATTCTCGGATCCAGCATGTCATACGCATCTTTGGCTGCTTTTTCAGCCACTTCTTCTGCTGGTTTAAGGTCGCTAAAAAATCTTCGAGTGCAGTACTCTCCTCCGGATGATTTCTGCTCTCCTTTCTCAGCCACCACATAGACTCCGAAGTTGCACACAGAAGTCTTATAAGACTTTGAAAGACCGTTTGAATTTGCCAGAAAAACCTCGTTCTCTGACTCTGCAAATCCTGAACCTCCGCTCTTGGTGATCCTCTCATCCCTCATGGCCAGTTCTTCGACCTTTTTGGCTATTGATATCTTCTGGTCTATGGTCACATTATTCAAATCCGGATCATAAAGTCCCTGGACCTGAGTCTCTCCCTTTTCAGAGGGAAGAATATTGTTTTCATCCGGAGTAGTGGACCCGGCAAAACCCACAGCTCTGCTTATGGTATCCTCAAGGGCTTTCTCAGACAGGTCATTGCTGTAAGAAAAAGCCATGGCTCCATTTTTCAAAACACGGAAGCCCACACCGTTTGAAGAAGCTTCCTGTACGGTTTCCACTTCTCCGTTTCTCACTTCCACACTCAAGTCTCGTGAGGATTCAATAAACACCTCAGAAGAGTCGGCTCCTTTATCCAAGCACTTTTTTACTAAGCTTTCAGCTAATTCTTTGTTATCCATTGTTAACTCCTTGAGCGGCTTCCGCCCACATTAATACTGCGGATCCTTACTGTGGGCTGGCCGGCTGATACTTCACAGGACTGGCCGCCCTTTCCGCATATGCCCGGCCCGAAGCCGAGGTCATCTCCCACAGCATCGATATTTGAAATGATATCCAGGCAGTTTCCTATCAATGTCGCGCCTTTAACAGGAACGGTTTTCTTGCCGTCTTCAATGAGATAGGCTTCCCGGCATGTGAAATTGAAAACGCCGGTGGTGGGATTCACACTTCCGCCGCTTATACTCTGCACATAAAGTCCCTGCTTTGTGGAAGTCAGGATATCTTCCGGGTTGTCGCTTCCCTTATCAATAAAAGTATTGGTCATTCTGGGAATGGGGATGTCACGAAAGGTCTCTCTCCGACCATTTCCGGTTCTTTCCATCTGGATCTGCTTGGCAGAAAGTATGTCGGTCATGAACTTTTCCAGAACTCCGTTGCGAATCAAAACATTCCTCTTCATCTGTGTCCCTTCATCATCAAAGTTTGTGGTTCCCCTCATATTGGGAAGGCTGCCGTCATCCACCATAGTGAAAACATCACTGGCCACTTTTTGGCCGAGTTTGCCGGTAAAGACTCCAATCTCTCTTGCTATATTATCTGCTTCAAGAGGATGGCCCACGGCCTCATGAACCAAAACACCTCCCCAGCCATTCTCTATCACCACATCCATCATGCCCGCCGGGCAGTCTTCGGCTTCCAGCATAGCCACTGATTCACGGGCTGCGGTTCGAGCCACGTCTTCAGGCTTGTACTCATCAAACATCTCAAAACCCATATGCTTGCTGAGCCTCTCTCTCCCCATATGTCTGGTGTTGTTTCCAACTCCCAATGTCTGGACAATAAAAAACATAAGAGGGAGCTCATCTGTCAAGTAAAGACCTTCACTGTTCGCAATGGTCCGGCCTCTGACTTCATCGTAATAATTCACGCTGACCATTTTAATCTTTGCATCATAATCAAGAGCTGCTTGATTAGCCCTGTTCATGACATCCAGTCTTTTCTGGTCTGCCACCTGCCCGAGAGGAACCTCGACCGTGATATAGGAAGGTCTTTTCTCAGATTCGACATTAACCGGCTGGACCGTTTTTGAACCAGCAGCCACATAGGATGCTACCTGGGCTGCATTCAGTAATTTTTCCTCTGTGACCTCATCCGTATAAGCAAATCCTGTTTTATCTCCTGATATGACCCTGACTCCTGCTCCCTGACTGATCCCGAACACACCGCTTTTGAATTTGTTCTCTTCTAGCAGTATCTCACGGGAGATCCTGTGCTCGATATAGACATCAGCGAACTCCCCTCCTTTCTCAAGCGCTTTCCGGATGGTCTTGTCGAGAATTTCTTTTTCAACAGCCAAGACCGCTTCTCCTGACTTAGTTCCTTTACAGGATATCAGGCTCATCAGTGAAGGCACGGCAACCAGAGCAGCCCCTCCTTTGAGACTTAACTCAAGAAACTTTCTTCTGGGAATGTCTCTGATAAAATAACCTTTTATGCTCATTTTTAACCTCTTAAAAGAATTTTTTTTATATTTTATAGCCGTAAATCACAAATATCAAACTTTAAATTCGTGTATGATAAATCCTTTTATTGAAAAGCTGGCTAATTATAAAAACCATTCTGATTTATGTCCGGATGGGGACATAAAATGTTCAATAACGGACACAGAAGTCCATCTCAGCAAATCCTTTTTTAGAGAATGACCAGGAGCCCGCTTCCGGATCGGAATGGCATATTTCTTGCATACCCTTTACTGTTGGATATCCTGTATTAAGGAGTAATCAATGATAAAAAAAGCACTCGTTGCCGCATCCACGAAACCCATTATCCTCTCAATTCTTCTTGGAGGAGAGGATTACGGATACCAGATCATTCAGAAAGTCAAGGATATTTCCGGAGGCAGCCTTGAATGGTCTGACAAAATGCTCTATCCGGTCCTTCACCGCATGGAAAAGGAGGGATTCCTTATTTCCCGATGGAGAATGTCGGATGAAGGAAGGCTTCGCCGTTACTACAGCATTACTGAAAAGGGACAAAGGGAACTCGATTTCGAACGCCGTCAGTGGCAGTCAGTTACCAAAGCGCTTGACCGGTTGTGGAAGCCCCTTCCGTCATTGGACTGAGATTGACATCTCTTTATTCAGGAGAAATAAAAATGTTCGAACTGGAAAAAGCCATTCGTGATTGGAAAAAATCTCTTTTCAGAAGCCAGAATATGGAGGAGCCCGATATAGCAGAGCTTGAGTCTCATATCAGAGATGAAATAGACAATCTTATGAATGAGGGCCTTGATGAAGCCACTGCTTTCCGAAAAGCCATTGAGGATGCGGATTCAGCCGAAGCTCTCGAAGGCGAGTATGCAAAAGTGCGGCGCTTGAGAATCTATCGGTCTGCCTGGAATCCTGCCCGGCTTTTGCCTGCTTTTGCCTTGAGTCACCTAAAGATCGCTTTCCGCAAGATGAAAAAGCAGAAGGCTTATTCCCTCATCAATACCATCGGCCTTGCGCTCGGAATGACTCTCTCGTTTCTGATTTTTTTCTGGGTGCAGGATGAACTGGGCACCAACCGCTTTCATGAAAACGCAGATCATCTGTTCAGGATCAACAAAAAATATCATATAGGCAGCGAAACGGAATATAATCCGTCAACTCCATTTCCCTTAGCCTATGCGGCCCGGGAAAATTGTGCCGAGGTTATTGATGCAACCCGTTTCCAAAGGATCAGTGCTCTTATCAGTTTCTCGGACTACGAGGACCGTGTTTTTTATGAAAACCGTATTTGTCTGGCGGATCCATCTTTTTTTAAGGTTTTCACCTTTCCTTCAATCAAGGGAGATCCGAGTAAAGCAATGGCAGAACCGGATGCAATTGTCCTGACTGAAAGTACAGCTCATAAATATTTTGGTACGAAAGATCCTTTAGGAAAAATTCTGACTCTTGACCATGAAAAGGATTTTGTGGTTAAGAGTGTGATAGAGGATATCCCGCAGGACTCAGACCTCCGCTTCGATCTATTCGTTCCGATCTCCAGAATGGTTGATCCGAAATCACTATTGTCCTGGGAAAACCATTATGCCTTGACGTTTGTTCTTCTCCAGGACGGTTCTTTCCTTACCGATGTGGAAAAAAAACTATCCAAACTTATACAGGAGCAGCTGCCCAACGAACAAATTTCGCTAACCCTTCAGCCTATTGGTGATATCCATTTATATTCCGCAGACGGGAGTGAAGAGGGTATGAAATTTGTCCGCATCTTTTCTATAGTCGCCATCTTCATTCTGGTCATCGCCTGTATAAATTATATTAACCTCTCCACAGCCCGCTCAGAGCGGCGGGCTAAAGAGGTCGGCTTGAGAAAAGCGGTGGGCGCCCGAAGAATGCAGATCGCCTGGCAGTTCTTTTTAGAATCAGTGCTTTTTACCTTGATAGCGCTCGGCATATCTCTCCTGCTCATCCAAATACTGGAAGGAGTTTTCCATGACCTCACGGGTAAAACACTTGCCTTTTCTGACATAAGGCCGGGCTTCATACTGGGAATTTTCCTTATAACCGTATTTGCGGGTTTAGCTTCAGGTGTTTATCCGGCGCTTGTGATGTCTTCTTTCAAACCGGTTCAGGCCCTGCGAAACCACTTTGGCCGAACCGGTAAGAAAGCGTCCTTCCGGAAAACCCTGGTGGTCATCCAAGTCTCCCTTTCAATCATTCTGCTTATCGGCATGGGCGGCATTGAGAAACAGCTCCGCTATATCCGGACGAGAAACCTTGGTTTTGATAAACAGGGTGTTCTTTATATGAGGATGAACGGAGAACTCCAGAAAAATTATGAAGCCTTCAGAAACGAACTTCTCCAGAATCCCAGTGTATCTGCGGTAGCCAGGACCTTTCAGTCTCCTGGAGAGATGACTGCCATATTCAGGGGAATTCGATGGGAAGGGATGGAGGCCGGCGATAGTGTCGCCTTTGGCTTTATTCCTGTTGATTATGACACCCTGGATCTTCTGGACATGAAAATCGTTCAAGGACGAAATTTTTCCAGAGAATTCCCTGCGGATGGTTCCAATTACATCCTTAATGAAAAAGCTGTCAAGGCAATGGGGCTGGAAGATCCGATCGGGAAACCTTTCTCTCTCGGAGAAGATTCAACAGGCACGATCGTCGGAGTGGTTAAAGACTTCCATTCCATGCCCCTGAACTATAGCATAGAACCGGTAGTGATCCTGATCAACCCTAAATATTTTCGCCTTGTTCTGGTCAAGGTCAGATCAGATGATCGCAGGAAAGCCATAAACAGCATCAAAGAGGCCTGGAAGAAGTTCTCAATAGGATTTCCTTTTGAATACCATTTTCTCGACGAACTCTTCGAGCTTGATTACGGCCCGGAGATCCTGGCCGGAAAGTTGTTCCGTTATTTGGCCCTGATCGCCATCTTTATCTCCTGTCTTGGCCTATTGGGACTTTCTGCGTTTGTGGCTGAACAGAAAACCAAAGAAATAGGAATCCGCAAGACCCTTGGAGCCTCTATTTCGGGGGTCGTCCTGCTTTTAACAAAGCAGTTCTTTTTATGGATCCTTTTAGCCAATATTATCGCCTGGCCTGTTGCCTATGTTGCGATGCGGAATTGGCTCAACAACTACTCTTTCCGGACAAACCTCGGGATTTCTCTCTTTCTGTTGGCTGCGGCGGCAACGCTTGTGATCACTATGTTAACGGTAAGCTTTCAAGCAGTAAAAGCAGCCCTGGCCAATCCGGCTAAAAGCCTGAGATATGAATAATCCTGGTCATTCATAAAATATGGTTGCGTTTCCATCCACCTCTACCATGATCGATTCTTTTATCATTCTTACTTCATTAAAAACATGATCATTCCGTTAGTTCAAGTAGTGATTCTCATTTTATGCAACCATATTTTACCTTTTAGGCGAGCCGATCTCACAGC